>NZ_JBIURL010000015.1:0-210274 GCF_044740805.1 Streptomyces sp. NPDC088261
CCGCTTTCCCTCCGGGCTCTCCGCTCGGCTCTCCTCCCGGCCTAAGGCCCCCGCGGAGCGGGTACCAAGCTGCTGCGCAGCTTGCAAGCGAGAGAATCCGCTTCGCGAATTCTCTAACCGACAGGAAAGACGCTTCGCACCTTTCCTGTTCACGCTGCGCGTGAATATCCTTCCTTTTCGCTTCGCTCCAGGAAAGGAAAAGGACAATTCCCGCGCGGGAATTGGGGATTTCCGCTTCGCTTCAATCCCTATTCCGGCTGCGCCGGAATGGCTGGCTACGGGTCAGGTGGCCGGGGTCGTGGAGCCGGTGACGGTGCATCAAACCGCTTGCTGGGTAGGATCCCTAATGGATCGTCACCACCGGCCGGGCGCCGGCCCCGTACTCCCCCGTCGTCGCGAGGACAAGCCCGGATAGATCCGGGACGGTGAGGGAACAACCACCTGAACACGTCTGCGCCCGCTGATTGGCGGGCGATCCACCTGCACATGATTCTGTGACGCTCGGGGAGCGTAGCACATCAACCGGACATGATGGGACCGGGACAGGACAATCGTCAGCCGATGTGATGCATCATGATGCATCGGCCCGTGCATCAAATGATGCACGGGTAGGATCACGAACGAAGAGGTACCCTCGCGTCTGGATCTGGAGACGATCTTTCGATGACCGGTGAAATTACGCTCCGTCCGCATCAGGCGGAGGCGGTGGACGCCATCGTGGCCGGGCTGGAGATCCGCCCCGGGCAGCACATTTCGAACAATGGGATGCGCGGTCAGGTGCACGCGGCCTGCGGTACGGGAAAGACCTTTATTGCCGCTGGTGCGGCGCAGCGTATTTCTCCGTACGGGCGTGTGCTGGTTCTTCTTCCGACTCTGGAATTGCTTGCGCAGACGGTGCGGGAGTGGCGGGCTTTCGGGCGTACGGGGCCGATGGTGGCGGTGTGTTCGATGGAGGACGATCCGCGTCTGTACGACTTGCGGGTGCCTTCGACGACCAGCGCCCCGCAGCTGGCCCTGCACTACGGCAGCGGGCCGGTGACGATGTTCGCGACCTACGCGTCGCTGCCGGTCCTGATCGAGGCTCATGAGGGTTCCTACGGGCTCCCGATGGACGTGTGGGACCTGGTGGTCGTGGACGAGGCGCACCGTACGTCGGGGTCGTTGGGGAAGGCGTGGGCGGCTGTGCACCGTCAGGAGTTGGTGCCGGCGGTGCGGCGGTTGTATCTGACGGCGACGCCGAGGATCTGGATGGATCGACCCCCTCGGATCCGGGGGCGGGAGAGCGAGGTCGAGGGGCGGGCGAGGCTGGACCGGTTGCCGGTGGAGATGGCCTGTTCCATGGCGGATGAGACGATTTTCGGGCCGGTTCTGTGGGCGATGGATCTCTCGGACGCGATCGCTCGGGGGTTGTTGGCCCGGTATCAGATCGTGGTCGCCGAGTTGCGGGACGAATCGTTGACGCTGGAGCGGCTGTACGGCGTGGAGCGTAACGAGGAGGACGTGCGGGGCGAGCGTCTGGCGGTGCTCCAGGCCGCCCTGCTGGAGACCATGGCGGAACACGGGCTGGAGCGGTGCATCACCTTCCACCACCGCACCATCGAGGCGAACGCCTTCTCCGCCGGGCTGGGCAGAGTCGCGGCCCGGCTGCACGCCGCCGACCCTGGCCGTCACCCGGTACGGGTGTGGTCGGGGTGGCTGTCGGGTGAGCACGAGCCGCAGGTACGGGCGGACGAGCTGTACCGGTTCGGGCGGCACGCCGGGCGCGCCGTCATGTCGAACTGCCGGGTCCTCGGCGAAGGGGTCGACTGCCCGAGTGTGGATTCCGTGGCCCTCATCGACCCGAAGGGGTCGGCTGTGGATATCGTCCAGGCCATCGGCCGGGCGCTGCGCCAAAAACCGGGTCAGGACAAATTGGCGACGCTGATTGTGCCTGTTTTTCTCGGCCCGGATGAAGTCCCGGAAGACATGCCGTATTCGGCTTCGTATAGGCCGTTGCTGAAAGTCCTTTCCGGGTTGCGGGCGCATGATGAGCGCGCGGTGGAAATGCTGGCCATTCCACAGGAGGACATGAAGCGGGCCAGGCCGACGTCGCCGTGGCTCGGCAAGGCGCCGGAGGGCGACGGCGATGAGGAGGAGCGGTTGCTCCTTCGGTTCGGAGAGCACCGGGATCCGGAGTTGGTGGCGCGGTTGGTGCGGTACAACTTGATCGAGCCCGAGCACGCGAACTGGAAGGCGGGGCACCGGGCGGCCGTCGCGTACCGGGAGCGGGAGGGTGATCTCGCTGTCCCGTACCACCACGTCGAAGGCGGCGGAGAGGGTGGAGAGCGCGGCGGTGAGGGCGGGTTTCCGCTGGGGCGGTGGCTGTCCGACCAGCGTCGGGCGATGCGGGCCGGGAGCATGCTCTCCGAGCGGGCGGCCGATCTGGAGGCGCTCGACGTCGTCTGGGACCCGGCCGACGCGGCGTGGGAGGAGAACCTCGGTGCGGCGAAGGCGTACTTCGACGCGTACAGGACGCTCGCGGCGCCGGTGACGGCGATGATGATGGACCGGCCCGTCGGGCAGTGGCTGGCCAACGCGCGGAAGAAGCACGGGCTGGGGAAGAACGCGGCGCGGGCGAAGGAGCGTGCGGCGCGGCTCGCCGCGATCGACCCGGACTGGAACCCCGTGTGGCCGGTTGACTGGCAGCGCTACTACGCGGCTCTGAGGGGCCTTGTGGCCCCGGGGAGCGTGCTCGGGTACGTGGAGCCCGGGGCGATGGTCAACGGCCTGGACATCGGCCGGTGGCTCGCCGCCCAACAAGAAGGCTGGGGCGGGTTGTCGCAGGAGCAGCGCGAGCGCCTGGTCCAGCTCGGTGTCCGGCCTCCGGAGAAGCCGGCTGCCCCGGCCGGCGCTGCGGTGAAGGTGCGGGCGCGGCGCGGGGCGGCGGGCGGGGCGTTCGAGCGCGGGGTCGCCGCGCTCGCCCAGTACGCCGCACGTGAAGGGAAAACCGTCGTCCCCCGGGCCCACGTCGAGGACCTGCCCGAGGGACCCGTCCGCCTCGGGGTGTGGGTCAGCAACACCCGTACCCGGCAGGCGGGGCTCAGCGCGGAGCAGCGCGGGCAGCTGGCCGCGCTCGGCGTCGAATGGGTGAGGGCGACGTGAGCGGCGAGGAGGTGGTAGCGCGGCCTGGTGAGGTGAGGGGGTGCCGGGGTGCGGGTGCGTACGGCGGTCGCCGGGCACATCCGGCGCCGCGTGTGTGAGGAGGGGGGAGACGGTGATCGGTGCTGTGCTGGCCGATCACCGGGGTTCAGCGGCTGCGGGGGCTGATGGAGCGGGAGGAGACCCGGTTGGGGCGTGAGCTCCGTGACGAGCTCCAGGTGTTCCAGGACCGGTACGAACACGCCGTACCGGTGAGATGGTTGTGCTCGCCGGGGTCTGTCCGGGGTGGCGCGGGCGGTGGGGGCGGATCTGCGTCCTGAGTGCCGGGCACGAAACCCGGGCGCCGCACTGGGGCACCAGACCGGACGGTCCGCTCGCCTGGATCGGCAGCGCGCCGGACGACGACGAGCGGCAGTTTTCTGACGTACCGCCAGGCCGGGTTGCATCGTGGCGGGTGCCGGGTGGGATCTCGAACGGCTGCGGATCGGTTGCCGGGCGCCGTGCGGCCGGGGCGCCGCACGGCCGGGGCGCTCGCCTCCGCCGCGAGCGCTCCGGGCCCTCACCGTGGCCGGAGCAGCGCGAGCGCGGCGAACACGGCCGCCGCCACGCCCCGCGAGAGCTCCCCGGACGGTGGCGGCGATGGTCAGCGGCTCACGGGCCGCCGGGTGGGCGTAGACCAGGTAGCCCGCGGCCGCGCACGCGAGCGGCACCACCAGGCCACGAGGAACACCAGGACGGCCACCACGACCGGCGACGTCCCCAGCAAGGGCGGGGCCGGGGCCGGCTGCTGCGGTCCGGCGGGCGGGGCCGGGACGGGCGGGTCGTACGAGCCACCGGCCGGGGGGGTTGGCCGGATCGGTCGTGGCCGGGAGGGCGGTGGGAGCGAGCGGGGCCGGTTTGGGCGTCGACATCACGGATTCCTTCGCCGGGGCGCACCGGGAGCGGTAGGCGGCGGGGCGGAGCGTGGAGACCTCCGCCCCTTTGTGTCGCGGGGTGGAGCTGAACAACACGAACCATGGGACGGACGGGAGTTAGCGGCGCAACCCCTGTTCGCCTGTGCCTTGGTTGTAGGGTGGGGCGGCAAATGTGACGGGCGGCTTCCGGCGGTCGCGAGGTCTTCGAGCGAGCCGAACGCCCGTAGAGGGGTTATAGAGGGATAGCAGCGTGTTGTGACGTGTGACTTCCGCCGGGCACCAGATTGCGCAGCGGCGAAAGTTCCATTCAAGGGCTCTGAGCAGTGAGTTCACCGCTCAGAGCCCTTGAACGCCCGCCCGTACACGGATAGGGGGCAAGCCGCGCAACCCACCGGCGAAACGGATGAGAACACCGCTGGCGGAGTGCTGCCCGTAGCTCCCCCTCAGCACGCTGACTAGGCAACGGCCACCTGGCGGCATCCCGGAATCCGCCCCGGGACAACGGGAACCCCGGCTCGTCGACGAAGAGGATGGGCAAACGCGCCGCCGACGTGCAGGGTGATCCGGTTGCGGTGGTGGTCCACGCCGGGCAGTACCGTACCGGCGCCCGTACGAGGGGGTCGGCGATCTGACGGCCGAGCAGCTTCCCCCGGCAGAGGCCACCGAGGTCCGGGCGTTCCAGTTTCCTGGAACGCCCGGGAGCGCTTCTACCGTCCGCGCCCTTACCGCGGTGCGGAAGCGGCGGCCTGCGGGCGGTGTGCGGGCACCGCCCGCCCGGCCGAAGCGGCGGCGGGAACCGGGCCGGCGGCGGGTGGGGTGGGGTGGTGGTCGAGCGGGAGCGGGCCGCGGCCGTCGAGACGTGGGGGGGGTGGGCAGTTCGGCGTCGAGCGGGGTGGTGAGCGCCTTGGGGGCGGCGAATAGCAGGCGTCCCCGGGGTGTCGGAGGCGGGGCCGCGGCGCCAGGGCTCGCCGTCGGGGGTAAGGCGGGCCCTGGCGGGCGTCGACGGGGATGCCGCTCTGGTTCATGTGGTGCATCCGGGCGGCGAGGAGCGGCCACTGACGGGTACTCACCAGGAGCACGGCCTCCCGGTGGGGCAGGTGCTCGGGGAGCGCGGCGACCAGGCGGGTGTGGGTGGTTTCCTTGATACCGAGTTGGCGCAGGGCCCTGGCGCGGTTGCCGAGGTCCAGGTCCCGGGGGACGTCCAGGCCCTCGGTCAGCGGGCCCCAGACCCGCCGCGCGTACGTACTCACCGCGGGCGCGGTCCACGGGTCCGGTTTCTGCCCGCTGCCCGGGGGCGGTTCGTACGGGCCCTTGGCCGGGAACGCCGGACGGCAGGGCGGGCGCCGTCAGGGACGGGGCGACGGCCGGGGTCCGAACGCCGGACGGCGGAGGCGGGCGCCGTCGGGGACGGCGCGACGGCTGGGGCCGGGGTCCGTATGGCGGCCGTGGTCGCGGTCGGGGCCGCCGGGGCCGGCTGTCGTCGTACGGCGGCCGTGGTCGACGTCGGGGGCGGGGATGGTACGGGCGGCCTGGGTGGTGAGGGCGGCGACGGCCCGGTCGACGCCGGTCCCCGCCGTGTGCGCGTCGGCCAGGACGCGGGCGACCTCGACGCCCTGGTCGTCGAGGCGGGCCATGGCGGAGGCGATGCGCGGCCAGGTGGGGGAGGCGAGGATCGCGTCACGGACCAGGCCCTCGGGCATGGTCGCCCTGAGCAGGCCGGCCCAGCGGTCCGTGCCCTGCGCCCCTGTACGGGCCGTGTTCGCGGCGACCGCCTGGTGGACACCTTGGGTCATGTGCCCGAGTTGGGGGAGGAACACGGCCAGGTCGACGCCGGCGTGCTGGAGGCCGGCGAGCCGGCGGGCCATCACCGGCCAGTCCTCCCCCGCCACCAGGTCCGCCAGAACATTCCCGGGCAGCACCGTGCGCAGCTGCTCGGCGGCCCGGGCGGGTGCGAGGTTCTCCGTCTCCTGGTCGAGGTCGGTCTCGTGGCCGTGGTGGTGTCTTTGGGCAGCGCGGCGCACCGCGTCCGTGATCGTCAGGAGAAGCCGTACCGACATCGCCGCCGCCTGGGCCGCCTCGGACAAGGCCTCGGAGAACGGCTCACCCGGCAACGGCACGGGGGCGGGCGTAGCCATGGCGGGCTGCTCCTTCGTACGGTCAGCGCGAACGCACCGCCCCAGCGCCCGGGGCAGCGCGAACGCAACGGGGCCGCGATCCTGGTCCGGGCCCAGGGTCAACGCGAGTACGCCACGCCCGGGCCGGGCCCGGGCCCGGGCCCGGGATCCCCGGGCGGTCAGGGCGGTCAGGGCGGTATACCGGCAACGGGCGGGGACGGTGCGGGGCCACGGCCAGGAGTCGGTGTCACCCGTACGGTCCGCGTCGCCGTACGGGACGTCGTGCAGGACGTCGTACGACCCCTCGTACGGGCGGGGGCGCCGGCCAGCGCGGCCTCGCGTGGCGGGGCGGCGGCCTGGGAGGCTGCCTTGGTCTGGGCGCGGTACTCCTGCGCGCGGTGCCACGCGGCAGCGGCCTCGACGGCCTCGACGAGCACGGTCAGCAGGGTCAGGACGGCCGGGGCGCCGCCGCCGCGCGCCCGTACGGGGCGCACGCTCCAAAGCGCGGAAACCGGCTCTGAACCCCGTACGGGCCGCGCCCTCCAACAAGCGGGCGGTACGGGCGCCGGGGGTGCGGGAGGCCTGCTCGGTGGCCGGGAAGAATCTCCTCCGAGACCGTCAGCCACCGGGAGTCCCCTCGCGGCTCTCCCTCGATTCGGCGCCGCAGGAACAGCACGTCGGTGACAACCCGGTTCCCAGCGTCTTCTGATGCGCGCCGGCTGGCAGGCTGACCGCCCCGACCAGTCGCCCAGGGCGTACATCCGCTCACAGGCGGAAGAGTCCTTGGCGTCCGGCGTGAAACGGGACGTGATCAGCGCGGTGATCCCGCCGGAGCGGATCAGAGCCGACGATTTGAGAATGAAGTGATCATGAATCGACAGTCTGAGGTCACTGTTGAAGACCCGGGCGCAGCAGGCCGAAGGGCACCGTGCCGATCACCGCGTCGGACAGGTCGGTGACGAGACGGCCCGCCGTGACGATGCGCGCGTCCGGGTAGGTGCCGGGAGATCCCGGCCGTCCTGCGTGTGGGTGAGGTCCTGCCGGCTGACAGCGGGTTCGAAGCGCTCACGCACGTGGGGCAGGGACAGGCCGTAGGCCAGGATCCGGCCGGAGGACCACACCGGGCGCCTGCCGCGTCGGCGCGGTCACCGGGCAACGCGACCACGTATCCTACCAAGGCGCCGTTCCCGTCACGGCGATCACACACCCGCAGACCCGCGTCACCCAACCAGTAAACGAAACCGAAGCCCGTCAGGACGGGCGTGAAGCCGGCGCGACAGTGCTCCAGGTGTGACTGGGTATGACTGGACCTCATCGTGCTGCTGGCGTAGACGCGCAGGGTTTGCGCTGCCCTGAGCTCACAAAGGTCCCGGTTGGGGGCGGGGGTGGATCACGAACTCGCCGGTCCTGGCGCGCTGGTGCCCCGGTTCGGGGCCGGGCGGGGCACCTTGCGCGCGGCGGTGGCCGGACCTGCGCCGGGGGGTGTGTGTTTCAGTGCGCCGCGTTCAGCACCACGGGGGGATACCGTTCACGTTCTCGATCCAGCGGGTGGCGACCCCGCCGCCGCCCTTCAGCAGCTACCAGCGTGGATTGCCGTCCACGACCTCGCCATCGACCCTGCACTTGATCTCGATGACCGCGCCGTGGGGGATCGCGCCGATCGGGGGGTAGTTCTTGTTCGGGGTCCTGCGAACGCTGACCCCGATCCCGGGAATGACCGGCCCCGGTAGACGACAGCCGCCTCGGCCTGACCGGTCTGCACGGTGGAGAACGCCGGGCCTGCCGGATCGGTATCGGCCACGGCGGGAGCAACCAACACCACCCCAACCAACCAAACCCCGGCGAGCACGGAGACGAACCGGTGCCCGGTCTCCGGTAACCTCATGATGATTTCCCCAAGTTTTCGGTGAGCGCCCGGGCATTTCCCGGTTGCGACACCTTCATGGCACAGGCCGAGCACGGTGGCGTCGTGTTCGTACGGGCGAAACGCCGACTCCCACCCGGATGGGCCCGCAACCCCGGCACCACGTCGTCCGCTGTCGGGTTCGGGAGTGTGCGGTTTTGTGCGCGTAGTAGCTGACGCTGCCGTCGAGGGGGATCGTTGCCGATGGTCGGATCGGATGCCCCACACCGAGCACGGGGCTGTCATCCGATCCCGCCGGAGGGGGTGGAGGGTGGCAATACTCTGTGGCCCGTCGCAGCACGCACGGGTGCAACCGCCGGTCCGCAAGGTTTGTCTCCTTCGTCATGAGAGCCATACGACGGTCGCGATCGAACCCGAACGCACGGCCGGCCCCCAATGCGCGGGAGTTACGTTTGTGGCGGGTCGGCCGGGCCCTGACCGTCACCTTCGCCGCCGCGGTCCTGGTCGCGGGCGGGGTCTTCTACGGTCTGGTTGTGGTGTTGGACTTCCGGGAGGTCGACAGCACCGCGAAGCTTGATGCGAAGACCCTCTTCGACCTGGTGAAGCTCTCTTTCGGGGTGGTCGCCGGGGCCGGTGCGCTCGTCGCCCTGGTCGTCGCCTACCGCCGCCAGCGCGTCGATGAAGCCGGCGCCCACCGCGAGGCCACCCGCCTCCACACCGAGCGCTTCTCCCAAGCCGTCGAACAACTCGGCTCGGACTCCCCCGCCGTACAGCTCGGCGGCGTCCACGCCCTCGCCGGCCTCGCCGACGACGCCCCCGACGACAGCCTGCGCCAGACCTGCATCGACGTCCTGTGCGCCTACCTCCAACTCCCCTACACCGCCGACCCCGGCGACGACCCCGGCCGCCAGGAAGAACACCACCGCTACCTCGCACTCCGCAAAGTCCGGCACACCATCCTGCGCCTCATCGGCGACCACTACCGGCGCCCCCAGGGAACCCATCGCTCCTGGCAGGGCTGCGACCTCGACCTCACCGGCCTCACCATCGACGGCCCCATCGACTTCAGCGGAGCGACATTCCCCAGCGGCACCGTGACCTTCGCCAACACGGCGTTCTCCCGCACCAGGGTGGACTTCAGCGGCGCGACGTTCTGCGGTGGCACCGTGTCCTTCACCGGCGCGACGTTCTCCGCCAGCGATGTCTCCTTCGCCCGCGCGACGTTAGCCGGCGGCACCGTGCACTTCGGTCACGCGAGGTTCTCCGACGGAGGGGTGTCCTTTCACGAGGCGATGTTCGTCGGCAGCAGGGTGGCATTCGACTTCGCGACATTCCCTAGCAACCCGATGTCCCTGGGACGGCCGATGTCCTTCCTCGGCGCGCTGTTCGCCGGCGGTACGGTGACGTTCACCCGCGCGACCTTCACCGGCACCACCGTGCACTTCGGCGGAGCGCACTTCTCCACCGGCACGGTGACCTTCCAGGACGCGCTCGGCCCGGTTCCCTACGGGCTTCTCGGTTCCCTCGGCACTCCTGTGCCTGCAACCGTCGCCCTTCCCGATTCTTGGCTGCCCCCGACTCCGTAGGGCTGGGGGCGCTCACCCCCTGGTTGTACATGCTCCAGCGATCCGATCCGATATGCCCGGTCACCCGCACGGGGGCGCTGGCGGGCCCGTGAGCGGACTACCTGGTGGCCGGGCAGGGCGGGGCGAAAACAAGGAGCAGCGGCGGGAACGGCTGATCCGGGTACGGGTCGGCGTACGTCTTCTGCCAGTGCGAGCGCGGGCACGGGCGGAGTGCCTGCGGCTGGTTGCGGGTGCCTTGCGGTAGGCGTCGTAGCGCTCCAGCTTGGTGAGCAGGCGGGCGCTGGACGTGGTGTGGTCGATCTTCCGCGAATGCGCCGGAGCCGTCTGCCAGGAGGAACACGGGGTCGAGGACCAGGTTACCGGCCGGGATGGGGGGCGACTTCCGCCTGCCCTCGGGGCTTGGTCGGTCACCTCCGAGTGGTGGAAGGCGAGGGCGGTGTCAGGCACGTTCAGGGCGTGTTCGCCGCGGGGGCCCCTTCCGGCTGAGGCGATTCGCTTGCCGGTGGACCGGCCTGACGTCGGCGCGAACTCCCCGGACGCCGCGACTTCCGCGAGGCCTGCCGGGGTGCAGTACCAGTAGCCCCGCCGGGGGCCGTAGCGGCGAGGGAGGCCCGGGGCGGCCAGGACCGTACGTAACAGTGGCTCTTGCTGTGCGCGGCGGGCCCGGCCGGACCAGAGCCGGGGCTTCGCCGAGGAGGTTGCGCAGCGCGCGGCGGGGAGTCGGTGTGCTGCTGGTGGGGCAGCAGCGCCTTGAGCCGGCGGGGTGCAGCTGGGCGAGGGCGGGGAGGGCCTTGCGGAGGCGGTCCGCACCGGCCTTGGCGACCGAGGCGGCCTTCCGGGGCTGGGACACGCCTCTTCCCGTACATCAGTAGCCGGAGAAGAGGAGTTGCAACCCGCCGGGACCGGTGTATCCGGCGTCCGGTCAGCAACAACCGTCAGGGGGCGGGCCGAAGCTACGGGCTCGGTGTGCGGCCTCACTGTCGCGGCCGTGCTGCTGGGGGCGGCGGGGTGGGCGGATCCGGTGCGGTGGGCATCGAATTCTCGGGATTCCCCGGCGGTACGCGGCCGGTTCGGTGACGCGTCCGCTCGTACGCGTGAGACGTATGGGCCGGGGCCGCCGTTCGAGATCACTGCTCGACCGCAGCCTGACGACCACCACCGTGGGCGTTCGAAACTTCCTCGATTAGCCCCGTACCGGGTGCGGCTTGTCCGTGGTCGATGCCACCGTGCGGCAGGTCTTGGTCGCTCAGGGTGGATGGCTACTGCGCCGCTGACCGGATTTGCCATCCTCCAGACAACTACCCATAGTGATCGACTGATCGCACTAAGTGAGTTTCTGGCGGAGGTGTGCTCGGCGCTACAGCGGCTGCGGCAACTCCCAACGCCCTCCTCACGCCATCGATGTCGAAGGATGACGACACCATGTCCGAGAAGAGACTGAAGTCCTGGGGCAACAACCGTGCCGGGCAGCTCGGGGACGGGACCTGGACCGACTTCCGTACCACCGCAACCACCGTGCTCGGGCTGACGAACGCCGAGGTGGTGAAGATCGCGGCCGGCGGGGCCGGGGGCCACAACGGTCACGGGCTGGCCCTGTTGACCGACCGTACGGTGCAGTCGTGGGGCGCGAACGGCTCGGGCCAGCTCAGCGACGGCTCCGTGTTCAGCCACAACGCACCCGGCCAGGTCGTCAACCTGTCAAACGCGACCGACATCGCCGCGGGCGGGAAGCACAGCCTGGCCCTGCTCGCCGACCGGACCGTCGTCGCCTGGGGGCACAACAACTACGGCCAGCTCGGCAACGGCAGCACCATGGACAGCAGCGTCCCGGTCCGGGTCGAGGGCCTGAACAAGGTGACCGCGATCGCCGCCGGACTCCACCACAGCCTGGCCCTGCGCGAGGACGGCAGTGTCTGGGCCTGGGGCCACAACATCAACGGGCAGCTCGGCGACGGCACCTCCGCCAGCAGGAACATGGCCTCCCGCGTGAGCGACCTGACCGGGGTCACCCTGATCGCCGCCGGGGGCAACCACAACCTCGCCCTGGTCGGAGGGCCGGGCAGCGACGGCGTGGTGATGGCCTGGGGGCACAACTCGGCGGGCCAGCTCGGCGACGACAGCACCACCCACCGCTTCACCCCCGTCAAGACCAGGGACACCTGGTCCGGTGAGGTCTCGCGGATCGCGGCCGGCTGCAACCACAGCCTGGCCGTCACGGGCACCGACAACACCCTCCACGCCTGGGGCCAGAACACTTCGGGCCAGCTCGGCGACGGCACCACCGACCAGCGCGACACGCCTGTACCGGTCGCCGGCCTGACCGGCGTTCAGCTGGTCGCCGGCGGCCGCGAGCACACCGTCGTCCTGCTCGGTGACAACACGGTCCGCTCCTGGGGCGGCAACGGCTCGGGCCAGCTCGGCGACGGGACCACCACCGACAGCTGCGTCCCGGTCACGACACTTACCGCGCTGACGGGAATCGACAAGATCGCAGCCGCGATCGGCGGCGACTTCGGCCTGGCCAACTGACGCACTGCCACACCGCCCGCCCGGCCCCGGCACCGGCCCTTGCGAGTGGACTGGGCTTCTCGGCCGGACCTTGGTGCCGCGGCTCGCATTCCTGGAACATTGATTAGGCCGTACGCCGAACGCTTCGGCTCCTGCCGGCGGCAAGGGAGCCGAGCAGGGGCCGCTCCATCCGCTTTCGTGGGCTTGAGGAGGGACGACGGCCGGTCCAGGTCGAGGCGCGCGCCGGGGTTCGTCGGCGGGCGGGCTCTGCGACTTTTGTATCAGGACATCGCTCCTCGGGAAGGGGCGGGATGCTCAAGCCATGTCGCTGATCCGCAACATGTCTGTGTCCGGCCGTCCCGTAATCGCGGATTTGCCGGCGTTGGAAGATCTTGCTCCCGACGCCAGCTCCTACGAGGCCGAAGGCATCGGCGTCCTCGTGGCCGAGGACCGCCGACAGGTCGTAGGGGTCGCGGAGTACAGCCTCGACTACGACTTCGGCCGGCCTGATCGAGCCCGATACACCGGGCGCGGCATGGGGAAACCGCGTCGCCGAGGTGCTCGGGGCGGAAAGACGACCGTCCGGGAACGGCCCGTAGCAGCACACAGGCCGGCCGATGCGGTGCGGGCGGGTGAAGGGGCGTGTCGTGTTCTGTACGGCGGTCGTTGGGACCGGTATGAAGAAGATCATCACGAGCGGGCTGCTCACAGCGGCCACCCTGGCCGGCGGTGCCCCAGCGGCGTTCGCCGACAACGACAGCAACTTCGGCCCCGGCGTGAACGCCGCGAACAACTGGAACTTCACCGCCGCCGCGGTCTGCTACCAGGAACTCGCGGTCGTACCCGTGGCCGGCCCCTGGGTGACCGACACCAACAACTGCGCCAACGGCAACATCATCGACCACACCGCTCAAGAAGGCGCTGAAACCGCGGGACGCCTCGTCGGCACCCTGACCGGCCGTCACTGACCCAGTAACGCGGACGACTCGGGGCGCCGTCGCCATGCGCCCTGGCCCCTCGCGCAAACAGGAGGATCGCTTGCGCTGGGCTCAGCCCGCGGAGTGCTGGCATTGCGGCGGCAGGGAGCCGCTGGGCAGTTCGTCCGCTGGGCGGTTCGTAACGGGCGGCGGGCGTGGAAGGGCGTGCGGCTCGTCAGTTCGGCGATCTCCGCAACGCCGGGGTCGTGGCAGGGGCTCGCAGGGGGCAGGGACGCCCGCAATCAGTCTGGCCCTTCCCTCCCGCTGTCGGCCCCTTCCGCGAGGCACTTCGGAAGCGCGGGAGGCGGGCCCGGCCATGGCGCTGCTTAACACGTGCGAGCGGCACAACATCGCCGTATGGGCCGGAGAGTCGGTTGGCTGGCGACTCGGCGCCGTCTGACAGCGGGGGTGCCGTGATTCAGGCCGTCGGTTTGAGGTTTCAGGTGGGTGGTGGACGCGGGAGGGGGCTGGGTCTCCGGACGTCGCCGGTAGCAGTGGGCGTGTCCTCATTGCGTATGGGACTGTATGAGGCTGTTCGTACTGAACGCTTAGTATGCTGACGTCATGACTCCTCACCAGCGCCGCGACATGCGGGCGGACATCCTCGACGAAGCACGGAAACTGTTCGGCACCAAGGGCTACACCGTCACCTCGATCGCCGACCTGGCCGAAGCCCTCGGTGTCACCAAGGGGGCGCTCTACTACCACTTCAAGTCCAAGGAGGCGATCCTCTCCGCCCTGGTCGCCGAGCCGGCCGCCGAGATCGCGGTCATCGCGAAGGACGCTGCCGGGCGGCCGGCGCGAGAGTTGCTCGGCGCGCTGATCGACCTCCAGGCCCAGCACCCGGCCGCGTACATGGCACTACAGTCCGGGGACGTCTCCGTACTGCAAGAGCACTCCCAGCGTCACGACTTCGCCGGGAAGACCGAACTGATCATCATGGCCATCGCCGGGCCGCACCCCTCACCCATCCGCCTCATCCGCGCCCGCATGGCCGTCGCCGCCGTCAAGGAGGGCGCCATGGCCGCACTCGTGGCAGGCAACGGCGAGCTCACCGATCAGACCCGGCTGGACCTGCTGGAAGCCGCGATGGCCACCCTCGACACGGGTGGTGATTCCTGAGGCATCCCCTGGCGATGCCTACTGAACGACTGGTATGTTGATGGCGACCGGTACGCCACCCGCGTCCGGCTTCCCCGACATCCCTTGGACCACGGTGAACACCACGACTTCCGGACCCACTCCGAAGACCGTCCCCCGCATAGCCCTTCCACTCGGGGGCGTGACGTCTTGACCACCGATCCAGCGGCCCTCGAACGGCTCGCATCGGGCAAGTACCTGCTGGTCACCACCTTCCGCCGGGACGGCCGGGAAGTACCGACCCCCGTGTGGGTCATCCCCGACGGCGACGCCCTCGGCATCTGGACCGTCACCGACTCCGGGAAGGCCAAGCGGATCCGTAACCGGTCCGACGTCGTCGTCGGCCCGTGCGACATACGCGGCAACCCCACGGGCGAGCAGGTCCCCGCCCGGGCCGTCTTCCTCGACGCCCCGCAGACCAAGCGCTATCGCGGCCTCGTGGGACGCAAGTACGGCCTGGTCGGGCGGCTCACCGTGCTCGGCAGCCGACTGCGGCGCGGGAGTGATGGGAGTGTCGGCATCCGGATCACCCTCGTCTGACGGTGCGTCGATACGGAAAGCCGCGTCCGGCACGTCCCGCTCCCCCGGCCGTACGCGCGAGGTGACCGCCTCGCGAGGGGCGCCGCCCGAGCAGTGGCGTCACGCGGCGGGTGCGGTTCCGGTCATCAGGTCCGCGGCCCTCTCCGCGATCGCGAGGACCGTCGCGTTGGTGTTGGCCTCGGGCAGCGCCGGCATGATGGAGGCGTCCACCACCCGCAGGCCCTCGATCCCCCTCACGCGCAGCTGCTCATCGGTCACCGCTGCGGCGTCCGTGCCCATCCGGCACGTACCCCCGGTGTGACAGTACGAGATGACTTGATCACTACGGGTAACACGGGATTATCCGGAGGACCCCGGCATGCCAGGGAACGCCATCGACGGAATAGTCTTCCACCCGGACGGATCCTTGCTGACTTCCCGCATACCGGACGACGTCCGGCTCGAATTCTGGGATGTACGTCGCCTGGCCATGACCCGCGAGATTCTCGGCATCGGTGGTCGGACGCTGACGGTAAAGCCTGGCGGACAGGTCATGGCAACCAGCCTCGGCCAGTTCCTCGACCTGCGTTCCGGCAGCTTGACCCAGCGAACACTCACACCAGGCATGACAACGGCGATGGCATTCAGCCCTGACGGCAGATTCCTCGCGGCAGGTGACGAATCTGGCCAGGTCACCGTATGGGACAGCGATGCCCGCCAGCCCCTCGGTGTCCTTCCCCCAAGCCCGGACCACGGAACGGACTCCAGAGGCGTTTCGGCTCTGGCATTTACACCGGACGCACGCATCCTGGCAGCGGCGGGCAAGGACGGCACACTCCGGCTGTGGGACACTCAAGCTGGGCGATCGATCGGAACTCCCCTCCCCGCAGCTGGCGATGCCCTGCTCTCTCTCGCCTTCAGCTCCGACGGCAAAGAGCTGTACACAGCTGGGGAGCACGTTCAACTGCAAAAATATGAACTCTCCCCAGAACACACAGCCGTACAGGTATGTCGCCGCGTCATAGCACGCCCGTCCCCAGCGGAATGGCGGACACACATCCAGGGCATCCCCTACCACCAGATGTGCTGAACCTCGTCGATATGGAGCTACACCGGGCAGCGGGACCTCCACACTCCCAGCGTTCGCGCCGCGCTGGAGGCCGGGGGATCTCGGCGGTGGCACCGTGCTCGCGCATCCACGTCATGCAGAGCTGCCGCCCGCGAACCGTCCGGCATTGCGCCGGACCGGGCGCACCATTGCCACCCCACCCACCGGGCGCGCGCACTACGGATGGGCGGACTCCGTTATCACACACCCCCTTGGCGGCCACCTGATCGCCAGCCTGGCGCGACGCTGACAAGGGAAAACACGCTGGTACCGAACCTGATCCAGGACCAACGCACGCCCGCCGAAACCTGATCCAGGGGGCGGGGCGGCGGTGCGCGCACCGGTGCGATGCGGGCCGTCGGGCGCGGCGCGCCAGGTGCGCGCGTCCGTGCCGGAGATCGTCTGATGGTGCGCACCGGGTGCGGTGGCGGGCATCGCGGTGCGCACCACGGTGAAGTCTGAGTGGAGCCCACTCGGGGCAGCCCATCGCATGGAGTCCAACCGGTGGACGATGCTCGGCATCGTCACCACAGCTAGTCGTTGGAGTGCCGCAACCCGGAACAGGGCGCGGGCATGCGGCGTAGGGCGGCGTTGCCGATCCGGTTCTGCCGGGCGCGGGCCGGGGCGACTGCCCCGCAGTGAGCCGGCGCTTGGCGGCGTCCTGGAGCCGCCGCCGCTCCTCGCGCAGCTCCTTCTTCTTCTCCGCCTTCGACTCCGGGGCCGCTTCCAGACCGGCTGCCATCCCAGGGGCTCGTCGAAGTCGGGCTCCTGATCCTTGTCGAGCGCGGCGGCCATCTCTGCGCGGGCCGCGCGGGCGCGGGCAAGGATCTCTTCGTGGCGGGCTGTTTTCCGGGGTGCTCATGCGACTCCTCCTGAACTCCTTCCCGGCGTGGGGTGGATGCCAGGCTGCTGAGCGTGCGGCGGCGGGACCATCGCCGGGGCGGGGGGCGCATGCAATCGGTGGACGACTTCGCGCGTCCGCGCCGCGTTGACCCGGGCGGCCAGGGCATCGGACCTGCTCGTACGGAGCCGCCGTGCGGTTGCGGGGTAGTGGGCGCAGCACGGCCTAGTCCTCGGTGTCGTACGGGTACAGGGCAGGCGGATAGGCGGTCACCCTCCGTCCGCGCCTGACGGGGCGGGTAGATCGTCGAGACTCGCTATCACGATTCGTTCGTCCAGGCCTGGTTGGTGAGGGCGGCAGCGCAGGGCGTAGGCGAGGTGACGGCGGGCTTCGGCGAGCAGGTGGTGGCGTGCGAAGGCGCCGCGCATCACGTAGGACCACTGCGACGGTGTCCACGGCGGCAAGGGCGAGGTCGACCACCGGCCGCAGCCGCGCCCACACCGCTGCGGCCGCCGCCCTCGCCCGTACCGCGAGCCGGGAGACAGCGTCGATGCCGTAGGCCCGGATCGCCAATTCGCTCCAGCCGTCGCGCAGCGTCAACGAACGCAGCACCGTGCGCTTGGGCGGGCGGGTCCGGTCGGCGGCCTGCCGGTCCAGCGCGTAGTCGGCCCGCTCCCCCGGCGGGTGTCCTTGCTGTTCCTATGTAGTCGGCCACCAGGACGGACTGCACGTCGGCAATCTGCTGGCGGCGGGTCGACTGTCAGCCGATCAGCCGCTGGTCGGGAGGACGCCTCCTCCATGAAGTACAGGGAGTACAAGGTGCCCGCGGCGACGATGTGCTCCAGCATCAAGTCCGCCGACAGGTTGCCCCGCGTCCCGTCCGGCCGCCGGGCGCGGATCGAGACGGCCGCGTGGTCGTGGAGGTGCGGCTTCGACTGGGCAGCGCGGGACTCGGAGTGCCGGAACACCGCGACCATCAGCCCGCCCCGGACCGGCTCGCGGTGTTTGCCGCCGCTCTCCCAGCGGATCTGGGCGACCGACTCCTCCAGCCACGCCAGCGTCTTGTCCTGGGCGACGTCCTGGCACGACTCCAGGACGAGATGGATCGCGTCATCGGTGAGCCAGGAGCTCACGCTCGATTCGGTCGGCGTCCGGGTGCCGGCCTTCCCCTAGGAGGAGTTCGGCCTGCCGCGCGCTCACCACGCCCCCGGCCGCCAGGCCCACCCCGGCAAGTCCCCGGCCGACCGAGGGGACGGGGTAGTGCTAGACCATCCTGGCACTCGGTCAGCCCGGCCTTTCACCTCTTGGCCCGCAGTCACGGGAGATCGCCGGGCACGTCGACGTAGTCGTTCAGGAGGGGGGCTGGCCTGTGGTGGAGGGGCCCGCCGTCGGCGTGTACGGCGAAGTTCTCGCCGCAGTGTGAGAGTTGCCGGACCGGGCGGCCGTGTCCTGGAATGCGTCCGAGTGGGTGCGGGACCGACAGCGCGCGCAGTTCGGGTCAGTGGTCGTGGAGGGGGATGCGGAGAACAAAGTGGGCTCCGGCCGGTGAAGGGTTGACGGTGATCGTGCCGTGGTGCGCGGAGGCGACGCGTCTGGCGATCGCGAGTCCGAGACCGGAGCCCTCCCTGTCGCCGGTGTCGCGTGCGCGTGAGTGGTCGAGCCGGGTGAAGCGGTCAAAGATCCGCTCGTGGTCCTCGGCGGGGATGACTGGTCCGTCGTTCACGACGTCGACGACGGCTTCATGGCGCCGGGTGTCGCGGGTCAGGGCGATGGTGATGGTGCTGTTGGCGTGCCGTTCGGCGTTGTCGAGGAGGTTACCCAGGAGACGGCCGAGCAGTGCGGGACGGCCGCTTACGGTGAACAAGCCGGAGCTGATGCGGACTTCCACGGCAAGGTGAGGCGGGGGGCGGCGCCGGGCGGCTTCGTCTCGGACGAGGTCGGCGAGATCGGCGGTTTTGTGTACGGGCCGGCCGGCGTCCTCGATGTCGAGACGGGCGAGGAGCAGCAGGTCGTCGGTCAGGTTCTCGAGGCGGACCGTGTCGTTGTGGGCGTCGCGGACAGTGCGGTCGAGGTCGGTCAGGTGGGGCTTGGTGAGGGCCAGTTCGAGTGTGAAGCGGAGGGTTGCGAGGGGGGTGCGGAGTTCGTGGGAGGCGTCGGCGACGAACTGGCGGTGGCGGTCGATGGCGGTTTGCAGGGTGTCGAGGGTGAAATTCATGGTCGCGGCCAGGCGTCCGACTTCGTTGCCTTTGGGGGGTGGTGTGATGCGCCGGTCGAGGTGATGGGCGGTGAGTTCGGCGAATTCGACTCGGATGGCTTCGACGGGGTGTAGCGCTCTGCCGATGGCGTGCCAGACGCTGCTGGCGATCAGGGCGGAGAGGCCGAGGATGCCCCCGGTCAGTGACCATATGGCGGTGTTGACGAGGGCCTGGCTCTTCTCCATCGAGTAGACCATGACGACGTAGCCGGGGAATTCGACGTAGGCGTCGGCGTGCCGGATGGGGGCAGTGCCGTGGAGCGGGTCGGTGAAGGGGTTCAGGTAGAGCGTTCCCTGGCTGGTGAGGGAGTCGAACATGGAGGGGCGTCCGGGCAGTGAGGCTTTGACCAGGCTGAGGTCGTACCGGACGGCACAGAATCTGGTCTGGCGGCTTCTCGTGGGCATCGGGGAGGTCGATTCGCAGTCCGGTACCGGCTTGCCGCGGTGGGAGACTCGCTTTTCCTCGTCGATGTACACACTGTGCCATGGTCCTTTGTCGGCGCTGCTTTCCCGGGGCGTCCTGCAGGACGGACGCGCGTATAGCGATGGCGATGCCCACCCCGCTCGCGGTCAGAAGCGTCAGAGAGGTCAGCGCGGCCAGCAGGGTGAGCCGTGTCCTGATGGACGCGGGGCGCAGCCGCCGGACAAGGTGCCCCAGGCAGGCCGGTCTCACCGCGGTGACCCCTCGGTGGCTTCCAGGCGGTAGCCGGATCCTCGGACGGTGTGGATGGTACGTCGCCGGAACGGGGTGTCCAGTTTGCGGCGCAGGGAGCTGATGTAGACCTCCACGAGGTTCACATCGCCGTCGTAGCGGTCGTCCCAGACGTGGTTGAGCACATCGGTCTTGGAGACGGTCTCGCCGCCCCGGCGGGCAAGGAGTTCGAGGACGGCGAACTCGGTTGCCGTGAGAGGAACATGGGTGTCGCCTCGTCGGCAGCGGCGGGCGGCCGGGTCGATCTCCAGGTCGCCTATCCGCAGGACGGCGGGTCGCTCGGGCCGTCCCCGGCGGATCAGGGCGCGCAGTCGCGCGGCGAGCGCGACGAAGGAGAAGGGCTTGATGACATAGTCGTCGGCGCCGGTGTCGAGGCCCTCGGCCTGGTCGTACTCGCCGTCCTTGGCGGTGAGCATCAGGACCGGCGCCCACACACCCTCGTCGCGCAGTCGCGCGCATACCCGGTAGCCGTCGAGTCCGGGCAGCAGCACATCGAGCACGATGGCGTCGTAGGGGTTCTCCAGGGCCAGTTCGACGCCGCGCAGACCGTCGTGGGCCGTGTCGACGGCGTAGCCCTCGTCGACCAGTCCCCGGCGCAGCAGGTCTGCCATCCGCAGATCGTCTTCGACCACCAGAATCCGCATCGGTCCAGCATGGCCGCCGGGTGTACCGGCCGGTACCTGATTTAGCGTCATTCGTCTTCAGGTTCTCCACAGGTAGGTCGTGCCACTGTCGTTCCAACGCACCCCGCCAACCGGGGGGCAGGGGACTGGTGGATGTCCCAGGTGTCCTGCGGGGCCGTCACACAGGGGGAGGAAACACGGAGGCTCGTGAGTTCGGGACCGGTGGCCGCTGTGTTGCCGCCGTTGCGGCAGCACTGCTGGCCGCAGGGGCCCTGACCGCCTGTCAGAGCGCCACCGGCTCTCCGCGCCCGGAGACCGGGACGCCCGTCACCCTCGCCCGGGGTCTTGACCGAGCGGGAGAAGGACCTGCTCCACGAGGCCGAGCAGAGGCTGACACAGTCCTGTATGCGCGAGCGGGGATTCCAGATGTGGATCACTCCGCGCCGGCCGATCCTCCAGGACCGCGACCTCCCGTACGGACTCCACGACGCGCGCTGGGCATCCGTGCACGGCTACGGGTCCGCATTCATCGCCCAGCGCGAGAAGCTGCGCAAGTCCGACCCCAACCGGCGCTACTTCACAACGCTGTCGGCCGGCGACCGGCAGCGCGCGGTCGACGCACTGCACGGCCGGACGAGGGCCGAACGCCTGGAAGTCGTCACCCCGACCGGCATGACCGTGGGCCGCTTCGACGACGGGTGCACCGCTGAGGCCCAGCGACAGCTCTACGGCGACCTCCGCGCCTGGTTCACCGTCAGCACCGTCGCGCGCACGCTCGACGAACAACGCCGCCGGCAAGTCATCAACGACAGAGCGTTCACCAAGGCCGTCGGCACCTGGTCGCACTGTATGAAAGAAAGGGGGTTCACCTACGACTCCCCTGGTCAAGCACGTGCCGCCTTCATGAATGACGGCGGGACGCGTACGGCGCCGGGGAGGAAAGAGATCCGCACCGCGGCCGCCGAGGTGCGATGTGCCGACCTCACGGGACTGGCAGCCACCACGCGCCTTCTCGACGAGAGATACGGCGACAGGACACGCGACGCCCACCGGTCGGTGTTCAACAAGAAGTCTCAACTGGAAAAGGACGCCCTCACCCGGGCCCGTGCCCTTGTGGAATCCGGCTGAGACGCACCGCTCCGAAATCACCGCTCCATCCGAATCCGGGAGAAGACACATGAAGAAACTCGGCCGGCTCATCGCCGCCGCGGGGCTCACCGCCCTGCCGCTCCTCCTCAGCACCGGAACCGCCCAGGCTGCGGCCCCGCAAGAACCCGCCCGCCCCTCCGTCGCCGCCGAACCCGACGGCTATCTCTATGCCTGGGTGAACATCAACAGGGGCGGCGACTGGTGCCGGTGGCTCAACAACGACGACAACTGGAACACCTGCTCCGGATCCAAGGCCTCGTTCGACATGCGCAACAAGGCGAGTTCCCTCGACAACCGCGGGTTCACCGGGTCCTACGAGGATGTCGACCTCTTCTACTCACCGAGCCAGCAGGGATCGAGCAACTGCCTGCCGAACGGCTACTACCTCAACAACCTGGCCGGGATCTACTTCCGGTGGGACGGTAAGCCGGGCCAGGGCCAAACGATGAACGACAACATCGCCAGCCACAAGTGGTCCAACGCCTGCTGAAATTTGGACCGGTAGATCCGTAGCTCCGTAGCTCGGCATCCCACCCCCGCTATCACCTCTCCGGTCCCCGGCGACATCACGTCGCCGGGGACCGGAGAGGTGATAGCGGGGGCGCCTGCGGTAGAGACGCGGTTGATCCGTTTCTTGATCCAGTCGGGAACCTGCAAACAGGCTTCTTGTCAATCTTGTCCTGCAAGCTGGAAGTGCACGACAGTGATCGGGTCAGTTGGCGCGATCTCGGGGTAGTGGAACCGGAGCCGGGCCTTGAGCTCTGCGAGGCTGTCGAAACCGTCGGCCCGTGCATCCGTTTCGGTCAGCTCGGCGACCCGCTTCGCCACTACTTGTGTCACCGTGCCCGGCAGAGTCACCGCTTCATCGAGTTCGAACACCAGACTGACGGGCCCGCACTCCACCGGATCCTGGAACCGCACGGTGGTCGTCTTTTTGCCCGAGCGCACTGCGGCAAGGTACTCACGATGGAAGTGCAAGCCCTGACCGACCGGGCCGGGCAGGGTGTAGGCCCACGGAAGGAGGTCGGCGACAGCAACATTTCGTACCCCCTCGTCCGTGCCCACCAGTACACGGATACACTGGTAATGGTCGAGGAGAATCTGGCGGTCCCGGCCGCACGGCGCCAGCACCCCGCGGCCGGCGTCACCCACCGCCACGATCGTGGTCAACTCGTCCGCACCCTCGGCGCGCGCGTTGCCGAGTGCCACCAGTTCCGCACAGGGGCCACCAGTGAAGTGGTAGAGGTTGATACCCCGGAATATCCTCCCCCGCGCGTCCCGCACCGCGGCTCCTACCGTATGCCGCTCACCGTCGCCATGAGCCTCCACTACCTGCCGGGCGATTGCGACCAGTTCCAGGTCCGCTGCTGTCGGAGGCCGCGCCACTCTGTCCATCGGAGCACCCTAACGAGCACGGCGGACAGCACAAACCGAATTATCGGTACCCGGCAACGTGACTCCGACATACACGCAGGCCTGGAGGGAGGCTACGGTCGCCAGAAGCCACCGCCCCGTGGCCCCGCTCTCGCCCGCGCAGCCGCGCGCCCCGAGAAGGCCGGTTACTGAATGTCGTCACCCAATGCGCCTTTATATGCTCTTAGTTGGCCTTTCCGACCAGTTCTAAAGCTCCGGAGGCGATCGCGATGGACAGCGAGACCGTTATCGCGGTGTCAGCCGTGGTGATCGCCGTCGCTTCACTGGTCGTCTCGGTACGCCAGGGACGCGCCGCGCGCCAGCACAACCGTAACTCCGTACGTCCGCTGCTGGTGCTGCAACGCACCCTGGTGCCCGGCCGAGTGGCAGGGCTCAGACTCGCCAACTCCGGACTGGGCCCCGCGGTGATAACCAGCACCGTGGTGATTGTCGATGGGGAAAGGATCGGCCCCTGGAGCAAAGCCACCGCAGACCGGATCCGGACCTCCCTCGGTCAGTGGCCGACCGTCATGACCTTCCGCGAACCGCAGTACCTCGCCTCCGGGTATGACGAGTACCTACTGAAACTCCCCGACTACACCAGAGACCACGTCGAGTTCACCAAGTTGATCAGCGACCGGCTCAATCTCGAAATCCGCTACGAGTCCCTGTACGGAGGCGAGGGCTTTCGAGCGACTCTCGTCCCCGGGGATTTATAGGCGACACCCCGCATGCACATTACTGTCGTACTGGGGGCATCGACGCCGTGAGTGCTTCTGACGATCGCCGTACGGGCCGCAGGCGCGGGTGCCGCCTCTGTATCCGCCGGACAGTGCTGCGGCAGGCGAGGTGTCGCTCGATGTCGCGTTCAGTGACCTCTACGGAGCCGAACACACCCACGCCCCCCGGTCTGCGGCGTAGCTACTGGGGCCGGATCCCGCATAGAGGACGGTAGCGACCCTTGGGACGGTGTATGCCACTTGGAGGGCGGAACAGTCTCGGGAGGTTCTGCGCCTTGGCTGGCGGTCCGGCGGATCAGGCCGCGCTCCTCCAGCTGACCGGGCTGGTAGGTGACGGAGCTGGTGCTGGGCGGGCCGACCGCCCGGCCGATCTCCCGGATCAAAGGGGGCTCCGGCGAGGGGGCACCGTCATGCACTCCGCCGCCGCACGGAAGTACAGGCCTCCTGGCGCAACCGGACGATATGCGCGGCGCGGGAAGCTTCTTGTGGGGCTGGTCGTTGGGTGGTGGGTGGCGGTCGGGTGGGAGGGGCTTGTCGGGGCTGGGTGTTAGTTGTTGAGGTCGAACACGCACCATGCGGTGAACGGCTCGGGCTGGACGTAGATCCTGCTGCCTCGGGCGACTGCCCGCCGGCGGCCGGGGGCAAGGCCGTCGGGGCCGGTGAGCAGGCCGACGTCCGTTGGCTCGACGGGTGCTTCGGTGAGTTCTCCGTGGGCGAGTCGGTCGCGCTCCTCGCCGTAGCCGCCGTAGAAGGCGACCCGCTCGCCGTGGACGGCCACCGCGTTGGCGCCTCGTACGTGGTTCGCCCACACCCTCACGGGGCGGTCGAGGCGGTCGGGGCGTATCTCGACGAGCGGGAAGTCCGTGTACGTGCACGCCCAGGCCGTGGTGCCCGACACGTTCAGGGCGTAGCAGTCGAAGAGACCCGGGATGGCGGCGTCGTCCGACGTCCAGGCGAGCCGGCCCGTGGCGCTCCAGCGGCGGATTCCTATCGGGTTCTCGTCGAAGTGCCCGACCCAGATGTGGCCGGACTCGTCCACGAGCAGGTGCTCGATGGCATCCCCGACGGAGAAGGACGAGGTCTCGCGGCCGAGCGCGTCGAAGATCTGGACCTGGTTCGCGTCCTCGTACCGGCGGACGCGAGACGCGGCGACGACGAATCCGCCGTCGGGCAGGCGGTCCAGGTGCGGCCAGCGGGCTCGCACGGCGCTCAGCTCGGTGAGTTCGACGTTGCCGTACGGATCGACCGAGACGACCAGCGCGTCGAAGGGCGGGAGGTCGTCGCCGGGCTGCGGAGCGTGGTCGGCAAGCAGCCAGTGGGCGGCGCCGAAGACGTCGACCGTACTGGTGAGGACGTGGCCATCGTGGTGCGCTCGGGGGAGGCGGGCGTAGGGAACAAGGGCGGTCTTCTGCACGGGTGGGCTCTCCTGGGTGGGCGTCACGGCGTTCGGGCGCTGTGGTGAGCGGCGGTCGGCGGCGCGCGAGCGGTGGAGAGCGCGGTGGGGCGCCTAGACGGCATAGCCCTTTCTGGTCGTCATGAGGTGATCGTCATCGACATCTGACCTCATGACAAACCATTTCGGCGCACCGCCCCCCATGCCCGTCGGCGATCTGCGTCGCTATCGCGGTGGCCGTCGGGACTTTCGGTTGCGGCTGTTCGACGATTCCGGCGCGTGCCCGGTCCGGTCGGAAGTGGCCTTTGGCGGCGGGTTGCCTCGTACAGGTACTGGTGCAGGTGTCGGCGCAGTTGTGCGCCGTAAGTGGGGCCCTCGAGTCGAGCCGTCCCAGGTGGTCAGGCCGTCTCGCTTGCTGCGGATCTCCCGACAGCCAGCCCCCGGGAAGGCAGGATGGCCGGCGGACCTGCACCCGCGCCTCACATCGGCCGCGGTCCTATGTCGGAGCCGGCACCTGCTTCGTCGCCGTCATGAAGTACTCAACCTGTCCAAGATCGAACACTTCCGTGTTTCAAGTTGCGCATCCGGTCGCCGCCTGTTGGTCTGTCAGGTACAGCAGTCGTTCTGGATGGGTGAAGTCGCGGCGGATCGCGCGGCACAGGGTGTCGACTATCTCCGCCGGATCGGGCAGGGTCGCGTCCCACAGTCGTACGGTGCCGTCGTTGCTGCCCGAAGCGAGGGTGCGGCCGTCAGGACTGAACGCCACCGCCGTCACAATTCTGGTGTGGCCGGTGAGGGCGGCTCGTGGGTAGCCGGTGACCGGGTCCCACAAACGTACGGTTCCCTCGGGACTGCCCGTCGCCAGGGTGCGGCCGTCGGGACTAAACGCCACCGACATGCCGCCTTCCGTGGCGGCGGCGGTCAAAACGGCCCGCACCTTCCTGGCGCCGACGTCCCACAGGCACACTTTGCCGTCGGTGCCGGCTGCGGCGAGCGTTGTTCCGTCGGGGCTGAACGCCAGTGATCCCACCGGGTTGTACGGCTTCGCCGAGTTACTCGATCCTTTCGTTGCCTGCCCAGGGTCGGCGCGCTCGGTGAGCGTGGCCAGGGTCTCGCCGGTAACGGCGTCCTGAAGGAACACTCTCCCCAGGCTGTGTCCGCCTACGGCGAGGAGGGCACCGTCGGGGCTGAAGGCGAGTGCGGACTCACTGCTGCTGCTCGGCCGGGCGGGGGTGGTGAACCGGGCGCGCCCGGTTCTGAGATCCCAGAGTCGGGCTCTGCTCTCGTGCTGCGCGGTGGCGAGGCTTTGTCCGTCAGGGCTGAACACCACGGCGTCGAGGGTGATGTCGTCATCGGCGAGTGTGGTCCTGACCCGCTCGGCGGCGACGTCCCACAGCCGTGTCGAGAGGGGTCCGGCATCGGCGAGGGTCTTCCCGTCCGGACTGAACGCCAGGGCCGAGCCGCTGCCAAAACCGCGGTCGTCAGCCGCGAGAGTGGCCTTCAGGCCGCGCGTGGCCACATTCCACAACCGCACCCGTGTCCGGTTTCGGTCCCGAGGTCCGGCAGGGGGTCTGTGGCTGCCGGTGGCGAGGGATCGCCCGTCAGGGCTGAACGCCAGGGCCCGCACGCCGCGTCCGGGCTCGGTGAGGGTGGCGAGGGGCCTGCTGGCGGTCACGTCCCAGATCCGGATGCTGATGTTGTCGCTCCCGGTGGCCATGGTGTCGTCGCTGCCCGCGGCGAGAGACCTGCCGTCGGGGCTGAAGGCCACCGCCGTCACCGGGCTGGTGTGGCCGGTCAGGGTGGCCCGTACCTCCTCGGTGGCCACGTCCCACAACCGAACGGTGCCGTCGTAGCTGCCGGTGGCAAGCGTCTTGCCGTCGGGACTGAACGCCGCCGACACCACGGTTTCGGTGTGACCGGTGAGTGTGGCGCGAGGCCGGCCGGTGGCGGCGTCCCAGAGATGCACGCTTCCGTCCTCGCCCAGGGGCTGTTCGGGACGTGTCCTCGCCACAGCAGTACCGCGTTCTTCTTCTCCCAGCGCGCCGCGACGCCGGCCCGGATCAGCCAGTCCAGGGACAGCCACAGGGGAATCAGCGACAGCCAGGGGGTCAGGGCGAGGCCCGTGGCCAGTGATGGCACCAGCAGTACGAAGAATAGGCCCTTGTTGGGG
Organism: Streptomyces sp. NPDC088261; assembly: GCF_044740805.1. NCBI lineage: Bacteria > Bacillati > Actinomycetota > Actinomycetes > Kitasatosporales > Streptomycetaceae > Streptomyces > Streptomyces sp. NPDC088261. The sequence continues at coordinate 27,164 of NZ_JBIURL010000015.1, forward strand.
AGGTGATGGCGCAGAGAGTATTCAGCAGGTCGCAGGGCTTCGGGGTCGTTCAGCGCTACCGCTTCCTCGAAGACGCGAATCTCGCCGACCCACTTGAGCCGGGAAGCCGCGAGCATCCCGAAGAACACGCTCCCGATCACCGAGCCCATACCGACGATCAACGCCACTTCGCCGCCCGCAGCGGATAACCCGTGCACGCCGAACGCCACCGGCGCACTGACGACGCACGCGCACCACGCCATCGCGACGCCCATCAGCTGATGGTGGACATATCTGATCACCAAGCCCCCCTCCCCACGCGGAGGTTCACCCCACCCCCGCCGTCCCCGCCTCGCACCGCGGCCTCCGGTCCAGGGGCAGCGGCGCCCTGTGCCGTACGTCCGTGGTGGACGGTCAACCGTAGTTTCAGCCACTCAGCACAGCCACCCAGCGGGCTGAACGGCCGGTGAACGCCGAGAGATATCCGTAGGAGTGGAAAGCCCGTCGGCGACCGTCGCCGGGTGCACGGTCGGGCCGGGGAGCGGACGCCGCGCGCTGCCAGCCGTAGCCGTGGCGGTGAGTCCCCTCCTGGGGCTGGGGCTGACATCCACCTGAACGTGCTTGATCAGGACGGGTCTGCCCGGAGGCCGGCGAGCAGGGTGTCGACGAGGTAGCCGTAGCTGCGGTCGACGTCCTGGGGCAGTCCGAAGCCACCGGCGCTCTCCAGGGTGACGAAGCCGTGCAGCGCCGAGCGCAGGGCGCGGATGGCGTCGATGGCGCGGGCGTCACGCAGTCCGAAGCCGGCGAGGACGTCCAGGAAGATCTGGAGGACGTCGTTGCTGGCCTGTTGGTCTTCCTCGTCACCGGCGGCGGGTGCGCGGATGGTGGCGGCGTAGCGTCCGGGGTGGTCGGTGGCCCAGCGGCGGTACGCGTCGGCGATCGCGTGGATGGCGTCCCGGCCGGACCGGCCGGCGGTCGCCCGGGCGAGCGTGTGTCCCAGTTCGCGTTTCGCCAGTACGGAGATGCCGTGGCGCAGAGCGTCCAGCGAGGCGGTGTGCTTGTAGAGGGACGGCGGCCGTACGCCGAGCCGCTCGGCCAGCAGACCCATGGACAGCTCCGTGAAGCCGACCTCGTCGGCGAGATCCGCGCCGGCCGTGACGACGGCGGCCGGGTTGAGTCCTGCCCTAGGCACGGGCGTGCGCCTGGAGGAAGGCGAGCATCAGGGACACCACTTCGTCGGGATACTGGACGTGCGGGTAGTGGCCCGCGCCTTCGATCATCTCAAGCTGCCCCAGCCCGGCCGGCAGCGCGGCCACGATCGCTTCGCCCTCGGCCCGGGGGTCGGCCCAGTCCGGGTCGAGCGACCCCTGCACGACCAGGGCCGGGCACCGTACGTTCGCCAGCTGCGCCCCCGCGTCGGCCGGCGCCGACTGGAACATCTTCTGGAACGCCTTCATACGGCCGGGTTCGCGCAGCATCGCGTCGGTCCGGTCCAGCCGTTCGGTCCAGTCGGCGGGCTTCTTCCCCGGGTGGGCGGTGTCGAGATAGGCGCGCCAGCGCGCCACACTGCCCAGCATGCCGGCGCCGGCCATCTGGAGCGCCGCCCGGCGGTAGCGGCCGAAGCGCAGGTCGCCGAGCTTGACCGACTGCTTGCGGGTGAACGGTCCCAGTTCGACGAGGCCGGTGATCAAGTCGGGTGCCTGGGCGGCCGCGATGGTGGCGGCGCCGCCGGAGATCGAGTGCCCGGCCAGTACGGCCGGACCGCCGCCGAGGACGCGGATCACCGCGAGCAGGTCGCCGGCGATATCGGTACGGCTGTACGAGGGCCACACCGCGCTCGACTCGCCGCACCCCCGGAGGTCTACCACGGCCACCCGGTACCCGGCGGACGCCAGGCGCGGCGCGACGAACCGGTACGCCTCCCGGCTGTCACCCATGCCGTGCGCCAGGACGACCAGCGGGCCCTCACCGGTCACCTCGTACGCGATCGTGCCGTCATCCACTGTCACAAACTCGGTCATGGCTTTCTTCCTTCGCATTTGGCTAATGGTGATAGCTAAAAGCTAATGGCATAAGCCACCCATGTCAACCGGGTCTTCGCGCACCATCGGGCGCGGATCGGCCCCCCGGAACCCGCAGCACGACCGCCCCTCGGTCGAGGCGGTGCGGTCCGGGCGGTTCACTCGTTCGGAGGAGGCTCCGCATACTTGGCCCGAATCTCGGAATATCACTCATTGTAACGTTCCCTTGCTTTGAGTGAGGTGTCTCGTGTCTGCGGACGAACAGCCATCCCTGACAGAACACACCGTCGAGGCGGTGGCGTTCGGCGCGGGAAGCGACGCCATCCTCCGCCGGGGGCATCACGCCCTGTTCGGCGTCAGCACGGGCAACAGCTACTTCAGCCGCCGGCGCCTGGCGGGTGCGATCTCCTGGGCGACCGGCCGCTTCGACGTGGTCGACGTGATCCACGCCGATCTCTATCTGGACCGGATGTGCGAGGCGTTCGGCTACGAGGGGGCGGATGCGCGCAGGAGCGCGACCAAGCAGTTACGGGGCGTCCGGCGCCGGATCGAGGGCGCGGTGGAGGACGTCGGTTCGGCGGCGAAGAAGGTACGGGCCAGGCCGTTGTCCGACTTCTTGGAGGACTCCGCGTATCAGGAGGTGCACGCGCGGGCGCGGGCCGCGCTGCGCACCGACGTCGAACTGAGAACGGTCCGGGACGAGATGGCGTACCACTTCCTCTCCAGAAAGCTGGGCCCCGGCGTGTTCCCCACCGCCGTGCAGGTGCGGGTGGCGCAGGACTACGTCGAAGCCGAGCTGCCGTTCTTCGTGGACAGCCCCCGCATTCTGGGTGTCCCGTCGTCCGTCCACTGCTACCACTCCGTGCTGGCCCTGGGACGCCTTCTGTTCAGTGACCGCGAGGCGGGTCTGAGACCCGCCGACAACCAGGGCTACGCCGTGGTCGCCTGCAAGGACTGACTGTGCGTCCGGTCAACCGCCGGACCCTCCCGAGAAGAAGACATCCCCGGAAGAGAGCAGCTCCATGTCGTCACCCACTGTCCCCTCACCCGAAGCCTGCCCCGTCGTTCCGTACGCACCGGTGGAATGGCCGTTGTCGCGGCGCGGCGACGTCGTCCCGGCCGAGTGCGCGCTGCTGCGTGAGCAGAGCCCGATCGCCCGGGTCCGCACGCTCACCGGTGACGACGCGTGGCTGGTCACCAGCTACGCGCTCGCCAAACAAGTCCTCGACGACGGCGAACACTTCAGCCTGCGTGCGACGGCCGCCGACAACGTGCCGCGGCAGTACGCCCTGACGATCCCGCCGGAAGTCGTCAACACCATGGGCAACGTCAACAGCGCGGGACTCCACCAGGAGGTGCTCCGGGCCTTCGGCCCCCGGTCGGGTCCGGCGAGTGCCGAGTGGATGCGGGCGCTGGCACACGAACTGATCGACAGCCTGGCCGAGGAAGGACCGCCGGTCGATCTGCGGACGCGGTTCGCCGAGCCGTACTCCGCGGGAATGGTCTGTGAGGTGCTCGGCCTGCCGCACGAGGACGGACGGCGCCTCATGGCGGGTCTGGACCTCGGCTTCGTCACCAGCCCGGCCGTGTTCGACGGATGCACCGCCAACTGGGACAAGGACTACGCCTACGTCCTGCGCCAGGTGCGCGCGGACCGGGAGACCCAGCGCGGGCTCATCCTCCGGCTGTGCGAGCTGAGGGACGACCCCACCCGCGACGGCGGCGCCCTCACCGACGAAATGCTCGCGGCGGTGGTGACCTCCCTGTTCGGGGCCGGGGCCATGAGCACGTACGTGTTCCTGCTCCACGCCGTCCTCACCCTCGTCCAGCACCCCGAGGCGATGCGGCGCCTCCGTGAGCGGCCCGAGCTGATGCCGCAGGCCGTGGAGGAGCTGATGCGCAGCACGCTCTCCATCGGTGACGGGCTGCCCCGGATCGCCCTCGCCGACGTGCGGGTCGGTGACGTCCTCGTCCGGGCCGGGGAGCTGGTCCTCGTCTGCGTCGAGGGGGCCAACTTCGATCCCGCGCAGTTCGACGACCCCGAGCGCTTCGACATCGACCGCTCCCCCAACCCCCACCTGTCCTTCGGGGCCGGCCCCCACTTCTGTCCCGCCTCGCTCATCTCCCGCGTCCACGCCGCAGAAGCGCTCACCGCCCTCCTGGACCGCCTGCCCGCGCTGCGGCTGGCCCTGCCCGCCGACCAACTCGTGTGGCGCACCGGCAACATCAAGCGAGTCCCCGAACGACTCCACGTCCTCTGGTGACCCTCGGACCGGCCGCCGCGGCACCACCGTCCTGGGGGCGGAAGGCGGTGCGGCAGCCCGGGTGGACCGGCCGGGAGGGCACCCGGGCCTTCGTGGTGCCACGGAGCCGTGGCTACAGTCCGTCGGTGAAGAGGATCGCGTTGGGGGAATTCTTGCTGAGCTTGGTCAGGGCGCCCTTGGTGGACTCCGAGTTCAGGAAGCCGGCGAGTTCGGCAGGATCCGCCTTGGGGTGGGCCCGCAGGTAGAGGGCGGCGGCTCCGGTGGCGTGCGGTGCGGCCATCGAGGTGCCGTTCAGCGAGACGGAACCGCCGCCGAGCTTGGCGGAAAGGATGTCCTCACCAGGGGCGTAGAGATCGACGCACGTACCCCAGTTGGAGAAGGCGCTCTGCTCGTCGGACATGTTGCTCGCCGCCACCGTGACCACCCGGTCCGCGGAGCCGGGGGACGCACCGCAGGCGTCCTTCGCGTCGTTGCCCGCCGAGAGGACCGGCAGCACGCCCGCGTCGGACAGTGCGGTCGCGGCGGCGTTGAGCGCCACGGACTTGTCGCTGCCGAGGGAGGCGTTGAGGACGGCGGGCCGCACGGCGTTCTTGGCGACCCAGTCCAGGGCCGCGATCACCGCGGAGTCCTCGCCGTTGCCCTGGCAGTTCAGTACGCGGACGCTGACCAGGCTCGCCTTGGGGGCGACACCGTAGGTCTGGCCGCCGACCGTGCCGGCGACGTGGGTGCCGTGGCCGTGGCAGTCCGCGCCGTTCCTGCCGTCTCCGACTGTGTCGAAGCCGAACGTGGCGCGGCCGCCGAACTCGGCGTGGCCGTAGTCGATTCCGGTGTCGAGAACGTAGGCGCTCACCCCGGCGCCGTCGCTCGCCGTGGTGAACTTAGCGTCGAGCGGTAGTCTCCGCTGGTCGATCCGGTCCAGGCCCCAGGTTGAGGCCGGGCCCCGGCGGGCGGGGGCGGCGGGCGTGGTCGTAGCCGTGGTCGTGGTCGTGGAGTCGGACACGGAGACCTTCGCGTCCTCCTCCACCGCCTTCACCCCGACGCCGGCACGGACAAGCGTCAACTGCCGGGACGTGAGAGGGACGGCGAAGCCGTTGAGGACCTTGCTGTAGACGAAGGTCGGCTTCAGACCCAGTTCGGCGGCGGCCCTGGCGGGGTCGACGAGCTTGTCGAGGGTGACGATGTACTTGCCCGGAACCGGGTTCGCCGCCCGCACCAGCGGCGCGGGTTCCCGGGCCGGAGCGGAGGCGGAGGCCGTACTGGCGGCGAGGGGCCCGGTCAGGGCGAGCGCGACGGCGCCGGCGAGAGCGAGCTTGGTACGAGTGTTCACGCGGACCAGACGATCACGCGGAAACGATCCTTCCCAAGGACCCTCACCGGCGATTCGCACCGCGCGGGCGCGATGACCGGGAGGAGCCGTTCTGTGGGTGGAGTCAGTCTCCGTACACGAAGATGAGGCACAGGGCGCTGAACGGTACGACGGACAGGCCGAGCAGCGTCAGGGTCGCCGGGGCAGCCGCGGTCAGGCGTTCTTTGCCCTTGCGCCGGCCCGAGAGGAAGACCACGCGGGCCAGGACGAGCGGGAACGCCACGAGGGCGACACAGATCACCGGGGCCACGTACCCGTTGAACGCGCTGGTGCCCGTCCTGGTGGCCGACTGCCAGGCGAGCGTCCCGAAGAGGAGGGCCGGGCCGACCAGCAGGACGAACGAGAGGACCGATGCCACAATGACGATCAGCCTGTCCGTTGTTCGCTGGGCGCGCGTGCGCTCCCGGCCCGCTTCCGGAACTCCCCTGTACTCCATGCCCGTTTCCCCCCGATGACGGCACTGCAGTGTGTCCGGTGAAGCGGCTCAGGCCCACCGACCGCCATGATCGCACGGACGCGGCGGGCGGGGCCGCTGCTGGCGGGTGTGAGCGTCTCGTACTACACCCGTCTGGAACAGGTGCAGTCGATGAACGCCTCGCCGCAGGTGCTGGACGCGATCGCGCGGGCTCTGCGGCTGGAGGAGGCGGGGCGCTTTCACCCGCGCCTGCACCTGCACAACCTGGCCCGCCCGGCCCACGGATCCGGGCGGGGCGGCGGCCGGCGGCGGAGCGGGTGACGGGGGCGACGGGTCAGTTGTTGGAGGGCCGACGGACGTCCCGGCGATCGTGATCGGGCGGCGCAGCGACGTCCTGGCGTGGAACCGGCTGGGCCGCGTGCTGTTCGCCGGGCAGCCCCGGGCCGGCCGACGGAGCGTCCCAACATGGCCCGGCTGGTGTTCCTCGACGCGCGCACCCATGACCTGTATGCGCGCTGGCCGGGCAAGGCCCGGGCCGAGGTGGGGAATCTGCGCCTGGTGGCGGGCTGCTTTCCGGACGACGCCGCCCTGCCACAGCCGGTGGTCGAACTGAGCGCGAAGAGTGCGGACTTCGCGTCGATGTGGGCCGACCATCGCGTCAAGCCCTGCGCCGTCGACACGTACGAGATGCGTCATCCGCTGGTCGGACCGCTGACCGTCACTCAGCAGAGCTTGAGCCAGGGGCCGGACCGGAACGTCGTGGTCGCCACCACGGAGGCCGGATCGCCTTCGCGCACCGCGCTGGCCCTGCTCGCCCAGCCCGTCAGCCAGGGCGATGCCCTACGACCGTGTGCACGGACCGAGGCGGGCTGACCCTCCACGCCACCACCGGGCGCCGGTCGGCGCAGGCGGCCGCCGCCCCGTCCGGGCACGGCCCGTCACGGCCGATGCCCGGAACGACTTCCTGGTGGTCGCCCCGGGCCCAGGCCCTCCCCCTGTGCGTCGGCGTACCGCTGCCGCATGCCCGAAACGGTGAAGGCATCATGTTCAAGAAGCTGTCCACGACCGCCATCACCGCCGCGATCCTGTTCGCGGCCGTGATCGCGGCGACCGGTGCGGTACCGGCGTCGGCCGTCCACGCGCCGCTGAGCGACCCTCGTATCGCCGCGCACACTGCCCCAGGGGCAAATGCCGGAGAGCATCGCCCTCGCCCCTGACGGCAGTGCGTACGTCACCTTCGCCGGGTCCGCCAGCTCGCCCGCGTCTCCCCCAGGGGCGGCGTCCGCGTCCTGGCCACCCTGCCCGTGCCGGCCGACGGCGGGTCAACACCCCTGTGTTGGGCCTCCCGTTGACCACTGGTGTCGTCCGGGTGCACGACGGCACCCTGTACTTCGTGTACGCCACCGGCACCGCCAACCTGACCGGTGTGTGACGCCTGCGCCCGGGCGGCACCCTGCGGCGCATCTCCGGCCCGCCGCCGGCCTGCCCGACGGCCTGGACCTGGACCGGAGGACCGGGACCCTCTACGCCATCGACTCCGTCCTCGGCACCGTCTGGAGCGTGCCGGTCGCCGGTGGGGCTCCCACCGCGTAGTCCACGGCTCCCGAGCTGGCCTCCACCGGCGTCCTCGGGGCCAACGGACCGAAGATCCACGACGGGGCGGTGTGGGTCACCAACCTCGACCGGGGCACGGTCCTCCGTATCCCCGTCCGGCGGGACGGGCGGGCCGGCGCGGTCCGGATCCGGGCCACCGGCCTGGCCGGTATCGACGACTTCGCGTTCACCAGTCGCGGCGACCGGATTCTGGCGGCCTTCGACGGCTCCAGCGAGGTCGCGCTCGTCCGGCCGGACGGCACCCACCCCATCGTCCTGACCGCCGCCGACGGCCTTCAGAACCCCACCTCCGTCGCGCTGCGCCGCGACACCGTCCACGTCGGCGGTGCCGCGTACGTCACCGGCGAGGACCTCAGGAGAACGCCGTGCGAAGTACGAACCAGTTCACCCGCGTCGAGGGGACGCATGGCCGCCGTACACGCGAAGGCGGGGGCCTGGCGGACGTAACGCTACGAGTTCGGCCGGTGCTCCGGCGTGGTGGACGGGCGGTTGGGCGGCGGTCATGCCGCGTTCCGCCTGTCGACCTCGGGCGAGCGGGGTTCCGGCGCGCCGCTGCCGCAGGGAGGGATCGGGTCCGGGGGCAGCGGGGAAGGGGGTGGCGGGAAAGGGGGCGGCCGTGACACCGGGTGGTGTCGCCGGGTGTCACGGCGTCCGGTGTCAGTGGGCCGGTGTCTTCGGGGAGTTGTCGGTGTCCGTCGCGTCCCGCGTCTGCGGGCCCGGGCTCTCCTGCCGCGCGGAGAGCGGTGCCGCGATGTCCTCCAGCGACTTGCCCTCGGCCTCGACGGCGAAGAACCAGGCCACGATTCCCGCGAGCACCATCAGGGTCGCGCCGACGCAGAACGCGGTCACCGCGTCGCTCACCACTCCGCTGTCGGTGAGTTCGGCGAACAGCAGCGGGCCGGAAATGCCGCCGGCGGCCGTACCGATCGCGTAGAAGAAGGCGATCGCCATGGCGCGGGTCTCCATCGGGAAGATCTCGCTGACGGTGAGGTACGCGGAACTGGCACCGGCCGAGGCGAAGAAGAGGACCACGCCCCAACAGACCGTCATGGTGGTGGCGTTGAGCCAGCCGTTGGCGAACATCCAGGCGGTGACGAAGAGCAGGAGCCCGGACACGACGTACGTACCCGCGATCATCGGCTTGCGGCCCACCGTGTCGAACAGCCGGCCGAGGAGCAGCGGGCCGAGGAAGTTGCCGAAGGCGATGGCGGCGAAGAAGTAGCCGGTCGAGCCGCTGGAGACGTCGAAGAACTTCACCAGGATCGAGCCGAAGCCGAAGGTGATCGCGTTGTACAGGAACGCCTGGCCGATGAAGAGCGAGAAGCCCAGGACGGCGCGCTTGGGGTATTCGCGGAAGAGCGTCCTGCCGATCTCGACGAAGCCGACCGACCGCCGCTGCTCGATGGTGAGCGCGCCCGCCGGCTCGGGCAGCGCCCGCCCGGTCTCCGACTCGATCTCCTTCTCCACGCCGTCGACCAGGTCGTTCGCCTCGTCGGACTTTCCGTGGATGAACATCCAGCGGGGGCTCTCCGGTACATGGCGCCGTACGAGGAGGATGACCAGGCCCAGAACCACGCCGAGGGCGAAGGTGAGCCGCCATCCCAGGTCCTTCGGGAAGATGTCGGTGTTGAGCGCGACCACGGAGAGCAGCGCGCCGCCCATCGCGCCCAGCCAGTAGCTGCCGTTGATGATGAGGTCGACGCGGCCCCGGTACTTGCTGGGGATCAGTTCGTCGATGGCGGAGTTGATCGCCGCATACTCGCCGCCGATGCCGAAGCCGGTGAGGAAGCGGAAGAGGAAGAACCACCAGACCGAGAATGACACGGCGGTGGCGGCGGTCGCCGCCAGATACACCGCGAGGGTGATGAGGAAGAGCTTCTTGCGTCCGTACCGGTCGGTGAGCCAGCCGAAGAAGAGGGCGCCGGCGCACGAGCCGGCGACGTACAACGCGGCGGCCAGGCCGGTGACCTGCGCGTCGGAGATGGGCAGGCCGCTGCCGTCCTCCGAGAGGCGGCTCGCGATGTTGCCGACGACGGTCACTTCCAGACCGTCCAGGATCCATACGGTTCCCAGGCCGATCACGATCATCCAGTGCCAGCGCGACCACGGGAGCCGGTCGAGCCGCGCGGGAACCCTCGTGGTGACGGTCCCGGTGACCGCGCCTCCGGATGGGGTCATGTTCAGCCTCCTGCCTGACGGCGACCCCGGTCGCTCCCGGGGTGCCGCGTCCGGTTACCCGTGGCCGAAAGACGCAAACACGGGTGCGGGTCGCGGACGTTCGGTAGCGTGCGGGGATGAGTTCCCGGCCGGCGGCGACCGAACGGCGGGACCACCGGGTCGGTCTGGACTCCGGTCTCCGAGGTCGTACGCCTGCGCCGGTCGTCGCTGGCCGACATCGGTCTCGCCCTGGCGCGGACCCTTCCCGCGACCGGCCATGTCGCCGCGGTCCCGGTCGGTGGGCTGATCCAGCACTGAGACGGTGCACGTGGTGACGAGCCTGCGGGGGATCCGTCTCCACGCGGCTGGGCAGGCGAAGGCGCGGTAGCCTGATGTGGGGGGATTGGTCGCTCTTGGGCGCCACGCCCCCGGGCGGTGGCGTGGCGGTCCACGTACTCTCTGCGTGCCACGGCGCGCACTGTGCTTTTCGCGTGCCACTGGCGCGCACTGTCTGGAGTGAGTGTGATGTCCCACCACCTCGATTCCCCGGCCGCCAGGGCCGATGCCCGGCTGAACATCTCGGACCTCTACGTGTTCCGGGGCGACCGGGGCACCGTTCTCGCGATGAACGTGTGCTCCGATTCCGCGGGCCCGGAGGCGCCCAAGGGCTTGCACCCGGAGGCCCGGTACGAATTCAAGATCGACAGTACGGGTGACGCCGTCGAGGACGTGTGTTTCCGCCTCCGGTTCGGCCCGATGGACGCGGACGGTTCGCAGGCCGTGGAGCTGTGCCGTCTCGTGGGAGCGGAGGCGGCCGACGACACGGCGGAGGGCACCGTACTCCTCAGCGGCGCGACGGGGCGGACCCTCCGCACCCAGGGGGGCATGCGGTTGTGGACCGGTCGGGCCGGCGACCCGTTCTGGATGAACCCGGACGTGGTGGAAGCGGTCGGTCAGGCCTTCCAGCACGGCACCGACGTCGAACTGCCCACGCCGGATCCGGGAGAGGCGACCGAAGAGGTGACCAGCCTGTTCTCCGGGATGAAGGTACGGTCCATCGTGCTCGAACTGCCCGACGACGACCTGCTCCCCTTCACCCGCAACAGGGACATCGGCGTCTGGGGCGTCACCGCGCTGGCCACCGACAACGGCGGGTGGCACCGCGTCAACCGGTGCGGCATCCCGATGGTCTCGCCGATCTTCGCGCAGTTCGACGGCGACCTGGCCGAGAGGCTGAACCAGACCCCGCCCGCCGACGACATCCACACGTTCGGCACGGAGATCACCGACCGGGTCGCCGCCGTGGTGGGCACGCGCGGCACCACCTCGGACGCGCACGGTTACGGCATGGAGGTCGCGGACCGTATCCTCCCGGACATCCTCCCGTACACGATCGGCACGCCCGCGGTCTTCGGTTTCGCGGCCTTCAACGGCCGGGCGCTGACTGACAACGCGGGCGAGGTGATGTTCTCGCTCGCCACCAACAGCGCCCTGAGCATCGGTCTGACCAAGGACTCGGTCGACGCTCTTCCCACGCCGTTCTTCCCTTACGTGGCCGCCGCCTGACGCAGCGGCCCAGGGCGTGCGCCGCCCCTTACCGGGCGATCACGGAGAAGTCCGTTCCGTACGGGTCGGTCAAGGTGGCGAACCGGCCGTACGGGGTGTCCTCCGGCGCGGTGGAGGTGCCGCCGGCGGACCTGGCCCGCGCCACGGTCGCGTCGGTGTCCGCCACCTCGAAGGTCGTCGCCCAGACCGGGGCGGGAGTGGTGTCCAGGCCGAGGATCCCGCCGATCTCGTGGCCGTCGGGACGGCGCAGGAAGGTGAAGTCGGAACCGGGAAGGTCCTCGTTGCCGTCGAGCGTGAAGTCGAAGACGGTGGTGTAGAAGGTACGGGCGGAGCCCGGGTCGGCGGTCACGAGGTCGTTGCGCACCAGGGCGCCGGGCTCGTTGACCAGGCGGCAGCCCGGGTGGGTGCGCCCCTGCCAGAGCCCGAACCGCGCGCCGGTGGGATCGACGGCGAGGGCCGCCCGGCCCAGGGCACCGACGTCGTGGGGGGCTGCGAGCACTCCGCCCCCGGCGGCCGCGACACGGCGGGCGGTGCTGTCGCAGTCGTCGGTGGCGAGGTGGACGGTCCAGCTGCCGTGCGTGTCCGCCCGGTCGGTGACCCGGCGCAGGCCCGCGACCGGCAGACCGCGCAGCAGGCACTCCGCACCACCGTCGCCGGTGTCGCCGGCGGTGAAGTCCCAGCCGAACACCGCCCCGTAGAAGGCTTTCGCGCCCTCCAGATCCACGACCGCGAGGTCGATCCAGGTGGGGGTGCCCAGCGGCTGGTTCCGGGTGACCTGACTCATCGGGTGCTCCTGCGCTCACGGTGGGAGTGGCTGACTCGGCGTGACGCTAGAGGGGAAGTAGGCCGGGTCGTGTCCTAGATCCGGATCAGTCCAGGATCACCATGATCATCGCGGCGGCGATGGTGAGGACAGCGCCTCCGAGCATCACGGTCCGCGCCACCGCCGCCGCTCCCGCGAGGCTTCGTCCGGCCCTTCGTGAGCGACGGGAGGCGGGCGGTGCGGCGGTACTCCGGGGGCAGGTGTGTTTGCCGCAGAAACGGCAGGCCGAACGGCCACGGTGATCCGTGGAGGGCTCCCTCCCGTACGCGCCCAGCAGCGCGGCGCCCGAACCCTCTCCCCCGCCAGGCAGCGCGGACATCTCCATGCCCGGTCCAACGACGCACCCGCCGGCCGGCGTCGGCGTCACCGCGTGCCGCAACCGAATCGACACACGCCGGGCCCCGTCGCTCACGACAGGGCCCGGCGGTGGGCGGGAGTGAGGACCCGTCAGATCGCCTCGAAGCGGAGTCTGATCGTGCGGGCCTCGGGGCGCAGGGAGAATTCCGGCCACACGTCCGGACCACAGGCGCGGGAGCCCAGGCCGTGCTGGGCCGCGTCGATGATCAGGTACGTCGTCGACGAGTCCGGGAGCTCGTGGGGGTGCGCCGCCCGCGTGATCTCTTGCGGGGTGTGGCGGCTGAGGGTGAAGCCGGGGCGGCGGCCCCGGGTGTCGGGAAGGGTGGTGACGTTCAGGACGCCGGTGCCGGCGCTCGTCAGGGTCAACCGGCGCAGTGCGGACCGGTGTCCGGTCTCCTGCGGGCGCGCGTACTCGACGGAGAGGTCGCGCAGGGGGGAGGAGAAGCGGCCGGTCAGGGCCGCGCGCAGACTGTCGGGGTAGGACTCGCGCGGGCCGAGGCCGAACCAGTCGGCCCCGTCGACCGGAACCGTACCGTCGGGCAGGTCGAACCGTACGCCGACGCGCGGCCAGACCGTGGGCCAGCCGGCCGACGGGCTGGTCTCCACGCGCAGTTCGAGTGCGCCGTCCGCCAGGGACCAGACAGATTCGACCATCACCGACAGGGCGGAGTTGGCCGCCGAGACCTTGTCGAGGGTGCGCAGGGCGTCCGGGGTACGTGCCACCTCGACGCGCCGGGTGGTGAGGCGGTCGAGCCCGTGGCGGCGCCAGAGCGCCGCGTGGGAGATTCCGGCGACACTCGCGTCGCTCTCCTCGATCTCTCCTGACGTGCCTTCGTCGTTGTCGGTCGGGGCGCGGAACAGTTCGAGCCGCGGGCCCGTCACCGGGCGCCCGGCCAGGCGCGTCAGGGAGCCGCCGGTGAACTCGGCGATGCCGAGGGCCAGCGTCCCGTCGCCCGGCCGCCAATCGGTCCGGAGGCGGACCGCGGGGACGGGGCGGGGCGCCGTACGGTCCAGTTGCGCGGTCGCGAGCACGTGCCCCTCGCTCGCCCAGGCGGTCCCGGCCGCCAGGGCCGCGTCGAGGGTGAGCCACGTTTCCGCGTCCCGCGCCAACGGGACCGGCGGGAGGGGTACGCGGGCCGATCCGCCGGCCGGGACCACGGGGACCTCCAGGTGTCCGGAGGCGGCGGGCGTTCCGTCGTGTTCGACGCGCCAGGAGAAGCGCAGGTCGGAGGTGTCGGCGGAGTGGCGCAGGTTGGTGATCTCCACATGGCCGGCCCCCTCGTCGTCCGTACCGCCGGCGCCGAAGGTGAAGCGGATCGGCTGGACGACGGCCTTGAACTCGTACAGGCTCGGGGTGGGGACGTCGTCGCTGAGCAGCATGCCGTCCATCACGAAGTTGCCGTCGTGGACGACCTCGCCGAAGTCACCGCCGTACGCGAAGTACGGAGTGCCGTCCGGCGTGGTCGTCGCGATGCCGTGGTCGCGCCATTCCCAGACGAAGCCGCCGTGCAGGCGCGGGTGGTGGTGCGTCAGCGCCTCGTACTGGTCGAGCGCTCCCGGTCCGTTGCCCATCGCGTGCGCGTACTCGCAGAGCAGGAACGGCTTGGTGCGCTGGCGGGCGCCCTGGGCGGGGGTGCAGTCGAGCAGCGGCGCGCGGGAGCCGTCGGTGCCGATCTGCTCGGTCTCCAGCACCGAGGAGTACATGCGTGAGTAGAGGTCGGTGTACTCGCCGGTGTGGTCGCCCTCGTAGTGGACGGGCCGTCCGGCGTCGCGGGCGTGGACCCAGGCGGACATCGCGGCGAGGTTGCCGCCGGTCCCTGCTTCGTTGCCGAGCGACCAGATCACCACGCTGGGGTGGTTCTTGTCCCGTTCGACCGTGCGCCGGATGCGGTCGAGGTACGCGTCGCGCCACGCCGGGTCGTCGCTCGGGTTGCCGGTCCAGCCGGTCTGGTCGAAGCCGTGCGTCTCCAGGTCGCATTCGAGGACGACCCAGAAGCCGAGTTCGTCGGCGAGGTCGAGCAGCCGGGGGTGCGGCGGGTAGTGGCTGGTGCGGATCGCGTTCACGTTGAAGCGCTTCATCCGGGCCAGGTCCTCGCGGGCGTGTTCCTCGTCGAAGACGCGGCCGCGCTCGGGGTGGGTCTCGTGGCGGTTCATCCCGTGGAAGACGACACGGCGGCCGTTGACGAGGAACCGGTCGCCGCGGATCTCGACCGTACGGAACCCGATCCGCAGGGCGACGCTCTCGGCGGCGCTCGACACGGTGACGTCGTACAGGCGCGGCCGCTCGGCCGACCAGGGCTCCACGGCTCCGAGGTCGAGCGGGGTCACGTCGGCCGGCGTCGCCCAGACCCGCTCGACGCCCAGTTCCGGGACGCGGAGGGTGACGGGGAAGGCCGCCGCGCCGGCGGTGACCTCCGGATCGATCCTGCCGTGCCCATCGGCGAACCCGGTCCGCAGCCAGACGTCCTCGACGCCGCCGGCCGGGCGGGCCAGCAGGGTGACGTCCCGGAAGATGCCCGGCAGCCACCACTGGTCCTGGTCCTCGACGTAGCTGGCCGCCGACCACTGGTGCACGCGCACCGCGACGACGTTGTCGCCGGGGCGTACGGACGAGGTCACGTCGAACTCGTGGGCGAGCCGGCTGCCACTGGCGGCGCCGATCTCCTCGCCGTTGACCCAGACCCGGAAGAGCGACTCGACGCCGTCGAACCGGAGCACCACCCGGTCGGCCTCCGTCCAGGCGGCGGGGACCTCGACGTGGCGGCGGTAGTCGCCGGTGGGGTTCTCGTCCGGGACGTGGGGCGGGTCGATGGGGAACGGGTACTGCACGTTCGTGTAGATCGGCCGGCCGTACGCCCCGTCGCCGTGGAGCACCCAGTGCGAGGGCACCGGGAGGTCGTCCCAGCCGTGGTCGTCGAAGCCTTCGGCCGCGAAGTCCTCCGCCGCGGACGCCGTCGGCGACAGGCGGAACCGCCACGGTCCGTTCAGGGAGAGGGAGGGGACGTCGGAGTGGAGCCACGAGCGCGCCGCACGCAGCGCGCCACGCCCTGGCGCGGTGTCCGACACATACCCGGAAGGGGGGGAGGGCACGAGGTCACAACTTTCTCGATGGCGGAGGGACGGGTGGCGGCGTCCACCGGTCGGGGCGCCCGGGGTCCGGCGGACCCTGGGCACCGGACCGGCGGTGCGCCTCTTTTCGTACGGTTACGGGTGTCTAGCGGACGACGACCGTGCGGATCTCCCAGGGGCCGAGGGCGAGGTCGAGTCCGTCCGCGGCCGGTGTGGTGGAGAGCGGCCGGCCGAGCAGGTCGACGGTGGTGGCCTCGGTGAAGGCGCCTGTCACCCGGGCGCCGGCTCCGGTGTCGCTCATCGCGATGAGCCGTACCTCGGTGCCGGTGCCGCCGTCCTCGGTGGTGACGCGGCGGACGGCCGAGACGGAGACGTCCGTGCCGTCGACCCGGAGGCCGGTGGCGTCGGGGGGCAGCCGGTCCCCGGCGGGCGCGGTGCCTCGGGTGACGAGTACGTCGTTGCGGAAGAGGTCGGCGAGGGCGACCGCGTTCGCCTGCTGCCAGCCGGCCGCCGGGGGCAGGACGGCGAAGCGGTTCTCGACGCGCAGGCCGAGGTCCTGCGCGCCCGGTGCGGCGATCTCGGTCGCGGCGGGTTCGTCGCGGAACGGATGGATGTTGACGCTGATCGAGCCGATCGCGCGCAGGAGGGTGACGGCGAGTTCGGAGCCCTCACCGACCACTTCGTACTCGGAGGCGTGGTCGAGCAGGACGTGGGCGGCGCCGGCCGAGACGAACGACTCGGCGGGGAAGGTCGGGATCGGGTATTCGCCCCAGCCCCCCTCGGCGGTGAGTCCGCGCCGGGTGACGGCGAACTGGCCGGCGGAGGCGGACCCGGTCACCGGCTCGGGCAGGGGTACGTGGAAGCGCAGCCGGTGGTCGGCGGAGCGGTTCAGGAACGAGGTGGAGACCCGTACGAACGGCTCTCCCGCCCGTACCTCCACGAGGGTGTGGACCGGGGTCGGTACGGTCTCGGCGCTGCGCACATCACGGTCGGAGGAGAGCGCGGCGGGCCACGCGTAGACCCGGGTGATCCGGGTCCTGGACCGCAGCGGGCCGTTCTCCAGGACCTCGACGGCGACCTCGGTGGGCTCCGACACGAGGACGTCCTGGGCGGGCGGGCCGTAGTTGTAGCTGTCGCCGCGGTCCCCGCCGTCGACCAGGCGGCCGACACCGCGCAGCACGGTGCCGTCGGCGCCGGTCACGTCCAGGGTGCCGTCGGCGGCGACGGCGACCTCGACCAGGCCGTTCGCCAGGGTGCGGTCCGTCGCGGTCGCGGGGACGAACTCCGCCGGCAGGACGGGAGCCCGGTCGGTGGGTGCGACCCGGAAGCCCGCGAGGCCGGAGGCGGGGACGTCCACCAGGGCGAGCGCGGTCGCGCGGGGCTCCTCCAGGGTCAGGACCCGCCACTCCCCCGGGTGCGCGGCGGCCGCCTCCGCGACCTTCCCGCGCAGGATCATCAGGTCGAAGGGGCCGCTGGACGGCACCTCGGCGAGGTGGAAGACCAGGGATCCGGGGGTGAGTTCGTACGTGTCGATCAGCCGGCCGAACAGTTCGCGGCGGTGGATGCGCCGGAGCACCCGTTCGAGCTGGGAGGCGTCCATGCGCTCGTCGCTGAGCACGGTCGGGGCCTGGGAGATGAGCTGCACGGGGCGTACGGAGCCGTCGGCGGCGGTCGCCGCCAGCACCTGCCCCTCGGGCGGGGCGACGACGTCCACCTCGACGGCCGCCGTCCGCGCGAACGGCAGCGGGTTGGCGACCAGATGGCCGTCGCTCGGCACCAGTGCGGCCGCCTCGGCGAGGGCGGCGTCCCGTACGGCCCGCGCGGTCTGCGCCGCCTCGGCGAGCCGCGCGTCCACCTGGTCGCAGGTCTCGTCGGTGCCGGAGCCGACGACCGAGTCGTGGGCCGCCGACTCGATGATCTTGTGCCAGGCGAGCGTGAGGAACGGCGTGTCGTCGCGGCGGGACCACAGGGCGTTCATCCGCTCGGCGTGGTCGACGGTGCGCTCGGCCACGGCCATGCGCTGCTTGAGCCCGAGCCGTACGGACAGCACACCCGGGAGAATGTTGCCCCGTACGTGGCTGCGGAGTTCGCCGGTGACGACGGTGGAGACCTCGTCGCGCGCGTGCTCGCGGATGTACTCGTCGAGCGTCGCGAGGGTGATGGCGCGCTCGTCGCTCGACGCGCGGCGGAGCCAGGCCGCGAGCCGCGGGTCGGGCGCGTTGTGGTCGGTGCCGGCCATCGCGAGCAGCGGGTCGGCGCCCCAGCGGCCCGCGGTCGCCTCCGCGTACTGGCCCAGGGCCCGGCCGATCTCGTCGGGCACCAGCAGGACGTCGAGCCCGTTGTCGTACCCGTCGAAGAGGAATTCCGTGCGCACCTCGGAGCCGTCGGGGGCGCGCCAGCGGAAGGCGTGGCCCTGGACGGAGCCGGGAACTCCGCGCCACAGCGCGGCGTGCTCGATTCCGGCGCGGGCCAGGATCTGCGGCATCTGCGCGATGTGGCCGAACATGTCCGGCAGATAGCCGAGGGGCATCGAGCCGCCGAGTTCCGCCGCGGCCGCCCATCCCATGCGGAGGTTGCGTACGACGGTCTCGCCGGAGCAGAGGAACTCGTCGAGGAGGATCAGCCACGGACCGATGGCGAGTTGGCCACCGGAGACCAGGGCGGCGAGCCGGTCGCGGTTCTCGGGCCGCATCTCCAGGTAGTCCTCGATCGCGGCCATCTGCCCGTCGACGGTGAACCGGAAGTCCGGGTCGGCCTCGGCCGTCTCCAGCACGGTGTCGAGAGCGGCCACGAGCCGGTGCCGGAAGACCTGGAAAGGCTCGTACCATTCCCGGTCCCAGTGGAAATGGGGCACGAAGACGGCGGAATTCTGCATGGGTCAGGGACCTTCTGTCGGCGGGTGCGGAGAGAGGGGTGCGTCGGGGCGTGGCGGGTGCTCGGGCTACGCCGTCACTTCAGTGAGCCGGTGGCGAGCCCGGTGCGCCAGAACCTCTGGAGGAGGATGAAGACGATGATCACGGGCACGATCGAGACCAGTGAGCCGGTGATCACGGACTGCTGGAGGAGCGGGGCCCTGGCCGTCTGGCCGTTCCAGGTGTAGAGGCCGAGGGTGACGGGGAAGAGCGACTCCTTCTGGAGCATCACCATCGGCAGGAAGAAGTTGTTCCAGATGGCGACGAACTGGAAGAGGAAGATCGTCACCAGGGACGGTGCCATCAGCCGGGAGGCCACGGAGAAGAACGTACGGAACTCTCCCGCGCCGTCGAGGCGCGCCGACTCCAGGAGTTCCTGGGGTACGGCGGCGGAGGCGAAGATGCGCGCCAGGTAGACGCCGAACGGGCTGACGATGCTCGGCAGGAACACGGCCCAGTAGGTGTTGACGATCCCGGTCGCCGAGAACAGCAGGAACAGCGGGAGCGCGAGGGCGGTGGTGGGGACCAGGACGCCGCCGAGGATGACGGAGAAGAGGAACTCCCGGCCGCGGAACTGGAACTTGGCGAGCGCGTAGCCGCACAGCGCGGAGACCAGGGTGCCGACGGCCGCGCCCAGCACCGCGTAGATCACACTGTTCAGGGCCCACTGGAGGAAGATGCCGTCGCTGCGGGTGAACAGGGTGTGCAGGTTGCTGAACAGGTTGAAGTGGGAGAAGGCCAGGCCGTTGGTGGAGGCGAGGTCTCCCTGCGGTTTGGTCGCCGCGACGATCAGGAAGTAGACCGGCAGGAGGAAGTAGATGGTCAGGAGGACCATCACGGCCATCACCGCGGTGCGGCTCGCCCTGCTCTCGCGGACGGTGGGCTTGTCGCTCACGATCAGGTTGTTCACAGTCCGGCCCTCTTCGACGTCAGCCGCATGAACCCGAAGCTCAAGACGAAGGTGATGAGGGCGATGACCACGGAGATCGCCGCCGCCTGCTGGTAGTTGTTCCCCGAGGCCACCGCGTACGCGAGCATGTTCGGGGTGTAGGTGCTGGAGATGTTCGAGGAGATCTGGCGCAGCACGGCCGGCTCGGCGTAGAGCTGGAGGGTGCCGATGATCGAGAACACCGTGGTGAGGACGATCGACGGGGCGATCATGGGGACCTTGATCTGCCAGGCGATGGCCCAGTTGCTCGCGCCGTCGAGCTTGGCGGCCTCGTACAGCTCCTGCGGGATCGCTTGCAGGGCCGAGTACATGATCAGCATGTTGTAGCCGGTCCACAGCCAGGTGGAGATGTTCGCCGCCGACCACAGCACGGCGCCGGGACCGAGGAAGTCCGGGTGGAGCCCGATGCCGTTCAGCAGGTCGACCACGGGGCTGAGCTGCGGCGAGTAGAGGTACGACCACATGATCGCGGCGATGACGCCGGGCACCGCGTACGGCATGAACACCGCGATGCGGAAGAACGACTTGAGCCTCAGCAGCGGGGTGTCGAGGAGCAGCGCCATGATCAGGGCGACGAACAGCATGACCGGCACCTGCACGATGCCGAAGAGCCCGATGCGCCCGACGCTGGACCAGAACTCGGTGTTCTCGAAGACGTGCGCGTACTGCTGGAAGCCGCCGAAGGTCGTGTACGACGTGCCGTACTGGCCTCCGGTGCGGCGGACGACCCGGAAGCTCTGCCAGATCGCGTACCCGACCGGCACCAGGTAGAACAGCACGAACGGGAGGAAGAACGGGGTCAGGAACGCGGTGATGACGCCCGCCCGGGGCCCGCCGCCTGGACGGCGGCGGGCGCCTCGGGGCGCCGCCACCACGCGTATCACGCGGGTTTCGGTGTCGGTCATGCTGCGGTCACTTGCCTGCCTGGGCGGGGATGGCCAGGTCCTTCATCGATTTCAGCGCGGTCGCCTGGGCGGTCTTGAGCGCGTCGGCGAGGGTGCCCTGGCCGGCGGCGGCCTTGGCCATCGCGTCCTGGAGGCTCAGGTTGACCGTCTTCTGGGTGGGGCCCCAGGTGAAGCTGGTGTCGATGTTCTTGGACGACTCGGCGAAGACGTCAAAGATCTTCTGATTGTTGTAGTACGGCACGCCCTCGGAGAGCTGGGGCAGTCCGGTGCCGACGGGGGACGCCGAGTAGAGGCCGCCGAGCTTGTTCTCCAGCGCGAGGGCTTCCGGGTTCGTGTTCAGCCAGGTGTTGAACTTGACCGACTCGTAGAGGTGCTTGCCGCCCTTCATGAACGCGACGGTGGAGCCGCCCCAGTCGCCCGACGCGGCGTTGGTGCCCCAGGTCGGCATCGGGACGATCGTCCACTTGCCGGCCTGCTTGGGCAGGTTGTCGCGGAACATGCTGTAACCCCAGGCGGCGCCGACGTAGCTGGCGATCTGGTTCTGCTGGTACGCCGCGTACATCTGGGTCGAGCCGTTGGCGAGGTCGGTGCGGACGAGCTTGTCGTCGATCATCTTCTGCCAGTAGTCGGCGACCTGCTTGCTCTGCGGGGACTCGACGGTGACGTGCCACTTGTCACCGGAGTAGGAGTACATCTCCGCGCTGTTCTGCCAGAGCAGGCCGTTGAACCACTCGGCGTTGTTCGGGTCGAAGAACGTCATGGTGAGCTTGGGGTCGGCGACGTGCAGCTTCTTCGCCTCCGCCGCGTACTCGTCCCAGGTCTTCGGTATCGCGAGGCCGTGCTGCTTGAAGATGTCGCTGCGCACGTAGAGGGCCATCGGGCCGGTGTCCTGCGGGAGGGCGAAGACGCCGGTGCCCGCGAAGCTGGTCTGCGACCACGTCCAGGGGACGAACTTGGACTTGGCGGCGGTGGCCTCGGAGCAGGCCGACGCGTCCACGAAGGCGTTCTGGGTGCGCAGGTTGGGAAGCTCGTCGTAGCCGACCTGCGCGAGGTCCGGCGCCTTGCCCGCCTTGAGGGCGTTGCTGATCGTGCCGTACTGGTCGTTGGAGATGTTCTTCGTCTGAACCTGGATGTCGGGGTTCTGCTTGTTCCACAGAGCGACGACCTGGTCCATGCCGGGAACGGTGTTCCAGTACTGGAGGGTGACCTTGCCCTTCGCGGGCTCGCAGGAGGCGGCGGCGGAGGAGTTGTCCTGCTGGTCCGAGGACGAACAGCCGGCGAGCACGGCGATGCCCGCTGCCGCTGCGACGGCGGCCAGGCGGACGCGCGAGGCGGTGTTTCTCATGATTTCCTTCCAGAGTGTCCAGCTCCAGCGCTGGACGCGTCGACGTTGACACCTCAAGGCACGGGATGCCTTCTGGTTGGAATGCGCGGGTGTGGTCCCCGGCGCGACGGCGTCGGACCGAGCGTCGAACGACGTGGCGGGAGTGGCACATCCGGTTCGCGTGAGCGCTCACGTGAACGTTCACGGAAGTCCGTGAATTTTCCGGAAGTTTGCGCTCCGGTCTGGATGTATGTCAAGACATTCGGGTCAAGCACACGTCCGGGGGGTTACGCGGAACCGCCCGGTCTCAGCTCGGCCCGGACGACCAGCTCGTCGGCGTCCAGGGAGTCGACGCCGGTCAGCAGGCGCCCGACCTGGTCGATCGCGAGGGCGCCGAGCTGGCGGGTGTCGAGCGCGACGCTGGTGAGCGGAGGTTCGACGAGCGCGCCGAGCTGGAGGCCGTCGAAGCCGATCACCGCGAGGTCCCGGGGGACGCTCCTGCCCATCCGGCGCGCTTCCCGCAGGGCGCCGATGGCGACGATGTCGTTGAAGGTGAAGACCGCGGTGACCTCGGGGTGGGCGGTGAGAAGGGCGTTGAGGCCGGCTCCCCCGCCGTCGGCGGACTGGGCGGCGCCGGCCACCAGGCCGGGGTCGACGCCGTGGGCGGCGGCGGCCGCGGTGAACCAGACCCGCCGGACGCTGGGCTCGGCGCGGTTGTCGTGGTCGAGCATGCCGATCCGGGTGTGGCCCCGGGCGACGAGGTGCGCGATCGCGGCGTGGACGCCGCCCTCGCCGTCGATCCGTATCGAGCTGAACCGTCCCATGCGGGGCTCGCGGCCGATGAGGACCATCGGCATGCCCCGGGTGAACCGGTCGAGGTCGCTCTCGGAGCAGCTGAAGTAGCCGACCACCGCGTCCACCTGCGAGCCGATCACCTGGAGCGTGCCGAGTTCCTCCTCGGCCCGGTCCGCGGTGTCGTACACGACCACGTGCCATCCCCGGGCCCGGGCCGCCTCCAGGGCCGCGGCGGCGACCTCGGTGAAGAACGGGTTGAGCAGGTCCGGGATCACCAGGCCGATGGTGGTGGTGTCCTGCCGTACGAGCCCCCGCGCGAACCGGCTCGGCCGGTAGCCCAGTTCACGTGCCGCGTCCAGCACACGCTGCTTCGTGGAGCCGTCGATCTCCGCCTTGTCGTTCAGCGCCCGTGACACGGTCTGGCGGGACACTCCGGCCGAGCGGGCGACATCATGGATGGTCACCCTCCGGGTTTCCGACTTCGACGGTGACACCATCGCGCACCTCCCGCTGCTCGCGGGCGCCGACGTGGCCCGCAGGGCCCGAGTATGCCCGACGCGCCGTCGGGCCTCCCCTTTCGCTTCCGTCACGCCTGCTTCACGGGCCCGCCCGGGGCACCCGGCCGCGCGCGAGGAGACGGTTCGTACGGTCGACCGCCCCGCCGTGATGATTTCGTTTCGGAATCGCAACCGCGGACGTGACATGAATGAGTCCGATCCGTGATTCCTTTCCCTTACGGGCACGCCCTGGCGACAACTCCGCGTGCCGGAGAAATAACGTGGGATCGGGAGGTGTGGAGTGATCGCCCGGGGGCACACGCTGTCCTGGAGGTTGATAACTATGGTTCCCCTGCTTCTCGTTCTTCTGCTCGCCCTGATTCTTTTCGGCGCGGGCTTCGCACTCAAGATCCTGTGGTGGATCGCCATCATCGTGCTGGTGGTCTGGGTGCTCGGATTTGTCGTCCGGCCCGCGGGCGGTGGCGGCAAGCGAGGTCGCTGGTACCGCTGGTAGACAGCGTTTCTCGCACCACATGGGTGGGGCCCCGTCAACGACGCCGGGGCCCCACCCATGTGGTGCGTGAGCCTGGAATTCCCGGGCCGGCTGGACAGAACCGCCGGGCTCGGCACAGGAATGGCGGGGCATTCAATTACGCCCCGCCGTGGAAGACGAAGCGGCGCGACGTTCGCCGCCGGTATTCCGGTACGTACGAGGGTGGCGAATGGATATACGAAGCAGGAACCGCGTAGTGGTCACCGGCCGCGAGGACGGTCCTGTGGTGATGCTGGCGCACGGCTTCGGGTGCGACCAGAACATGTGGCGTCTGGTGGTGCCGGCTCTCGCGGAGCATTTCCGTCTGGTCCTCTTCGACCACGTCGGTGCCGGGCGATCGGATCTGACCGCCTGGAACCCCGAGCGGTATGCGTCTTTGGACGGTTATGCGACGGATGTTCTGGAAATCTGCCGCGAACTCGGTCTGGGACCTGTCACGTTCGTCGGGCATTCGGTCAGTTCCATGATCGGCGTGCTCGCCGCGAACCGGGAGCCGGAACTTTTCGAGAAGCTGGTCCTGCTCACCCCCTCACCCTGCTACCTCGACGACGGTGAGTACCGGGGCGGGTTCAGCGCCGAGGACATCGACGAGCTGCTGGAATCCCTCGACAGCAACTACCTGGGCTGGTCCGGGGCGATGGCGCCGGTGATCATGGGCAATCCGGAGCGTCCCGAGCTGGGCGAGGAGCTGACGAACAGCTTCTGCCGTACGGATCCCGCCATCGCGCGCGCGTTCGCCCACACCACGTTCCGCTCCGACAACCGGGCCGACCTGCCGGGGGTGAGTGTCCCCACTCTGGTGGCGGAATGCTCCGACGACGCGATCGCCCCGACCGGGGTGGGCGCCTTCGTGCAGGCGCGGATCAAGGGGAGCCGGCTGGTCACACTGGAGGCGACCGGCCACTGCCCCCAGTTGAGCGCCCCGGAGGCCACCGCCGCCGCCATCACCGCGTTCGTGCGGGACGTCCGATGATGTGCGAGACGGGGGATCCCGCGCCCGGCAGGTCCGGGTCCGGAGCCGGCGACGACGACGAGAACGGGGAGGGGTACGGGGACCGGCAGCGCGGCGGGAGCGAGCGGGCCCTGTTCGCGTCCCTGCTGGAGGACAGTGCGGAGGACCTGTACGAGAACGCTCCGTGCGGTTATCTCTCCACCCTGCTGGACGGGCAGATCGCCAAGATCAACGGCACCCTGCTGGGATGGCTCGGCTACCGCCGCGA
Source organism: Streptomyces sp. NPDC088261 (assembly GCF_044740805.1). NCBI lineage: Bacteria > Bacillati > Actinomycetota > Actinomycetes > Kitasatosporales > Streptomycetaceae > Streptomyces > Streptomyces sp. NPDC088261. Next base: position 51,950 of record NZ_JBIURL010000015.1, read on the forward strand.
GGAGGTCGTGGAACGCAGGCGCTTCGCCGACCTCCTGACCGTCGGCGGCCGGCTCTACCACGAGACCCACTTCGCCCCGCTGCTGCGCATGCAGGGCGAGATCAGCGGAATCGCGCTGGAACTCAAGGCCGCCGACGGCAGCCGCCTCCCGGTCCTGGTCACCTCCACGGTGAAGAACAGCGAGGACGGGCAGCCGCTGCTCATCCGCACCACGGTCTTCGACGCGCGCGACCGCCGTGCGTACGAGACCGAACTGCTGCGGGCCCGCCGTGAGTCCGACCTGGAACGCGAACGGCTCCAACGCCTGAACGCCACACTCCAGCAGACGCTTCTGCCGCCGGCCCTGCCCCCGGTGCCCGGGCTGGAGGTCGCCGCGCACTACCGCATCGCCTCCGCCGACCTGGTCGGCGGCGACTTCTACGACCTGTTCGGCCTGACTCCTGGAACGTGGGGCCTGTTCCTGGGCGACGTGTGCGGCAAGGGCGCCGCGGCGGCCGCCGTCACCTCCCTGGCCCGCTACACCCTGCGCGCCGCGGCCGTCTACGACCCGGCCCCCACGACCGTGCTCGCCAACCTCAACACCGTCCTGAACCATGAGTACCAGGGCCACGACCCCCGGTTCTGCACCGCCATCTTCGGGGTCCTCACACCGGACGGCGACAGCGGCGGCTTCCACGTCACGCTCGCCGGCGGCGGTCATCCGCCCGCCCTGCTGATGCGCGCGGACGGGTCCGCGGACTACCTGCCCACTCCCGGAGGGCAGCTCATCGGCGTCATCCCCGACGCCCACTTCGCCGCCACCACCGTCCGTCTGGGAGCGGGGGACACCCTCCTCCTGTACACCGACGGCCTGACCGAGGCCCGCACTCCCCCGGACGGCGAACGCTTCGGCGACGACGCGCTGCTCGACCTCGGCCGGGAGCTGGCGCCCACGACCGCGCCCTCCGCCCTCGCGCACCTGACGGGTGTTCTCGACGGTTTCGGCGAGGGTCTGGACGACGACACCGCCCTCCTGGCCATCAGCGTGCCCCTCCCCCGCACCGAGGACGCCCGGTGAACCCGCTCGGCGTCCGCACCCGCGGCTCCACGGCCGGCCCGGTCCTCGAACTCGCCGGTGACCTGGCGTACGACTCGGCCCCGCGGGTCCGCGACCTCCTCCCCACCCTGGTCCTGGAGCCGGGCCAGCAGTTGCTGATCGACCTCGGCGGCCTGACCTTCTGCGACTCCAGCGGCATCACGGTCCTCATCGCCGCCCGCAACCACGCCCTCGCGGCCCGGGCCACGCTCGCCCTGGCGGCCGTCCCCGACCACGTCGCGCGCATCCTGCGCCTCGTCGGTCTCGAACCGGTCCTCCCCTCCTACCCGACCGTCCAGGACGCCACCGAGTCCTGGATCCGGGGGGCGGCCGGCTCCTGAGACGGCCCGGCTCGCCCTCGCCGGCGGCACCGGCCGTTCGGGTGAGGGGGAAACGATTCCCTCGCCGGAGGGGGTTATGGGGCTCTCGGGGCGGGCGCGAGCATGCTGGTGCCCGGCGCTCCGTGCCGGGCCGCCGCCCGCCGATCCGGGTCGACCCGGGTGACCGGTGCGGCGCGAGCCCCGTACCCCGAATGTGAGCCCTGCTGTGGCACTGACAACGGCGACGATCGCCGCGGAACTGGAAGCGGCGAACAAGGTCGGTGATCCGAAAGCCGACACGCTGGTGTCCGAGCTGATCGACAACAAGGAGATCGACGGGGTCAACGCCCTGTTCCGTACCGTCGGAACGCTCAAGCCCGGGCAGGATCTCTCCGCACTCCCGCCGAGGCTGGCCGAGTTCCTCAAGGAGGCGTCGGCCCCGCCGCCGGACTGGTCCGAGGCGGACGTCAAGGCGGCGGAGAGCTTCTTCGCCCACCACCACGGCGAAGTCACCATGCTCCAGGGGACAGTGGGCCTGATCGGTACGTACCTCTCCCCCGCCGGCGCGTTCACCCTGCGCTCCACCGGCCGCCTCGGCGGCGTCGAGGGGCCCGGGCGGCGGCTGTCGCAGTCCTCCCGGCTGTTCCTCGACATGGGCGACAGGAACGCGATGCGGGACGGAACGCTGGCGGCGAACGTCACCAAGGTGCGCCTGGTGCACGCCTCCGTACGGCAGTTGCACAAGAGGAGCGGCGAGTGGGACTACGCCACGTGGGGGGAGCCCGTCTCGCAGAAGTACACCACCGGCGCGGCCTGCGTGTTCTCCACGCAGATCCTGCAAGCGATGGAGCGGCTGGGCGTCGACGTGGCGAAGGACGACGCGAACGGGTTCATGTGCGCCTGGCACTACGTCAACCACTATCTCGGCACGGAGGAGAAGTGGTTGCTGCCGAAGGACGCGGAGCAGGTCGCGGCGTTGTGGAACCAGGAACGCGACAAGGAGTGGAAGAAGACCGACGACGGCGTCTTCATGACGGCGCAGGCCGTCGAGTTCTACAAGAAGTTCTACCCGCCGGGTGTGCACGACGCGTTCTTCGCGATGGTCCGCCATGCCCTCACCGACACGTACGCCGACATGGCCGGGCTGCCCAGGAGCGTTCTCGGCGTGGCCGCCGAGCCGCTGGCGACCGGTCACGGTCTGGTCAGCTCGGTCGGCGGCGGGCTGCTGGGCGGCGGCGCCAAGAAGGCCGTGGGGGTCAACCCGTACAAGGAGGTTCTCGGCATCGCGTCCCGGGGGTACAACGGCGTGCAGAAGTTCGCGCTGACGCATGACCAGGACAACCAGCCGCAGATGCACGAGGAGTTGCACGACAACCGCTGACGTCCGACCCGGCCGCCGGGGCGCGGGTGTCAGTCCGGTGTGCCGTGCGGGTGCGCCGCGGTGTCCAGTGACGCGGTGAGGGTACGGAGGGTGTTCCGGAGGTCCGCCGCCTGGGCCGGGCTCAGGCCGGTGGCCGCCATGATCTGGGCCGGCACCTGCCGTACCCGCTCACGCAGGGCATTGCCGTCGGCGGTGGGGCGGACGGTCACCGAGCGCTCGTCGGCGGCGTTGCGCTCCCGCGTCACCAGGCCCGCCGCCTCCAGCCGCTTCAGCAGCGGGGACAGGGTCCCGGAGTCGAGCCGCAGCACCTCGCCGAGCTGCTTGACCTGCATCTCGCGGTGTTCCCAGAGCGTCATCATCGTCAGGTACTGAGGGTAGGTCAGGCCCGTGGCGCCGAGCAGGTTCCGGTACACACCGCTGAACGCCCTGGACGCCTTGAGCAGGTCGAAGCAGAGCTGGAGATCGAGGACGAGGCCGTCGCCGGTGTCTGCGGCTTCGGCCCTGGTGCCTGGTGACGTTTCTCCACCCATGCGGCCAGTCTACGCAGGCGGGCGGCCCGCCCCGCCCTTCCGGACGGCGTCGCGGGACGCGAGCGAGGACGGTGCGGCCATTTTGGTTGTGCACTACTCAGTTGCGTACTATCTTTCTGCGTACGCGGAGCGGATCGCCGCCCCCGCGCGTTGCGGGATCCTCTGAGAGAAGTGGCAGAACCATGGTCAACAAGCTCGAGAAGGTCGTCTACACGGCGCACGCCCACACCACCGGCGGGCGTGAGGGCGGCGTCAGCCGGACCGACGACGGCGCCCTGGAGGTCAGCCTGTCCACACCCGCCGTGATGGGCGGTTCCGGCGGCCCCGGCACCAACCCCGAGCAGCTGTTCGCCGCCGGCTACTCCGCCTGTTTCATCGGCGCGTTGAAGGCCGTCGGCGGCAAGCTGAAGATCAGGGTGCCGCAGGACGTGTCGATCGACGCCTCCGTCTCCTTCGGCCCGATCGAGAACAACGCCTTCGGCATCGCGGTCCGCCTGGAGATCCACCTCCCGGGCCTCGACCCCGAGCAGCGGCGTCAGCTGGTGGACGCGGCGCACCACGTGTGCCCGTACTCCAACGCGACCCGCGGCAACGTGGAAGTCGACCTCGTCATAGCCTGAGTTCCGCGTCGTCCACGCCGGGGGAGGGCCGGTCGGGGGTCTCTTCCCGGCCGGCCCGTCCCGGTCAGCCGATTCGGGTGCCGTACACCTTGTCCACGGAGATCGTGATCAGGATTCTCCGGTCGGACACCATCACCGCCCGGTACTCGTCCCAGTCCGGGTGTTCGCCCGCCGCCGCGCGGTAGTAGTCCACAAGGGTCTCGACCTCGGGACCGTGCGGGTCGGTCCCCGGCCCGACGAGGGTGGCCGTGCCCTCGACGGTGGCCCACGACCGGCCGTCCTGGCTGGTCACCTCCAGGGTGGCTCGCGGGTCCCGGCGCAGATTCGCGATCTTGGCGGTCTTCTCGGTCGTCGACACGCGGATGACGCCGGCGTCCGGATCGTATGACGGCATGACGGGCGAAAGCTGGGGGCGGCCGTCGGACTTGATCGTCGCGAGGACGCCGAGCCTGCTGTGCGCGAGCAGCTCGTACGGGTCGAAGAGTGTGTCGGTCATGGCGACTGCAACCCGTGACCGGACGCCACGTATTCCGGGTCGGGCAGCCGTCGGGCGGTTGTCACCCGACTGCCTTCAGGGACGTGAGTACGCGTGCTCATGTGCGGGCGGCCGCCCGGCCGAAGACTGGGCGCATGACGCGAACTCCCGTACCGGCCACAACGATTGCCCCCTTCCCGCGCCGCTCGCGGCTCGCCGTCGCGGGGCCTGCCCTGGCGGTCACCGCTCTCGCCGCGCTGGCACTGGCCGCGTGCGGCACCGCGAAGCCGGGCGCCGCGGGCCCACGGGGTGCGTCCGCCGACACGGCCGGGGTGCGGCCCGACGCCGCGTCGCCCGGGCCGGAGGCCGCCTCGTCCGGGCCGGATCCGGAGGTGGCCTTCCTGAGGATGCTCACCGCGGTCGCAAAGCCGTGCGCGTCCGACGGCCCGGCCGGGGACGACGCGATCCCCGGTGGAGACAGACCCCGGAGCGGCCCGCCGGGCACGCTGCCGGTCGGCGCGGCCCCGTCCGGTCTTCCGTCCGTCCCGATGCCCGAGCGGGGAACGGAGTTGAGCGGTACGGACGCGTGCGAGAGGCACCTCCACGAGGAGCGCGTCCGCCGGGCGCTCTCGGACCTGGCGGATCCCACTCCTGCCCGGGTCAGGAGAGCCCTGAACGATCTCGGATACATCGACACCCGCATCCACGGCCTCAAGCGGTCCGGCGCGACCACGCGGTTCTTCCTGGACCTGCGGTTCATGGGCAGCGGGCTCGCGCTGGAGGGCACGGCGGACGGCACCAGGACCGTCGTCGAGGGATTCGGGGTGCCCGAGACAGGCCCGTTCGACCGGGGCGACTCCCGCTGACGGGTGTGCGGGGTGCGCCTGAAGGATGAAGGCCCGTCCCGCGCTGTCCGCCGTACGGGAGCCGTGGGTGCGCGGTGTCCGCGTCTCGTACGCCCTCTCCGTACGGGATCCCCGTCGTCTACGTACTCCCGGCCGCCTCGACCACGTCGTCCGCCGCGCGGCGCGGGCCCGGTACGTGCGCGTCGTGCGACGCGGCCGGTTCGCGGAGCACCAGTCGCGTACCGATCACGCACACGACACCCGCCAGGACAAAGCCGAACGGCGGAGTGCTCCCCGAGGGATGGGTCTCATACACGAGCGCCGCCGACAGCACCGTCAGTACGCCGCCGGTCCGGCCGTGCCAGGTGGTGGCGGCGATCGCCGTCGTGCCCCACAGCAGGTACCAGGGCTGCACCATCGGGGAGAGCGCGACCAGGGCCAGCAGCGCGAGCCCGAGCGCGTGGACCGGGTCCGGGCGGTCACGCGCCGCCCGCCACGCGAGGTGCGCGATCAGCGCGAGGGCCGCCGCCAGGCCCAGGGTCTGGACGGCCCCCTTGATCACGTCAGGATCGGTGCCGGCGAGCAGGTGCAGCACCTTCCCGAGCCCCAGACCCAGGTCGCTGGTGGCCGACAGCGGGGTGTGTATGCCGCCCGCGACGCTCTGGGTCCTGAGCCAGCCGAAGCCGGTGCCGGCGATCAGTGTCACCGCGGCGGCGACCGATCCGGCGACCAGGCCGGGCGCCAGCAGGCCCTTCGCCGTCCGGCGTACGAGGGGGCCCGTCGCCGCCCTGCCGACGAGTACGCCGATGAACAACAGGGCGAGCGCGGCAGGGGACTTGACCATCATGGCGAGCCCGACCAGCGCGCTGCCCGCGATCCACCTCCCGCGCAGGGCGAACACCACGCCGGCCAGCAGGAGACCGATCATCAGGCCGTCGTTGTGCGTGCCGCCGACCACGTGGATGAGCAGCAGCGGGTTGAGCGCCCCGTACCGGAGAGCGGCGCTCTCGCTCCGCCCGTGCTCCCGGGCGAGGTGGCGCAGCCCCCACACGATCAGGACGAGCGCGCCGAGGGCGAGCAGGCGCATCCCCAGCACCGCGGGGACGATCGCCCCGCCCGCCGCCCAGGTCACGCCTCGGGCGAGGATCAGGAAGAACGGGCCGTACGGAGCGGGGGTGTCGGTCCAGTTGCCCCCGACGCTCGCGGCCGCGTCGCCGCCGAGGCCGCCGGGGTCGACGACCGACGGCCCGGCCGTGTAGACGTCGTGCCCTTCGAGGACCATCGCGCCCTGGGCGATGTAGCTGTATACGTCGGCGCTGTAGAGGGGCGGCGCGAGCAGCAGCGGGGTCACCCACCAGGCGAGGGTGACCAGCGTGTCCCGTACGCCGGCCGCGGTCCTGCCGTACCGCCACCAGGCCACGACGAGCAGGGTCAGCCCCAGGTACGCGAGGACGGCGCCCGTGACGCCGACGGCGGAGCCGTGCCGTACCCACAGCCCCCACGGGTCCCGGGCCGGCAGTGCTCCGGCGACCCAGCCGCCCGCGGCGATCGCGGCGGAGCCGACCGCACCCAGCCGACGGCATCCGACAGCGCTCATTGCCCACATGACCGGTCAACCTACCGAAGTTTCGTCGAACGAACGCGCGATGCTTCACGCTTTCGTGGACGCCGTCCCGGCCCATTCCGGACACCGCTTCGCGCGGCCGCGGATCGACGGTGTCACGGCCCCGGCTTGCGCCAGACGAAGACTTCGGTGCTCGGTCCCCGTTCGGAGAACCGACCGGACGGCGAGGCCTCCCGGAGCAGCCGTTCGAGGTCCGCTTCGAAGGCGTCGCGGCGCCCGCCGAACAGGTGGGGTGCGGAGAACGAGTGGGAGAAGACCCACGCGACGACGTCCTCGCGGGTGCGGACCAGCGCCTGGCCGCCCGGCACCACGAGCCGCCGGGGACCGGCGAATCCGGCGCGGGCCAGTACGGCGGCCTCCTCGCCGGGTGTTCCGTGCGGGCGCACTCCCCGGCCCGCCCGCCGGACCGGCCCGAGGTAGCGCCCGGTCAGGCTGGTGACGGCGGCGTACGGGACCGCGGGGTGGGGCAGGCCGTCGGCGGTCCGGGTCTCCGTCTTCAGGTCCGCGATGTGCAGGAGGGCCCCGCCGGGTACGAGCATGTCCTTGACGGCCGACGCCACCGGATCGCGGTCCATCCAGTGGAAGGACTGGCCGAAGGTCGCGACGGTGAAGGTCCCCAGGCCCGCCGGCAGTTCCTCGGCCCTGGCCCGGACCCACCGGATCCTGGTGGAGACGCCCGCCTCGCCCGCCCGCCGCTCGGCCTCCGCGACCATGCCGTGGTCCGGGTCCACACCGACCACCTCACCGAACAGGTGCGCCAGGCTCAGGGCGACGGTGCCCGGTCCGCATCCCACGTCGAGAAGGCGTCCCCGGCCATCGAGGCCCAGGGTCTCGGCCAGTACGCCGGGGAGTCCGGGCGCGTACGGGAGCCTCCCCCGCCAGTAGTACGGGGCCGACCCCAGGAACAGCGTCTCGTCCCACTCCCAGCCCTCAGGCATGCCGCCCGCGCCCCTTCCGTACCCGTGCGCCTTTCCGGGCACCGACGTGCCACCCCCGCCACCGCGATGATTCCACAGCGCCGGCGTGGGGCGCCGGGGGTGGTGCGTATGCGAACCAGTACCAGGCACACGGCACCGACCCGGCGCAGACTGGAACCATGAAGCATCACGGCGACGCACCTGGCCGGAACGAACTGGGGGACTTCCTGCGCGCGCGCCGCGCCGCGCTCGACCCCCGCCGGACGGGTGTGCCGGACGACGGCCGCCCGCGCCGGGTGCCGGGTCTGCGCAGGGAGGAGCTGGCGCAACTCGCCCATGTGAGTCCCGACTACATCGTCCGGCTGGAGCAGGGCAGGACCCGCCGGGTGTCCCGCCCGGTCCTCGACGCGCTCGCGGACGCGCTCCGGCTGGCGCCGGACGAACGGTCGTACCTCTTCGCGGTGGCCGACGTCACCCAGGCCGCCCTCGCGCGGCAGCCGGCCGAGCAGCGCGTCGATCCGCGGCTGCTGCGGCTGCTCGACGGCATGCCCGGCATCCCGGCCCTGGTCCTCGGGCGGCGGCAGGACGTCCTGGCCTGGAATTCCGCCGCGGCGGCCCTGCTGACCGACTTCGGCGCACTGCCGCCACGGGAGCGCAACCTGTTCCGGTTGACCTTCCTCGACGAGGCGTTCCGTTCCCTGTACGCGGACTGGCCCCGCGTCGCGCGTGAGTGCGTCGCGGTCCTGCGGATGGAGGCGGGCCGCAACCCCGACGATCCCGTCCTGGCCGCGCTGGTGGGTGAACTCAGCGTCCGTGACCCGGACTTCAGGACCTGGTGGGCAAGCCATCGGGTACGGGGGCCACGAGAGCTGACCAAGACCTACCGCCACCCGGTGGTGGGCACCCTCACCCTCGACGTACAGCAGCTCTCCGTCGACGCCGAGCCCGACCAGCGTCTGATCACGTACACCGCGCCACCCGGCAGCCCCGCCGAGGAAGCGCTCCACTTCCTCCTCCACTGGACCGACAGCGGATCCAGGGGGCGTCCTGCCGACGAGCCCGGCCCGATCGGCAAAACATCCCCTAGGCGCGTTGGTGATGCGCGAGCAGTCGACTGAGCAGGTGGGTCAAGGTCTGCCTGTCCTCGGCCGAAAGCGGGGCCAAGAGGTCGTCCTGCACCCCGTCGAGCGCTCGGTCCAGCCGTCCCAGTTGCCGGCGTCCCGCAGGGGTGAGCGTCACCTGGTTACGCCTCCGGTCGTCCGGGTCGGGCGTCCGCTCGACGCAGTCCTGCTCCGCCAGCTCGTTGATCGCCGCCACGACGTCGCTGCGGTCCATGCTGCACCGGCGGCCCAGTTCGGCCTGACTGGCCACCCCGAACTCGTCCAGCGCGGCCAGGATCCGGTAGTGGTATCCGCGCGCGCCCACCGTGCCGAAGCCGTCGGAGGCCAACCGGTGCGCGTACACCGCCACTTGGGTGAGCAGCCAACTCGGCTTCGCGGTCAGGTGCGCGGGGGTCTCTTCCACGGCAGCCAGCCTACATCGTTGGCAGCGCCAATGAATGTCTGTAGGGTTGGCCGCGCCAATGTTGGACCTGCCAACATTGGACCCGCCAACGAAAGGGTACCCCTTGTCCACCACCACCGTGATCGCCGACCGTATCGAGATAGCCGACCTGTTCGCCCGCTTCGCGCTCCTGCTCGACGAGAAGCGGTGGGACGACGCGGACACCGTCTTCACGGACGACGTGACGGCCCACTCGCCGCGCTCGGGCGAGGTCCACGGCCTCGACACGCTCGTCGGTTTCATGCGCCGGGCCGGGGCCGACGGCGAGCGCACCCAGCACCTCACCACCGACCTGCTGGTGGACGTGGACGGCGACCGGGCGGCGGCCTCCGCGAACTCCCTCGTCCACTTCTCCCGCGACGGCGGGGCACCCCACCTGTCCAGCGGCCTGCGCGTGGTCTGCACCGTGGTCCGGACGCCGGCCGGCTGGCGGATCCGCGAGTCGCGGACCGTGGTCATCTGGACGCGTCAGGAGTGAGGGGCAGGGGCGCCCGTGCTCGACGCGGGTGTCCGCCCGCGGGAGGGACGCGATTCGCGTGAGTGGCGAGCGGGAGGGCGTGCTCGGGCAGAACTGGTCGTACGGGGGGCACGCCCGTGCGCTGACCGGGCCGCGGTCCGCCCCGGTCCGGTGCGGGTCCGCCGGCTCTCTCCGGCTTTCCGGTGCCGGGCCGTGCCTTGTACTGGTCCGCATAGGCAACACCCTCCCTGGCACCCCGCCCGCCACGGCGTGACAGTGGAGGGAGGCCGGTGGACGGCTGCTCCGCCCGCCGGGGCACGCGCCGCCGGTCTCCCGGTCCGGACAAGCTCGGAGAAGATCATTATGAGGACAGACGTCACCTTCCCCAGCGGCGGGCTGATGCTCGCCGGCCACCTCCACACCCCGGACGGCCCTGTCACCGCCTCCGCCTCGGGGGACGGGATCCGTAACCCCTTGCCGGCGATCGTCGTCGGTCACCCCGCGAGCGGCGTCAAGGAGCAGGCGGCGGGCCTGTACGCCGCGCGCCTGGCCCGCGAGGGGTTTGTCGCCCTCGCCTTCGACGCCGCCCACCAGGGCGAGAGCGAAGGCACCCCGCGCGGTCTGGAGGACCCCGCCCACCGTGTCGAGGACATCAAGGCCGCCGTCTCGTTCCTCAGTACGCGCGCCGAGGTGGACCCGGACCGGATCGGCGCTCTCGGGATCTGCGCCTCCGGCGGCTATGTCGTCCCGGCCGCCGCCACCGACCACCGGATCAGGGCCGTCGCCACCGTCAGCGCCGCCGATGTCGGCCGCCAGTTCCGTGAGGGCGCCGACGGTACGCAGGACCCCGCGGTCGTCCAGGGGATGCTCGACGCGGCCGCCGCGGCCCGGACCGCCGAGGCCCGGGGCGGGGGTGCCGGCGAGTTCCCGATCTTTCCGGCCACGGAGGAAGAGGCCAGGGCGCTGGGGCAACACGCCTTCGAGGGCTGGGAGTACTACCGTACCGACCGCGCGCGGCACCCGCGTTCGGCGACGTCGTTCACCTGGAACAGCGTCGACCGCATCGTGCCCTTCGAGCCGTTCCGCTTCATCTCGCTGATCGCCCCGCGCCCGCTGCTCATGATCGTCGGAACGGAGGCGGTGACCTCGCACATGACCACCGAGGCGTTCGCGGACGCGCGGGAGCCCAAACGGCTCCGCCGGATCGACGGCGCCAGTCATGTCGACCTGTACGACAAAGACACGTACGTCACCCCGGCGGTGGCCGAGCTGGCCGACTTCTTCGGGAGCTGGCTGGGGGCGCCGGCGCCGGTGGACCGACAAGGGGACCGTACGCAAGGGGAACGTACGGGGGTCGAGTGACCGTTGAGCGTCCGACGGCGGGACAGCCCGACGGTCGACAGGCAGAGGGAGGCCCGGTGTCCGGGCCAGACATGACGCGGGGCGCGCGCCTCACCGCCCACGGGGCGGCGGCCGTTCGGGCTCGCGTGGAGGGCCTCCGGCGGTCGTCGGCGAGCGTCGCCCTGTTCCTGGAGTACGTCCCGCGCACGCTCCACGGGTGGCTCGGCGAGCGGATGGACGCCGACGACGAGGCCGCGGACCGGGCCTGCGCCATGGTGGAGCGGGGCCTGGAGGCCGGGATCTCGTTCATGAACGCGCGCGGACTGCTCCACTTCGACGTCCACTTCGAGAACATCCTCACCGACGGCCGGCGCCTCTACTTCGCGGACTACGGCCTCGCGGTCTCCTCCCGGTTCGAACTGGCGCGGGACGAGGCCGACTTCTTCGCCCGCCACCGGACCTACGACCGCTGTTACAGCGTCTCGTACCTGGTGAACTGGCTGGTGACGGACGTGTACGGGTACGGGAGGGACGAGCGCGAGGCGCGGGTGCGCGCGTACGCCCGGGGTGAACGCCCCACGGGAATGCCCGGGACGGCCGCCGCGATCGTCGCGCGCCACGCGCCGCGGTGATGGCGGAGGAGATCCGCCGTACGGAACAACGCTGGGCCCCGACCCGGTACTGGTCCGGGTCGGGGCCCTGCTGTCCGCGCGAGGCAAGCGACGTCGACAGCTCAGTGGCCGCCGGGCGTCATCACCGCGTGGACCGCGGCGGAACCGTCCCTCACAGGGCGGCGCCACCGGCGGCCGACCCGACGACGCTCTCCAGCAGTTCGTCCAACTTCACCTCGGTGGCCCCGGCGGGCGCCGTGGCCTTCTCGCCCTTGCTCATCCGCAGCACCAGCGCGAGCTTCTTCACCTTCGGGTTCTCGGCCAGCTTCGCGACGTCCACGGACACCTCGGTGAGCGCGCCGTTCTTGAGGGCGAAGTCCGCCGCGACCTTGACGTTCGGCGCGTCCTTGAAGTCCTTGTCCGCCGGGAACTCGATGCCCGCGGGGAGTTCCTTCGCGAGCGGGCGGATCCCGTCGAAGAGGCCGGTGATCAGCGTACGGAAGGGAGCGGTGGCGGTGACGTGCTCCGTACCGTCCGCCTCGCCCGCGGTCTTGAACTCGACCTCACGGGCGATGACGCCGCGCAGGGCCTTCACCATCTTGTTCTGCGTCGTGGCGTCGAGCGTGGGCGCCGCCGAGGGCTCACCCGGTTTCACGGCGCTCTGCTGGAGGTCCTTCGTCGCGACCTTGACCCATTCGCCCTCAAGGATCTTCTTGAGCGCGCCTGCCTCCTCGGGCAGTTCGTCCGCGGGCGGCGCGGGGGTGCCCATCGCACCGGAAAGGGTGGCCACGTCGGCGCGGAGGTACGTGTAGTCGCCGACGACCCGGTACTCCAGCAGGTCGCCCTCGGGGCTGCTGACCTTCATGGCCACGCCGGTGAAGTCCTTCTCGCCGGACTCGGCGAGCGGCTTCTTCGACTGGACGGAGAGGGAGATCGTGGCACCGCTGAACAACTCGGCCACCTTCTCCGGCATTTCCTCGCCCGGCGCCGCGTCCGCGTCCAGCGCCCGCAACGTCTTGGCGTCGGCGTCCAGGTCCAGCTCGAAGGAGAGCGAGCGTTCGGCGCCGAGCTTGTCGAAGGCACGGTCGAGCTTCTGCCCGGCGGAGAGGTTCTCCACCGTGCCGCAGGCGGCGGAGCCCGCCAGGACCGCCGTGACGACGACGGTGGCGGTCATGGTCTTGCGTATAACAGAAATGGTGATCTCCTCATGGGTACGACCAAGGTGCTGGTCACCCCTAAGACCCCCGGGCCCGCCGCGAAGTTGCACGTGCACGCGCAGTCGTGACCAGTTCGTTGCCGTACGGCACGTTCACCGGCGCGCGGGCCGCGGCTTCCGGGCACAGATCCATTGTCCCGGTGCCCGGAGGCCCCTGTCACCGTTCTCCGGAATGATCTTTCCACCCGATATGCGCCTTTAGAGTTTCCGGCAGCAGGCACAACGCACCGACCGGACCTGGGAGTTGGAAATGGCGCACGACCTTGCCGCGCTGGCGGCGGAACTCACGGACATGGCCGCGGCCGATCAGCGGGCCTCCATGGGCGCGAACAGCGACGATCCGTCGGAGCGGTTGGCGTGGCGCCGGCTGACCGCACGGCACGGTGACCGGCTCGCCGAGATCATGGACGTGTACGGCTGGCCGGCGGCGGAGCGGGTCGGCGAAGAGGCCGCACGCGCGGCGTGGCTGATCGCCCAGCACGCCGACCGGCAGCTCGACGTCCAGCGGCGCGCCCTGGAACTGATGGAGCAGGCGGTGCCGGCCGGCTCGGCGGCCCGCCGCGAGCTGGCCTTTCTGCGCGACCGGACGCTCGTCAACGAGGGCCGCGAACAGATCTACGGCACGCAGATCGCCGGCGTGAAGGACGGAGCACCGGTTCCCTGGCCCTGCGAGGAGCCGGAGCGTATGGACGAACTCCGTGCGGAGGTGGGCATCGAGCCCTTCGACGAGTACGTCGCCGGCTTCGCGACGACCTGATACCCGCGTCCGTCAGAAGCCCGCCGCCGCGGCCTCCGCCACCGCCTGGTCCTCGTCGCCCGAGCCTCCGCTGACGCCGACTCCGCCGATCACCTTGCCGTCGCGGTAGAGCGGAATGCCACCGGCGAAGATCATGACCCGGCCCTGGTTGGATCCGCTGATACCGAAGAACTGCGCGCCCGGGCCCGCGTTGTCCGCGAGATCCTTGGTGGTGATGTCGAAGGCGCGGGCGGTGAAGGCCTTGTTGATGGAGATGTCGACGCTGCCGATCCAGGCGTCGTCCATCCGGATGTGGGCCACGAGATTTCCGCCGTGGTCCACCACGGCGATGTTGCTCGGCCGGCCGAGGTCCCGGGCCTTCTTCTCCCCGGCCTCGATCACCCGCCGGGCGTCGTCCAGGGAAACCGTCTCGATGGTGGTCATATCGCCCCGCCTCCCGTGGTCAGCGTCGCCGTCGTCCGGCCCGGGGAACGGAGACCGGCGCCCGGCGCTCCGTACCCCCTCAGCCCTTCCAGCGTCCCACGGCGGAACGATCTGTCAATTCATGGCCGCGGCTCGTCACCCCGCCGCCCGGTGGGGCGTCTTGCGGCTCGCGCAACCGATGCACGTGCGCGCCGTGGGGCGGGCGGTGAGCCTCTCCGCGGAGATCGGGCCTCCGCAGCGCTCACAGACCCAGTACTCGCCGGTACGGATGCGCTCGGCGGCCCGTTCCAGGTCGTCGAGATCGGCGTGGGCCTGCTTCAGGACGTCCCGCAGCTGCGCCCGCTCGAACGCGACCGTGGCGCCCTCCGGATCGTGCTCGTCGTCGGTGGCCACCAGCGCAGAGGCCTGCACGACGTCGTCCCACAGGCGGGTCAGCGACTCGATCAGCCGCGCGCTGCCCGCCCGGGCCTCGTCGATCGCTTCCGTGGCCGCCCTCCGCTGGGTCGGTGAGCCCCCGGCACTGTTCGTACGACTTTCCATGGCACATACCAACAAAACACACCGATCGACCATTCCGGCCTTCCGGTGGTGACGGGAGTGACAGGAGTGACGGGGGCGACGGGGGTGGTCACGTGCCGATGGCGTCCAGCTCGGCGACCGCGTCGGCCGGCAGCTCCAGCTCCGCCGCGGCGACGTTCTCGCGCAGGTGGGCGACCGAGGAGGTGCCGGGGATCAGGACGGTGGTGGCGGACCGCTGGAGGAGCCAGGCGAGGGCGACCTGCTGGGGCGAGGCGTCCAGGCGGGCGGCGACGTCGGTGAGCGTCCGGGACTGGAGCGGGGTGTAGCCGCCGAGGGGGAAGAACGAGGCGAAGGCGATGTTCTCGGCCGCGCAGCGGTCCACCAGCGCGTCGTCCTGGCGGTTCGCGAGGTTGTAGAGGTTCTGCACGGTGACGACCGGCGCGATCCCCTGCGCCTCGGTCAGCTGGGCGTCGGAGGCTCCGCTGAGGCCCAGGTGACGGATCAGGCCCTCCTGCCGCAGCTCCGCGAGCGCGCCGAACTCCTCCGCGATGGAGTCGTCGGACGTGCCCTCGACCGACGCGAGCCGCAGATTGACCACGTCCATGGCCTCCAGGCCGAGGTGTTCCAGGTTGTCCCGGACCTGGGCCTTGAGTTTCGCGGGCTCCAGTGACGGAACCCAGCCCCCGTCGCCGGTCCGGCGGGCGCCCACCTTGGTGACGATGTGCAGGCCGGCCGGGTACGGGAACAGCGCCTCCTTGATGATCTCGTTCACGACGACGGGACCGTAGTAGTCGCTGGTGTCGATGTGCGTGATCCCGAGGTCGACCGCCGCGCGCAGCACCGCGACCGCCTCGTCGCGGTTCTCGGGCGGCCCGAAGACGCCGGGGCCGGCCAGCTGCATGGCACCGTAACCGGCACGGCTGAGGGTGAGACCGTCGGCCGGAGTGAGAGCTCCGCCGGGGAGATTCGTGGCCATCTGTTCCTCCTGGAGCGTTTCGCGGCTTTTTCTTGCCCCATTCTGTCCCGGACGCGCCGGCCCGCACGTCGTGACCGCGGTCAGCGCAGGGCGGCCGCCTCCGTGACCGCCGCCCGTGACGCCTCCTCCACCAGCCGGATACCGGCCTCCTGGGTGGTGTGGCCGTTCGTCAGGACCGCCAGGAAGTAGGACCGGGGGCCGATCTCGATCCGGCCGATGCTGTTGACGTCCCACTTCTTGGTCAGGGACCGTTCCAGCCAGCCGTTCTTGAGGGCGGTCGCCGCCGGGTCGTCCGCCGCGGCGGAGACGCCCCAGTCCTGTCCCGGGGCTATGTGGTGCATGAGCTTCTGGATGTACGCCCGCGATGGTGGCGTGAGCGGCGACTTGGCGTCGAACACGCTCTGGAGCAGCCGTACTTGATCCGCGGCCGTGGTCTGGCTCACGCCCCAGACCGTGCCGCCTCCGCCCCGGGTGTCGAGGAGGCCGAGCCGCCGGTTGGCCGCGTCGAGCCCGGTCGCGCTTCCGATGACGGTCCACAGCGCGCTGGTCGCGTCGTTGTCGCTGTTCTCGATCATGTCGGTGGCGTACGCCTGCTCCTTCGCGGTCAGCTCCCGCCCGGCGTCCTGCGCCTGGAGCAGGAGCGTGGCGAGGATGTCGACCTTGACGATGCTGGCCGTGTCGAAGGCGCCTTCGCCGTACGTGGCCCACTTGCCGCTCGTCGTGTCCAGCAGCGCCACGGACAGCCCCCGCCCGGCCAGGCCCGCGGTGATGTCGGCCAGCGCCGGTGCCAGGTCCGCCGGGGCGGGGGTCGGGGACGGGGTCGGCGCGACGCCGGAGGACACCTCGTTCTTGGCCTCGGCGCTCTCGCCGCCGCCCTCGCCCTGGCTGCTCGCGGCGCCGTACGTGGCGACGGCGACCGCGATCAGCACGGCGCCGGCCGCCGTCCACACCACCCGCCGTCTCCTGGCCCTTCGGCGGCGCCGCTGTTCCCTGCGGGAGCGGGAACGCGAGCGGGAAGGGCGCCGGCCAGGCATGTCCTCATGCACGCGTTCGATGGTAATCGAGGGTCAGTTCGATGTTTTTGGGCGCATTCACCCGGGATGTCGGTACGCCGGAGGCGCGTCACGCCCGACGCGCGCTCGGGCCCATGTCTCCCCGCCGCACGCCCTCTTGGGCGGGGGTTCCGGCACGGCCGGACCGCCTCACGGGGCCGGCGGCCGGAGTCGTACGGCACCGCCCCCGGCGACCGTGTCGTACGCGTCACACCACCGGCGTCACAGCACCGGCGTCACAGCACGTCAAGGGACCGCTTGCGGACCGGGGCCGGAAAGGCCCGGTCGAGGGTACGGAGATCGTCGTCCGTCAGGTGGAGGTCCAGGGCCGCGTGGTTCTCCTCGACGTGCGCGACGGTCGACGCCTTGGGGATCGCCACGACGTCGTCGCGGCGCAGCACCCAGGCCAGGGCCACCTGGGCGGGCGAGGCGCCGCGTGCGGCGGCCACCGCTTTAAGCGTCTTGTGACCGAGCAGGCGGCCCTGTTCCACCGGTGAGTACGCCATGACCGGGACGCCCAGTTCCCGGCAACGGGGAAAGAGGTCGAACTCCGGGCCCCGCCTGGTCAGGTTGTAGAGCACCTGATCGGTCTCCGGGCGCGCGCCCGCGGGCAGCTCCGCGAGGTCGGCGACGTCCAGATTGCTCACCCCCCAGGCACCGACGCTGCCCTCCGACACCAGCGCTTCCATGGCCCCGACGGTCTCGTCCAGCGGAACACTCCCCCGCCAGTGCAGCAGGTAGAGATCGATCCGGTCGGTCCCCAGGCGGCGCAGGCCCGCGTGACAGGCCTCGGCCGTACCCCTTCGGTCGGCGTTGTACGGCAGCACCTTGCTCACGAGGAACGTGTCGTCCCGCCGGCCGCGGATCGCTTCGCCGACCAGCTCCTCGGCGGCGCCGCTTCCGTACATCTCCGCCGTGTCGATGACGGTCAGCCCCAGGTCCAGACCCCTCCGCAGAGCGGCGATCTCCTCGGGGCGCCGTGCGGGGTCCTCGCCCATGCGCCAGGTGCCCTGTCCCAGGGCCGGGACCTCCGCCCCGGAGGGGAACCGTACGGTCCGCACCGCTGTCATGGTCAGCTCCTTCTCGGAGATCGGGTGGTCACCATGCTCGCAGACCGCCGGATCTCCTCCCCCTCCCCTCCTGCCTGGTATCAGTGGTAGCTTCGATACCATGAGTGAGTCCAAAGGAGCCATGAGCCTGCGTTTCCCCGATCCACGACAGCGCTCCGCCATCGCGGCGGCGGCCAAGGCGGCGGGGATCAGCATGCAGGAGTACATCCTGTCCGCCGCCTACGAGCGCGCCACCGCCGTCGAGAACACCTTCCTCGACGGCTTCAAGACGTCGATGGCCCGGAGCGGCGCGGCGTTCGACGCCGAGCCCAGCAGCGTCGACCCCACGCCGGAGCAGCGCGCCGCGGACCAGCAGGCCCGCCAGGAGCTGGCCCGGCGGGAGCAGGGTCACGCCGCGTGAGTGAGCAGGAACCACAGATCGACGTCTCGTACCTGCTGCACGCGGCGGAGCTGCTTCCCCGTGATCCGCAGGTCGACGACTACGGCCCGCTCCACGCCGCCGTCGCCCGCGTCCACGCGCGGGCCATGGACCGCGACATCTACGGCTCGCACCACCTCAAGGCCGCGGCCCTGCTCCAGACGCTCGTCAGGCTGCCCTGCCTGGAACACTCCAACGAGGCGTTCGCCTGGCACGCCGCGGAGGCGTTCCTCTCCCTGTACGGCCACCGCCTCGACTACGAGCCGAAGGCGGCGCCCGCTCTGGTCCGCGACACGGTCGCGGGGACGGTGGGGGTCGCGCAGATCGCCCGGCAGCTCCACGCGTGGACCGTCGGCTGATGACGAGGCCGGCCCGCCCGGGTCGGTACCCGGGCGGGTCGGCTCCTGTCAGGTCCCCGTCTCCCAGGGCCAGGTCGCGTCCCGGCCCGATTCGAAGAGCGGGATCGTCCCGAACGCCTGGTCGGTGAGGCCTCCGAACGTGTGCCGGCCGCAGGTGCCCGACGGCATGGCGCCTTCCTTGTAGCCCGCCATGTTCCACATGTAGACGGGAACGTTCTTCGGGACGAGGTCGTCGATCTCCGTCTCCGCCATGCCGCCGTGGCTCCCGCAGTTGGAGGGGAGCCAGCCGGGGCGGGTCTGTTCGTCGGTGACGATGACGACCCGGCTGTGTCCGGCGTAGTGCCGCCGCACGGCGGACGGGACGTCCGTGCCGTCGATCCTGCCGAACGCGTCGATGAGCCTGAGGACACTGCCGCCCTTCGGTACGTCGACGGTCCGGGAGCGCATGCCGAACTCGATCAGCGTGGGCGCCGCGGCCCGGGTGGCCAGGGCGGCCCCGAACACGGCCGCCTGCTCGGCGAGGGGGATGTCCGACGTGTGGGGCGTGGAGTACGGCAGCCCCGGGAACATGGACGGCGACCGGTCCACGAGGATCAGGGTCCGCCCGTCGAGGGCGGGCACGTGGGCGAGCGACGCGTTGAGCGCCCGGTCGAGCGCGTGTCCCCAGCGGAGCGACAGGGCGTGCCGGTGGGCGGCCCAGAACCGGAACGGGAACATGCGGGAGCGGGCGACCTGTTCGGGGTCGGCGATCTTCCGTACGACCGTCTCGGCGACCTCGTCGCCGACCCCGGCCCGGTCGAAGTTCCTGAGGTTCCGGCACAGGGCCATCAGGCCCATCGACGGGATGACCGCCTCCCAGGCCGCCGCGTCCAGGGGACCCTGGAGCCAGCCGGCCAGCGCCTCCCACGTCATCCCCGCGGCCCTGAGGACGGCCGGGGCGTCGGCGCCTCTGAGCAGCGCGCGCCGGTCGGCGACCGGGACGGCCATCAGACGGGCGCGGGCGCGCAGGGTCGTGAGCTGCTCGGGTATGTCGTCGCCGCGGTTCATCCGGCGGTCGATGGAGTGCTTGAACAGGGCGCCCTGCCACGGTTTGTCCGGCGCGGGCGCGGGGTGGACGAGGTTGAGGACGTCGCCGAAACGGTAGCCCTTGGAGTCGGTGTCGTACCTGAGGAGCGCCCGTTCCGTGTACAGCCGCCGGACGGCGTCGGCGAGGCCGCGCTTGACGGGCTTGGGGAGCGCGCGGCCGTGGTGGGCGGTCCAGTGGGCGAGGAACTCCCCCGGCTCGTCGGCGCGCTGGAGCACGGAGTCGATGACCTGCCGGGAGTGGCCGGGGGCCTGGTAGCGGAGGCGGGCGGCGGTGAACTCGGCGGCCCCGACCAGCGCCGCCGTACGCATGTGGGCCTCGCCGCGGAGCCACGTGAGGAGTCCGGCCACCCAGGCCGGGTCCTCGACGGCCAGCCGCTGGACGAGGTGGGTGTACCGCTCGTCGCGCCGACCGCCCTTCTCGTAGAAGGTGTCGACGCCGACGAAGTTGCTCACCGCGAGGAGGAACAGCTCGCTCCTGGCGTCGCGGAGGTGTCCCGTGCCGCCCTCGTGGGTGGTGGTGTGCTCGCCGGTCGTCCGCACGGGCGAGGTGGCGGACGGACGTGCGCCGCGCTGGTTGAAACGGGACAAGGGAAACCCCCCTCGGACGGAGGGGAGGCGCAGCGGTGGGGTGCCCGAGATCAAGGTCGGCCGGGGAGCCAAGGTGCTCTACCAACTGAGCTACAGGCGCCAAAGCGCCTGACGGGAGTCGAACCCGCGACCACCCCATGTGCAGTGGAAGTATCCCCGGCCTGCGCACCGGGCACCCCGGTGCTGTGCCTCCCGAGATCGAAGCGGCGTCGGTTCCGCGGGGGTCGAGTCCGCGCGCCCGGGGGCGCTTCGACCGGAGAAGCACCGGAGAAGCAACCGACACCCGCGCACCGGGAGGTGCGTGCGTGTTGTAATGCCGCCACTCTAACCACCGTTCGCCACACCCGCGTTGGCATTTTCCGTCGCACGCGGGGGCGGTCGCGGGCCGGCGTGGGCGGCTCTACGACCGTCCCGGACGGCCCAGGAGCCAGAGCAGGTACGGGCCTCCGACCAGCGCGGTGAGCGCCCCCACGGGGATCTCCAGCGGTGGCATGACCGTACGGGCCGCGAGGTCCGCCGCGACCACGACGACCGCGCCCGTCAGCGCCGAGCCGACGAGGGGGAGTTGGGGGGTACGGGTGAGGCGCCGGGCCAGCTGCGGGGCGGTGAGCGCGACAAAGCCGATCGGTCCCGCGGCGCCCGTGGCGGTGGCCGCGAGGACCACGCCCAGGGCGGTCAGGCCGAGTTGGGTCCGCCGCACCCGCACGCCGAGCCCGGCGGCGGTGTCGTCGTCGAGGGCGAGCGGGCGCATGGCACGGTTCGCCCACACCAGGCCGGGCAGGCAGAGGACCAGCACCAAGGCGAGGGGGACCGCCTGGTCCCGGCCACGTCCGCTGAGGCTGCCGGTGAGCCACAGTTTGACCTGCTCGGCGGCGCCCAGTTCGCTCTCGGTGAGGTAGAGCTGCACCACGGCCGAGAGCGCGACCCCGATGCCCACGCCGGTCAGCACGAAGCTGCTCGTCCGCATGCCCCGCCGCCACGCGACGGCATAAACGAGCGCCGCCGCGCCGAGACCGCCGGCCACCGACACGGCGGGCAGCGCGCCGGGCGAGGCGGCGGTTCCGGTGGCGAGCGCCAGCACGGTGGCGGCCGCGGCGCCGTGCCCGACCCCGATGACGTCGGGGCTGGCGAGGGGGTTGCGGGTGACCGTCTGCACCAGCGCGCCGGAGAGCCCGAGCGCGGCGCCGACCAGGGCCCCGAGCGCGATGCGCGGCACGCGTAGTTCGCCCACGACCAGGGCGTACGGGCTGGGCTCGCCGCGCAGCACACGCCAGACCCCGTCCGGCGGCACGTAGGTCTGCCCGACACTGGCCGACACGGCGGCGACGGCCACCAGCAGGACGAGCAGCACGCAGGCGACCGCGGCCGAACGGCGGTGCAGGAGAAGGGAGAAGCGGCGGCGGCGCAGCACGCGCAGCCCGGCCGCGTGGGGGTGACGGGTGACCAGGGTGTCCCGGCCGGGCGGAGGCGCCGGGGGCCGCTTCGCCAGGCCGGCCCTCACGCGCCCGCTCCCTTGCGGCGTACGAGCACGATCAGCACCGGCACGCCCACGAGCGCCGTCATCACCCCGGCCGGAACCTCCGCCGGCGCGCGGACGACGCGTCCGGCGACGTCGGCCGCGAGCAGCAGGGAGGCGCCGAGCAGCGCGGACAGCGGGAGCATCCAGCGGTGGTCGCCGGAGACGAGCCGGCGGGCCAGGTGCGGCACGGCGAGGCCGATGAACGCGATCGGCCCCGACGCGGCGACGGCCGCCGCCGTGAGGACGGTCGCGCCGAGCGCCGCGCAGACCCGTACGAGCGGGACGTGGTGGCCGAGCGCGCGGGCCGTCTCGTCGCCGAGTGCCAGGGCGTCGAGACCGCGGGCGGAGCCGAGGACCAGCAGCGCGCCGGCGACCAGGAAGGGAAGCATCTGCCCGACGGTCCCGGCGTCGCGGCCGCTGAGCGCGCCGACCTGCCAGAAGCGGAACTGGTCGAGCGTGGCCGAACTCGACGTGAGGACCACGGTGGTGCCGCCCGCGACCATCGCGGACAGTGCCGTCCCGGCCAGCGCCAGTTTGACGGGCGAGGCACCGCCCCGGCCGCGGGTCGCGAGGGCGTACACGACGCAGGCGGCGGCCACGGCCCCGGCGAAGGCGTACCAGACGTAGCCGCCGAATCCGCTCGCCAGGCCCAGGGAGACGGCGAACACGACGCCGGCGGCGGCGCCTTGGCTCAGTCCGAGGATGCCGGGGTCCGCGAGCGGGTTGCGGGTGACCGCCTGGAGCGCGGCCCCCGCGAGGCCGAGGGCGGCACCCGCGGTGAGGCCGACGGCGGTACGGGGCAGGCGCAGCGACCGTACGACCAGCGCGTCCGGAGTCGTACCGCCGTGGAACACGGCGTCCACGACGGAAGGCAGGGCCACGGGACGGGTGCCGACGGCGAGGCTGAGCGCGCAGACGGCGGCGGTGAGGACGAGGGCGGCGGCCAGCCACGCGGTCCGGGACGCGGTGCGGGATGCGGTACGACGGGTCGGGGAACCCGGTGCACGGGTACGGGTTCCCCGGTCGGCCGGGCGGACCGCGGTCACGAGCCGATCGTGTCGGCGAGCTGCTTCACGACGATGCGGGCGGCGGCCGGCCCGGCGTTGAGGTACCAGGGGTCGTCGTCGACCTTGACGGCGTGACCGGCCTTGACGGCCTTCATCGACTTCCACAGGGGTCCGGCGAGTACGGACCCGGAGTCCGTCTTGCCGGGGTCGCCCTGCACCGAGTAGAAGATCCAGTCGCCGTCCGCGAGGTCGATGCGCTCGGCGCTGATGTCCTCCGAAATGGCGGTGAACCGCTGCGGCTCGGGGCGGCCGAGGCCCATGTCGACGGCGATCGAGCCGGTGAAGGAGGAGACGCCGAACATCCGGGTGCGGTCGGGGGTGAAGCGCACCATGGACACGGCGGTCTGCGCACCGCCGAGCTTCTTGCCCTGGGCGGCGGCGTCCGAGGTGAGGTCGTCCAGCAGCTTCTGGGCCTGCTCGCCCTTGCCGACCGCGTCACCGACCAGCAGGAGGTCCCGCTTCCAGTTGATGCCCTGGCCCTTGGTCACCACGGTGGGGGCGATCTTCGACAGCTTCGGGTACAGGTCGCCGAGGGAGTCGTTGGCCAGGATCAGATCGGGCTCGGCGGCTGCCAGCGTCTCCAGGTTGGGCGCGGCCCGGGTCCCGACGTCGGTCATCTTCCCGAGCTTCTGACCGTACCGCGGGAAAGCGTCCTTGAGGTAGTCCGGTACGAGCCCGGCGTTGTCGGCGCGCGTGGTGGCCGTGGGCACGATGCCGAGGGAGAGGAGGTCGTCGAGCTGGCCGGTGCTCAGCACGGCGATCCGCTCGGGTGCTTCCTTGATCGTCGTGGTGCCCTTGTAGTGCCCGACGGTCCGGGGGAAGACGCCGTCCGCGGCCTTCGCCCCCATGCCTGCGGCCATGGCGCTGGGCGCGGTGGATGGTCCCGCCGAGGCGCCGGCCACCAGGTTCCGGGAGCCGCCGGCGGCCTTCCCGTCCCCGGATCCGCTGCCGCCGCCGTCTCCGCCGTCGTCCCCGGCCGAACACCCGGCCAGCAGTCCCCCGACGAGGGACACGGTCACGACCGCTTTCCACCGGAACGTACGCACGCTGCTCTCCTCGCTCACTGATAAGGCGAGGCTTACCTTACACACGCTCTGTAGCGTCGGATCGGGGGGCCTGGCGCCCATGAGGCGACCAGCACGTCCCCCACCGTCTCCCCTCGCGTCCCGTGCGGACTCGTGGACGGCAACGTTCTGCCGGCGGGGGGGCGACCGCGTCCGGCGGCGTTTGTGGCTTCTGGCGGGACGACGACAACGCCGGCAAGCTCCCCCGGCCGAACCCCTCGCGGGTGTGGCACCGGCCGGTCACAGCTGGGGAAAGCGCCTGGTCGAGTGGGGACAGCATGCCATCAGGCGGTGGCGCGTGGACGGTCGGAAGGCCATGCATTGCTCATTCTTTGCCGCCGAACCGGGCTGCCCCTGGGGCCATTGACAGGTCCTCAACAGCTGATCAATCATCACGGTGCCCCCGGGGACACCGGAGGGGTGAACGCGGTCTCCCCACGGTCCGCGTCCGCCTCGCGTCCGTCTTTCGTACGACGCTTCAGGAAGCGGGAAGCAGGTCGTCCCATGGAGATCGCACGTGATCCTTTACGTGAGGGCAACGATGTCGTCGCCCGCTCCGCGGCCGGGCCGGTCGTCGTGACGCGCGCGTTCCTCTGACTCTCTCGTACCTCTGACTCTCTCGTACGTACCCCCCTCCCCCCAGACGGGAAAGAGCCAGCCTTGTCGGCGACAGAATCCCCCCATGTCTCCCTCTCCCCGCGGTCGGAGCCGGCGAACGGCCCCGCCCCGACGGCGGCCACGACCTCGGTGACGTCCCTCGCCCAGCAGCGGTTGTGGTTCCTCTCCCAGCTGCGGGGCGCGAGCCAGGCGTACAACGAGGCGATGGCGTACCGGCTGCGGGGCCCCCTGGACCGTGCGGTGCTCGGCCGGGCGCTCGACGCGCTGGTCTCCCGGCACGAGGCGCTGCGCACCCGGCTGGTGGCCGTGGAAGGGGAGGTGTTCCAGCGGATCGACCCGCCGGACACCGGCTACACGCTGGTGGTGGACGACCTGACGGGGTGCGCCGACGCGGAGGAGCGGCTGGCCGCCCTCCAGGGGGAGGAGGCCGCGACCCCGTTCGACCTGAGCCGGGGGCCGCTGGTGCGGGGCCGGCTGGTCGTGCTGGGGGCGCGGGAGCACGTCCTGCTGCTGACGATGCATCACACGGTCTTCGACGGACAGTCGATGGACATCATGCTCCGCGAACTCGGGCCGCTGTACGCGGCCTTCGTCCGTGGGGCGGACGATCCGTCCCCTCCCCCGGGCGCGCAGTACGCCGACTACGCGCGCCGCCAGCGGGCGGAGGCGGCCGCGTCGGGTGACGCACCGGACGCGCACGCCGCGTACTGGAAGGAGCACCTGGCGGGGGCCCCGCCCCTGCTGACCCTCCCCACCGACCGGCCCCGCCCCGCCGAGCAGGACTACCGGGGCGGCCGGGTACGGGTCGTGCTGGACGAGGAGTTGACCACCGCGCTCCGGGGGCTCGCGCGGCGCAACGGCGGCACTCTGTTCGTCGCCGTGCTGACGGGCTGGTCGGTCGTGCTGTCCCGCCTGACCGGGCAGACCGATCTGGTGGTGGGCACCCCGACGGCCAACCGCCGGCGCGGCGACGCCGCGGGCGTCATCGGCTTCTTCGTCAACTCCCTTCCCCTGCGCGTCGATCTGTCCGGTTCGCCGACGGCCGAGGACATGCTGCGGCGGGTACGCGGGGTCGTACGGGGAGCCCTGGATCACCAGGAGGTGTCGTTCGACCGGGTGGTGGAGCTGGTCAATCCGCCGCGCAGCGTCGCCCACACCCCGCTCTTCCAGACCATGTTCGCCTGGCAGCCGTCGCGGAAGGGCCTGTTGGAGCTGCCGGACATCGAGGTCGATCCGGTCGGCATCCCGCACGCGGCGGCCAAGTTCGACCTCTCGCTGTCGCTGGCCGAGACGGACGGCGGGGTGATCGGGTATCTCGACTACGCCTCGGCCCTGTTCGACCGGGCGACGGCGGAGCGGTACGCGGGCCATCTGCGGCAGGTGCTCACCGAGATGGCCGCACACCCCGGCCGCGAGGTCGCGGACCTCGCGCTGGTCGACGCGGACGAGCGCCGCCGGCTCCTGGCGGACTGGGACGCGACCGAGGAGCCGGAGGCGCTGCCGCCGTCCTCGCGCGGCGGATTGGTCGAGCGGTTCGAGGAGCAGGTACGGATCCGTCCCGCCGCGACGGCGCTGGTCTGCGCCGGGGAACGGCTCGACTACGCCACGCTGGAGCGGCGTGCGAACCGGCTGGCGCACGCGCTGACCGCCCGGGGTGTCCGCCGGGACCAGGTGGTCGGCCTGCACGCGGGACGGTCGGTGGGGCTGGTGGTGGGCATCCTCGGCATCCTCAAGGCGGGCGCCGCCCATCTGCCGCTCGACCCCGGCCAGCCCGCCGGGCGGCTGGCCGCGATGGTGGAGGACGCCGCACCCGCCCTCGTACTGAGTGATGCGGCCACTCCGCCAGACGGCTGGCACAAGCTGGCGTCGGTCGAGGCCGAGGGGCGGCGGGACGACGCGCCGGGAATCGAGGTCTCACCCTCCCAACTGGCCTATGTCATCCATACGTCGGGGTCGACGGGCCGCCCGAAGGGCGTGGCGGTGACCCACGCGAGTGTGATCAACCTCTTCGACAACTGGCGGGCCCGCATGGGCGATACCCCGGGCGAGGCGACATCGGCCTGGTCCAGCACCGGATTTGACGCGTCCGTGCACGAGATCCTGCTGCCGCTCACCACCGGGGCCGTCCTGCACGTGGTCCCCGACGACCTGCGGGGCGACCCGGAGGCGCTGATGGGCTGGCTGCGGGAGCACCGCATCGTCCAGGGGTTCCTCCCGCCGTCGTACGTGAAATGGATCGACGAGTCCCCCGGCACCCGCCTGGAGGGCCTGCGCCTGCGGCAGTTGCTCACGGGCGTGGAGTCCCTTCCCGAGGTGGCGCTGCACCGCATGCGGGAGGCGCTGCCCGGGCTGCGGATCTGTTACGGGTACGGGCCGACCGAGACGACCCTGTACAGCACCGCGTACCTCGACCCGGGGCCGTCGGGGCGGCAGTGCCCGATCGGCCGGCCGGTGGGCAACACCCGCCTCTACCTGCTGGACGAGCGGCTCGGGCCGGTGCCCGCCGGGGTGACCGGCGAGGTGTACCTGGGCGGCGCGAGTCTGGCGCGGGGGTATCTGAACCGTCCCGACCTGACGGCGGAGCGGTTCGTGGCCGATCCGTTCGTGCCCGGCGCGCGCATGTACCGTACCGGCGACCTCGCCCGCAGGCTGCCCGACGGCAACGCGGAATACGTGGGGCGCGGCGACGACCAGCTCAAGCTGCGGGGCTTCCGGATCGAACCGGGCGAGATCGAGGCGGCGTTGCTGGCGCTGCCCGGGGTCCGGGAGGCCGCGGTGCTCGCCGACCGGGACGCCGGTGGCGAGCCGCGGCTGGTGGCGGGCATCGGCCGGGGGGACGCCGCGCCCCGGCAGCCGCACGAGTGGCGCGCCGCCCTGTCGGAGCGGCTGCCCGACTACATGATCCCCGCGCTCTTCGCCGAACTCCCCTCCCTGCCGCTGAGCCGCAACGGCAAGCTCGACCGGGAGGCGCTGCTGCGGGTGGCGCGGACCGACGCCCCCGTACAGGTCAACCAGGCCAGTCCCCGCGACCACATCGAGCTGACGCTCTATCGGATATGGCAGGACATCCTGCTGCACGCCGACATCGGCGTCCAGGACAGCTTCTTCGACATCGGCGGCACCTCCCTGTCGGCGATCAAGCTGGCGCACGCCGTCCGTGAGGCCTTCGGCGAGATGCTGCCGATCCGCGACATCATGCTCCACCCGACCATCGAGGCGCTGGGCGGGCGGCTGCGGCAGGGGGCGCCGGGCCGGCCGCCGGGCACGCCGGGCACGCCGGGCAATCTGATCGAGTTCCGGGAGGGGGACGGGCAGCGCCGGGTGGTGTGTGTCCATCCGGCCGGCGGCACCGCCTTCTGCTATCTGTCGCTCGCCAAGGCCCTGCCGGACAGCTACGGCGTCTACGGCATCCAGTCGCCCGGGGTGAACCCCGGGGAGACGTTCCTCCCGACGGTCGAGGCCATGGCCGAGGCGTATCTGGCGCTGGTCGAGCCGCTGCTCGACGGTCCGCTCGTGCTCGGCGGACTGTCGTACGGCGGTCTGGTCGCCCATGAGATGGCGCGCCGCCTGGCCGCCGCGGGCAGGACGGACGTGAGTGTCGTCCTGCTCGACACCCAGGCCACCGACGATCCCGCCGACCGGGCCGCGCTGGGGCCGGTGGAGATCGATGAATTCCGCGACAAGCTCGTCAAGTTCAACGGGATGTACCCGGGGATCGAGGACGAGCAGATCGAGCAGTACTTCCATGTCTACAACCACAACCGGATGACCGCCCGCTCACACGTTCCGGCGCCGTCCGGGGCCCGGCTCGTCCTGGTGCAGGCCGTCGAGGGCGGGACCGACACGCCGCTCACGGACGCCGTGCGCGCGTTCTGGGAGCGCCGGGGGCTCGGCGGCTTCCGTGTCGAGCCGGTCGACTGTGACCACTGGGAGATGCTGGAGAGCGCCGGGGTGCTGCGGGTGGCGGCCGTGATCGAGGATGAGCTGGCGCGGTTCCCGGCGCCGCCACCGCCTGCGGGGCGGCAGGGTGAGACGTCCCCGGTCCGTCCGGCGCGGGAGGCGTGATGGAGCACAACATCCCCTCCGGCGAACAGCTTTCGGCCGCCACCGAGCCCCGGGGCCTCGCCCGGTCCGTCCTCGCGCGGGCGCGCCGTACCCCGGCGGCGACCGCCGTCGTGGACGGCGACCAGGTGCTCGACTACGCGGCCCTCGACGCGGCGAGCGCGGCCGTCGCCGCGGCCCTGCGTGACCGGGGTGTACGGCCCCGGCAGGCGGTGGCGGTGTGCCTGCCGCGCTCCTGGCAGCTGGTGTGCGTGATGCTCGGCGTCCTGCGGGTGGGCGCGGTGGTCGTGCCGCTCGACGTCCAGAGCCCGCCCGGACGGCGGCGGCACATCCTGGCGGACTCGGCGAGCACCGTGCTGGTGCACGGCGGGAGCGCTCCCGCCGAACTGCCGCCGGGGGTCGCGCCGTTGGCGGCGAGCGAGCTGCTGCGGGAAGGTCCGGCCACCGGAGACGAACCCGCCGTCCCGGCCGACGCGCCGGTCTCGTTCCTCTTCTACACGTCGGGAACGACCGGCCGGCCCAAGGGCGTCGAGGTGCGGGACGCCGGCATCCTGCGTCTCGCGCGCCCCGGCTACCTCGCCCTGGACGAGGGGGCGCGCTACTCCTGCCTGTCCAACCCCGCCTTCGACGCGCTGAGTTTCGAGGTGTGGGTGCCGCTGCTGACCGGCGGCTGCTGCGTGATCCTCGACGACGAGACCGTACAGACGCCTCATCTCCTGGCGGAGGCGCTGTTGCGCGAGCGCGTCGACACCGTGTGGGTGACGGTGGCCCTGTTCAACGCCGTGGTCGGCGAGGAACCCGCGTGCTTCGCCGGGGCCCGGCAGGTGCTGGTGGGCGGTGAGCAGCTCAACGCCCGGCTGATCGCGCGCTGGTACCGGCACAACGAGTCCTCCCCGGCGCGGCTCCACAACGTCTACGGGCCCACCGAGACCACTACGTTCGCCTTCTGCCATCCGGTCCCGCGCGACTTCGACGGGGACGTCGTGCCGATCGGGCGGCCCCTGCCGGACACCGGCGCGGTGCTGGTGGCCGACGGGTCGGCCGAGGGGTCGCGGGCCGCCGCGCCGGGTGAGGTGGCGGAGCTGTACCTGTCCGGGGACGGCCTGGCGGCGGGATACCGCAACCTGCCGGACGAGACGGAAAGCCGCTTCGTCCACCTGCCCTGGCTCGACGGCGGGCAGGTGCGCCACTACCGCACCGGGGACCTCGTACGGCAGGACGGCTCGGGGCCGGTGGTGTACGTCGGCCGCGCCGACCGGCAGGTGAAGGTGCGGGGCTTCCGGATCGAGCCGGGCGAGCTGGAACGGCACCTCGTGGCCCATCCGGCGGTACGGCAGGCGTACGTCTGCACCCGGCGCGACACGGAACTGGGGACGAACGAGCTGCTGGCGTATGTGGTTCTCGGGGCAGAGCTGTCGTACGAGGAAATCGACCGGCACCTGTCGGCGGGGCTGCCGCCGTACATGCGGCCCCACCGGATCTTCCGGGTCGACGCGCTGCCGCTGAACGCCAACGGCAAGGTGGATCAAGGGGCGTTGCTGACGGACGACCGCGAACCGTGGCGGCCCGCCGTCACCGCCGCCGGGCCTTCGGCGACCGCGTGGGAGCGGGAGGTCCTGGACCTCGCGGGCGGGATCCTCGGCGTACCGGACCTGCGCCCGGACGACCGGTGGATACCCCACGGGGGCGACTCGCTCAAGGCCCTGCGGCTGCGCTTCGAGGTCCGGCGCCTCTGGGGCCGGGAGCTGGCGGCGTCCGTGGTGCTGAGGTCGACGTTCGCGGAACTGGCGGCGGCGATCGCGCCGGGCCCGGCGGACGACGCGGTGCCGTATCCGCCGGTGCCCCCGCCGGCCGGCGCGCGCTCCGCCCCGGCGACGTCGGAGCAGCAGCGGCTGTGGCTGCTCCAGCAGCGCGACCCGGAGTCCCGCGCGTACAGCGTTCCGCTGGCCTTCCAGCTCGACGGCGCACCCGACCTGGGGGCGCTGCGCGAGGCGCTACGACGGTCGGTGACCCGGCATCCGGCGCTGCGTACGGGCTTCCGCGCCACGCCCGAGGGGCTGTACCAGGAGGTGGCGGAGGCGTACGACCCCTGGGTGGGGGCGGACGCGAGCGCGGAGCCTGACACGGACGGGTGGCGCGGTCCCGCGCAGCGGTTCTTCGCCGAGCCCTTCGATCTGGCCGAGCCGCGCATGCTGCGGGTCCGGTGGCTGCCGGACAGCAACGTACTGCTGCTGCATCTGCACCACATCGCGGTCGACGGCTGGTCGTTGAGCGTCCTCTTCCGCGAGGTGTCGGCCGACTACGCCGCCGTACTGGCCGGCGCGGATGCCGAGGTGAACGGCACACCGCGTGACCACGCCGCCGTGCCGACGCCCCTGGACTTCGCCGCCTGGCAGGCGGAGTGGTTCACGCGGCAGCCCTACCGCGACCAGCGCGCCGCCCTGCGCGCGCACTACGAGACCGTGGCGGACGTGGCGGCGCCGCCGCCGGCGGTCCGCGAGGGCGAGCGTCCGGCCGGGCGGCTGCTGCACACCACGCTCGACCTGGTCCGCCGCTCCTCGCTCGACCGGCTGGGCGCGGAGCTGGGCCTGACGCGATTCCAGCTCCTGCTGGGGGTGTTCGCCTGGAGTCTGTACGGGGTGACCGGCCGCGCCCACCCATTGATCGCCAGCCCGGTGGCCAACCGGCCGGTGCGGGAGTTCGAGGCCGGGGTCGGCATGTTCGCCAACACCGTGCTGCTCCCGCTCACCCTGGCGCCGCGCGACGGGCTGCGGGCCCAACTGCTCCGACAGGGCGCCGCCGCGCAGGCGGTGCTGGACCGGCAGGACGTGGTGCTCGCCGACGCCCTGGCCGATCATCCGTTCCACGCCGAGGGCCCGCCGTTCGACTTCATGTTCGTGCTGGAGAACACCGAGTTCGGCGCGCTCGTTCTGCCGGGGCGCGAGATCCGTCCCGTATGGCCGCGGCCTATAGAGGCCAAGTGCCCGCTCACGCTGTCCGTCGTCGAGCACGAGGGGGGCTTCGACTGCCTGTGGGAGTACGCCGACGACCACTTCGACTCCGCCGAAGTCGACGCCGTGGCCCGCCTGTTCCGTGACGGACTCGACCGGCTCGACGAAGGAGGTACGGACACCCTGGGCACCCTGGTGGCCCCGTACCGGCGCGGTCTGGCCGACGCGGGCCGGGGCCCGTCGGCGCCGCTCGCCTTCACCACCGTGGCCGAGGGCTTCGCCCGCCAGGTCCGCCGGACACCCACCGCCCCGGCGGTGACCACCGGTGGCCGCACGCTGAGTTACGCCGAACTCGACGCCCACGCCTCGGCGTTGGCCACAGAGGTACGGGACCGGTACGCGCTGTCGCCGGACGACATGGGGCCGTGCTGTGTCGCGCTGCATCTCGGGCCCTCGGCCGAACACGTCGTGGCTGTGCTGGCGTTGGCACGGCTCAACGTCACCATCGTGCCGCTGGACCCGGCCTACCCACCGGCGCTACTGCGGCAGATCCTCGACCAGGTGGACCCGTTGTGTGTCCTGCTTCCTCCCGGCGGCGAGGCGGAGCTGGATGCCGTCGCCCCCGCCGGTCTCCCCCGCCACCCGGTCACCCTGGCCACCGAGCCCGCGCCCGCCGCGCCCTGGACACCCCACGACGGGCGACGGCCGCTCTACACCCTGTTCACGTCCGGCTCCACCGGCACGCCGAAGGGGGTGCGGGTACCCGACCGCACTCTGTGCAACCTCCTGCAATGGCAGAGCGACAGCGGCGGCCTGGGGGCACCCGCGGTCACACAGCAGTTCTCCATGCTGTCCTTCGACGTGTCGTTCCAGGAGATCTTCACCACCCTGTGCGGCGGCGGACACCTGCGTCTCGTGCGGCCGGAGTGGCGGCACGACGCCCCGGCGCTGCTGGATGAACTCGAATCCGGCGGCGTCGAGCGCCTCTTCCTGCCGTACGTGGCCCTCCAGCTCCTCGCCGAACACGGCGCCCACCTCGGCCGCTTCCCCTCCCGGCTGCGTGAGGTGATCACCGCAGGCGAGCAGTTGGTGTGCACCGACGCCATCCGCCGCTGGTTCGCGGGGCTGCCCGGTGCCCGGCTGTTCAACCACTACGGCCCGACCGAGACCCATGTGGTCAGCGGGTTCTGCCTGGAGGGCGATCCGGCCGGCTGGCCCGCCCGCCCGGCCATCGGCCGTCCGGTGGCGGACGCGTGGCTGCGGGTGGTCGACGACGCCGGTGAGGCCGTACCGCCCGGCTGCCCCGGCGACCTGCTGATCGGCGGCCCGATGGCCGCGCCCTGCTACCTGGGCGACGAAGAGCTCAACCGTACGCGCTTCACCGAACTCCCCGGCCTCGGCCTCTTCTACCGCACCGGCGACCAGGCCCGCTTTGACCGGGACGGAGTCCTGAACTATCTGGGCCGGGACGACCAGCAGATCAAACTCAGCGGCCACCGGCTGGAGTTGGGGCAGGTCGAGGCCGCCCTGCTCCAGCACCCGGCGATCGTCAACGCGGTGGTCGTGCGGGACGGCGACGACCTCGTCGCGTGCTTGCAGTGCCGCGACACGACGCCGACGCCCTCCCCCGACGAACTCGCCGGCCATCTGGCGTCCCTGCTGCCCGCCTATGTACGGATCGCGCGCTTCCGACGCGTGCGGATCCTTCCCCGTACCCCCAGCGGCAAGCTCGACCGCCGGGCGGCACTCACCACCGACGGCGAAGACCTGCGGGCGCCCCGCTCCGGGGTTGCCGAACTCTCCCCGCGCGAAGCCCGGTTGACCGCACTCTTCGAGGCGGTGACGGGGAGACGGGTCGCGCCCGGGCAGCGCTTCTTCGACGCCGGTGCCACCAGCCTCGACCTGATGCGCTTCCATCTGCGCTGCACGGCCGGGGAAGGGCTGCGGTTCACCATCCCCGACCTGTTCGAGCACGTCACGATCCGGGCCCTGGCCCGTTTTGTGGACGGCGGCCCGTCCCCGGCGGACGCGGCGGCCCAGGAAGCGGCGGCTGTCGCGTCCGACGAGCCGGTCGCCGTGGTGGGGATGGCGGTACGGCTCCCCGGCGCCGACGATCTCGCGGCCTTCTGGGCCATGGTCGAGAGCGGGGGCCGGGGCATCGAGCACTTCGACGCGGCGGACGGACTGGTCGGCGCGCGCAGCCTGCTGAACGGGCCGCTGGCCTTCGACCCGGGGCGCTTCGGGATCAGCCGGCAGGAGGCCAGGCTGATGGATCCGCAGCAGCGGCATCTGCTGATGAGCTGTGTGGAGGCGCTGGCGCACGCGGGCATCACCGATCCGGCGGCGCGGCGTGTCGGGCTGATCGCCAGTTGCGGCGAGGACACGTACTTCCAGGCGATGCTGCGCGAAGGCGACCCGGCGCACCTGCCGGACGGCTTCCAACTGGCGCTCCACCACGAGAAGGACTTCCTCGCCACCAAGGCGGCCTACCACCTCGGACTCACCGGCCCCGCCTTCACCGTGCAGGCGGCCTGCGCCAGTTCGCTGGTCGGCGTCCACGTCGCGGCGGGACTGCTGCGCCAGGGTGACGCGGAGGTGATGCTGGCCGGCGGGGTCCTGGTCGACACCCAGCTGAGCGGCGGCTACCGCTATCGGCCGCAGCACATCTTCTCCCGGGACGGGCACTGCCGCCCGTTCAGCGACGACGCGAGCGGCACGGTCGGCGCGAGCGGGGTCGGGGTGGTGGTCCTCAAACCGCTCCGGCTGGCGGAGCGCGACGGCGACACCGTGTACGCGGTCATCACCGGCTCGGCCCTCAACAACGACGGCGCGGGCAAGCTCGGTTACGCCGCGCCGTCGCTCGCCGGCCAGCGCGAGGTGATCCGTACCGCGCTGCGGCGCAGCGGCCGCACCAGCGCCGAACTGGGGTACGTGGAGGCACACGGCACCGGCACCCCGCTCGGCGATCCGGTCGAGGTCGGCGCGCTGCGCCAGGCGTTCGACCTGGCCGAGCCTGACCGCTGCGCCCTCGCCTCGGTCAAGAGCCAGATCGGGCACCTGGGCGCGGCCGCCGGGGTGGTCGGGCTCGTACGGGCCACGTTGGCGGTGCATCACGGTGTGATCCCGCCCAACGTCGACTTCCACCGGATCAATCCGCGGATCGGTGACGACCTCACACCGTTCCACATCCCGACGAAGGCGCTGGCCTGGCCCGAGGGGCGGCCGCGCGTGGCCGCGGTGAGCAGCTTCGGCATCGGTGGCACCAACGCCCATCTGGTCCTGGAGCGGCGGCAGTCGGCGGAGCCTCGGGGGTGGCCGGCGACCGTACCGTGTCTGGTGCTGTCCGGCGGCAGTACGGCCGCCCTGCGCGCCGACGCCGCCCGGATCGCGGACCATCTGGCCGCCCGGCCCGAGACGTACGAGCAGGTGCTGCGCCACCTCCAGGCGGGCCGTCCCGCGCTGCGTCGGCGTGCGGCGTCGGCCTGCGCGGACGCGGGCGCGGCGGTGACGTGGTTGCGTGAAGTCGCCGCCGGTGACGACGAGTTGTCCGCGCTCGGGGAAACGACGCCGTCCGCCGCGTCGGACCTGCCGGGTGTCGCGGATACCGGCCCCGAGGGCGGGGTGCTGGCCGCCGGGGAGCATCCCGCCGAGACGCTGGCCGCCGCCTGGACGGCGGGCCGGTCGGTGCGGTGGCCGGATGGGCCGGCCCAGGCGCCGTGGGACTTCCCGCCGCCCGCCTTCGACCTGTCCGACCACACCTTCGCCCGCGCCACGCCCGCCGACGCCGGGACTCGGTTTACCGACACCGGCACGGCGTCCACCGCCACCGGGTCGCCGTCCGCCGACGCCCCGCCCCGTCGGCTCCCCGAGAGCGACTGGCTGCACCAGCCGGGCTGGGTGCGGCTGCGCCGCGCCGGGACCGGAGCCCGTACCCCGTCCGGGCGGCTGCTGGTGGTCCTGACCGCCACGCCGTCGGGGCCGGAGACGTGGCGCGCCTTCGAGCCGAGCCACACGGGCGTGATCCGGGTCAGCGCCGCCGACCGCTTCGCGCGGCTCGCGGAGGACCGTTACGAGGTCGACCCCGCCGATCCCGACTCGCTGCGGCAGTTGCTCGACGCGCTGGAACCGGTGGCCCGGGGTGGCGTCGACTGGTTGCACACGCTGCCGCTGGCCGTCGAGGGAGCGGTGGACGAGCGCACGCTCGCCCGTGCCCGCTGGGCGTGCCTGGACACCTCCGCCGCGCTGCTGCGCGCCCTGGCCGGGGCGCCCGCGTCCCCGGACGTGCGCGTCTGGTGGGTCTCGTACGGTGCCCAGCCGGTCGAAGGACCCGTCCGACGGCCGGAGTTGGGGCTGCTGGCGGGTGCGGGGGAGGTGGTGCGCCAGGAGACCGGCGTGACCGGCCACTGGCTCGACCTGCCCGCGTCCGATCCGGCGGGGTGGGCGGCGGCGCTGCCGATGATCCTGGCGGAGGCCGACGTGCCGGGCGTCCTGCCCCGGCGGCTGGCCCTCCGGGACGGGTACTGGTGGCATCAGACCGTACAGCCCGTCGGAACCCCGGCCGCGTACGACTCCGCCCTGGGTCTGCCGGCGGGCGGACCCGGTGCCGCCGAAGCGCCCGGTGTCCAACTGATCCTGGGCGGCACCGGCGGGATCGGGGCCAGTGTCGCGTCCTGGCTGCTGGAGCGGACCGACTGCCGGGTGGTCCTGCTGGCGCGCCGGCCCCGGCTCCCGGAGACACTGGCCCGCTGGGGCGACCGGGTCGACCTGGTCGAGGGAGACCTGGCCGAGGAGCCGGCCGACGTACTCCTGGCCCGGCTCGCGCCCCGTCTACCCCGGTTGCGGGGGATCGTCCACGCGGCGGGCACGGCGGCCGGCGGCCTGATCGTCCGCCGTGACGCGCGGGCGATGCGGCACGCCATGGCGGCCAAGCTGCGCGGCGCGCTGCTCATGGAGCGGCTGATCGCCGACCACCGGCCCGCCTACGCGGCCTACTGCTCCTCGATGGCGACGCTGTTCGGTGGCGTCGGCCAGTTGGACTACGCGGCGGCCAACGGGGTGCTGGACGGCTTCGCCCGGTACCGGGCCGACGATACGGAGACCACACTGCGTATCGGCATCGGCTGGGACGTGTGGCGGGAGGTGGGGATGGCCCGGGACACCCTGCACGCGGACGCCCGCCACCAGGCGCACGTCGCGGTCGGGCTGACGGTGGAGGAGGGCCGGCGGGTCTTCGGGCACGCGCTGGAACTCCAGTTGCCGCAGCTCATGGTGTCCACGACGGCAGTCGACCAGGCCCACACCTTCTACGAGCCGGGCGCGTCCGGGGCGTCGGCGGAAGCCGCTGTCCCGCGCGGGGCCGGCCCCGCGCGGGACACCGCACCCCCCGTCGAGCGCCTGACCGAAGTCGTCTGCCGCCTGCTGGGTCTCGACTCGCTCGACCCCACCGTGTCCCTCTACGACCTGGGCGCGGACTCCCTCACCCTGCTGGACCTGATCTCCGAGATCAAGCGCCTATATGACGTGGAGCTGGAGCTGTTCCACCTCAGCCACCAGGTCACCCTGGACGACCTGCTCGCGCTGCTGGACCGCTCCCCGGACACCGAACCCTCCCCCGGCGACCCCTCCCCGGGCGGTCCGGTGAGCGTCGAAGTCTGGCAGGCGGGGACGGGACGCGACCTGCTCTGCCTGGTCCACCCGGTCGGCGGTGACATCCAGGCGTACCGCGCGCTGGTCTCGGCCCTCGAACCGGGGCTGACCGTCTGTCTCATCGCCGACCCCGCCCTGCTCCACCCCGAGCTGCCCGCCTGGACCGTCACCGAACGGGCCGCCCGTTACCACGCCGCGCTGGAAGCGCGCTTCCCCCACGGGGAGTGGCGGTGGCGGCTGGCGGGCTGGTCGTTCGGCGCGTGGGTGGCACTGTCCATGGCGGCCGAGGCGGAGGCCGCGGGCCGTCCCGCGGCCGAGCTGTACCTCCTCGACCCGCCGTCTCCAGGAGCGGGACCGGCCCTCGCCGCCTACGACGAGGAGGAGATCCGCGCCGTGTTCGCCCACGAACTGGCCCAGGCCGACGGCCGGGGCCCGGCGGGCGGGGACGGCGGCGGGGACAGCGCCGGTACGGGCGAGGACCGCGGGCGGAGTACGGCGAGCAGGGAGGCGACGGCCTACGCCGAGCGGCTCGCGCACCGCTGCCGGGCCAACCTGGCCACCATGCGGGACCACGAACCGCCCCGGCTGACCCGCACGCCGAGCGTCCTGTGGCTGGCGAGCGAATCGGTGCCCGGGCTGCCGTCGCCGGAATCCCCGGAGAGCCAGGCCCGCGCGTGGCGGGTGTACCTGCCGGACCCCTCGCGCTGGGAGTGCGTGGAGAGCACGCACTACGACCTCGTCAAACCGCCCCACGTGAAGCACGTGGCGGAGGCCGTCAACTCGGCGTCCCTGCCCGCCGTTCCCGACCATCCCTGACCCCCGCCCGGCAGCAGCCCACCCCGCCCTGGCCGCCCTGACCTCGCCCCGAGGAAGAGACCCCCGTGGACCCCTACGACTCACTACCGGCGCGCTCCTTCTGGCGCTCCGCCGTCGCCGAGGCCGATCCGACGCGCGTCGCCGGGCTGTGGACGCCGGCGTTCTCCCTCGGGCAGGACGACACGATCGTCACCGCCGGCTCCTGTTTCTCCGGACACCTCGGGCCCGCCCTGCGGGCGGAGGGCCTGCGCTGGTACGACGCGGAGCCCGCGCCGCCGGGTCTCACGGAGGAGGAAGGCCACGCCCGGCACTACGGCCGGTTCTCGTTCCGTACGGGCGACATCTCCACCGCCGGCGTCCTGCGGCAGTGGCTGACCTGGGCCTTCGCCGACGAGATGTCCCCGGAGGAGCACACGGAACCCGCCGAGGTCTGGAGCGAGGGCGGCCGCCACTACGATCCGTTCCGGCCCGCCGTCGAGCCCGGTGGGTACGCCACCCCGGACGCGGTACGGGACGCGCGCCGCACGACCCTGGCGGCGATACGTGACGGAGTCACCCGGGCGAGCTGCCTGATCCTCACCCTGGGAACGACCGAGGCGTGGCGGGACCGGGCCACCGGCTTCACGTACCCGGTGTGTCCCGGCACCGTGCGCGGCACGTTCGACGCCGGCCGGCACGTGTTCCACAACGCCACCCTCACCGAGGTGCACCGCGACCTCTCCGCCACCGTCGCGCTCGCCCGGCGCGTCAACCCGGGACTGCGCGTGCTCCTCACCGTCTCGCCGGTCCCGCTCACCGCCACCGCGACGGGTGGTCACGTCCTCGCCGCGAACACCTGCTCCAAGTCCGTGCTGCGCGCCGTCGCGGGGCAGCTCGCCCAGGAACTCGACCACGTCGACTACTTCCCGTCGTACGAGATCATCACCGGCTTTCCCTTCGGCGGGACGTTCTTCGAACCGGACCTGCGCTCCGTCACCCCTGGCGGGATGGCCCTGATGACGCGCCACTTCCTTGCCGGGCTCGGCCTGCCGGCCGGGCTGCGGCCGGAGCCCCGTACCACCCTCGTCCCCTCCCCACCCGTCCCCGTCCGGTCCGCCACGCGGGAGGAGTTCCGGTGCGACGACGCCGTACTCGACTACTACCACCGGAGCCCGGTTCCTCCCGCCCGGTGATTCCCCCCCGCCGGTCCGATCGCGCGGCCGCCGCTTCGTATCCGGCCGGCAGCCCTCACCGCACCTTCACCCACGCATCCCTCAGGAGGACGTCATGGACCAGTTCGCGCTGGACGCGATCGCGCGCATCACCACCAGGCCGCCGGAGGTGTACGACACCATCACCGTCTCCCCGCTGACACCGCTGACCGGTGCCGAGGTGTCCGGCCTCGATCTCTCCAAGGAGCTGACGGACGATCAGATCGCCGAGGTGAAGCGGGCGTTCCTCACCCATCACGTGCTGGTGTTCCGCGACCAGACGCTGTCGAGTGCGGACCACAAGCGCTTCGCCGGGCACTTCGGCGAACTGCACCCCGTGGAACCCCCGCCCGAGGAGGGTGACCCGTACATCCTGGAGGTCGTGGCGACCAAGGACTCGAAGGCCGTCGCCGGGGCCGGCTGGCACGCCGACGGCACCGCCGACGCCGAACCGTCGCTCGGCTCGATGCTCCACGTCACCCGCACCCCGGAACTCGGCAGTGGCGGCGACACCCTCTTCGCCAACATGCACCTGGCCTACGAGAGCCTGTCCCCGGCGATACGGACGCTCCTGGACGACCTGACCGCCGTGCACGACGGGCTGATCGCGTGGCAGGGGCACACCCCGCCGCCCGGATACGTCGTCGCCAAGTCGGAGCACCCGGTGATCCCCCGCCATCCCGAGACCGGACGCAAGCTGCTGTTCGTCAACGGCGCCTACACCTCGCACATCCCGCAGCTCTCGCGCGCCGAGAGCAAGGCGGTCCTGGAGATGCTGTACGCGCACGTCGCGACCACTCCCATGCTGCACGTCCGGGTGCGGTGGGAGCCCGACACACTGGTGTTCTGGGACAACCGGTGTGTCCAGCACCACGCGACATGGGACTACTTCCCGCACTCACGCTTCGGCCGGCGCGTCGCCATCAACGGCACCCGGCCGCGGGCCTGACGCCACTCCCGGCGCCCGTCCCGGCGCCCCTCCTGGTGCCGGGTACGGGCTCGGGAGGAACCGGGCCCCCGAGGCGCGCCAACGCGTCGTGGGGACACCGGGGCCGGTCCTCCGATGCGGTAGCGTCCTGCCCGTCGAACAGCGCGCCGGCGCCCGGGCCGACGGCGTGATCCGCCCACGCGGCTGATTCCGTGTCTTGCCGGGACAATGTGCAGCCGGGACCATCGTGTCCCCGGCCCCCCTTCATCGGAGGACGTTGTGAGCAGCAAAATCGCCCGGCGCATCCGCGTGATCGCTGTCGCGTCCGGTCTGCTGGCCGCCACCGCGCTCGCCGCTCCGGCGGCGGCGGACGGAACGCCCGCGGCCCACGGGACCCTGACCGCCTCCGAGTTCGCGGTGGCCGACGCCTCCCTGCGGGCGGCCGACGTCGCGGGTTCCGCGTGGCACGCCGACCCCGGGGCCGGGAAGGTCGTCGTCACGGTGGACAGCACGGTGGGCGCGGCGGGGGTCGCGAAGCTCAGGAGGGCCGTCGAGGTCCCGGCGGGCGCGCTGGAGATCACCCGTACGCCCGGCCGGTTCACCCCGCTCATCGCGGGCGGCGAGGCCATCACCGGCGGCGGCGTGCGCTGCTCGCTCGGCTTCAACGTGCAGAGCAGTACGGGGGTGAAGTACGGGCTGACCGCCGGTCACTGCACGAACTCCGTCTCCGCGTGGAGCATCGGCACCCGCGCCGGATCCAGCTTCCCGGGCAACGACTACGGCCTGATCCGGCACTCCAACCCGGCCGCCGCGGACGGCAGGGTCTATCTGCACAACGGCACCTACCAGGACATCACCACCGCCGGCAGTGCGGTGGTCGGACAGCCCA
Source organism: Streptomyces sp. NPDC088261 (assembly GCF_044740805.1). Taxonomy (NCBI): domain Bacteria; kingdom Bacillati; phylum Actinomycetota; class Actinomycetes; order Kitasatosporales; family Streptomycetaceae; genus Streptomyces; species Streptomyces sp. NPDC088261. Next base: position 92,923 of record NZ_JBIURL010000015.1, read on the forward strand.
TCTGCTTCAGCGGCGCCACCTCCGGCGTGCACTGCGGTACGGTCACCGGGCTCAACGCGACCGTCAACTACGGGTCCGGCGGGGTCGTCTCCGGCCTGGGCCAGACCAACGTCTGCGCCGCGCCCGGCGACAGCGGCGGCTCGGTCTTCCAGGGCAGCACGGCCATCGGCCTGATCTCGGGCGGCAGCGGCAACTGCTCGTCGGGCGGGGTGACGTTCTACCAGCCGGTCCTCGAACCGCTCGCCGCCTACGGCCTGAGCGTGTTCTGAGCGGACCGTGACGTCTTCGCGCGGTCGGACCACGCCCTCCGCGCGTGAGCGGACCGTGTCCTCTGCGATGCTGGCCGGGTGACGACCCCCGCCGTACCTCCGGAGCCGGTGACGCCCGACCCGCCGCGGGCCGAGCCGCACCCCCTGCTCACCCAGTCGTGGCTCGATCTCGCCTTCCTCCACTGGGAGGTCGACCCGGCCGACGTGGCGCCGCTGTTGCCGTCCGGGACCGTGCCCGACCTCTTCGAGGGCCGGGCCTACGCGGGGCTGGTGGCCTTCCGGATGCACCGCATCGGGTGGTTCCGGCTGCCCGGGCTTCCGTATCTGGGGACCTTCCCCGAGACCAACGTCCGCCTCTACTCGGTGGACGGGCGGGGCAGGCGCGGGGTGGTGTTCCGTTCCCTGGACGCGTCCCGGCTCCTCCCCGTGCTGGTGGGGCGGGCCGCGTTCAACCTGCCGTACGTGTGGGCCCGGATGAGCGTCGCCCGGGACGGCGACACGCTCACGTACACGAGCAGGCGGCGCTGGCCGGGGCCCCGGGGCGCGTACAGCGGGATCGGTCTGCGCGTCGGGGAACCGATCGCGGAGCCCAGCGCCCTGGAGCACTTCCTGACCGCGCGGTGGGGCATGCACAGCACCGTCCTCGGCCGTCCGCTGTTCCTGCCGAACACCCACCCGCGCTGGCCGCTGCACCGCGCCGAGCTGCTCGCGTGCCGGGAGGACCTGCTGGCGGCCGGCGGGCTGCCCGCACCGGCCGGGGCTCCGGCGAGCGTGCTGTACTCACCGGGGGTCCCGGTGCGTTTCGGCCGCCCCGCCCGCGCGGAAGCGCCGCCGGCGTCGTAGGCGTGTGCCCCGGCGCCCCTGAGGGGGGCACCCCTCGGGCCGGGTGGCACAGCTCACAGATGGTCCGGAACGTCAAGCGGAACACGGGGACTTGGCCACTCGTTCATCGGTATGTGGGTACGGAGGGGACGTGGTCCCGCGCCCCCGGTGACCACCCCCTCCGCCCCCTGCCGTGAGACCACCCTGGCCGGCATTCCCCCGTATCGGCCAGGGATCCCGCCCCGGCCAGGAGTCCCCACCCGGGCCGGGGCTCCCCCGCAGGCCCTCCTCCGGCGGCTGTACGACCAGTACGACGACCCCACTCGATCGGGTGAAATCAGCCCAACTCGGGCGCCTCTTCGGCTTCAATGGGAGCGCAGGCCCGTCCTCCGATCCCGTACCCGAGGAGTCGTCATGGCCGACCTCTGGATGCCCGGCGCCGAGAGATCAGACATCAGGGACCACGCCCCCACGGACGGTGGGCCGGCGAAGGCCGTCGCGCACATCACCTGGGACAAGAACGCCACCGAGGCGAAGCCGCAGGCGCTCGTGCCGTACGACCGGCTGAGAACCTACTTCACCGAGGGAGGCAAGGGCGTCGCCCCGCACGTGCTGTGGGACCCGTTCGAGGGAAAGATCTGCCAGTTCGTGCCCGCGACCTCACGCTCCAAATCGCTCGTGGACGAGCCCGGCGGGACCCGGACCAACCGCGCGGGCTCGGTCGTCCTCCAGATCGAGGCACTCTTCTTCCCCTGGTGTGTCGTGGGCGGGAAGGCGTACGAATCGCTCCAGGACACCCCGTGCGAGGGGTGGGAGGCCCTGCACGCCTGGGTGAAGTCCTGGGGTGTGCCGGACGTCTGGCCCCTGGGACGGCCCACGGATTTCAGCTCGCACCGGGACGAAGAGGTCTGGCGGTCCGAGGCCGGGTGGTACGCGCACGCCCAGGTCCCGGAGAACACCCACCAGGACCCTGGCAGTTGGCCGCGCTTCCCCCAGGACCACGGGGGCGGCGCGCAGGGCGGGCCGGGGAAGGCGTACGAACCGTTCCCCGGATCCGCGTGGTTCACCGCGGGCCGCAGGAGCCCGGTCGTGGCCCGGATGCACGACCGTCTGGTGGCGGTCGGATGCGACCGGTACCGCTCGTCGGCGGGCAAGGACACCCTCGGGTCTGGTGACGTCGCGTCGTACGAGGCGTGGCAGCGGAAGTATTCGTCCGATCACGGGAAGGGGTGGACGGGTTCCGCGCTCACCTGGCCCCCGGGGAAGGAGACCTGGGACGCGCTGAAGGTTCCGGGGAGGTGACGGAGTCCGGCCCCCTCCCGCTCAGGTGACGGTGGGCGGCTGCGCCGCCAGGGCGACGATCGCCTCGCTCGTGTGGACCAGGAAGGTCAGCGTCTCCTGGAAGTACAGCCGGATGTCGTCGCCGTCGTGCGACAGGTAGCCGATGGACACGTCCTGGCCGAGGTGGAGGGTGAAGTCGCCGCCCCGGCTGGAGAGCAGGAACGCGCCGTCGATGGCGGGCGCCCAGATGATGTCGCCGTCCAGGAGCCGCGCCAGGTGTTCGTGGATCGGGTAGCCGTGGTCGGAGGTCTCGTTCACGGCCGTGTACGCCTCGGCGCTCAGGGCCAGGTGGTAGGCGCCGTCGATGCCCGCCAGCCGCAGCGCGGTGATGGCCTGGCTGACGGTGTCCGGATAGGCGCGCACGTCCGCGGGCAGGGTGAGTGCCGGGTTCGAGGAGCCGGCGCGGACCCCGGTGATGCCCGCGGCCGGGTAGCCCTCGAAGATGGCGCGGTCCTCGGCGAAGGCGAGTTGGCGGGCGGCGTCCTTGACGGGCCCCCAGTCGGCGTCCCTGGCGCCGCGCGCGACGTTGTCCACCTCGCGGCGGGCGACGGTGAACGGGACCCGCAGTTCCACGACGGGCTGCGAGCGGCGGGACAGGGCCTGGACGCCGGGCGCGGGCGGGTCGATGGGGTCCACGTGTCCGGTGGGGACGGCGGACAGTTCGAGGCCGCCGGGCTCGGGCAGGTCGACGATCCGGCGTCCCGCGACGTGGCGTGTGAACGTACGTCGCGCCTCCTCCTCCAGGTCGGCCCAGGCGACGGCGGAGATCGGTGCGAGTTCGCGGTGCAGGTTGTTCACGGGGTGCTGCTCCTCTTCGTTGCCTTGAGATCGCCGATGCCGAGTGAGCCGTCGGGGGTCGGGGTGGTGTCGGGGCCCGGCGTGCCGCCGCCCGCAGTGCCGTCGCCGCGCGGCCGGGCGATGCGGATCCCGGCGGGGGCGGGCGGAGGCGGGGGGTCGTCCAGGAAGTCGGCCGTCGGCGCGAAGAAGAGCGTGCCGGTGACGGCCGTCGAGAAGTCCAGGATGCGGTCGTGGGTCGCCGGCGGGCGGCCGAGGAACATGTTCCGCAGCATCTCCTCGGTGACGCCGGGCGTGCGGGAGTAGCCGATGAAGTACGTGCCGAACTCGCCGCGCCCCGGGCTGCCGAACGGCATGTTGTCGCGGAGGATCTCCTGCTCCTCGCCGTCCGCGTCGGTGACCGTGGTCAGCGCGACGTGCGACGCTTCCTCGTCCAGCTCGACGTTGGTCAGCTTCTTGCGCCCCATGATCTTCTCCTGCTGCTCGACCGGCAGCGCGTTCCAGGCGTCGAGGTCGTGCAGGTACTTCTGCACGATGACGTAGCTGCCGCCGGCGAAGCCGAGGTCCTCGCCGCCGACGAGGACGGCGGTCCGCGCGTCGGGTCCGGTCGGGTTCTCCGTACCGTCCACAAAGCCGAGCAGGTCCCGTACGTCCAGGTACTTGAAGCCCTGGACCTCGTCCTGGACGGTGACGGAGCCCCGCAGCCGGTCCATGATCTCCGCGGCCAGGCCGAAGCACAGGTCGGTTCGCGTGGCGCGGATGTGGAAGAGGAGGTCTCCCGGCGTGGAGACCGCGTGGTGGCGGGGGCCCGCCAGGTCGGTGAAGGGGTGCAGCTCGGCGGGGCGGGGGCCGTCGAAGAGGCGGTCCCACACCTGGGAGCCGAAGGCGGTCACACAGGTCAGCACGCCGTCGGGAGCACCGAAGCCGACCGCCCGGGTCAGTCCCGACAGGTCGGCCAGCAGGTCGCGGGTGACGGCCTCGCCCCCGGGGTCGACCGTCAGGACCAGGAAGGTCGCGGCGGTGGTCAGGGGGCCGAGAACCGGCTGTGGCACGGCCTCCCGGGAAGGTTCGCCCGTCAATCCGCTCTCCTCGATCCGTGGTCGTGCGCCGATCTCCTGTGCCGGTTCCGCGACACGGCGCGGCTTTCCGGCGCTTCGCGACGTGATTGTTCCGGATCGCCCGGCTTTTGACGGTGTGTGCGCGCCGTAGAGGGCCGCACGAGGGAACCACGGGCCAGCGCCGTTGCCGCATCGAGACGGATCCGAAACGCTTTCGACGGCTCGTCAGACCCGCGTCGCACGTCACATTCACAAGTGCCCGACGATTCAGGGGGGATCAGATGAGACTAGGTACGGGAATCCGTCGATCAGCTGTGGCGGGGGCGGTCGCGGGGGCCCTGGTGCTCACCGGTTGCTCCGGGGGAACGGAGAGCGGGGCCGACAAGGCGTCGCACAGCGGCCCGCGGGCATGGGCCGGGGGATCGGGCGGCGGCGGAACGGCGGGGCCGGCGACCGGTGTCGAGGAGGGGACGGACGAGGGCGAGCAGAGGTTCGCGCCGCCGGACTACCTGTCGACGTTCGCGCTGGACGTCGACACCGCGTCGTACGGCTACGCGGTGCGCTCCTTGGAGGAGGGACGGCGTCCCGAGCCGTCCACCGTACGGCCCGAGGAGTTCGTCAACAGTTTCCGCCAGGAGTACGACCGCCCCGAGGGCAACGGCTTCTCGGTCACGCTGGACGGGGCCCGGGTGGGCGGGGACGACGGTCAGGACGGGGACGGACGGTGGTCCCTCGTCCGGGTCGGGCTGGCCACCCGGCTCGCCGACGACAGCGGGGAACGCCCGCCCGCCGCCCTGACGTTCGTGGTCGACGTCTCCGGGTCGATGGCCGAGCCCGGCCGGCTCGACCTGGTCAAGGACTCGCTCGCCCTGCTCACCGACGAGCTGCGCGACGACGACTCGATCGCCTTGGTGACCTTCAGCGGCGAGGCGGAGACCCGGCTGACCATGACGCGGGTCGGGGACAGCCGTGAGCGGATCCGGCGGGCGGTCGCGGACCTGGAGCCCTCCGACTCCACCAACCTGGAGGCGGGCGTCAGGACCGGGTACGAGAAGGCCGTCGAGGGCCGCAGGAAGGGCGCCACCAACCGGGTCGTCCTGCTCTCCGACGCGCTGGCCAACACCGGCGAGACGCAGGCGGACGCCATCCTCGAACGCATCGCGACGGCGCGGAAGCGCCACGGCATCACCCTGTTCGGCGTGGGGGTCGGCAGCGAGTACGGCGACGCGCTGATGGAGCGGCTGGCCGACAGGGGCGACGGCTCCACCACGTACATCTCGGACAAGGAGGAGGCCAGGAAGGTCTTCGTCGACCAGCTGCCCGCCCAGGTCGAGTTGCGGGCCAGGGACGCGAAGGCGCAGGTGGCCTTCGACCGGCGGACGGTCGAGCGGTTCCGGCTGATCGGGTACGAGAACCGCGCGGTCGCGGACGAGGACTTCCGGAACGACCGGGTGGACGGCGGGGAGATCGGTCCCGGCCACACGGTCACGGCGCTCTACGCCGTACAGCTGCGTCCCGGCGCCGAGGGGGAGATCGCGAAGGCGACCGTGCGCTGGCTCGACCCCGCGACGCGCGCGCCGCGCGAACGGTCGGGTTCCGTGCGGACCGGCGCGGTCGGCTCGGCGCTGTGGAGCGAGGCGAAGCCGCGCCTCCAGGTCTCCGCGGTCGCGGCCTACTTCGCGGAGGAGCTGCGCGGCGGTACGGTCCCGGGCGCGCCCGGGCTGGACACGCTGGCCGAGCGGGCCGGCGCGCTGGCGGAGTCGACGGAGGACCCGTCGGTCGACCGGCTGGCGGAGGCGATCCGCCGGGCGGAGCGACTTCGGGACTGACCCGACCGGCTCCCCCGGGCACTGTCCCCGGGGCCGGGTAATGTGCGGACATGATCACTGAAATCGTCATCATCCAGGTCAAGGACGGCCACAGCGAGGCCTTCGCCGCCGGGTACCGGCAGGCGCGTGAACTGCTCATCACGACGCCCGGCTGCCTGAGCGCGAAGATGCTGTGGGGCGTCGAGTCGCCGTCGCGGTTCATCGGGGTGAACGAGTGGGAGTCCAAGGAGGCACACCTGGAGAACTTCCGGGGGGACACGGAGCGGTACGCGAAGTACCGGGGCCTCCTCATGGAGCACGTGTCGGAGGCGGAGCCCCTGGTCGTCGAGCACTACGTCGACGTCATGGACGGCTGAGGACCTTTTCCGGACGGCACCTTTTCCGTACGGCACCCTTTCCGTACGGTCCGGTCCGTGGGGATCGTTTCCTGACGGGCCCAAGGGGAGGGTGTGGCGTGCGCGCTGTGGTGTTCGAGGAGTTCGGGCGGTTGCCGGTCGTACGGGACGTTCCCGACCCGGTTCCGCCGCCCTCCGGGGCGGTGGTCCGGGTGGGGGCGACCGGGCTGTGCCGGAGCGACTGGCACGGGTGGCGGGGGCACGACGACGGGATCTCCCTGCCGCATGTGCCGGGGCACGAACTGGCAGGCCGGATCGTGGCGTTGGACGCGGCGGTCGGGATCTGGAAGGTCGGCGACCGGGTCACGGTGCCCTTCGTCTGCGCCTGCGGGCGGTGTGCCGCGTGCGCGGCCGGGGACCAGCAGATCTGCGAGCGCCAGGAGCAGCCCGGGTTCACGCACTGGGGATCGTTCGCCGAGTACGTTCCCGTGCACGAGGCCGACGTCAATCTGGTCGCCCTGCCCGAGGAGATGTCGTACGTCACGGCGGCGAGCCTGGGCTGCCGTTTCGCCACCGCCTACCGGGCCGTCGTCACGCGCGGGCGCGCGGGTCCCGGGGCGTGGGTGGCCGTGCACGGCTGCGGCGGGGTGGGGCTGTCGGCGGTGATGATCGCGGTGGCGGCCGGTGCGCGGGTCGTGGCGGTCGACGTGTCGCCGGACGCGCTGCGGCTGGCCGGGCGTTTCGGCGCGGAGGCCTGTGTGGACGCCTCGGGGGGTGTCGAGGCCACGGCGGCGGCGGTCCGGGAGGTGACGGGCGGCGGGGCGCAGGTGTCGCTCGACGCCCTCGGCGCGGAGGCGACCTGCCGCGCGTCCGTGGAGTGCCTGCGGCGCCGGGGGCGGCATGTGCAGGTCGGACTGGCTCCGGCGGGCGGCCTCGGCGTGTCGATGAACCGTGTCATCGCGTTCGAGCTGGACCTTCTGGGCAGCCATGGCATGGCCGCGCACGCGTATCCGCTGATGATGGCTCAGGTGAGGTCCGGCCGGCTGCGCCCGGATCTGCTGGTCGGCGAGGTCATCGGGCTCGACGCGGCCCCGGCGGCGCTCGCCGCTCTGGGCGAGGGGTCCGGGGCGGGTATGACGGTGATCGCTCCCCAGGGGGAGGACGAGCCTCCGGCCTGACTCCGCCGGGCGTGTCACGGGGTGGGGGTGCCGGGAGCCACGGCGTGTCGCGGGGTGGAGGAGGCGGGATCCCCGGCGTGTCGCGTGGCGGCACAGCCGCGCCGCGGCCCGCTCGTCCCGGGAGGGACGAGCGACCGCGGCGTCATCGGCTCCGCGCTCCGGCTGCGGCCCGGCCGTCCGTGGCGGACGGTCGTGCGCGGTGCCGGGTGGGCGGTCAGGCGTGGGCGCGGCTGCGGCCCGTGACAGCGCGGTAGATCAGCAGCACGATGATGGAGCCGACGATCGCGGCGATCCACGTCGACAGGTCGAAGAACCCGTCGATGGAGTCGACGCCGAATATCACCTTGCCGAGCCAGCCGCCGAGCAGACCGCCGACCACACCGACCAGCATGGTGACGATCAGGCCGCCCGGGTCCTTGCCGGGCACGAGGGCCTTGGCGATGAGGCCAGCGAGCAGTCCGATGATGATCCAGGCGATGATGCCCATGACGCGCAACCTTCCCTTTGGTCCGTGAACGAGCCGGGCTCGTCCGTTGCTTACGGCCTGCCGTGTGACCCTGCGCGCCGTCTCCAAACGTCGGAAGCGGAAATTCCTTGCGCGGCCCGTGGCCGACCGCCGCGCCCAGGACACTTTCCGGACAGGCTTTTGACGGATCATGAGAAAGTTTCAGCGATTCGTTCCGAACCTCTGGACAGCCTCTTGGGTGCGCCTTAGTGTCTCGGCCCACCAGGCAAGTGTTTCGTCCCCGTAACAACGACGCGTCCCCCACGCTCCTTCACGTACCGGACAGCACCTCTCTCACCACGCCTCCCTCCCACGGTCGGACCACTCCCCCGCACCGAGGCTCTGCGCCACCCGCACACACGCACCCCCAGCACCCCCGTCACCGGACCGCCCGGCGCCCCCGGACGTCCCGGGCGGGGCACCCGGCCGCGCGACCGTCGTGGCCGTGACCGCAGCAGAAAAGGGAAGCGACATGAAGATCCGCATTTTTGTGGCCACCGCCTCGCTGGCCGCCTCCGCCGGGCTCGTGGGACTCGCCGGATCCGCCCAGGCAGCGCTCTACACCACCTGCGTCGGTGACGGCGGCGCCGTGACGGTCGGCGGGGACCTGGTCGTACCGGCCGGGCAGTCGTGCACGCTGACCGGCACCAAGGTCAAGGGCTCCGTGACGGTGGAGGCGGGAGCCGACCTCGTCGCGTCCGGCGCGACGTTCAACCAGAACGTGACGGTCCGTCAGAACGGTTACCTGGACCTCACCGACACCACGGTCAAGGGCTCCGTGACCGCGCAGTCGGCCTTCGGCACGCACGTCCAGGACAGCAGCGTCAAGACGGGGATCACCGCCGACAAGGGGTTCGTGTACGCCGTCGACGCGACGCTCGGCGGCACGGTCAGATCCTCGGCGGGCGAACTGTACGTCTCCGGGAGCACCCTCTCCGGCGCGCTGACCGGGGAGGGGAACCTGTACACCGACGTCTACGACAGCACGGTCAAGGGCGCCCTCACCGTCGGCGGGAACACGCTCGGCGGGGTCCTGTGCGCCAGCGAGGTCGAGGGCAACACCACGTACCGGAACAACGCCGACACACTCCAGCTCGGCGGCGAGGGGACGCTCGGCTCCTGCGCCGGCGCCACCTACCTCGGCGGGAACCTGACCGTCACCGACAACACGGCGGCGACCGTGCTGGACAACACAATCGTCCGGGGCGGGCTCACCGCGACCGGCAACAGCCCGGTGCTGGGACTCGGCCCGCTGGCCAGGGTCCGGGGCGCGATCACCGGTGAGACCGCGGCCGCCACCGCGGCGCCCTCCCTCGCGGCCCGCAAGGCGGCGCCGCAGGACCGCGGGGACGCCCTCGCGAAGAAGGTCGAGCAGCGGGCCGCCGACGCCCGGGCGGACGCCAGTGCGGCGGGCGACTCCGACCTGTAGTCCGCGGCGCACACCCCGTACCAGCGCCTCCCCGCGCCACCGGAGCAGTCCGGCGCCGTCACACCGGCGCACCCCCAGATCTTCTCGGCCGCATACCTCAGGAGTGACCGTGGGCCACATACGCAAGTCCTTCGACCGCAGAGCCTTCCTGCGGGCCACCGCAGGCACCACCGTGGCGCTCGCCGCCACGTCCGTCACCGGCGTGGGGGCGACTTCCGCCGCCGCGGCGAGCGGCCTGTCCATCCCCAAGGACCGCATCGCCATCCAGCTCTACAGCATCCGTGACAAGGTCACCTCGCTCGGCTTCGCCGTCGTGCTGGCCGAGTTGGCCCGTATCGGCTACCGCGAGATCGAGTTCGCCGGGTACACCCAGAACACCTCCATCCTGGGCCGGCAGATCACCCTCCAGGAGATCCGCCGCCTGCTGGACGACAACGGGCTGCGGGCGGTGGGCAGTCACGTCGGCATCGGCAACCTGCGCACCAACCTCCAGGGCGAGCTGGACTCGGCGCAGATCCTCGGCATGCCGCACATCGGCACCGCCAACGCCCCCTCGGGGAACAACACCGTCGCGGGCTACCTCGCGGCGGCCGAGGAGTTCAACACCTGGGGCGCGGCGGCCACCGCGCGCGGCCTCAAGCTCTACCAGCACAACCACGCGGGCGAGTTCGCCTTCGCCACCGACCAGCCGTCGGTCCGGCTGTACGACGTCTTCCTCAGGAACACCGACCCGCGTCACGTGTACCTGGAGATGGACATCTTCTGGGCGTACGTCGGGCAGCACCGCTGGCCGGGCTTCAACCCGGCGGCGTACGTGCGCGACCAGCCGTACCGCTACCCGCTGTTCCACCTGAAGGACGGCGACGCCAACCCGTCGAAGGCGGACGGCTACGACATCGTCGAGTTCGGCGCGGGAGACCTGCCGTACGAGAAGTTCATCCGGGACATCGGCCCGCGGGCCAGCCACGTCGGGATCTGGGAGCAGGACACGGCCCCCAACACCCTGCCCAATCCCCCCGGTTCACTCGGCGCGGCCGAGCGCAGCTTCACCGCGATCAAGACACTCCTCAACCGCTAGGGCGCGTCCCCGCACACCCCGACCACGTACCCGCCCAGCGACCTTAGGAGACGCGATCGCCGTGCACCGCACCCTGAGACGCCTGATCGCAGGGGTCCTCCTCACCGCGCTGCCCGCACTGGGCGCGGTGGGGCTGGCCCCCGCGGCGCAGGCACACCCCGACCACGAACACGCCCTGGACTGGGCGAACTACGAGAAGGTGACCCTCACCAAGGACACCGGCGAGCCGATCGACCTCGCCGTTCTGCCCGACAGCAGGGTCCTGCACACCGCCCGCAACGGAGACCTGCGGCTGACCGACCCCGGCAGCGGTGTGACCAAGGTCGTCAATCACATCGACGTGTACCAGAACTCGGAGATGGGTCTCCAGACGGTGACCCTGGACCCCGGCTTCGCCACCAACAAGTGGGTCTACCTCTACTATTCGCCGCCGCTCGACACACCGACGGGTTCGGCGCCCGAACGGCTCCCGGCCGGCCAGGACGACTCGTACTGGGACCGGTGGAAGGGGTACGACAGCCTCGTCCGCTACAAGTGGACCGGTGACAAGCTGGATCCGGCCTCCGCGCAGGAGATCATCCGGGTCGGCCACAACCGCGGCCAGTGCTGCCACGTCGCGGGAGACGTGGACTTCGACGCCGACGGCAACCTCTACCTGGCCACCGGGGGCAACACCCCGGCGTCCGGGCCGAACGTCAGCGGATACACGCCGATCAACGACGCGGCCACGTACAACCCCGGCCTCGACGAGCGGCGCGGCTCCGGCAACACCAACGACCTCCGGGGCAAGATCCTCCGCATCTCCGTCCAGGAGGACGGGAGTTACACGATCCCGGACGGGAACCTGTTCCCCGTGGGGACCGCGAAGACCCGGCCCGAGATCTTCGTGATGGGGCTGCGCAACCCGTACCGGATGACGGTCGACAAGGCGACGGGCGCCGTGATGTGGGGCGACTACGGACCCGACGCCGGGACCGCCAATCCCGACCGCGGGCCGATGGGTTACGTCGAGTGGCAGACCACCACCAAGGCCATGAACAGCGGTTGGCCGTTCTGCACGGGTGACAACACCCGCCCGTACCGGGACTTCGACTTCGCCACGCTGACCCCGGGGCCGGCCTTCGACTGCGCGGCGCCGGTGAACGACTCCCGGTGGAACACCGGGCTGACCCAGCTGCCGCCCGCCGCCCCCGCCACCCTCTGGTACGGCGACCGGGACACCGACCAGCCGTGGCCGGAACTGACCGCTTTCCGGGGCCCCGGCGGCCCCGGCGGCCAGGCCCCGATGGCCGGGCCCGTCTACCACTACGACGCGGACAACCCGGCACCGGGGAAGTTCCCCGAGTACTGGGACGGCAAGGCGTTCTTCGGCGAGTTCTCGCAGGACTACGTGGCCGCCCTGACGCTCGAGGGCCCCGACGGGCCGGTGAGCGAGCTGGAGAACGTCCTCCCGAACAGCGAGCGTTCGGAGAACGGCATCCCGCCGTGGGACAACCCGATGGACATGGAGTTCGGTCCCGACGGCGCGCTGTACGTGCTCGACTACGGCGACGGATTCTTCCGGCAGAACCCCGACGCGGGTCTCTACCGGATCGACTACGCCGAGGGCAACAAGGCCCCGACCGCGGTGGTCAAGGCGACTCCCTCGTCGGGTCAGGCCCCGCTGACCGTCTCCTTCGACGCGGGCGCCTCGACCGATCCCGAGGGCGGCGCGCTCACCTACCAGTGGGACCTGAACGGTGACGGCACCTTCGACGCCAGCGGTCCCCGGGCGACCCGCACGTACGCGGAGAACGGACAGTTCCAGGCCCGCCTGAAGGTCACCGACCCGCAGGGCAAAATCGGACTGACGAGCCGTCAGATATCGGTGGGCAACACGGCGCCGACCGTACGGATCACCTCACCCCCGGACGGCGGCTTCTTCACCTGGGGCGACGCCATTCCGTACGGCGTCGACATCAACGACCCGGAGGACGGCACGGCGATCGACTGCGCGAAGGTCGCCTGGACCTTCGGTCTCGGGCACAACCAGCACGGTCACCCCGTCAACAGCGGAACGGGCTGCACCGGCGCGGTCGTCTCCCCGGCGGACGCCGGGCACGGGGACACCGAGAACGTCTTCGGCGTCCTCGGGATCGTATACACCGACAAGGGCGCGGGCGGCGTCCCGCCGGCCGCCGGCGACGCCCAGGTCGTCCTCAACCCGGCGCTGATGCAGGGCGAGCACTACGACACCTCGCAGGGGATCACGGTCACCGACGACACCACCGCGTCGGGACAGCGCAAGGTGACCTCCTTCGACGAGGGGGACTGGATTGCGTACGACCCGGTCTCGTTCGCCGGCATCACCGGCGTGCAGACCCGCGCGTCCGGCGCGGGAACGCTGGCCCTGCGGTGGAACGCGGCCGACGCGGAGCCGTTCGCCACCGTGTCCGTACCGGCCGGTGAGGGGTGGCGGACCGTGACCACCCCGCTCGCCGGCGCCCCGTCGGGCAGCGGGCGGCTGTACGTCACCTCCTCCGGCGGTGTGGAGCTGGACTCCCTGACCTTCCAGGGCGCCGGTGTCGCCGACAGGACCCCGCCGAAGGTGACCGCCACGCTCAATCCGGCGCAGCCCACCGGGAGCAACGGGTGGTACACCGGCAACGTGACCCTGAACGTCGCCGCCACCGACAACGGGACGGTCAGCAGCCGCCAGTACTCGGTCAACGGCGGGACGACCTGGCTGACCGCCAACGCGGCCGTCACGCTGTCCACCGAGGGCGTCACCTCGGTCCGCTACCGGGCGACCGACAGCGGCGGGAACGTCTCGGAGGTCGGCAGCCTCACCGTACGGATCGACCGCACCGGGCCCGCGGTGACCGTCACCGGGCTCGACGCGGACGGCACGTACGGCGACTCCACCCGCCCGGCCCCGGTGATCGCCGCGACCGACCCGGTGTCCGGCGGGGCCACCGCCACCACCACGCTCGACGGCTCCGCGGTCACCTCGGGACAGCCGCTGACCCTCTGGCGGCTGCCGCTCGGCGGCCACGACCTGACGGTCACGGCCCGGGACGCCGCGGGCAACACCACGGTGAAGACGGTGCGCTTCACGACCCGCACGTCCTTCGGTGACCTGGGCACGCTCATCCCGCGGCTGCGGGCCGAGGGGCTCGTCACCGCGCAGGGCGAGCAGCGGCTCACGGTCCGGCTCGACCAGGCCCGCGCCCACGCGCAGGCCGGGCGGACCACCCAGGCCGCGGCGGTCCTGGACGCCTTCGCCGCGTCCGCCCGTGACACGTCCCTGGTGTCCGACGCGGCGGCCCGCGCCGCGCTGGCCCGGGACGCGGCCGCGGTGAAGGGGGGCCTGGGCGACTGACGCGCCGGACACCGCTCCGTCCCCCGGTGGGGCGGGGCGGTTCGCGTGAAGGGCAGGGGCCGGTCCGTACCGGCCCCTGCCCTTCACGGCGCTCCCCGGCCGTCGTGTCCCGCCGGCTGTTCCGTCCGGCCCCCTCCGTGAGGTGTTCCGTCCGGCTCCATCCGTGAGGTGTTCCGACCTAAGGTGTTCCGAGGAAGGGAGCCCGTGAACATTCCGTACCGCGTCATGAGCCTGCTGCGCGACAACGGGCCGCTGTCCCGTGCCCAACTGGCGGACCGGGTGGAGGTACCGCGCCCCCGGCTCCTCGCGGAACTCGACCGCATGGTCACCGCCGGCCGGGTCCTGGAGGCCGGCCCCGCCGCCTCGCGCGGCGGCCGCCGCTCCACGCTCGTCCAGCTGGCGCCCGGCCTGCGGTTCGCCGCCGTCGACCTGGGAGCCAGCTCCATCGACATCGAGATCACCGACGGCGGTCTTGAACCGGTGGCGTCCTGCTCCGAGGAGGCGGACATCCGCTCGGGCCCGGTCGCGGTGCTGGACCGGGTCAGCGAACTCCTCGTCGGGATGCGCGAGCGGGGCCACTACACCCGGCTCGACGCGATCGGCATCGGTCTGCCGGGTCCTGTGAGCTTCCGGGAGGGCGTCCCCGTCTCGCCGCCGATCATGGCGGGGTGGAACCGCCATCCCGTACGGGACACCCTCGCCCGGGCGCACGACTGCCCGGTGGTCGTGGACAACGACGTGAACGTGATGGCGCTCGGCGAGCAGCACAGCGGGGTGGCCAGGACCGTCGAGCACCTGCTCTTCGTGAAGATCGGCAGCGGGATCGGCTCCGGGGTGCAGCACCACGGCCACATCTACCGGGGGGCGGCGGGGGCGGCCGGGGACATCGGCCACATCCAGGTCGAGGCGGACGGCCCCGTCTGTTCGTGCGGCAACTCCGGCTGCCTGGAGGCGTACTTCGGCGGGACCGCCCTCGCCAGGGACGCCCTGGCGGCCGCCAAGGACGGCCGGTCGCCTGCCCTCGCCGACCGGCTCGCGGAGCGGGGCACGCTGACCGCCGTCGACGTCGGCGAGTGCGCCGCGGGCGGTGACAGTACGTGTGTGAACCTCATCCGGGACGGCGGCCACCGGGTGGGGCAGGTCCTCGCCACCCTGGTCAGCTTCATGAACCCGTCCATGATCGTGATCGGCGGCGGGCTGTCGGGGCTCGGTTACGTCCTGCTGTCGGAGATCCGCAGCGTGGTGTACAAACGCTCGCTCCCGCTCGCCACCGGCAACCTGCCGATCGTGATGTCGGAGCTGGGGCCGCGGGCCGGGGTCGTCGGCGCGGCGCTGCTCGCGAGCGAGCTCTCGTACGGCGGAGGAGTCTGGCCCCACCCGGACTGACCGCACTCCCCCGCCCCCACCTGCTCGATCCTCACGGCCGCCGCCCGCAGCGGTGCTTCCCGCCATGTGCGACTAGGATGAAAGTCGCACATGGGGTAAACGCGCGCGCAGGTACGGATACGTACAGGTACAGGGGCATACAGGCGGCCCCCACGGCGCAGCTGGTCGCGGTGGAGCCGTGACAGCGGATCGGACACACATGAGCAGTGGATTCATGGGTCCGGAGGGCTACGGCCCCGACCCGTTCAGTGACTTCCTCTCCCGCATCCTCGGTACCGGCGCCAACGCCGGCGGCCCGGGGCGGCCCCCGCCAAGGCAGGCGGACATCGCCCGGCTGATGAGTGAACCGGCCCGGGAGCTGGTCGCGTCGGCGGCGAGTTACGCGGCGGAGCACGGCAGCCCGGAACTGGGCACGGAACACCTGCTGCACGCGGCGCTCACGGCCGAGCCGACGCGCGCCCTGCTGGAGCAGGCAGGCGCGAATCCCGACGCCCTGGTCGCCGAGATCGACCGGAGCGTGGGCTCGGGACCGCAGCAGAAGTCCGTCTCCGTCACCCCGGCGGTCAAGCGGGCGCTGCTGGGCGCGCACGAGCTGGCGCGGGCGACCGGCTCCTCGTACATCGGTCCCGAGCATGTCCTCGGGGCGCTCGCGGCCAATCCCGACTCGGCGGCGGGACGCATCCTGAACGTGGTCCGCTTCACGCCGCCCGCCGCCCCGTACGGCGGTGTCGGGCCGCAGCCCGGCATGGAGCAGGGCGCGGTGCCGCAGCACGGCACGCCGACCCTCGACAAGTACAGCCGCGATCTCACCGATCTCGCCCGGTCGGGCCGGATCGACCCGGTCATCGGCCGTGAGGAGCAGATCGAGCAGACCGTCGAGGTGCTCTCCCGGCGCGGCAAGAACAATCCCGTCCTCATCGGTGACGCCGGGGTCGGCAAGACGGCCATCGTGGAGGGCCTCGCGCAGCGCATCGGCGACGGGGAGGTGCCCGGCACGCTGCACGACCGGCGGGTCGTCGCGCTCGACCTGTCGGGGGTGGTCGCCGGGACCCGTTTCCGGGGTGATTTCGAGGAGCGGCTCAACGCCATCATCGACGAGATCCGCTCCCATTCCGACGAGCTGATCGTCTTCATCGACGAGCTGCACACGGTCGTCGGCGCGGGCGGCGGCGGCTCCGAGGGGTCCGGCAGCGACGCGAGCCAGATGCTCAAGCCCGCCCTCGCGCGGGGTGAGCTGCACGTCATCGGCGCCACCACCCTGGAGGAGTACCGCCGTTACATCGAGAAGGACGCCGCGCTCGCCCGGCGCTTCCAGGCGATCCTGGTGCCGGAGCCGTCCGCGGAGGACACGGTGGAGATCCTGCGCGGTCTCCAGGACCGGTACGAGGCGCACCACCAGGTCCGCTACACGAACGAGGCGCTGCTCGCGGCCGTGGAGCTCTCCGACCGCTACCTCACCGAGCGTTTCCTGCCGGACAAGGCGATCGACCTGATCGACCAGGCCGGGGCCCGGGTGCGGCTGCGTTCGCGCACCAAGGCCACGGACGTACGGGACCTGGAACGGGAGGCGGAGCAGCTGACCAGGGACAAGGACCAGGCGGTCGCCTCGGAGCAGTACGAACGGGCCACCGAACTGCGGGACCGTATCAACGAACTGATCGACCGGATCGGGGCGGAGGACGGCCGCAGCGAGGGCGACGGCCACATCGTGGAGGTGTCCGCGGAGGACATCGCGGAGATCGTGTCCCGGCAGACCGGTATCCCGGTGAGCAGTCTGACCGAGGAGGAGAAGACCCGGCTCCTCGGCATCGAGGACCACCTGCACACCCGCGTGGTGGGGCAGGACGCGGCGGTCACGGCGGTGTCGGACGCCATCCTGCGCTCCCGGGCGGGCCTGGCCGACCCCAACCGCCCGATCGGCAGCTTCCTCTTCCTCGGGCCGACCGGGGTGGGCAAGACCGAGCTGGCGCGGGCGCTGGCGGAGGCGCTGTTCGGCAGCGAGGAGCGGATGGTGCGCGTCGACATGAGCGAGTACCAGGAACGGCACACGGTCAGCCGGCTGGTCGGTGCCCCGCCCGGATACGTGGGCCACGAGGACGCGGGCCAGCTGACGGAGGCCGTGCGGCGGCATCCGTACTCGCTGCTGCTGCTCGACGAGGTGGAGAAGGCGCACCCCGATGTGTTCAACCTGCTGCTCCAGGTCTTCGACGAAGGGCATCTGACGGATTCCCAGGGCCGCCGGGTCGACTTCAAGAACACGGTCGTCGTCATGACGAGCAACCTGGGCTCCGACGCCCTCAGCGGAAGCCGCGGGGCGCTGGGCTTCGCCTCCCCGGACGCCTCCGACACGGGGCAGCCGGAGGGCGCGGGCGGTTCGCGGACCCGGTCGGCGGCGGAGGAACGAGCGCTCAGTGCGCTGCGGGAGCACTTCCGGCCGGAGTTCCTCAACCGCCTGGACGAGGTCATCATCTTCCGCCGCCTCACCGACGAGCAGCTCAGGGAGGTGACGGGACTGCTCCTGGAGGCCACCCGCCGGCGGCTGCGCGCGCAGGACATCACCATCGAGTTCGACCCGGAGGCCGTCGACTGGATCACGCGGCGCGGCCATCAGCCCGAGTACGGGGCGCGTCCGCTGCGCCGCACCATCCAGCGTGAGGTCGACAACGCCCTGTCCCGGCTGCTGCTGGACGGCGCGCTCGCCCCCGGGGCACAGGTGCGGGTGACCGTCGAGGGGGAGCGGCTGGCGTTCCACACGACGGCCATGGTCTGACTCTGACCCTGGGTGCGACGCGGCGGGCCGGCCCCTCAGTCGGCCCGCCGCATCAGGGCGTTGAGCTCCCCGTACTCCAGGCCGTTGGCGAGGCCGCCGTAGGTGCCGGTGCCCAGCAGTTCCTCGATGGCGCGGCGGACGACGGCGTACGCGGACAGGACGACCGACGACCCCAGGCTGATCCGGGCGACGCCGCACCGCGCGAGGTCGGCGACGGAGGGCGCGCCGGACCCGACGAGGATGTTGACGGGGGCGTCGATTCCGTCGGTCAGGGCGGCGACCTCGGCCAGGTCGGTGACGCCGGGGACGAAGATGCCGTCGGCTCCGGCCGCCAGGTACGTACGCGCCCGGTCCAGTGTTTCGCGGAGGCGTACGGATTCGTCCAGCGCGCCCGACAGGTAGGTGTCCGTACGGGCGTTGATGAACAGGGGTACGCCGGTGGCCTCGGCGGCCGCCCGTGCGGCGGCGATGCGGGCGGCCTGTTCGGCGGCCGGGCGGAGCGGGACCGCCGGGTCCGTGTGGGCGTCCTCGATGTTGACGCCGACCGCGCCCGCGGCGATCACCTGGGCGACGGTCTCACCGACCTCGGCGGCGGTGGCGCCGAACCCGGACTCGATGTCGGCGCTCACCGGCACGTCCACGGCGGCGGCGATCCGGGCGACCAGGTCGACGGCCCGTTCGCGGTCGATCTCGTTGCCGTCGGCCGCGCCGAGGCTCCAGGCGACCCCGGCGCTGGTGGTGGCGACCGCCGCAGATCCGGCCGCCTCGATCAGGCGGGCGCTCGCCACGTCCCAGGCGTTCGCGAGGGCGAGGGGGGACGAGGGGCGGTGCAGGGTACGGAAGGCGCGGGCGCGGTCGTGCTGTGTGCGGTCGTGCTGGGTGCCGTCGTGCTGTGTGGTCATGACGACCATTGGACCAGCCGGCACCGGCCGGGGCTGGCAGGTTTGCGACAGGAACGTCCGGCGTCGCTGTTGTGCGCCCCACCACGTCATTTGCCGGACCGGCAAGTTTTCTGTCCCGCCCGCGCCCCCGTGACAGATGCTCGTGATCACAGCGGACATCGCCGCCACCGACGAGGAGAGCACCATGGCGCAGCCCACCCCCGTACCGCCCCCGACCGCCGCCGACACCCCGCACGCGACGGCACCCGCCGCCCGGCACCGCCTGGTCGAGGTCCCCGGCGGCCGCATCCACCTGGTGGAACAGGGCACGGGCCCGCTGGTGCTCCTGCTGCACGGTTTCCCCGAGACGTGGCACTCCTGGAGCCGGCAGCTCCCGGTCCTGGCCGCCGCGGGCTTCCGGGCCGTCGCCGTCGACCTGCGGGGGTACGGGCGTTCCTCGAAGCCCGCCGACGTGGCGTCGTACCGGATGCTGTGCCATGTCGCCGACAACGCCGGGGTCGTCCGGGCGCTCGGCGAGGAGACCGCGACCGTCATCGGCCACGACTGGGGCTCCACCATCGCCGCCGCCACCGCGCTGCTGCGGCCCGACGTGTTCACGGCCGTGGGGCTGCTCAGCGTCCCCTACGCCCCGCCCGGGGGTCCCCGGCCGACGGACGCCTTCGCGGCGATCGGCGGGGACGAGGAGTTCTACGTCGGCTACTTCCAGGAGCCGGGGCGGGCCGAGGCGGAGATCGAGCCGGACGTCCGCGGCTGGCTGGCGGGCTTCTACGCCAGTCTGTCCGCCGACACGATGGCGGACGCGGGCGGCGAGAGCCCGTTCTTCGTCCCCGCCGGGCGGCGGATGTCCGACCGCTTTGTGCGCGACGTCCTGCCCGCGTGGCTCACGGACGCCGAACTCGACACGTACGCCGGTGAGTTCGAACGTACGGGACTCACCGGCGCGCTCAACCGCTATCGCAACGCCGACCGGGACTGGGAGGATCTCGCCGCCTGGGACGGCGCGCCGCTCACGCAGCGGTCGCTGTTCATCGGGGCGGAACGGGACGCGTCCACGACGTGGATGAGCGGGGCCATCGACGCGTTCCCGGCGACGCTGCCGGGGCTGACGGCGTCGCACATCCTCCCGGGGTGCGGGCACTGGATCCAGCGCGAACGGGCCGACGAGGTCAACCGGATCCTGCTCGACTGGCTCACGCCGCCTTCGCCGCGCCGCTGAGGGGTGGTGCGCCCTTGGCGCCGGTCAGCGGTTCAGGCTGAGCACCAGGGTCGCGGCGGCCAGGACCAGGAACGGGTACTGGAACCCGAACGAGTAGTCCCGTACCCGCAGATGGGTCGCGATGGCACACAGGTAGAACACGACCAGTCCGGCCGCCGCCGCCGTGCCGAGCGGCGGGATCCAGAAGGCGGCGAGGAGTCCGAGCGCGGCCGCCGCCTTGGGGACACCGAGCGCCGGCATCCACGAACGGGGCACGCCCGCCGCGTCCATGCCGACGGCGACCTTCTCGTAACGGACGAAGTCGCAGACGGCGGAGAACACGTTGGCGGAGACGGTGACGAGCGCGAGCACCACAAAGGCGAGGGTCATGGGGGCTGCTTCCTGGGACGGGTCGGGTGTGCTGTCCCGTCCCAAGAGCCGTACCGGCGCGGCAGTGTGACAGTCCGATCCCGGACGCGGACGCGGACGCGGACTCGCACTCGAACGAGTGCTTTTCGCGGTGACCGCTCTGTCCCGACCTGCTTCGATGACATTCTCGTTCCGCAATCGTCCTCTCTCCGACATGGAGGAAATATGCGGAATCTGCGGGAACCGGGAAATGGTGTCGCCCGGCACGCGGTACGGCGGGTGGCCACTACGGTGGCGGGCGCGGTGCTGGTGGGGATGGCCGTGACGGCCCCCGCGAGCGCGCTGCCCTCGCAGGTCGACGGCAGGTGCGGCACGTACATCTGCACGTACACGGCGCACCACAACAAGTTCGTGCAGGACATCACGGTGCAGACCAGGGACGGCCTGAGCGGGCAACTGCGTTCCTACTGGGGCGATTTCCGCAGCTCCCGGATCAACGCCGCGAGCCACCGGTGGCCGGTGGGAACGGAGAAGAGCGCGCCGCTCGTGTGCGGGGCGCTGGTGCGCAACGGCCGTCAGATCGAAGAGGTCTGCGTCACCATCTGACGGCCGCGGGGCCGGCACGATCCGGCGGCCCCGCGCCACGCACCCCGCGTCAGTTGCTGTACACCCGGCGCGGAGTGATGAGGACCGCGGTACGTCCCTGCTCGGCCATCACGCGGTCGTACGCCTCCCAGTCGTCGTGCTCGCCGCCGGCCGCCACGAACACCTCGCGCAGCAGGAGCCTCAGCCTCTCGGCGTCCAGCCAGGGCTGGGGGTCCTGGGGGCCGGCGAGCAGGGCCTCGCCCTCCACCGTCGCCCACTGGCCGCCCTTGCGGAAGGTCGCCGTCACCTGCGGCCTGGCCCGGAGGTTGCCGAGCTTCACCTTGCCGTACGTGACGAAGGCGAGGACGCGCCCCCCGGTCGAAGGGTGGTCCAGCGCACCGGCGTTGACGAGCGAGGACTGGATCGTGAGGTCCGCGCGCAGCGTCGAGATCACCGCCAGGCCGTTCTCCTCCCGTGCCAGGGCGGTCGCTTCTTCCAGGGTGGTCATCGGCTCCCCAGGGTGTCGGGGCGGGAGGTGGGCCTGTCCGTGTGGTCAGCACTCCGTGTGGTCAACACAATGATCGACACGGCGATTCCTCGGGCCGGCGCGACACTCGCACGGAGCCGATGGCCGCGCGCGCTACGGCGTGTCGCCCTGCCAGTCCCAGCGGTCCGGGTCGGCGGGGCGGGGGCCGTAGAGCGCGTGGCCGCCCGCTCCGTACGAGCCGATCTCCGTCGTCAGCGACGCGCCGTCGCGCAGCCGGTCGGCCGGCCAGCCGGTGACGTCCAGGAGGAGCCCGTCGAGCGGGCCCGCGACCAGCTCGCGGTAGACGTGGCCGGGCCGCGGGCCCGGGTCCGGGTCGTCGTGGTCGGCGCCGTACACCCTGCGCCGTATCAGTTCGTCCATGCCGGCAAGCATTCCAGCCGCCACTGACATCGGGCCCCCGACAGCTCCCCGGCCGCCCGGACGGCTTCCCCGGCTGTGAGTCCAGCCACAGGCACGGATCCGCCGGGCGGGCGGGGCGCCCCGGCGTGTCGTGCCGCGCGGGTCTGCGCGCCGGGCCGCTCCCACCTGGGGTGATGACGATCATCGCGGGCGTGCCCCGGCCGTGCCCGGCGGGGGCCCGCGCCGCGCCCGGCTGGGCGGTCGGCGCGGTGGCCAACAGGCGGATCCGGTTAACGCTGGGTAAACTCCCTGTTCGGCGTAGGGAGCGTCGATCGGGTCGGCCGCCGGCAGGGCGGTCGGACCACGGATCGGCACACATCGAGCGGCGGTCGTGAACGGGCCGCTCGGATGGTTCGCCCTCGCGGAGGTCCTCCCCGCGAGCGGGTGTTCGGGATCCGGCTCAGTGTCGAGCCGGAACGGCGGAGCGAGTTGTCCGGCCGGTGTCGCCGAACTCCCCACCCGCCTGACCCCGGAGAAACTGGATGACTGTAGTAGCGGACGAGTCCCAGGCCCTGATCGGGTCGCTGTCGGCCGGTGTCCTGGACACCCCGGTACGGCCCGGCGTCTTCGCCGGGCGCCCGGCCCCGGACGGCCGCACCCTGATGGACATCCTCGGCGAGACGGCGCGTCGCTATCCGAACGCGCCCGCCGTCGACGACGGGACGGGGGCTCTGAGCTACCGCGCGCTGCTCACCGAGGTGGACGGCCTGCGGCTGCGGCTGAAGGCCGAGGGCATCGGTGTCGGGGACCGGGTCGGCGTACGCGTCCCTTCGGGGACCGCCGATCTGTACGTCGCGATCCTGGGCGTTCTCGCCGTCGGCGCGGCGTATGTGCCGGTGGACGCGGAGGATCCGGACGAGCGGGCGGAGCTGGTCTTCTCCGAGGCGGGGGCCTGCGCGGTGCTGGGCGCGGACCTCGAACTGGTGGTGCGCGGGGCCGCCGGGGGCGTCAGCGGCCGCCCCGGGCCCGAGGACGACGCGTGGATCATCTTCACGTCCGGGTCGACGGGGCGGCCCAAGGGCGTGGCGGTCACGCACCGCAGCGCGGCGGCGTTCGTGGACGCGGAGGCCGGGCTGTTCCTGGCCGAGGAGCCGATGGGCCCGGGCGACCGGGTGCTGGCCGGGCTGTCGGTCGCCTTCGACGCGTCGTGCGAGGAGATGTGGCTGGCGTGGCGCAGTGGCGCCTGCCTGGTGCCGGCGCCCCGCTCGCTCGTACGGACGGGTCTCGACCTGGGCCCCTGGCTGGTCGAGCAGGAGATCACGGTGGTCTCGACCGTCCCCACGCTGGCGGCGCTGTGGCCCGTCGAGGCGCTGGACGACGTACGGCTGCTGATCTTCGGCGGGGAGGCGTGCCCGCCCGAACTCGCGGAGCGGATGGCGGTCGAGGGCCGCGAGGTGTGGAACACGTACGGGCCCACGGAGGCGACGGTCGTCGCGTGCGCGGCGCGGCTGACGGGAGAGGGGCCGGTACGGATCGGGCTGCCGCTCGACGGCTGGGAGCTGGCGGTCGTGGACGGCCGGGGCGAGGTGGTGCCGATGGGCACCGTCGGCGAGCTGGTGATCGGCGGGGTGGGGCTGGCGCGGTACCTGGATCCGGCGAAGGACGCGGAGAAGTACGCGGCGCTGCCGTCGCTCGGCTGGTCCCGCGCGTACCGCAGCGGCGATCTGGTGCGCGCGGAGGAGGCGGGCCTGTTGTTCGTGGGGCGCGCGGACGAGCAGGTCAAGCTGGGCGGGCGCCGCATCGAGCTGGGCGAGGTCGACGCGGCGCTCCAGGCGCTGCCGGGCGTCGCGGGCGCGGCGGCGGCGATCCGCACGACACCGGCGGGTCACCAGATGCTGGTGGGGTACGTGGTGACGGCGGGCGCCGGCGCGCCCGAGGAGGGCGCTGCGCTGGAGCCGACGGCTTCCGACGCACCGCCCACCGCCGCGGAGGGCACGCGCCCGGGGCCCTTGACCGCGCCCGGCACGGACGAGGCCGGGACGACGCCCGGCGCCGCCGGCCCCGAGGAGGGCCGGGCAGCCGGCGGGACGACGCCCACCACGCGCCTTCCCGGCGGAACCCTCTCGGAGGCCCTGGGGACAACCCCGACCGCCACCCGGGCGGTCCGCAGCGACGAAACCGTCATCCCGCCGTCCCCGAACGGCACCCACACGGAGCGAACCGACACAGCCCCGACCACGGCCCAGACAGACAGCAAAACGCACACGGCCGGAACCGCCGACGCAGAACCAGCGGCCGACCCGCATGCCCCGCACACCGACCGGGTGGCCCGTACCGACGGCGGGGCCGGCTCGCCGGACCCCGACGGCGTGGGTCGGGGCGGGGACGCGCAGGCTCAGCCGGCGCCCCCGGGCAGCGACCCGGTGAGCCGCACCGACGGAAACGCCGGCGGCGCGGGCGCGACCAGGGCCGCCGCGCAGGCGGACCACGTCAGTCCGTCCTCGCCGGACGACGACCGCGCCCGCGCGGACCGAGCTGACGCAGACCCGGCAACCGGGCAGGCAGGCCGCACGGGTGGAAACGTCAGCGCGGGGGCCTCGGACGGCGCGCCCAGCACCTCAGGCACCGGCGGCCCCGACCGGGTCGACGCGACCGCAGCCGCCACGCAGACGGACGTCAGTCCATCGTCGCCGGACCGCGACCGCGACCGGGCGGGCCTGGCCAACATGGACCCGGCCGTCGGACAGGCGGACCGGAGCAACGGCAACGCCGGCTCACGGCCCTCGGGCGCGCCCAGCGCCCCGGGCACCCGACCTGACCGGGGCGACACGACCACAGCCGCGACGCAGGCGGACGTCAGTCCGTCGTCGCCGGACCGCGACCGCACCCGCGCCGACCGGGCCGACGCAGACCCGGCCGTCGGACAGGCGGACCGTACCGACGGCAACGCCGGCTCACGGCCCTCGGGCGCGCCCAGCGCCCCGGGCACCCGACCTGCCCGGGGCGACACGACCACGGCCGCCACGCACACGGGCGTCAGCCCGGCGTCCCTGGACGGCGACCGCGCCCGCGCGGACCGGGCCGACGCAGGCCCGGCCGTCAGGCAGGCGGGCCGTACCGGTAGCAACGCCGGCGCGGGGGCCTCGGACAGGGCGCCCAGCGCCCCGAGCGCCGGCCCGGACCGAGTCGACGCAACCACGACCGCCGCGCAGGCGGGCCGTACCGGTCGGAACGTCGGGGCGGGGGCCTCGGACGTGCCCAGCGACCCGGGTGGCGCAGGCCCGGACGGGCAGGCGGGCCCTACCGGCGGACTCATGGGTGGCGTCCCCGTGCCGGACAGCGGCGCCGCTCCCCCCGCCGGAAGCGCCCCCGTGGGGTTCGATCAGGACGACGCCCTCCGGCGGCTGCGGGCCGCCCTGCCCGCGGGCATGGTGCCGATGCTCGCCGTCGTCGAGACGTTGCCCACCCGTACCTCCGGCAAGGTCGACCGTGCCGCGCTGCCGTGGCCGCTTCCCGGGGTCGGTGGCGCGGAAACGGTGGACGTGCTCACGGCGACCGAGGCGTGGCTGGCCGGGTTGTGGGGGGAGGTCCTCGGGGCTCCGGCCACCGGGCCCGACAGTGACTTCTTCGCCGCCGGTGGCGGCAGTCTCGCCGCCGCGCAGCTCGTCTCGCGGATCAGGACCCGCCACCCGTCCGGTTCGGTCAGCGACATCTACCAGAACCCGAAGCTCGGTGCGCTCGCCCGCACCCTGGACGAGTCCCGCGCCGAGACGTCGGCGCTCCGCACGATCGGGCCCATCCCCCGGCGCACCGGCTTCGCGCAGATCCTGCTGACGCTGCCGCTCCTGACGGTCGCCGGACTCCGGTGGGGCGTCGCCGTCGCGGCGGCCAACAACGTGCTGGCGCACTTCGGCTCGTACCCCTGGGCCCCCACCGTCTCCTGGTGGTGGATCCTGGCCGGCTGGCTGCTCTGCGTGAGCCCGCCCGGCCGCATCGCGATCGCCGCCGGTGGCGCGCGGCTGCTGCTCCGCGGCACCAGGCCCGGTACGTACGCCCGTGGCGGCGGCGTCCATCTGCGGCTGTGGACCGCCGAGCGGCTGGCCGAACTGAGCGGTGCCACCGGCCTGTCCGGCAGCTGGCTCACCCACTACGCGCGGGCGCTCGGCGCCCAGGTCGGCCCCGACGTCGACCTGCACACCCTCCCGCCGGTGACCGGGATGCTCAAGCTCGGCAGGGGCAGCGCGATCGAGCCCGAGGTGGACCTGTCGGGCCACTGGCTGGACGGCGACCGGCTGCACCTCGGCAGGATCCGGGTCGGGGCCAGCGCCACGGTCGGCGCCCGCAGCACGCTGTTCCCCGGCGCCAGGATCGGCAAGCGCGCCGAGATCGACGCGGGGTCCGCCGTGACGGGCGCGGTGCCCGACGGACGCCGCTGGGCCGGCGTGCCCGCGGCCGCCTCCGGGAAGTCGTCCGGAAAGCCGCCGCGGCGCTGGCCCGAGGAGCGGCCGGCCCGCACCCGCCGCTGGACCGCCGTGTACGCGATGACCTCGCTGCTGCTGAGCCTGCTGCCCTCGCTGGCGCTCCTCCCGGGTCTGCTGGTCCTCGCGGTCTTCGTGCGCGGCTCGCACGACGCGGGCACCGCGCTCGCCCACGCGCTGACCGCCGTACCGCTCGCGACCCTCGCGTCCCTGCTCTTCTACGCGCTGTTCGTGGTGGCCGGCGTACGCGCCCTCGGCCTCGGCCTGCGCGAGGGCTGCCATCCCGTCCACGGCCGGATCGCCTGGCAGGCGTGGGCCACCGAACGGCTGATGGACATGGCACGCGTGCACCTCTTCCCCCTGTACGCCAGCCTGTTCACCCCGGTGTGGCTGCGCGCGCTCGGCATGAGGGTCGGGCGCGGGGTCGAGGCGTCGACGGTCCTGGCGCTCCCGTCGATGACCACTGTCGGCGACGGCGCGTTCCTCGCCGACGACACGATGGTCGCCCCGTACGAACTGGGCGGCGGCTGGCTGCGGATCGCCCCGGCCCGCGTCGGCAAACGCGCGTTCCTCGGCAACTCGGGAATGGCGTCCGGTGGTCACTCGGTGCCCAAGCGGGGCCTGGTGGGCGTGTTGTCGACGGCGCCGAAGGGCGCCAAGGCGGGGAGTTCCTGGCTGGGGATGCCGCCGATGAAGCTGCCCCGCGCGGTGGAGACGGACGACCTGAGCCGTACGTACAGCCCGCCCGCGCGCCTGCGGTGGGCGCGCGCGGCCGTCGAACTGTGCCGAATCGTTCCCGTGATGTGTACGGTCGCGCTCGCCGTGATCGTCCTCGCGGCCTTCGAGACCGTGGCGGACCACTGGGGCTTCGGCGCCGCCGTGGCGGCCGGCGGGGTGCTGCTGCTCGCGGGCGGGCTGGTCGCGTGCGCGTTGGCGTGTGTGGCGAAGTGGCTGCTGGTGGGCCGGTTCCGGGCGGTCGAGCACCCGCTGTGGAGCTCGTTCGTGTGGCGCAACGAGCTGGCGGACACATTCGTCGAGGTGCTCGCCGTGCCGTGGCTGGCCGGGGCGGTGGGCGGCACGCCGCTGATGAGCCTGTGGCTCAGGAGCCTCGGCGCGCGGATCGGCCGGGGTGTGTGGACGGAGACGTACTGGCTGCCCGAGGCCGATCTGGTACGGATCGGCGACGGCGCGAGCGTCAACCGGGGCTGTGTGGTGCAGACCCACCTCTTCCACGACCGGATCATGCGCATGGACGAGGTGGTGCTGGGGCAGGGCGCGACCCTGGGCCCCCACGGGATCGTGCTCCCCGGCGCGACGATCGGCGCCCGTACGACGGTGGGACCCGCGTCGTTGGTGATGCGCGGGGAGACCCTGCCCGAGGACTCCCGCTGGCTCGGCAATCCGATCGCGTCGTGGCGGGAGGAGACGGTGAACGTACGCTCTGCGGGGAAGACGCGGAAGAAGGCGGCCGGGAGCCCGGAGGGCGTCCAGCGCCCGAAGCATGTGAAGCCGGTGGAAAGTACAGCGAAGACGGAGGACGCCGCAGCGTGAGCAGGGGCAAGAACGGCCGTGCGGGAAGCCTGACCAGCCGTGTCCGCGCCGCGGTCGGCACGGCGGTCGACGCGGTGGTGGAGGCGACGGCCGGACCGGCGGAGACGGAAGCGGGACCGGATCCCCGGACGGACGCGGATTCCAGGACCGGCACCGGCAAAGGCCCTGGCACAGGCACGGACACCGCGGCCGGACCGGCCCCCGACGCGAAACCGGTGGCCGGTGCCACCCCCCGCCCGCTCGCCCCCGCCGACTCGTATCTGCCCGCCCACGGCAACACCGGTTACGGCGTCGAGCGCTACGACCTGGAGCTGACCTACCGTCCCGGCACCGGCCGCCTCTCCGGCCGCGCCACGCTCTCCGCCGTCGCCGACCCCGCCCTTCCCGGCGGCGCCCTCACCGCGTTCAGCCTCGACCTGCGCCCCTTCCGCGTCGACGGGGTGCTGGTGAACGGCGAGCGCGTCGCCCGCTACACCCACCGGGCCGACAAGCTGCGGATCCGGCCGGCCCGTCC
This sequence comes from Streptomyces sp. NPDC088261, assembly GCF_044740805.1. NCBI lineage: Bacteria > Bacillati > Actinomycetota > Actinomycetes > Kitasatosporales > Streptomycetaceae > Streptomyces > Streptomyces sp. NPDC088261. The sequence goes on from NZ_JBIURL010000015.1 coordinate 121,559, forward strand.
CCCGGCCGCCGGGGAGCCGTTCACCGTCGAGGTGCGCTACACCGGCACACCCAGGCCGGTGAAGACGCGGGACTGGGGCGACCTGGGCTGGGAGCAGTTGGAGGACGGCGCGCTGGTGGCGGGCCAGCCGATCGGCGCGCCGTCCTGGTTCCCGTGCAACGACCGGCCCGCCGACAAGGCCGCGTACCGGATCTCGGTGACCGCGCCCTCGCCGTACACGGTGGTGGCGAACGGGACGCTGGAGTCGCGCACGATCGGCGCGTCCACGACGACCTGGGTGTACGACCAGCCGGAGCCGATGTCGACCTATCTCGCGACGGTCCAGACCGGGCTGTACGAACTGGTCGAGCTGGCCGATCGCGGCGCGCGACCCGTACCGCAGTGGGCGGCCGTGCCGCCCCGCTTGCAGGCGCGGTTCGACCACGACTTCGCCCGGCAGCCGCAGATGATGGCCGCGTTCCAGGACCTCTTCGGGCCGTACCCCTTCGGTGAGTACGCGGTGGTCCTCGTGGACGAGGAGCTGGAGGTCCCGGTGGAGGCGCAGACGCTCTCCATCTTCGGGGCGAACCATGTCGACGGGCGGCGCGGCTGCGAGCGGCTGGTCGCGCACGAGCTGGCGCACCAGTGGTTCGGCAACAGCCTGAGTGTCGCCGACTGGCGGCACATCTGGCTGAACGAGGGCTTCGCCAAGTACGCGGAGTGGCTGTGGTCCGAGGTGTCCGGCGGCGCCCCGGCGGCGGCGGTCGCCGAACGGACCAGGGCGAGGCTGGCCCGGCTGCCGCAGGATCTGCGGGTCGCGGACCCGGGCGTACGGCGGATGTTCGACGATCAGGTCTACCAGCGCGGGGCGCTGACGCTGCACGCGCTGCGCACGGTGGTCGGCGACGACACGTTCTTCCCGCTGCTGCGGGAGTGGACGGCCGCGCACCGGCACGGCACGGTCACGACCGAGGACTTCACCGCGCTCGCGCAGCGCCGCAGCGCCCACCCCCTCGACGAGCTGTTCACGTCCTGGCTGTACAGCCCGCAGCTGCCGGAACTCCCCACTCCCCGCAACAGCTGAACAGCGTCTTTTCAGACTTCTGTACGGCAGGCGGGGTGGCCCCACCCCTCGGGATTCTTGGCGATGGGCTCACCGGCCGCGTACGCCTGACCGCACCGGCAGCGGCCCGGAAACTTGGCGTTGAGGGTCCGCGCGGAGGAGGACGTCTTCCTGGCGGTGGTCTTCGCCGCCGTCTTGGTCCCGGTCCCGGATCCGGACCCCGACGCGCCGGAGGAACGCCCCCGGCCACCGGACCGTACGGTGTCCGGCGCGGCCGGCGGCTCCGGGGAGCCGTACGCACTGCCCGCCGGTTCCTGGACGATGGCGGCCCTGCTCGCGGCCCGGTCGGCGAAGTCGTTGAGCCGGTCGCCGTCCACCTGGTGGGCGGGCACGTAACGGAACTCCACGGAACGGCCCGTGAGCAGCGCGTCGATCCGGACGACCAGCTCCTTGTTGGCGACCGGACTGCCCGACGACGTCCGCCAGCCCTTGCGCTTCCAGCCGGGCAGCCAGGTCGTGACCGCCTTCATCGCGTACTGGGAGTCCATCCGGATCTCCATCGGTACGTCCGGGTCGACGGCGGCCAGGAGCCGCTCCAGGGCGGTGAGTTCGGCGACATTGTTGGTGGCGGTGCCGAGCGCCCCCGCCTCCCAGCGGTCGGGCAGCTCCGCCCCGTCGGCGATGACCCAGGCCCAGCCGGCCGGTCCCGGATTTCCCTTCGACGCCCCGTCACACGCGGCGATCACACGTTCAGCCATACCGCCGATCATGCCAGTGCGGCGCCCGGCCGAGGACCCCGGCCCGTACGGGCGCCCCCGGGCTCCGGGGGAAAACCCGGTGCCCGGTACCCGCACCGGCTGTCAGGCTCCCGCGCATGACTACGTACGAAGCACTCCTCATCGGAGGCCGGTCGGGCGTCGGCAAGTCCACCGTGGCGTGGGAGGTCTCCGCACTGCTCCAGGAGGCGGGGGTCGCGCACTGCCTGCTGGAGGGCGACTACCTGGGGCAGGTGCATCCCGCCCCCGCCGACGACCCGCGCCGCTCGGCGATCACCGAGCGCAATCTCACGGCGGTCTGGGCGAACTTCGCGGCGCTGGGCCACCGCCGGCTCGTCTACACGAACACGGTGAGCGTGCTGGAGAGCGCGATGTTCCGCCGCGCGCTGGGAGGGGGTGACACGACGCGGATCGTACGGGTCCTGCTCACCGCCGGGGACACGACGGCCCGGGAGCGGCTGGCGCGGCGCGAGACGGGGTCGCAGCTCGCCCTCCACGTCGAGCGCAGCGGTCTGGCGGCGCGGCGGCTGGAGCGGGAGGCGCCGCCGGGCACGGTCCGGGTGGGGACGGACGGCAGGTCCGTCGCGGAGGTGGCGCGCGAGGTGGTGGCGGCGACGGGCTGGTAGGCCGTTGTGTGACCCGGTTCGTCGTGTCGTCCCGGCCTGGGCCCCCGTATCGTCCCGGCCCGGGTCGTCGTGCCGGCCCGGCCCGGTTCGTCGTGTCATCCCGGCCCGGGTCCTCGTGCCGGCCCGGCCCGGATCGTCGTGTCGTCCTGGCCCGGCGGTCGTTGAACGCCCATGTGATCGTGGTGAGCGGCCTCGCACCGGCCAGGACCGGCGTGCCCGGTGATCCGTCGTGACCGCCGAGGGGGGCGCCGCCGAGGAGCGCCTGGTCGTCCAACGCCCCGCGCGAGGAGCCCTGTTGCTCGCGCACGCGCGGACCTGGCGGGTGTACGAGTCCGCCACCTACGGCCTGTTGGGGCTGGCCGGGGCGTACGCGGGAGGGGCGGGCGACGGCCGGGCGACCGGCGCGGGAGCACTCCTGGGGGTCTGGGGCGTGTGCACGCTCGGCGGGATCGGCGGCGCGTACCTCGGGGACTATCTGGGGCGTGACATCGACGCGGCTGCCAAGCCGCACCGGCCCATCCCCTCGGGCGCGTTGCCGCCCTCGCACGCCCTGGTCGCCGCCGCGACCTGCATCGCGACCGCCCTGGCCTGGGCGCTGCTGCTGGACTGGCGGGCCCCGGTGGTCCTGGTCGGCGCGTTCGGGCTGCATCTGGTGTACCACCGGCGGCTCAAGACCGCCGGCCTGCTCGGGGACGTCACGGAGGGGACCGCGACCCTGGCGGGCCTGGTGCTCTTCGGCGCCGCGGCCGTCCACCAGCTGTCCTCGCCCGCGGTGTGGCCGGTCGCGGGGGCGGCGGCGGTCCACGGCACGCTCTACAACCTGTTCCTGGCCATCGGCGACGAGGAGGGCGACCGCAGGGCCCGCTGCCTGACCCTGCCCGTGCGGCGCGGGACCCGGGCGGCCACGAGGGTCGCCGCGCTGCTGGTGGTGCCCTGGCTCGGGGCGGTCGGGTGGGCCGCGGCGGTGGCCGGGCCCGCGCCGGGGGCGGCCGGCGCGGCGGCCTGGCTCTGTCTGGGCCTCGCGACGGGCTGCGACGCCGTGTCGGTGGCCCGGCTGGTCCGGCAGGCCCGTACACCCGGCGGTCCGAGCCGCCGATCGGCCCTGTTCGCGGCGGAGTCGAACCTGGCGGCCCGTGCGCTGGCCGTCTGCGCGTACCTGTTCCTCGCCGGAGGCACGGGCGCCGGATCGGTCGCGGCGGTCGCGGTCCTCCTCGTGGTCCTGGCGGCCGGGCGCCATCAGATGACCCGGTACGAACTCGGCGTACCGCCGCCGGATCCGGGGTAGGGTGCGCCTTACGATCCGAACCGGGTCGTATTCAAATGGACCGGTGGCCGACACGGCCGACCGGACGCAGCGAAGGAAGACGGGGGACGGCCTGATGCGGGTCAAGGATTTCGATCATCTGGTGCTCAACGTGGGGGATGTGGAGCGCGCGCTGGAGTTCTACTGCGGGCCGCTCGGCCTGGAGCCGGTGCGGGTGGAGGAATGGCGGGCGGGCAAGGTGCCGTTCCCGTCGGTACGGGTGAGCCCGGTGTCCATCATCGATCTGGTCGACCGCCCGCGCGGTGAGTCGAACGTGGACCACATCTGCCTGGTCGTCGACCCGCTGGACTGGCAGGAGGTCATCGACGCGGGCACGTTCACCGTGCTGGAGGGCCCGGTCGGCCGGTACGGCGCCCGGGGCGACGCCCAGTCGATCTACGTGGCGGACCCGGACGGCAACACCGTGGAGCTGCGCTGGTATCCGCAGGACGCCGGGCGGTGAGCCCGGCCGCCGGACGCCCGCGCGACCCGGCGATCGACGCGGCGGTGCTGACGGCGACCCTGGACGTCCTGCGGGAGCGCGGCTACGCGCGTCTCGCCCTGGAGACGGTCGCGGCCCGGGCGGGCACGACGAAGGCGGCGATACGGCGGCGGTGGCCGGTCCGGCAGAACCTGGTCGTCGACGCCCTCGCGTCGGTCCTGGTCACCCCGCCCGCGCCGGACAACGGCTGCACCCGGTGCGATCTCGTCCAGAGCGTGCGGCTGCTCGCCACCGCGCTGGACGAGCGGCTGCCCGGCGGGGTCCTCGCCCCGCTGATCGCGGACTGCGCGGGCGACGCCGCCCTGCACCGGCGGCTGATCGACGTCCTGGTCGAGCCGACCAGGCACGCCGCGACGGTCGCGGTGCGGCGCGCGGTCGACCGGGGGGACCTGCTGCCCGACGTCGATCCCGCGCTCCTGGTCGACCTGCTGGCGTCGACGGTCTACCAGCGGGCGCTGTTCGGCGACGCGCCGGTCGACCGGGGTACGGCGGGGCCCCTGGTGGACCTGCTGCTGCGCGGCGTGGCCGTCGACTTCGAGCGCCTGGTCAGGATCAGCCGGCGGACCGACCGGACGGCGGAGGAGGATGCGGAGGCGGACCACGGGCATTGAATCCGTGACCGGCGGACCACGGGGCGCGACATCAAGATCTCATCCATCCGCCATGCGCATGCCATACGACTGACGGCGCGCCGCCTTGGCCCGCGACTGCAATTCCCCTGACAACCGCCGTCAGGGGAGGGTCACATGACACCCGTACACCACCACGCGCCGGGTACCCACGCACCTGAACTCAGGGCAGCCGCCCGTCACCTCGGCCGCCGCCGGTTCCTGACCGGTACGGGCGCGGCGGCCGCGCTCGCCTTCGCCGTGAACCTGCCGACCGCCGGCGTCGCGAGCGCCGCCTCGCTCGACGCCGCGAAGATCACCGAGAACCCGTTCACCCTCGGCGTCGCCTCCGGTGACCCGCGCCCGGACGGCGTCCTGCTCTGGACCCGGCTCGCGCCCAGACCGTACGAGCCGGACAGCGGCCTGCCGAGGAACAGGGTCGCCGTACGGTGGGAACTCGCCCACGACGCGCGCTTCACGCGGATCGCCGAGCGCGGACAGGTCGACGCCCACCCCGAGTTCGACCACAGCGTGCACGTCGACGTCCCGGGCCTGGACTCCGACCGCGTGTACTGGTTCCGCTTCCGCGTCGGTACGTGGATCAGCCCCGTGGGCCGCACCCGCACCGCGCCCGCGCGGGGCGCCACGATCGGCGAGCTGAGGATCGCCGCCGTCTCCTGCCAGGCGTACCACGACGGCTACTTCACCGCGTACAAGCACCTCGCCGAGGAGGACCTGGACGTCGTCTTCCACCTCGGCGACTACCTGTACGAGTACGCGGTGACGGCGGTCGGCGGCGCCCGCAACTACACCGACCGGCGGCTGCCCGCGCACTACAACCGGGAGACCGTGACGCTGGAGGACTACCGGCTGCGGTACGGGCTCTACAAGTCGGACCCCGACCTGATGGCCGCGCACGCCGCGCACCCGTTCGTCGTGACGTGGGACGACCACGAGACCGAGAACAACTACGCGGACGAGACGCCGGAGAACGACGTACCGCCGGAGGAGTTCCTGCTGCGCAGGGCCGCCGCCTACCGCGCGTACTGGGAGAACCAGCCGCTGCGCACCCCGCAGCGCCCCGAGGGTCCGGACATGCGGCTGTACCGGCGGCTCCAGTTCGGCCGGCTCGCGCAGTTCGACGTCCTGGACACCCGGCAGTACCGCTCCGACCAGGCGTACGGCGACACGGCGCACGTCCCGGGGCCCGAGTCGGACGATCCGTCGCGCACCATGACCGGCGAGACGCAGGAGCGGTGGCTGCTGAACGGCTGGCAGAACTCCCGCGCCGTGTGGAACGTCGTCCCGCAGCAGGTGAACTTCTCGGCGCGCAGGCTGGACCTGAACCCGGTCGCCAAGGTCAGCATGGACGCGTGGGACGGCTACCCCGCCGCCCGCAAGCGCCTGCTGGACGGGGCCGAGGCGGCCGGCGTCGCCAACCTCATGGTGCTCACCGGTGACGTCCACGTCGCCTACGCGTACGACATCAAGCGCGACTTCGACGACCCGGCGTCCCGGACGGTGGGCACCGAGATCGTGGCGACGTCCATCGCCAGCGGCAAGGACGGCGCCGACAAGCCCGCGACGTGGGAGACGTACACGCAGGCCAATCCGCACATGAAGTTCTACAACGGGCGGCGCGGCTACGCGCTGGTGACGCTCGGCCGGGAGTCGGCGCGGGCCGACTTCCGTACGGTCTCCGCCGTCACGACACCCGGCGCGCCGGTCTCGACCGCCGCGTCGTTCGTGACCGAGGCGGGGAACCCCGGCCTCGAACCGGCGTGACGGACGGCCGGCCGACCGACTGACCGGCCTACCGACCGACCTACCGACCGACTGACCGGCTCCTGGCCGGCGGACGCCGGGTCCGTAGGGGACCAACATCCCCGCGCGGGCCCGGCGTTCGGCGAAGGGTCACCCCGGCCGTCGTACGCGCGGACGCGCCGTTCGCGTCGTGGGTCACACCACGCGGGAGTTGTCCGTGTCCTGGTCGTCGTCGAATCCCGCTATGTGCACGTCCGAGACGGTGACATTGGCCTCGACCACGTCGAGTCCGGTCATGCCCTGCACCGCGTCGGAGACGTTGGAGCGGATGTCGCCCGCCGTCTGCGCGATCGGTGACCCGTACTCGACCACGATCTCCAGGTCGATGGCCGCCTGCTTCTCGCCCACCTCGACCTTGACGCCCCGGGTCGGGTCCTCGGAACCGGCCACGCGGTCACGTACCGCCCCGATCGTGCGGGACATGCCTCCGCCCATCGCGTACACGCCACCCGTGTCACGGGCCGCGATGCCGGCGATGGTCGACACGACCGAGTCGGCGATGACCGTACTGCCCTTGACGTCGTGATGTGCTCCGTTGTGCCGCGTGGTCACCGCGGACTGGTTTTCCGCCATGAGAGATTTCCCTTCTCGCAGAGGCTGATCGCTCACTCGAACCCCCGTCGTCCCCCTCGCCTCCACTGTGCGCGCCCTCCCCGGAGCACGCCATTCGGGTGAGCACTCCCCCGCCGCCGGGCCCCTCCCGACGCTCCCCGTGTTCGGCCACCGCTTCCGGCGTCCGGACACGGGGAGCGACCAACTGGCTTCACATATGCCCTAAAACACCGCTTAACCTATTTTTTACCTTATCGGACATTTTGATCGCCCAGAGAAGGGAACGTCACCTAACGAGCCACACCATCAGCCGAAGGAGTTGGCCATGGCATCACCATCACCTCGTCCGTCATCGACCATCGAGGACCATCCCGACATCCGCGCCTTGCAGGCACGTTCCGAGCGCGCGATCGCGACGCCCCTCGCGCAGGCCGTGCAGAGCCTGAGCCTGCTGGCCGGCCTCTTCCTGGCCGCGTCGCCCTGGATAGTGGGCTTCAGCGGACTCACGACCCTGACCGTGACCAACCTCATCGCCGGCATCGCGTTCACCCTGCTCACCCTCGGGTTCGGTTCCGCGGCCTACGAGCGGACGCACGGCATGGGATGGGCCGCGCTGGGGATCGGCGTGTGGACGATCATCGCCCCGTGGGTGGTGGCCGGGAACGTGACCACCACGCGCACCATGGCGAGCAACGTCGCCGTCGGCGCCGCGTGTGTCTGCCTGGCCCTCGCCACGGCCGTGTTGGGGATGGCCGGGCGCCGAAGTCGTGGCCGCGCACGCGGCTGACCGCTCGTCGCTCCACCGCCCCACCGCACCGCCCGGCCGCACCACGCGGCCGGGCGGTGCGGTGTCCGGGGCATCCGGGTGACGTTCCCGTGTCCGTCCCGGCGCCGGGTCGCGCCGCGTGCCATAAGGAGGTACCACCCCTTCAGGGAAAGAAGGAACTGTGTACGAACTGCGCATCAAGCGTCGGATCACCGCGGCCCTCGCCGTCGCCATCCTCGCCGGCTCCGGCGCCCTGGTCGCCACCCCCGCCGCGGCGACGGGCACGACCCCGCCGGAGGCCACCACGGCGGTGGCGGCGCTCCCCAGGGGCAAGGTCATCGCCCGCCTCCCGCTGAGCATCCGCCAGAGGCCGACGACCAACTCCGCGTACCTCGGCAGCTTCCAGCCCGGCACGATCATCACCCTGTACTGCAAGACCCGCGGCCAGAACGTCGAGGGCAACAACCTCTGGTACCTGCTCGGCGGTTCGAAGCGGGGCTGGGTCTCGGCCCGCTTCGTGAAGAACTTCTCGCCGGTGGCGTACTGCCGGTTCTGACCGACCCGACAGCGCGGACGACCGCCGGACCTCCGACGCACGCCGTCGGAGGTCCGCGCGTCACGACCGGCCCGCGGAGCGGCGGGCCGAGCCCACCTCGGTGCGACTCGCGGAGTCGGCTCTGGACGGAGCCGCGCCGATCCCCGGATCAGCTCTGACCGAGATGGTCTGGTCTGACCGAGATGGTCTGGGTGGTCCGTCCCGGCGGCGTGATCGGCGTGGTGTACCGGGCGCCCCCGCTGGGAGCCGGGCCGATGTTCGTGCCCCTGGCCCGGGCGATCGAGCGCCTGGGCGACCCCGACGTGGGGACGCTGGAGTTCCCCGTGTCCCCCGCGCACCTGGAACGCCCGGAGATCGAGGGCGCCCTGCTGGAGGCCGGCTGTACCGACGTGCGGTCCGAGACCGTCGTGGAGGACTCGCCCGTCCCGGCACCGGAGGCGTTCCTGAGCGAACTCGACCCGTTCTTCCAGATGTTCCCCCGTACCGCGCCGCGACCGTCCGCCACGCCGACCGGGTTCCGGGCGCCGGCCGCGGAGGAGGTACGCCGCATGGAACGCGGGGAGAACGACCACCCTCTCGCGCGGGCCGACATCGCGTACGGACGGGCGCCGCGCTGACCTGCCCCCTCCCCACACACGACAGCGACGGCGCCGACACCCTGCGTCACGGGCGTTAAAATAGCTCACGTATTCGATTATTCGGGCTTACGCTGGTGCACATGTCCGTACATCTCCAGCCTTCGCTGTTCGACCAGACCGAGGAGATACGCCTGGGACCGCTCGGCGGCCTCCGGCGGACCGTGCTGGGCGACGGGGCGTGGATCGATCTCCTCCCCGGCTGGCTGAGCGGCGCGGACACGCTCTTCGGGGAACTGGTGGCCGGTGTGCCGTGGCACGCCGAGCGGCGCCGGATGTACGACCGGGAGGTGGCCGTTCCGCGCCTGCTGTCGTTCTACCGGGCCGGGGACGCCCTCCCCCACCCCGTCCTGGACGAGGCGCGCACGGCCCTGGGCGTCCACTACGCGGCCGAGCTGCGGGAGCCGTTCGCCACGGCGGGGCTCTGCTACTACCGGGACGGCCGGGACAGCGTCGCCTGGCACGGCGACCGGACCGGGCGCGGCTCCACGGAGGACACCATGGTCGCGATCCTCTCGGTCGGCGAACCGCGCGACCTCACGCTGCGGCCGCGCGGGGGCGGCCCGACGACGCGGGTGCCGCTGGGGCATGGCGACCTGATCGTGATGGGCGGCTCGTGCCAGCGGACCTGGGAACACGCGATCCCCAAGACCGCGCGCGGCGTCGGCCCCCGGATCAGCGTCCAGTTCCGCCCGGAGGGCGTGAACTGAGTCCCGCCGGACAGGTACGGGCCCACCGGGCCCAGGACCTGGGGGGTGTCTTGCTGATCGGCAAGACACGCCCTAGGCGCCGCCCTGGAATTCGAGCGACATCTGGAAGTGCTCGGGGTCGAGCAGGCTGACCACGTGCTCGACGAAGAAGCCGTCCGACGCGAAGCTGGTGCGCCGCGCGTCCAGGAACCAGTCGCCCGGCTCCCGCCGCAGCAGCTCCGCCTCGCGTGCGGTGATCCGGCGGCCGCCGAGGCGCTGCTCCCCGTGGTCGGGGTGGAGCCCGGCCCGCCGCATGACCTCCGTGAGGGACATCTCGGCGGGCCCCTGCCTCGGCAGCTCCCGTACCCCGGGGACGGGGGGCAGGAAGCTTCGTTCGTACGACACCACGCAGCCGTCGTCGGTCAGCTCCCGGATCCGGGCAACCCGGACGAAGACGGGGGACTCCACCCCCAGCCGCTCGGCCAGCGCGTCGTCGTTGACCTCCTCGACGGCGATCGTCCGGACCCGGGAGGAGATGCCCCGGGTGGCCAGGGCGTGCGCCCAGCCCAGGGGCGTGTCCAGGGGTTGGCCGTCGAAGAGTACGTAGGACCCCTTGCCGCTCCGGGTGACGATCAGACCGGCCTCGCTCAGCTCCGCCAGCGCGGCGCGCACGGTGGTACGGCTCACGCAGAACCGCTGGGCCAGGGCCTTCTCGCCCGGCAGCTGCTCACCGGCCCGCCGTCCACCGCTGCGGATCTCCTTGGCCAGCGCCTCGGAGATCTTCTGGTGCTTGAGCCAGATTCCGGTCATGTCGTTTCTCCCGCGAGCTTCTCGGGCGTGGTGGGGTCCGGGGCGGGCCGGCCGTCCCGTACGGACGTCATACGGGGTACGGACGTCATACGGGCAGCTTGTCCCCGATCGCCGGCGGCCGCCGCTCCTGGGCGCGCACCCGGCCGCGCGCGAGGAGCAGATATCCGGCGAAGCAGAGCACCAGGGCGGCCAGCACGCCCAGGTTGGCGAAGGCCCAGGAACCGGTCTTGCCGCCCAGGCCGAAGGGGCCCAGCAGGTAGCCCTGCCAGTTGAGCCAACTGGCGGCGGCGTTGGTGACGAGACCCCAGCCGAGCGCGGTCGCGACGACGGTGAGCGCCAGGGGCACCCACGAGAAGTCGCCGTAGCGGCCGCGCGGGCGGTACAGGTCGAGGTCGTCGTACGGCCCCCGGCGCAGCAGCAGATCGGCGAGCATCACCCCGCACCAGGCCGCCACGGGCACGCCGAGGGTGGTCAGGAAGCCGATGAACTGGCCGAGGAAGTTGTCGGCGAAGAAGACGATGTAGACCGATCCCGCGATCATGAGGACGCCGTCGAACAGGGCGGCGAGGTAGCGGGGCACCCGCAGGCCCGCCGAGAGCAGCGCGAGTCCCGAGGAGTAGATGTCCAGGACCGCGCCGCCGACCAGGCCGAGGACGGCGACGATCGCGAACGGGACCAGGAACCAGGTGGGCAGGATCGTGGTGAGCGCGCCGATGGGGTCGGCGGCGATGGCGGTGTTGAGGCTCTTGGAGGAGCCGGCCAGCAGCAGGCCGAAGACGAGCAGGATCACCGGCGCCACGGAGGCGCCCACCGTGGTCCAGCCGATCACGCCGCGCGTCGAGGAGCGGCGCGGCAGGTAGCGGGAGTAGTCGGCGGCGGCGTTGACCCAGCCGAGGCCGAAGCCGGTCAGCAGGAAGACGAGCGCGCCGATGAACTCCTCGGCGGAGCCGCCGGGGAGGGCGCTGACGGTGTGCCAGTGGATGTGGTCGGCGACGAGCCCGATGTAGACGAGGGTGAGGACGGCGGTGACCACGGTGATCACGGTCTGGAGCCGCATGATGAGGTCGAAGCCCATCACGCCGCCGACCACGACGAGCGCGCTGATGAGGATCAGCGCGATGATCTTGGTCTCGGTCCCGCCGCCCCAGCCGAGCCGTCCGAGGACGGTCGCGGTGGCGAGGGTGGCCAGCGAGGTGAGGACGGTCTCCCAGCCGACGGTGAGCACCCACGAGACGACCGAGGGCAGCCGGTTGCCGTGCACGCCGTAGGCGGCGCGGCTGAGCACCATCGTCGGCGCGGAGCCGCGTTTGCCCGCGACCGCGATGAAGCCGCAGAGGAGGAAGGAGACGATGATGCCGACCAGCCCGGCGACCAGGGCCTGCCAGAAGGAGATGCCGAAGCCGAGCGCGAAGGCGCCGTAACTGAGCCCGAGGATCGAGACGTTGGCCCCGAACCAGGGCCAGAAGAGCTGACGGGGAGTGCCCTTGCGCTCCGCGTCGCCGATCACGTCCAGACCGTGGGTCTCCACCTGGATCTGTCGCCCCGGCCCAGAGCCGGAGCCGGGTCCCGGGGCGGGACCGGATCCGCTGTCGCGCGTGCCTGCCATCGCCGACCTGCCTGTCTAGACGTGTTCAGTCGAGAATAGGAGGGGTGTCCCACGTCGTCAACAAGCCGTCACGGGCGGGGGCGGCCCCCACGCGCACGATTCGGTCGCGGCCCGTTCCCGCGAGGGCGCGGCTCAGTAGTCCCCGCCTCCGCCGCCCCCGCAGCTGTGGCCCCCGCCGGAACCCCCGTCGGAGTCCCCGTGCCCGTGCGAGTCCGCGTCGCGGTCCAGGGCGTTCGCCATCCTCAGCAGCGCCTTGCCGAGGCCGGACGGCAGGGTCGCGGCCGTGACCGTGGCGCGGAACCGCGCGTCCGGGAGGGCGGCGGGGCCGTCGAAGACGTACGCCGGGAGTGTCCCCTCGCGCCGGGCGGCCTCCAGGTGGCGGTGTCCGGCCCGGGTGAGGCCGTGGCGCCGGGTGAGCAGACCGTACGAGACGAGCCGGTGGCCGATCCCCTCCGTCACGGGGTCCTTGGCGACGCCCGCGAGCACGGCGGCGAGCCCCCTCCCCCGCGGGCACAGCGCGAGCAGCGCCTCCTCGACGGGATGCCCGGCCGGGGCGGCGGGCGCCTCCTCGCCGGCCGGGACGGCCCGTACCCGGGAGCCGATGACGCGGACCAGGCCCCGGTCCCGCAGCCCGGTCAGCGCGGTCTCGGCCACCCGCCGAGGGCCGCCGGCGAGATGGGCGATGTCGTACGGATCGAGCGCCGGAACCGCTGCCGGAACGCGTCGCCGGAATATGGCCGCCATGGAAGATCCCCCGTTCGTCCAGGTGGTGCCCTGCCTCCAGTGTCGCCCCGGCAGGTCACCCCCCGGCCACGATCCGGTCGGCGTTGTGTCCCGGAGCGGTAACCGGCTGAGGGATCAAGGGGGTTGCGCACGTGTGAGGATTAGGCGCTCCGGCAGAGACGGAGCACGCACCACGAGGAGATCCATGTTGTTCCGCAAGCGCACAGGGACGATCGCGGCGACGGCCGTCATAGGCGCGATGCTGCTGACGGCGTGCGGCGACGGTACGAGCGGGACCTCGGACCGCGCCGCGACCGCCGGCCGGGCCCTGCTCGGAAACCTGAGCTTCCTGTCGGGGACCGCCGAGGAGAACCACGCCCCGGCGAAGACGGGTGACTGGGCGAACGTGCCCGGCACGCCGGTCGTGTCGGAGGTGGCGAAGAAGTGGGTGCAGCTGACCGCCGTCACGACGGGGAGCCCGGACTCGAACGTCGTCAACGGCGCCGGATTCACGCTGTACCGCTTCGACAAGGACGGGGCGAGCCCCTCCAAGTCGAACTGCGACGACACCTGCACCGACACCTGGCCGCCGGTGCTCATCGCCCCGAAGGGGAAGATCTTCGTCGACGGGGTCAAGGAGTCGGACGTAGGGGTGGTCAAGCGGGCGGACGGGAGCCTCCAGGTGACCCTGTCAGGACAGCCGGTCTACCGGTACAGCGAGGACATGGAGCCCGGGGACGTCAAGGGGTACGGGGTGGACGGCACCTGGTTCAGCGTCACGCCGGACGGCATGGCGGGGGTCGGGCCGAACTGACCGCCCGCGCGGGCGCCCGCCGGCCGACCCGTACCCGGCCCGGGGGGGGGCGGGGCGCGGCACCGGGTGCGGGGCCCGTCGGGGGCCGGTGGTGGCCGCCGTACGGGCAGTTCCCTCACCCGACCGGGCGCGTCCCGCTTGGCGGTACGGGTCCGGGGGTCCAGGTTGGGGGGATGTGGCCCCGCAAGATCAGGCAGGGGTTGGCGCTTCTGCCGCTGGTACTGGTGGTGACGTGCGACGCTCCGGAGAGCAGGACACCGGAGCCGCGGCACCACCATGTCCGGGTCGGTCCCGCGGCGCCCCGTCCCGCCATCATCGGGCGGTCGGTGTGGCACGCGGACGAGAAGGCCGTACGGGAGAAGCCCGCGTACACCGGCGCGGTGGAGATGGTGTTCCTCCATCACACCAACCACTCCAACACCTACGACTGCCGGGCGGACGTGCCGGGGATGCTGCGCTCCATGCAGGAGCACCACATCCAGGACATGGGGTGGAACGACCTGGGCTACAACTTCGTCGTGGACCGCTGCGGGAACATCTACGAGGGACGCGCCGGCGGCGTGGACCGGCCGGTGCGCGGGGCGCACGCGAAGGGGTTCAACGGCCGGAGCCTGGGGATCGCGGCGCTCGGCCACTTCGGGAGCGGCCAGAAGGTGCCGCCCGCGATGCTGAGGTCGATCGCCGCCGTCGCGGCGTGGAAGCTGCCGCGCGGAGTGGACCCCGAGGGCCGGGTGCGGATGGTGTCCAACAACGACGGGAGCCGCTTCCCGAAGGGAAAGCCCGCCGAGCTGAGGGTGATCTCCGGTCACCGGGACGAGTACGAGACGCAGTGTCCCGGCGAGGCGCTCTACGAGCAGATTCCCCATCTGCGGCAGATGGTGGCGCGGCTGCGGAAGAAGTGACGCGCGGGGTGCGGTGGCCGGCGGGGGTGACCGCCTGCCGGACGGCCGTACGGGCGGTACGTCCGCACCCCTCGGTGGCGATACTCTTCCCTCTGCGATCCGGACTCGACCGCAAGGGACCGACAGCCTGATGACCGAGCACAACGCGGACCTCGTGGCCTTCGTACGCGCGCGCCTCGACGACGAGGAGCGGCTGGCCGAGGCGGCGGGTGGCGCCGGCTGGCGCACTCCGCAGGAGTCGCCGGGCGAGGTGCACGACGACCTCGGAGCGATCACGTTCAGCGTCCGGACCCGGGGCTTCGACCAGCACATCGCCCGCCAGGACCCGGCGCGGACACTGCGGCGCATCGGGTCGAGCCGCGTCCTGCTCGACCAGTACGTCCCCCTGGCGGCCCTCGACGTCGACTCCCCCGCGTCCGACTTCGTGTCGGGCCGCGCGGTCGGCCTCGGCTTCGCCGTACGCCAGTTGGCGGCCGAACACGCCGACCACCCGGACTACCGGGCGAGTTGGCTGCCGCGTTTCACCTAGCCACGGGGACGGAAGGCGCGGCGGGCGGCTCCTCGACGGCGAACCGTACGTTGGCGACCGCGAACGCGGCCAGTTGCCCGGGTGGGTCCATGTGCGCGGCCGGCGCGGCGCGGTGGCCGCGCCGCTGCTCCTCCAGGCGCCGGAGAGGGGGCACTGCCGGCGCTCCGCGCGGCGACCGGTCCGGACAGACGTCGTGTTTCGCCTATGGCGCCGGGGCCCGGGGACGGGACACCCGGTCCCGGAACTTCATGGCGGATTCCCGCCAGCTCCGCACGCTCCGTTGCGCCAGGCTGAACGGCATGACCAGCGACTACCAGCCTCAGCCCCTCACCCCCACCGCCCTCAAGGAGCTTCGCGTCAGCGACGACGCCGGACGACCGATGCGCCCGTACACGGACACGGAAGGCGCTCACCCGCTTCGCTGCTGCCTGCGGCCCAGCGCCGTGGGCGACCGGATCGCCCTCGTCTCGTACGCCCCGCTGCGCCGCTGGGCGGCGGAGACGGGCGCGGACCCGGGGGCGTACGACGAGCAGGGCCCGGTCTTCATCCACGCCGAGGACTGCGGCGGCCCCGCCCCGGACGCCGGCCCCCCGTGGGCCCGCCCCGGCGCTCTGCGCGCCTTCCGCCGGTACGACGGCCGGGGCCACATCATCGGCGGCCGCATGGTGGAACTGCCCGAGGACGCCGAAGCGGCCTTCGACCGGGCCTTCACGGAGGCGTTCGCGGACCCGGAGACCGCGCAGGTCCACGTACGAGCGGTGGAATACGGCTGCTACCACTTCCGCGTGGACCGCCCGACCGCGACGGGCCCGAACGACCGACCGTGACACCGGTGATCGGGAGCCGTGGGCCGGCTCGTGTCGGTCAGTAGTCCAGTTCGATGTAGTCGATGTCCGTGAACTCGACCGACAGGCCCTGGGCGCGGCGGCCGCCGTCCTTGAAGTAGATCTCCTGGAGGCCCTCCGCGGCGATCGCGCGGAGTTGGTCCTCCGCCGCGCCCAGGGAGCGGGCCTCGAAGAGGCGGGCCGCGTAGGGGGGCGGGAGGTGCTGGGTGATGCGGCGGACGCGGCCGTCGTCCGACGTGCCGGGGGCCGCCGTGAAGCCGAAGCGGGCGCGCGTCTCGATCACCACGCCCGTGGCGCTCGCGGCCTTCTGGCGGGCGCGTTGCCTGACCCTCGGCTGCCAGTCCTTCCGTACCTCCTCGGCGAGGCGCGCCGCGAGCTCGGGGCGCGGGCGTTTCAGCTGGCCCTTCACGTACCGCTCCACCGTGCGCTGCGAGACGCCCAGCCGCCGGGCGACCGCGCGGGTCGAGCCACCCTCCTTCCGTACGAGGAACCTCATCCGCGCCTGTGCGGACGCCGGGATCGGGCGCGTGAAGGTGTTGGCCTCCGCCTTGTCGAGACTGTCGCCCAGGATGCCCATCAGGTGTCACTCCCCGTCGATCGCGGCGTCGGTGCCTTTGATGTGCCGCGCGGGGTTGTGGCCCGCGTCGAGCAGCCGTACCGCCCACATCAGGTCCTGGGTGCCCTCGTGCTTGACCATGCCGGGGCTGACGCCGAGCCGGAATCCGCCGGGCAGGGGCTTGCCCTCCGGGGTGTACGGCAGGAAGTCCAGCGGTGAGGGGCCGTCGGACAGGTAGACGGCGCAGTCGGAGAGGACCGCGACCGGGAAGAGTCCGGTGGCCGCCAGCTTGAGCATCTTGCGGTGCATGTTGACGCGGGCGGCGGAGATGACGGCGGCGCGGATGTCGGGGCGCCAGGTGGGGCGTTCGAGGGACGGCCAGCGCTCGCCGAAGGTGTACGCCGTGCCCTGCGGGCGCTCCCGCAGCTTGCCGATCCCGCCCTTGACGGTCGACTTGACGGCCGTCAGCACGGCGACCTGCGCGGGGTCGGCGCTCTTGTGGTGTTCCATCGCGGCGAGGAAGTCCCGCTCGGACATGCCGGTGACCACACCGAGCCGTTCCATGGTGGCCAGGTAGGCGTCCCGCAGCCGGGTGTACCAGGCGTCGAGGTACGCGCCGTTCGCGGGCCGGACGTACGCCTCGGCGGGTCGTACCGGATGGCCCAGCTCCGCCGCGTACGCGACGGTGGGGGTCGCGTACCAGGCGGGGCCGGCCGGCCGGGTCCCCTGCGGGGTGAAGGGGGACGGCAGGCGCGGGTCGATCTCGATCCCGGAGAGGTCGACCAGCCAGGAGCCGGGCAGCTTCTTGTCGAAGGCCGGGTTCGTCACGTGGACCGCCGGGCCCGTGCCGACCACCAGCCGGTTCGCGGCGGCGGCGAAGGCCATGTTGACGTCGATGCCGACCGCGTACGGCTTCGCGCACTCCTCGTCGGTCAGCAGCTCGGGGTCACGGATCCAGTCGTACGCCTCTTCGTCCAGCACCTCGTCGGGAGTGCGCTGGTGGGTACGGGGGTACAGCGCGGCGGCCACCGGGTGTTCGTCGGGGGCCTCCGGGGGCGCCGGGTCGACAACGGCCGTGAGCGAGCCGGGCACCGGCCCGGAGACCCAGGCGCCGGTCTCGTCCTGCACCGCCCGCGTCGGGGGCCGCAGCGCGGTCATCAGCTCCAGGCCGGAGACGGCGGTGGAGCCGCGGGGGGTGAGGACCAACGTGGCGTAGGAGCCCAGCACATGGGCGAGGTCGGCCGGAGAGAGGTCACCGGCGTGGCCCCAGGCGCGTGGGTCGAGCGCGCCCCAGGGCACCACCGCGAGCTGGACACACTGCCGGCGGCCGTCGCGCGCGGGTCGGTAGATCCGGGGCCACGGGCCGAAGCCGCGTTTGGTCAACTGCCACTTGGCGCGGGCGAGTCGCTTGAGGACGGGGTGGCCGTCCGGCAGGCGCAGGGCGCGCCGGTCGGCCAACTCGGCGGGCAGGCCGAGACGTTCGGCGGCTCCCGCGGTGAGCACGATGAGCGGGTCGGCGTCCTTGCCGTTGCGGTGCAGGCGGGGGGCGCCGAGCCGCGCCTCCGCGAGGGTCCAGGTGACGAGGGAGACCACGTCGTCGGCCGGGCAGTCCAGGACGGTGCCGGTGGCGCAGTACGCGTTCCCCTCTCCGTCCAGGACCGCGAGGGGGCCGTTGGCGAAGCGGGGGTCGGGGGTGGTGGAGGTGGCGGGAGGGGTAACCGCGGTGGGGCGTCGGTGGGGCGGCCGGCTCACCGGGGGGCTCCGCCGCGCCGGGGCCGTCGGCTCGGCCGCGCGAGGCGGCGGGGGCGGGGCGGGGGCCAGGGCCGGGACCTCGGCTGCGGCCGGGACCGGGGCCGGGACCGCCGGCTGCTCGGGCGGAGGTGGCGCCGGGGGCGGCTGCTCGGCCGGCGCCGGGTGGCGGGCGGCGAGGCCCTCCAGCAGGCGGATGTACGCGGCCCGCTTCGGCGCGCGCGGTTCGGTACGGCCCGCCTCCCAGGCGGTCACGGCCTCGCGGCGCACGTCCAGCGCCCGCGCGACCTGCTCCTGGCTCAGGCCGGCCGCCTTCCTCAGGCGCTTGCGCTCCTCCGGCTCGGGCAGTCCGTCCTGCGCGGCCACCTGCTCCAACAGCGCGTCGACCGAAGCGAAAAGCTCGTCCTGCTGCGACACAGCAGTCACCTCCGCCCCACACCCTATCGAAAGCGCTCATCGCAACGCACATGAAACACACCGGCCAGGACGGCGGCGTCGTCAGACCGCGTGCGGGCGGGCCCGCGAGGAAGTACGGCGCTCCACAGGGCAGGACGGGCGGGCCGTGGATCCGAACGCACGTGCAGCGCGCACGACGCAGTATCCTTTCACGCACCATTTGACCAGGTTTACCCGATCACACGTTTGGTTCCTTTGAGTGTAATTGACTGAATGATCCATCCCCTTTCCCGGTCAGCGCGTTGTCAGGTGTGTGAATCCACGTGAACTCTGGGAGCGGAACATCGTCCTGGCGGAAGCTTTCTGTGCCAGCGACGAGCGTGTCCGCCAGGCGCAGTCGACGCTGGACGACGCGCAGGCCGAGCGGAACAGAACCCTCGCCGCCTTCGCCGTCACCGTCGGCAACGACGGCTCGGTGGCGGATCTGATGGGACTGAACGAGCGGGAGGTACGGGTCGCCCGCCGCACGGTCGGGCGGGAGGACGCCCGCAAGGTCGCCAAGAGCCTCCTCCTGGTCTGCGCCGCCGAGGACCCGCCGGAGTCCCCGCTCCCGCCCCACTCCCCGGCCCCGACGGCCGCCACGGGCTCCCCCGTCGACACCACCACGGAGATGGAGGTCCATCTGCCGCACCCCAGGGAGGAGATGAACCCGCAGCACCCGGACGCGGGCCTGTACGACCCGTCCGCGCCGCCCCAGGCCGCGCCCATGACGGTGCCCATGGTCGAGGAGAACGTCGTCTGGTCGTCGAGCATGGACTCCGTCCTGCTGTGGAGCTGGCAGTCCGGCCTCGATCTCCAGACCGTGGCCGGCGAGTTGGGACTCGACCTGCGGACCCTCCTACTGCGCGTGCAGACCCTCGCCGCCGACGGCCTGCTCACCTCGCCGTCCCCGTCGTCCGTCGACCACGGCCAGGCCGGGCGCCACCGCCGGCACTACGAGGAGGACCCGTACACGGCCCTGTTCAGCCCGGCCCCCGCCTCGTTCCCCTCACCCGTCTACCGCTGATCCCCGCCGTCCGCGCCCGGTTCCCGCCCCCCGCCGGTCTCCGGGCCGGGCTGTTCGCGCGGGTATCCGGGCTGTCCGCGCAGGTAGTTGTAGACCGTGGCGCGTGAGACGCCGAGGGTCTGTACGGAGTGCTTGACCTGGAGGAAGCCGCGCGCCCGGAGGGAACGGACCAGTTCCTTCCGGGCGGCAGGCCCCAGGGCACGCGGGGTGAGCCCCCGCGACGCGGCGAACGCGTCCGTCACCACCCGCAGTTCGTCGGCACTCCGGGCGGTCAGGGTCTCCGCGAGCGGCCGGTCCCGGTCGTCGGTCCTGACCAGGTCGGCGAGGCTCCTGGCCACGCCGGCGAACAGCGAGACGTCCAGGTTGAGGCAGATGGCCGCGACGAACCGGCCCTCGCCGTTCCTGATCCCGATCGAGGTGCTCTTGGCGGCCCTGCCGTCGGGGAAGCGGTTGGGGTAGTTCTGGAGGACGTCGGGGTAGCCGGGGTCCTGGATGCGCGCGAGGCCCAGCTCGGTGGCGGGGTCGCCCACCCGACGGCCGGACAGCCCGCCCTCGATCGCCCGTACCGCGTGTTCCGGGTCGCGCAGGTCGTGCAGGACGACCTCGCACAGCCCCGGGAACATCCGGCCGAGCGCGACGACGATCTTCTCGGACTCCCGCAGCAGCAGCTCGTCCTCGTCGCTCACGCGGTCCCCCCGGTCCCCGCGCCGTCTCCCAGCGGCCCGTTCCCGTCGTCCTCCCCGGCCACCAGCCGTCCCATCACGGCGGGGGCCTTGAGCCCGGACCCGGTCAGCACCACCACCGTGGTCTGTCCCGGCCTGATGACCCCCCGGGCCGTGAAGAGGTCGATCGCGGCGGCCGCGGTCGCGCTGGTCGGCTCCGCGTACAGCCCCTTGGCGGCCAGCCGGTGGACGGCGGACACGATGTCGGCCTCGGGGACCGCCGCCATGTCACCCTCGGAGCGCCTGATCGCCCGCAGCACCTCGGGGAACCGTACGGGCCGCCGGATGGAGGCCCCCTCCGCGATGGTCGGCGCGTGGTCGACCGGTACGGGAGTCTCGCCCCCGGCCTGGAAACCGGCGTGCAGGGGGGCGCAGTTGGCGGGCTGGGCGACGAGCAGCCGGGGCAGGCGGCGGATCTGGCCGGCCGCCAGCAGTTCGGAGAAGCCCAGGTCGCAGCCGAGGACAACACTGCCCGCGCCGGCGACCGTGACGACGTTGTCGGGCGCGGTGAAGCCGAGATCCTCCCAGAGTTCGTACGCGAGGGTCTTGACGCCCTGGAGGAAGAACGGGTGCCAGTTGTGGCTGGCATAGGGGGTGTCGGCCGCGCGGCGGACGGCCTCGGCCGCCGTCGCGTCCCGGTCCCCCGGCACCAGGCGCACCCGCGCCCCGTACGCCCGGCTCTGGAGGATCTTCGCCTCCGACGTCGACTCCGGTACGAGGATCTCGGCGCCCAGGCCGGCGGCCGCGCAGTAGGCCGCGACGGAGGCGCCTCCGTTGCCCGAGCTGTCCTCGATCACGTCCGTGACGCCCTGCTCCGCCAGGTGGGAGATCATCACGCTCGTCCCGCGGTCCTTGAAGCTGCCCGTCGGGCTGAACCACTCCAGCTTGAAGGAGACCTGGACCGCGCCCCAGGACGAGGCGAGGAGCGGCGTACCGCCCTCGCCGAGCGAGACCGGGTGGTCCACCGCGACGGGCAGGGCGGCGCGGTAGCGCCAGAGCGAGCGGGTGCCGGTGTCCAGGTCGTCGCGGCCGATGCCCGGCAGGGGGGTCACGGTCAGGGGCGCGCCGTCGTCGCCGCGCCAGCGCCGGCCGGTCAGCGGGTAGGTCCTGCCGGAGCGCTCGTCGAGGTAGCGGGGTGGTGACGGACGTTCCATGGTCGGCTGCCCTTCGAACGGTCGGACGGAGTGCACGGGTCGCACCGGTTGGACCAGTCGCACCGGTTGGACGGAAAATACAAAGGTAGACCCTTCGTCAAGAAGCGGTGCGTGGTCACGCTCGCCTCCCGCTCTCCGCGCACGTCGTTTCCTTTGGCCCGGTCGTTCGTTGTGCTGGCCGGCGCCTGCCACTGCCGTAACCGTGAAGCGAACGCCACTGACACATGGCGGGGATGGAGTCGAGATGAGCCCTGCGACCGGCGAGAAGCGGCGCGTCGACGTGGACGGCACCGGGATCGCGTACGTCGAAGCGGGACAGGGCGACCCGATCGTCTTCCTCCACGGCAACCCGACCTCGTCGTACGTGTGGCGCAACGTGATGCCCCACGTCACCGGACTCGGCCGCTGCGTGGCCCCCGACCTGCCCGGGATGGGCGACTCGGACCCGCTGCCCGGACGCGGCATGCGACTGGCCGACCATGCCGCCTTCCTGGAGCGCCTGCTGGACCGGCTGGGCGTCCGGGAGCGCGTCGTGCTCGTGGTGCACGACTGGGGCTCGGTGCTCGGCTTCGACTGGGCACGCCGTCACCCCGACGCGGTGCGTGGCATCGCGTACATGGAGGCGATCGTGGCGCCGCTGACGCCGGCGCACTTCGCCGACGGGGGCGAGTTCATCGGACGCGTCCGGGGCCCCGAGGGGGAACGGCTCGTCCTCGACGACAATGTGTTCATCGAGAGCTTCCTTCCCGGTGGCGTGCTGCGCGAGCTCACCCCGGAGGAACGGGACGCCTACCGCCGCCCCTGGCGCGAGCCCGGCGAAGCACGCCGCCAGATGCTGGTCTGGCCGCGCGAGCTGCCCCTCGACGGTGAGCCCGCCGACGTCACCGCCGTGGTCGAGGCCAACGCGGCCTGGCTCGGTGCGACACCGGTGCCGAAGCTGTTCGTCAACGCCGAGCCGGGCCAGTTCCTCACCGGCGCACCTCGCGAGCGGTGCCGCACCTGGCCCCACCAGCGCGAACTCACCGTTCCGGGCATCCACTTCGTCCAGGAGGACTCCCCCGACCGGATCGGCGCCGCCCTCGCGGCATGGCTGCCCGAGCTGCCCTGACCGCGTGCGCTACGAGCGGCGGTGCACGGTCGAGGAGTCGGTGACGGCATCCTGCGCCCGCGCCATCGCGGCGGCGTGGCCGAACAGTCCGGGCAGGCCGCCCGTGTGCAGGAAGACGGTGCGCTGCCCCGGCCGTACGTCCCCCTCGGCGACCGCCGCGATCAGACCGGCCATGGCGCGGCCCGTGTACACCGGGTCCAGCACCACGCCCTCCGCGCGCGCCGTCACCGTGAGCGCGTCCGTCACGGCGTCGGTGAGTTCCGCGTACCCCGCGCCGACCTGGTCCCGGCGCAGCCGCAGCGGGGACGGGGCGACCGCCCCGGGACCCGCCAGGCCGGCGACGAAGTCCGAGACGACCCGGCCGGGGTCGGTGACGGCTCCGACGTCCACGCCGAGGACCCGGTCCGCGCCGAGCGCGTGGACCAGGCCCGCCATCGTGCCGCCGGATCCCATCGCGACCACCACCGTCGCCAGGTCGGGTGCCTGGGCCTGCAGTTCGCGCCCCGCTTCCGCGTATCCCCGGGCGGCCAGGACGCTCGATCCACCGAACGGGATCACCGCGGGCCCGGCGCCCCGGGCACGCAGCTCCTCCGCGACCTCGTCCAGGACGGCGCCCAGACCCGCCTGGTCGACGTCGCCCGCCCAGACGATCCGGGCGCCGAGGAGGCCGTCGAGCGCGATGTTCCCGCTCACCGCGCCGGGCGGTGAGCCTTTCAGTACGAGGACGGCGTCCATGCCGAGGCGCGCCGCGGCGGCGGCCGTGAGCCTGGCGTGGTTGCTCTGCGGCGCGCCGCTGGTGACCAGGGTCCTGGCCCCCTGCCGGAGGGCCGCCCCCGCGGTCCACTCCAGCTTCCGCACCTTGTTGCCGCCGCCCGCGAGACCGGTGAGGTCGTCGCGCTTGATCCAGAGGTCGTCCGGTTCCAGCCCGATGATCCGGGCGAGGCGCGGCGCCGGCTCCAGCGGGGTGGGCCAGGTGCCGAGCCGTACGGGAGTCTCGTCGCTCATCCGGCTCTCTCGATCGGATCGCAGGGCAGGTCTCTCCGGGGCGGCGGGGACGGGTCAGGTGGTGTGGGCGTCGAAGAGGGCGCTGACCGACTCCCCGTTGTGGATGCGCCGTACGGCCTCCGCGAGCGCCGGGGCGATGGAGAGGACCCGCAGCTTCTCGGTGTGCTCCTCCAGCGGGATCGGGACCGTGTTCGTGCAGACGATCTCCAGCACGTCCGGCTGCGCGGAGAGGCGCTTGAGGGCACCGGCGGAGAACAGCCCGTGCGTACAGGCGACGCGGATCGAGCGGGGCTTCATCTCCCGCAGCCGGTCGAGCAGTTCGAGGACCGTACTGCCCTTGGCGATCTCGTCGTCCAGCACGATGACGTCGCGGTCGGTGACGTCGCCGATGACCGCGCTGATGCTGACCCGGTCGTCCGCGAAGCGCTGCTTGGCGCCCGCCGCCACCTGCGCGCCGAGCATCCGGGCGAAGGCCGCGGCCTCCTTGGCGTTGCCGAGGTCCGGCGAGACGACGGTGGTCCGCGACAGGTCGTAGTCGTGGAAGTGCGCGGCCAGTTCCCGCAGCGCGTGCAGGTGGTCGACCGGTACGGAGAAGAAGCCGTGCATCTGGGGCGAGTGCAGGGTCATCGCCAGCACCCGGCTCGCTCCGGCGGTCACCATGAGATCGGCGACCAGCCGGCCGCCGATGGAGATCCGCGGCGCGTCCTTCTTGTCCGAGCGCGCGTACGCGTAGTGCGGCATGACCACGGTGATGCGGCTGGCCGACGCGCCCCGGGCGGCGTCGCACATCAGCAGCAGCTCGACGAGGTTCTCCTGGACCGGGGTGACCAGGGGCTGGATCAGGAAGACGTCCCGCTCCCGGCAGTTGGCCTGGAGCTGCACCTCCAGACAGTCGTTGGCGAACCGGCTGGTGCGTACGGGGCTGAGCGGAACGCCCAGATGCCCGCACACCTCGGCCGCCAACTCGGGATGTGCACTACCGCTGAATACAGCGATGTCTCGCACGAAAACGGCTCCTCGCATGATCGACCGGGGTCCGTGGGTCATGCTACCGGCCGCTTCCGGACGCCGGATCCGCGGCCGGTCCGAGAGCCGCGGTGATCCGCTCCGGCCGCAGACCGGGCGCGAGGGCGAGCGTGACGGCGACCGACGCCAGGGCCATGACGGCGATCGCCGTCGCGGGCGAGGTGTACTGCGCGACCGCCCCGGCGAGGGCCGCCGCCACGCCCTGCATGGTCAGCCGCCCGGAGGTGTCGAGGCCGAGGGCCTGTCCCTGGATGTCGTCCGGGGTCAGCGCGATCAGGCTCTCCTGGAGCAGCAGGCTCGACGCGAAACCGATGGAGGCGAGCGTGGCGGCCGCCGCCGCGAAGGGCGCCGCCGGGTGGCACACGAACACCAGGTAGGGCACGGCGAGCAGCAGGCGCAGCGGGGCGCCCAGCCGCCCGCGCCGGCGCGGCGAGAGGAAGCGGCCCGCGAGGGTGTCGCCGATGAGCATCCCGAAGGCCGCGCAGGCGAAGAGCAGGCCCGCGTTCCCCGGGTCGTAGGGGACGAAGAGGGATTCGCAGCCGACTATCAGCCCGTTGGGCACCCACAGGGCCAGGAAGACCGTGCGCCGGGCGGGCGACGACCAGAGACGGCTGTTGGTACGCCACGTCTCGGCGACCGAGGGTCTTCCGGCGGTACGGGGCGGGCGGGACGAGAGCCCGGCGGCGGCGAGGACTGCGGAGGCGACGCCGAGGGCGGCGGCGGTGAGCAGGGTCCCGCGCGGGGAGAGGACGGCGAGCAGGACGCCGCCGGTGGCGTACCCGGCGATCTGCATGGTGCCGACGGACATGTTGAGGACGGAACGGCCCAGCAGGTAGCCGTCCTTGGGGAGGATCTCGCTCAGCAGCCCGTAGCGCACCCCGCCGCCGACCGAGGTGACCAGGCCCTCCACGAGGAGGACGGTGAAGACGGCCCACAGCGGCAGGCCCGGGACGGCCAGGACGGCGGTGCCCGCGCCGACGGCCAGGGCCACGGCGGTCATCGCGGAGCGCGGGGGCAGCCGGTCGGCCGCGGACAGCAGCAGGGTCGCGCCGAGCACCTGCGCCAGGGAGGGGCCGAACATGCTCAGGGCCGAGAGCAGGGCGGAGCCGGTGGACCGGAACACGAGGGTGGCCAGGGCCAGCCCGCCGACGGTGGTGGCGGCGACCTGCACGGAGCAGGTCAGGAAGAAGGGGGTGAACTCAGGGGTGCGGAAGAGCTGGCCGTAGGTGCGCATGGACGGCAGTCTCATCAGGGCCGTACCGGCGGCGTTATTGTTTCGCGTGGAGGCGAAACCATGGGCTGGTGGCAGATCAGTACGGACACCCTGGCGGGCAGCCGGTTCGTGATCTCGCCGCTGGCGGAGACCACGGCGACCCTGTTCGCCCTGGAGCGGGGCGCGCCCGCGCACCCCGGCGAGCGGGGGTGGTTCGAGGCCCACGGGCCGGCGTACCGGGAGCGGCTGGCCGCCGATCCGCCGGCGGCGGAGCTGGTGCGGGCGGCGCGGGGGAACGGGTGGAACGCGGACTTCATGACGCCCGCGCCCGGGGCGCATCCGGCCCCCGTACCGGAGGGTGACGGGAGCGCGGCGTTCGCGCGGGAGCTGGTACGGATCAGGGAGACGCCTCCGGAGGCCGTACGGGCGGATCTGGCGGTGGCCCAGGGTCGGCCGGTCCCTGAGCGGCTGGTCCGGTCCGATCCGGCGGGGCGCGTCGCCGACCTGCTGGAGTGGGTCTGGACGGAGACGGTCCTGCCGTACTGGCCGGCCCGGCGGCGGATCTGTGAGGCCGATGTGGTCGCGCGGACCCGGCAGTTGACGCTGGGCGGCTGGGCCGCCGCCCTGGACGACATGCGTCCGCGCATGCGCTGGCTCGGTGAAGGGCGGTTGCAGATCAACACGCGCGCATACCCACCGCGTGAAGTCTCCGACGCGCAACTGGTGTTCGTACCGGTCACGCCCCGGTCGGGGTGGGTCTGCTGGGAGGAGAACCCGCCGTACCGCTATGCCGTGGTCTATCCCTGTACGGGCCCGGCGGCCGTCCTGGGCGGGGCGGGCGAGCCGGACGCGCTCGGCCGGCTGCTCGGCCCGTACCGGGCGCGGGTCCTGCTGCTGCTCGACACCCCCAAGAGCACGACGCAGTTGGCGGGGCTGACCGGGATGGCGCTCGGTTCGGTGGGCCGCCATCTCAAGGTGCTGCTCGACGCCCGTCTGGTGGTCAGGCAGCGGGCGGGGCGGTCGGTGCTCTACAGCCGCACGACGGCGGGGGACGGTCTGGTGGCGGCGCAGAGCGAGGCGTGAGCCGGCCGCGTACGACGCGCTCGAAGGGCCTCAACCCTCCTGCGATACGGTGCGAGTTCGAACACATCGCGTTCTTGTTTTGCCCCTTTCCCGTGCCATATGACCGGTCAGCGCTCGACCTGATGACTGATTGTGACCCTTTTCGCGGCCGGGAAGCACTGCGCGAAACAGCGGCGGCTCTGCATAATCGCCGCGTCCCCAGGAAGGAAACGTCCGTGACGCAGGAATCTTGCCCCCGTTGTTTCGCACCTCCGGGCGAGGCCGGCCATCCCGACTGCGCGTGCGCCACCCGGGCCGACATCGCCGGGAAGAGCCTCACCGACCCGGTGGAACAGTCCGGTGACGGCGATCAGATGCACGTACGCCCCTACGTCTCGCTGGGGAGCGGGACCGACGCCCCGGAACGCAAGGCCGAGCCGACCGCCGCCGACAAGGCCGAGCGGGAGCGCGCCGCGCGGGAGCGGGCGGCCTTCGGGCCTCCCGGCAGCGCCGGGGCCGAAACGACGGCCGTGCAGGGGGTGGTGGTGGGAGCGACCGCCCACGACGACGGCAAGGACGACAGCGGCAACAACAGCGACGGGGATGACGAAGAGGGCCGCGCGGGCGTCACCGCCGCGGGCGCGGGGGCCGGGGCCGGGGCCGCCGAGGGCTCCCCCGGTGACGACGATACGGACGAGCCGCCCGCCCGCCGCCGCAGGGGCCTCTACCTGGCCGTCGCCATCGCCGTGGTCGCCGCCGTCATCGCGGTGTCGGCCGGTGTCGCGCTCCGGGGCGGCGGCGAGGACGAGGCGGCGGGCCCCGGCTCGTCCTCCTCGACCGCGCGGACGGCGCTCCCGGACGCCACCGGCACGGCCGGTGACAAGGCCGCCCCGGCCCCGGACCGTCCGGCCTCGGACGACGCCGCCTCCTCACCGTCGGACGACCCGAGCGCGAGCCCGTCCGACACGGCCCCGGCGTCCGCCTCCGCCTCCGCGACCTCCGCGAAGGGCCAGGCGGGCGAGGACACCCCGGCCTCCCCCACGGCCTCCGCCTCGCCGAGCGGGTCCGCCTCCCCCGGCTCCACCCCGTCGCCGGGCCCGGCGGTCCTGCGGGAGGGTGACACGGGCCCGGAGGTGGTCGAGTTGCAGAAGCGGATGAGCCAACTGCTGCTGCGCTACCTCGGCAGGCCCGACGGTACGTACGACGCCGAGCTGGAGCGCGCGGTCGCCCGCTATCAGAAGGACCGCGACATCACCGGTGACGCTTCGGGGGTGTACGGGCCCGCCACCAGGAAGGTCCTGGAGGCGGAGACCGAGAAGCCGTAGCCCCGCAGCCCGGAACGCGCGAAGGCTCCCACGCCCGCCGGCGTGGGAGCCTTCGCCTTTCTCTCACCTCAGGTACGTACCGGTCTCAGCGGTCGCACCGCAGGCTCTTGAGGTCGACCGCGTCCGCCATCGCCTGCATGCCCTTGTCGTTCGGGTGCAGGCGGTCGCCGCCGTCGAAGACCGGGAGCAGCTTCTCCTGGTCGTACGCGCTGCGCAGCATCCTGTCGAAGTCGGCGACACCGTCGAGTTCACCGCTGGTCCTGATGAACGCGTTGACGCCCTGCCGTACGGCCTCGCTCTCGGGGTCGTACTCCGACCAGCCCTTGAAGGGCAGGACGGTCGCGCCGACCACGCACTTCCCCGCCGCGTGCGACCGTTCGACGATCTGCCGGTATCCGGCGATCAGGTCGGCCACCGTGACGCCGGAGTGCGCCTTGATGTCGTTGATGCCCTCGAAGAGGAGCACCGTACGGACGCCGGGCTGCGAGAGCACGTCCCGCTGGAGGCGGTTCAGCGCGCTCTGCCCGGCGCCGTCCGCCAGGACCTTGTTGCCCGAGATCCCTTCGTTGGCGACGCCCTTGACGCCGATCCCGGTCGCGCCCTGGAGGCGGCGGGAGAGATAGTCCGGCCAGCGGCGGTTGGTGTCGGTACTCGACTGCCAGCCGTCGGTGATGGAGTCGCCGAGGGCGACCACGGCGCCGGTGTTCCGGTCCGTCTCGACGCTCACCGCGTCGAGGTAGTACCAGGACCCGGTCCGGTCGGTCCAGCTCGCGGCGCTCTCCTCGGCGGAGTGGTTGCCCGCCGTGGCGTACGAGGTCTGCATGGCCATGCCGTGGCCGGTCGAGGGGCCGCCCGCGCTGAGCACGTGGTAGCTGACGACCAGGTCGCTCCCGGGGGCCAGCCGGCCGGACAGCGGGTCGCTGACCACGCTCTCCCCCGCCGCGACCGTGACCGAGCCGGCGCCGCCGAAGGTCAGCGCGCGGTTGCTGCCGCCGACGAGCTGGGCGCCCTCCTTCCGCCGGCCGGCGTACACGCTGTCGAAGGTGACCGGCCGGTCGCCGAACGCGTTGGAGAGCCGGACGCGGGTGCCGGTGCCGCCGACACTGGTGCGGACCACGGCCCGGTAGCTCCGGTCGCGGGGCGCCTCGCCCTGCCGGTCCGCGCTCGCGCCCCAGGTGACGACCTGGTGGCGGCCCGGGGCGGTCGCGGCCGGCGGGCCGGGGGAGGCGGCACGTACCGCCGTCGCGGACACCGCCGTCGCCGGGGCGCAGAGGGTGACGAGCAGCGCGGAGACCAGGCCCACCGCGTACCGGCGGCGCCTCGGCCGTCTCACGTCAGCTCCCGCAGGGACACCGAGGCGCCCGGCCTGAGGCTGACCTTCTGCGTCCTGCCGCCGAACCCCACGGTGGTCGTACGGCCGCCGACACTGCGCAGCCGCGCCTCGGTGACCTTGCCGGCCTTCCACCGCAGGTCGAGGACAAATCCGCCCCGTACCCCCACGCCCGCGACGGCGCCGGAGGCGGCCCACGCGGCGGGCAGCGCGGGCAGGAGCTCGACGTGGCCGGGCCGGGAGTAGACCAGCATCTCGATCATGGCGGCGGCGGTGCCGAAGTTGGACTCGATCTGGAAGATGCCGCGTCCCTTCTCGACCTCGTAGATGTCGAAGAGGTTCGGCGCGGTGCCGTTCGTACCGCCGATGGACGGCCGGAGGTTGGTGACAACCCCCTGGTACGCCTTCTCGGCGTCCTTGAGCCGCGCCCAGCACAGGCTGCGCCAGGCGTTGGCCCAGCCGAAGCTGTTCGTCCCCCGGGCGGTGAGCAGGGCGGTCGCGCCGTCGACGATCTCCTTCGGGGTGGAGGCGTCGGGGCGGATGCGGTCCCCGGGGAACAGCCCGATGAGCGGGGAGAGGTGGCGGTGGGTCGTCTCGCCGAGGTTGTCGGGGGACATCCACTCCTGGAGCCAGCCCGACGTGGGGCTCACCTCGGGGAGGTACAGCCGCTCCCGGAGCGCGCCGACCGCCCTGCTGTGCGCCGCGTCCCTGCCGAGGACGTCGGTGGCGGTACGGAAGTTGCCGAAGAGCGCCCAGACCAGCTCCTGGGCGTACGTCATGCCCCGGGCGTCCTGCGGGCCGTGCTCGGGCGACCAGTCCTTGTCGTCGATCAGCACCTCGCGGGTCTCGCCGGTGGCCCGGTCGGTGACCGTCGTGGTGATGAGCCGCGCCTCCCAGAACTCGACGGCGCCCTTGAGCAGCGGGTAGATCTTGGCGAGGTACGCCTTGTCCTGGGTGAACTCGTAGTGCTCGAAGAGGGAGTTGGCCAGCCACGCGCTGCCGCCGGGGTGCCACCACCAGCCGTTGCCGCCGTGGACGTTGGTGGAGAAGGAGACGGCCCAGCCGGCGACCTTGCCGGTGGAGTTGCGGAACCGGTTGCGCGGGTCCTGGTAGAGGTCGTGGGTGAGCTTGGTCCAGGAGGGGAGCTGCGCCACGCAGTAGTCGGCGAACGCGTCGAAGAGTCCGGACAGGCCCGCCCGGTCGGCCATCCAGTAGTTCATCTGGATGTTGATGTCGGTGTGGTAATCGCCCATCCAGTCCGGGTCGTTGCCGTCCAGCCACAACCCCTGGAGGGCGACCGGCAGGCTGTCCCGGGACCCGGCGATCATCAGGTAGCGGCCGAACTGGAGGTACGACGCTTCGAGTTCGGGGTCCGCCTCGCCGTCGGTGTAGCGGGCCCTGACCCGCTCCCAGGTGTCGAGGCCACGCTGGAACGCGGACGACCGCCCGAGGGAGATGTCCATCCGCTCGAACAGCTCGCGGTGGTCGGCGACATGGCTGTGCAGGAGGGTGGTGGCGGAGTGGCGGGCCGCCGCGAGGACCTTCGTCCTGGCCAGTGGCTCCGGGTCGACGGCGCGGTTCCGGTAGCCGGTGGCCGCGTCGGGGGCGTAGTCGGTGCCGCCGCTGACGACGACCGTCAGCTCCTCGCAGTCCGTGAAGGTGATCCGCGTACCGTCCACGGTGACTCTGCCGGTGCCGCTGGACGCGGTGACGGCGGCGCCGTACCGCAGTCCGCCGTCCGGGAACGAGCCGTGGAACGAGGCGTACTTCCTCGTACGGTCGGCGGTGGTCTTCTCGTCGTGGGTGCCGGCCAGGCTCACCGAGCCGGTGTAGCGCCCGCCGCCCTTCTGCGTGAAGTGCAGGATGATGGCGTCGTCGGGGTGGCTGGCGAAGATCCGGCGTTCGTAGGTCACTCCGGAGCGTACGTACGTGGCGGAGACCACGCCCTGGCTGATGTCGAGGTCCCGCCGGTAGGAGGAGAGCGACGACAGGTCGTGGTCCGGGATCTCGACGGTCAGCCGCCCGAGCAGCGTGAACGAGCCGAAGTCCTGTCGCCCGTACGGGAATTGGCCGTCCGCGTCGAGGGTGCCGTTGAGGCCGCCGGTCCACAGGGTGGCGTCGGTGACGAGCAGCACCTCGCGGGAGGGGTCGTTGCCGGCGAGGGCGCCGAGCCGGCCGTTGCCGACCGGGAGGCCCTGCTCGATCATGTTCGTGTCGGACGCCGGCGACCGGTACCAGAACCGGGTGGTCGACGCCTCGGGGAGCAGAGGAGACGTCGTCCGCCGGACCACGGGTCCGGAGGCGGCGAAGGCGGGCAGGCCGCCGAGGGCGGTGAAGGTGCCCACCGCGGCGGCGAGCGAGAGGGCTTCCCGCCGGCTCGGGCCGCGGGGGGACGTCGGGGCGGGCGCGGCTGCGCCGGTGTGCTGGTCGTCCACGGAGCACTCCATTCCGGAGGGGCGGTGCGGGCATGCGGGTGCCGGGCCGCCGGGAGGGGGAAGGGGCCGGTGCGGGGCCGGGGCTTCACAGCCCCGCACCGGAGTGGGGAGGGATGTGCGGGACGGGACTACAGCCGCGGTACGGCGATCCGGTCGATGTCCGGCGCGTAGTCGTCGCCGCTGTCGATGGTGATCGTGTTCGTGCCGGCCCTGAGGGTGACCGGGACGGTGACGGTCTCGACGGTCCCCCAGTCCGCGGTGGACGGGAACTTCAGGGCGGTGGCGCCGTTGCCGTTGCTGGAGATCTTCGCCGGGCGGGCGTCACCGCTGATGTAGGACACGTCGATCAGGTAGTGGCCGGCCTTCGTGGCCACGACGTCGTTGAACTGGATCTTGCCGCCCTGGTAGAGGTTGCCGACCTTGTGCGTGCCGGAGCACGCGCCGCAATCGCCGACCGAGGCGTTGCCGCTCAGTGTGTTGGCCGGGGACTCGGCCTCGTACGCCGTCTTCTTGAAGGCGGTTCCCCGGGGGGTGACGGTGAACAGGCGCGAGCCGTGGGCGGGCAGGGCCTGGGTGACCTTGTCCTTGAACGTACCGAGGTCTTCCTTGTTCCAGACGTCGCGGACCTTGCCCTGGCCGGTGAAACCGAGGGACTGCCAGTCGGCGGTCACGGCGGAGGAGGAGTCGGCGAGGTTGAACAGGGCGACGGTGTAGCTGCCGTCGGCGTTCTTCGCGCTCCACACCTGCTGGTCGCCGGTGGCGGTGACGGGCCGCGCGGGCGGGGTGCTGCCCTGGTTGATCGCGAGGACGTCCTTGTTGGTCAGCAGGGAGACGCCGTAGTCGTCGAGGCGGGTGAGGTCGTCACCGGTGTAGAGAGGGGACTTGGCGATGGCCCACAGGGTCATGTAGCTCTGCCGCTCGGCCTTGGTCAGGCCGTCCATCTCGCCGTTGCCGACGTCGATCGCGTCGAGGTCGTTCCAGCCGCCGGGACCGGCGAACCGGGTCCACTTGGGTGCGTCGTCGAAGCGGTCGTCGACCGAGTTCTCCCACGACACCAGGGTGTTGCAGTAGCACTCGACGTCGGTGTCGATCCGCCAGCCGTCGGTGTACTTCTGCCAGTCGGCGGCGTGGTTGATGTCGAGCGACCAGGAGACTTCGAGGTGGAGCGGGCGGCCGGCGGTGGCTATCGCCTTCTGCCAGGCGGCCACGTCGGCGATGTTGTCGTAGTTGTCGCCGCTCTTGAAGGAGCCGGGGCCGACGCCGTCGAGCTTGAGGTAGTCGTACCCCCAGTCGGCGAACATCCGTGCCTGCGAGTCGATGTACTTCTGCGCGCAGGGGTCGGAGAAGTCGATCTTGTACGCGCTGTCCCAGCCGTTGGTGGTGCGCAGGTCGGGGTAGACGATGTCGGCCGTGGTGCAGCCGGGCGCGTCGAAGACCGGGACCTTCCCCTCGCCGTACGCCTCTTTCTGGAGGCCGACGGGCAGGTAGATGCCGGCCTTGAGGCCCTTCGCGTGGATGTCGTCCGCGACCGGCTTCATGCCCCGGGGGAAGCGGCCGGGGTCGGCGGCCTGGCGGCCGTACGCGTCGAAGCGGGGCTTCCACGCCAGGTCCATCCACCAGCCGGCGTCGATGTTGACGTACTCGTAGCCGTACTTCTTGAGCTTGGACGCGAGCGCGCCGGCCTGCTTGAGGACGTTCTTCTCGTTCAGGTAGCTGTAGTCGCCGTCGGGGTTGAGGCCCGGGTACTTGGACGACTGCATGGACCAGCTGGTCCAACCCATGAAGGGCTTCTCGGCGAGACCTGCGGCGGCATCGGCGGCCGGTGCCGCGACGGGTGCCTGGGCGACGGCGGGGGCCTGGGCGACGGCCGGCCCGGCGGTGGTGGGGGTGGCCGCCATGGCCGAGGGGACGGCGGTGGTCAGGCCGGCCGCGAGGGCCAGGACGAGCACGGCTCTGAAGGGGTACGCGGGTGACCGCATGGGTCAGGACCTCCTGTTGTCGGCGCATGGACGTGCACGGAGCGTGCGTGCGGTCGGGGCAGGGGGACGGGCGTCCGCGACAACGGTCGTACGCGGGCCCGTCCTTCGGCTCAGCCCTTGCCCGAACCGATGGTCAGCCCGCTGATGAACTGGCGCTGGAGCGCGAAGTACACCAGCAGCGTGGGGATCGCGGTCATCAGCGCACCGGCCGCGATCAGGTTGGGGTTGGTGAAGTACTGGCCCTGGAGGTTGGCCAGCGCGGAGGTGATCGGCCGCTTGTCTCCGGTCTCGATCAGCGCGAGCGACCAGAAGAAGTCGTTGTAGATCCAGATCGATTCGAGCGTGGCCAGGGCCGCGAAGGCGGGGCGGCACAGGGGCAGCACGATCTGGAAGAACTGCCGCCACACGGGGGCGCCGTCGACCAGCGCCGCCTCGGTGATCTCCTTGGGGATCGTGCGCATGTAGTTGCTGAGGACGAAGGTGCAGAAGCCGCACTGGTAGGCGATGTGGATGAAGACGATGCCCCACACGGAGTTGTAGAGCAGGAACGAGTCGCTCATCCACCCGGGCAGCGGGATCAGCAGGTACAGGCGGTACAACGGGGTGATGAGCACCTGGGCGGGCAGCAGGTTGCCCGCCGTGAACAGCATCAGCAGGACGACGTTCCAGCGGAAGTCGAAGCGCGAGACGAAGAACGCCACGGCGGCCGAGAACAGCAGGGTGCCGAGGACCGCGGGGACCGTGATGAGGACGGAGTTCCAGAAGAAGTGCGGCATCCCGGACTGGCTCCAGGCGTCCGAGAAGTTCTCCAGGCTGAGGCTGTGCGGCCAGGAGAGATACCCGTTCTTGCTGGTGTCCGCGTACGGCCGCAGCGAGGTGTAGACCGCCCAGAGCAGCGGGACGAGCCAGAGCAGGGCGATGCCGCCGAGCAGGACATGGCGGCCGGCCTGGCTCTTGGGACGCGAGGGCCCGGTTTCCCTGGAGGCGGTACGGCGGGTGCGTGAGCCGGCGGCCGGCGGTGTGGCGGTCGCGGTCACTGGTCCTCCTTGCGGAAGGTCTGTACGAGGAAGGTCCCGATGGCGAGCAGGGAGACCACGAGCAGGACCACCGCGAGGGCGGAGCCGTAACCGATGTGGCTGGACTCGCCGATGATGTTGTCGGTGATCAGGAGGGAGAGCAGCTCCATGCCCGGTTTGCTGCCGACGCCGCCGCCGAGGACGTACACGATGTCGAAGGCGCGCAGCGACTCCATGACGGTGACGACCAGGATGATGATGTTGACGGGCTTGAGGGCGGGGAAGACGACCCGCAGGAAGGTCTGCCGTTCGTTGGCGCCGTCGAGCGAGGCGGCTTCCTTGAGCGCGGGGTCGAAGCCCTTGAGGCCGGCCAGGTAGAGGATCATGATGTAGCCGGTGTGCCGCCAGGCCGACGCGACCAGTACGGTCCAGAGGTTGAGGTCCGGGTCGCCGAGCCAGTCGATGTGGTGGCCGGGCGCGATTCCGCCGAGGACGCCGTTGAGCAGTCCGTTGTCGGGGTTGTAGATGATCTCCCAGATGAAGCCGACCACGGCCAGGGACAGCACCATGGGCAGGAAGATCGCGGTCTGGTAGATCCGGGTGAAGCGGATCTTCCGGTCGAGCTGGTAGGCCAGGAAGATGCCGAACGGCGTGGGCAGCAGGGCCGTGAAGAGCAGCCAGACGACGTTGTGCTGGACCGCCGGCCAGAACGGCGGGTAGTTGGTGAAGATCTCGTGGTAGTTGTCCAGTCCGATCCAGTGGATGTCGGACAGCGCGATGCCGTCCCAGCTGGTGAAGGACAGACCGATGGACGCCAGCGCCGGCAGCCAGACGAAGACGAGCAGGGCGAGTACGGGGATGCCGACGATGACCGCGAGGAAGAGACGGTCACCGGCGCTGAGCCGGCGCGGCCGGGGGCGGGCGCGTGGCGTGGTGGGGGGCGCTGGGCGCACGGAGGACATGTGGAACCTTCCCAGTCCTGGTCAGGCGGTGAAGAAGCGCGAGCGCTGGGACTCGATCTTCTTGAGCAGGGCCGAGCCGTCGTCGGGATGTCCCAGCCACTGGGTGAGGCCGGGGAGCACGACGGTGGAGATGAAGCCGGGGTCGCTGTCCCGGTCGGCGAACTGGGTTATGTGCTTGGCCGACGCGATGAGTTCGGCGGACTTCTTCTGGAGTGCGTTGTACGTGCTGGTGTCGGCGCCGGAGTGGACGGCGACGTTGCTGGGGTCGACGCCCATGTACAGGTTCTCGGCCTTGGCGCTGCCGAGGAACTCCAGGAGCTTGGTGGAGCCGTCGGGGTTCTTGGGCTTGCGGCTGAGCATGAAGCCGTCGGTGGGGGCCTCGACGGTGTCCTGGCCGAAGGACGGGTCGATCGTGGGGAAGGGGAAGAAGTCGATGTCGTCGCGGAGCTTCTCGTCCGTGATCTGCTGGCCGAGGAAGAGGCCGATGACGGCCATGCCGGACTTCTTGTCGAGCAGCGACTGGGCCGCGTCCTGCCAGGAGCGGCCGCCCGCGCCTTCCTGGTAGTACGGGCTGATCTCGCGCCAGAGGTCGAGCGTCCTGCTGGTGCGCCGGTCGGTCCAGGCGACCTCGCCGCGCATGAGCGACATATGGAAGTCATAGCCGTTGGCACGGAGGTTGAGGTAGTCGAAGGCGCCTAGGACGGACCAGCTGTCACCGCCGCCGTAGCCGGAGGCTATGGGTGAGAGGCCGTCCTTCTTCATCTGCTTGACGAGCGCGGTGAACGCGCTCCAGGTGGCGGGCGGTTGGTAGCCGCGCTCCTGGAACACACTCTTCCGGTAGAACACGGCCCAGGGGTAGTTGTAGAGCGGGACGAAGTAATACTTGCCGTCCTGGCTCTTGGAGAGCTGCTTGGCGGCGTCGCTGAAGCCGGAACCTATGGTGTCCCACACGTCGTCGACGGGGTGGGCCAGGCCCTTCTTGGCGAAGAACTGCATGCGGTAGCCGGCGAACCAGGTGAAGACGTCGTCCGGGGTGCCCTGGAGGTAGGTGGAGATGCTCTTCTGGAACGTGTCGTGGTCGACGGTGTTCGTCCTGACCTTGAGACCGCTGTCCTTGGTGAAGGCGCCGGTGACGGCGGAGTAGGCCTTCTTGGGGGTGGCGTCCGCCCCGTTGGATCCGAAGGTCACCGTCTTCGGGTCGGCGGCGGGGCCGCCGCCGCAGGCGGTCAGGACGGGCGCGGCCAGGGCGGCGGCGCCGGCCCCGAGCACGCCGCGGACCACGTTGCGGCGGCTCGGGGCGTGGAAGGGCGAGGGGGTGCGGCTCAGCGTCATCGCTACTCCTAGTGCGTGTCTGTTCCGATGAAGGACTGGATGGCGGTGGCCGCGGCGCCCCGCGCCCACTCCTCGAAGGGCAGCGGACGTGTCATCACGTCGCACTGCGCGGCGGTTCCGAAGGCGGAGGCGGCGAACGCGTCCCGGATCTGTTCGGCGAACAGGTCGTACGCCGCCAGGCCCTCGCCGGAGATGATCACTCGTTGGGGGCCCAGGACGTTGACGACGGCGCCGATGGCCCGGCCGATCGCCTCCCCGGCCCGCGCGTAGGCATCCTTGGCCCCCGGGTCGCCCCGGTGCGCCAGTTCCAGCGCGTGCGCGGAGTCGGTGACCGGCTGTCCGGTCACCTCCCGGACGCGGCGGACGATGGCGGAGTCCCCCGCGATCGCCTCCACACAACCGCTGTTGCCGCAGTGGCACGGCGGTCCCAGCGGGTCGATGGACAGGTGGCCGATCTCCCCCGCCACGCCGTGGGCGCCCGAGACGACCCGGCCGTGCACCACCAGCCCGCAGCCGATGCCGGCGCCGACCGTCACGAGCGCGAAGTCGGAGAGACCCACGCCGGCGCCGAACCACTGCTCGGCGACGGTCAGCGCGCGGACGTCGTTGTCGACGGTGACCGGCAGTCCCGTCACCGTTCCCGCCAGGTCGGCGAGGGGGACGTCGCGCCACTCCAGGAAGGGCGAGTAGCGCACGACTCCGGCCGTACGGTCCACGTCACCGGAGACGGCGAGCCCGAGCCCCCGCACCTCCACCCCGAACCCGTCGGCCTCCGTGAGGAGTTCCTGGACGACTCCGGCGATGGCGGCGAGCACGGCGCCCGGTTCCCGGTCGGTGAGGGGGAGGTGCCGGGCGACCCGGATGCGGCAGCACAGGTCGGTGAGGACGGCGATGATCTCGTCGCCCGTCACCTTGACGCCGATGAACAGGGCCCGGCCGCCGTCGACCCGCACCAGGGTGGCGGGGCGTCCGAGCGACGGGCGCGCCTCCTCGTCCGCGCCTTCGACCAGGTAGCCGGCCTCCATGAGGGGACGGACCGCCTTGGTCACGGCGGCGGAGGAGAGCGTGGTGCGCCGGGCTATCTCGATCCGCGTGAGCGGGCCGTGGGACAGCACGGTCGTGAAGACCAGGGAAGCGGCCGGCGTCGGTGCCGGAACCGCCTCGGTACGAGGGGTCGAGCGCATGGCCGAAACGTAGGGGTGTTCTTTTCCGCTGTCAATGAAAGAAGCAAGCCCCTTTCGAAATACCAAATGAGGGACGTCTCAACTTGCAAATGCGCGCCAACCTCCGGGTATTGACACCTGATCCAAGGCACGGTTGGCTGCGGTTTGCTCTCGAGGCGCAAAACGAACGTGAGGATCCATGCCTGTGATCTCCTTCGCCCCTCACACCGGGGTCTGGCTGCTCTCCACTCCGCGCACGTCGTACGCGCTGCGGATCGACGAGACGGGCGCGCCCTGTCACCTCGGCTGGGGACCTCGGCTGACCCTCGAAGAGGCACAGGAGTTGGCCGCTCCCCCGGCGCCGCCGGCCAGCAGTTTCGAGGGGCGTTCGCCCGTCGGCGAGGAACTGCCCGTGGACGGAGGGGCCCGGTACGGCGCGCCCTCCCTCCAGGTACGGTTCGCCGACGGCACCCGCGCCTTCGAGTGGCGGCCCACCGGCCACCGGGTCGACGAGTCCGCCCCCGGATCGGCCGAACTGGTCCTGGAGTTCGGCGACACGCACTACGGCCTGGACGTCGGCCTCCACTACCGCGTCCACGACGACAGCGACGTCATCGAGCGCTGGACCGTCCTGCGCAACACCGGCGACACCCCCGTGACCCTGCTGCGCGCGGACTCCGCCGCGTGGACGCTGCCGGCCAGGGAGGACCACCGGTTCAGCCACGTCACGGGAGAGTGGTCGGCGGAGAGCCGGCTGCGCCGGGAGCCGGTGCCGTACGGCGAGACGACCCTCACCAGCCGGCGGGGCATCACCAGCCATCACGCGAACCCCTGGGTGATGCTGGACGACGGACACGCGACCGAGGACCGCGGCGAGGTGTGGAGCGCCGCCCTGGCGTGGAGCGGCAGTTGGCGTCTCACGGTGCAGCGCACGCCCGACGGCCGCGTCTGCTTCACCGGCGGAGCCGGCCTGGACGGTACGGCGCTGCCGCTCGGCCCTGGCGAGGAGTTCACCACCCCGCGCCTCGCGGGCCTCTACAGCGACGGCGGTTTCGGCGCGGCGAGCCGCGCCTGGCACGCGTACACCCTCGCCCATGTGCTGCCGCACCCCGGCGAGGTACGGCCCGTGCTCTACAACTCGTGGGAGGCGACGGGCTTCGACGTGGACGAGGCCGGCCAGAAGGCGCTGGCCGCCCGGGCCGCGGCACTCGGGGTGGAGCTGTACGTCATGGACGACGGCTGGTTCGGCGCCCGCCGCAACGCGGAGGCGGGGCTCGGTGACTGGACCCCGTCCCCGGACCGCTTCCCCGGCGGGCTGTCCCCGCTGGTCGAGGAGGTGCACCGGCTCGGGATGCGCTTCGGCCTGTGGGTGGAGCCCGAGATGGTCAACCCGGACAGCGACCTCTACCGCCGGCACCCGGACTGGGTGCTGCACTTCCCGCACCGTACCCGCACCGAACTGCGCGGCCAGCTGGTCCTCAACCTGGCCCGCCGCGACGTGGCCGACTGGGCGTACGGCTGGCTGACCCGGCTGGTCGGCGAGCACTCCGTCGACTTCCTCAAATGGGACATGAACCGCGCGTTCAGCGAGGCCGGCTGGCCCGACCGCGCCGACGGCGCCGACCGCCTGGGCACCGCCTACGTACAGAACCTGTACGCCCTTCTCGACCGGCTGCGCGCCGACCATCCCCACCTGCGGATCGAGTCGTGCAGCGGCGGGGGCGGCCGGGTCGACCTGGGCATCCTGTCCCGGACCGACCAGGCCTGGGCGTCGGACAACACCGACGCCTGGGACCGGCTGTCCATCCAGCACGGATACGGCCAGATCTACCCGGCGCGCACGATGGCCGCCTGGGTGACGGACGTACCGAACCAGCTCACCGCGCGGTCCGTGCCGCTGCGCTTCCGCTTCCACGTCGCGATGGCCGGGGCCCTCGGTATCGGCGGCGATCTGACCCGGTGGTCGGAGGAGGAGC
This sequence comes from Streptomyces sp. NPDC088261, assembly GCF_044740805.1. Lineage (NCBI taxonomy): Bacteria > Bacillati > Actinomycetota > Actinomycetes > Kitasatosporales > Streptomycetaceae > Streptomyces > Streptomyces sp. NPDC088261. The sequence goes on from NZ_JBIURL010000015.1 coordinate 162,242, forward strand.
TGGCCGAGGCCGCGGAGTTGGTCGCCACGTACAAACGGGTCCGCCCGCTCGTCCAGCACGGCGTGGTGCACCGGCCGCGCGGTCCCGTCGACGACGGCCCGTCCGCGGTGCAGTACACCAGCGCGGACCGGAGCGAGGCGCTGCTGCTGGTCTGGCAGCGGGGGCCGCGCCACGGCAGCCCGCGCACGCCGCTCCGGCTGGCGGGGCTCGACCCCGACGCCCGCTACCGCGACGCGCGGACCGGCACCGTCCACTCCGGGCGCGTGCTGACCGGCTACGGGATCCTGCCGGAGCTGCCCGCGGGCGACTGGGCCAGTACGGCGGTGCACCTGGTCCGGGTGTCCTGACGGGCCCGGATCCGGGGGGCCGGTGCGGGGAGTCCGGGGGTCCGGGCCTCCCCGCACCGGGGCCGCGAGCGGTTCCGATGGTGCTCGTGGTGCGACGGGACCAGACTGGGAGGCGACGCCACTGACAGGCGACGCTCACCGGTGCACCCGCTGTCCCGTGCCGGGGAGGGAGAGGAGACCGATGTGGCTGTCATCTCTCGCGGTTTCCACGGACGGCGCCCGACGGAGGAGAACCTGCCCCCGGGCCAGTACGTGGTGCACGACTTCCCGGTGCTGTCGGCCGGACCCACGCCGGTGGTCGCGAAGGAGGACTGGCGGTTCACCCTGACCACGGTCGCCGGTGAGACCCACCAGTGGTCGTGGCGGGACCTCACGGCGCTGCCCGCCGAGCGGCCCACGGTCGACATCCACTGCGTGACGAAGTGGTCCAAGTTCCGCACGGAGTGGGAGGGGGTGTCGCTGGACACCCTGCTCGACGGTGTCGATCTCGACGGTGACTACGCCATGGTCCAGAGCTACGGCGGGTACACCACCGACCTGCCGCTGGAGGACCTGCTCGACGGGCAGGCGTGGATCGCGTACCGCTACGACCACGACGACCTCCCCGCCGAACACGGCGGTCCCGCACGGCTGTTGGTGCCGCACCTGTACTTCTGGAAGTCGGCGAAGTGGGTGAACGGCATCCGGCTGATGGACTCGGACGAGCCGGGCTTCTGGGAGGGACTCGGCTACCACGAATACGGTGACCCGTGGCGCGAGCAGCGGTATCAGGGCGACTGACCGGCCGGCTGCGCTGGCAGACGGCGACGGTCGAGGACGTCCGCGACGAGACGGGGACGGCGCGCACGCTGGTGCTGCGGGCCCCCGGCTGGCGGGGCCACGCGGCCGGCCAGCACGTGGACGTACGGCTGACGGCGGAGGACGGCTACAGCACGCAGCGCAGCTACTCCCTCGCGTCGGCGCCCGGCGGCGACCGGATCGAGCTGACCGTGCAGCGGATCGGCGACGGCGAGGTCTCGCCGTACCTGGTCGACGTGCTGGAGGCGGGTGACCAGCTGGAACTGCGCGGGCCGGTCGGCGGCTGGTTCGTGTGGGACCCGGCCGATCCCTCCCCGGTGCTGCTGATGGCCGGGGGCTCCGGGGTGGTCCCGCTGATATCCATGATCCGCACCCGGAGGAGCACCGGGAGCCGGGTCCCCTTCCGGTTGCTCTACTCGGTCCGCACGCCCGAAGAACGCTACTACGTCCCGGAGTTGGGCCCGGCGGGCGCCCAGGGCGGGCTGGACGTCACCCATCTGTACACCCGGTCGGCGCCGGAGGGCCCGCGCCGGCCGCCGGGCCGGCTCACCGAGGACGACGTGGCGGCGTACGGCTGGCCCGCGGAGTTCGCCCCGATGTGTTTTGTCTGCGGCCCGACCGGGTTCGTGGAGCGGGCGGCCGAGATCCTCGTGGCGCAGGGCCACGATCCGCAACGGATAAGGACCGAGCGTTTTGGTCCGGTCGGAGGTTGACATGCGTCCCACCCAGGCGGCCGGTACGACGACCGGCGAGGCGTTCCAGGACGGCAACGTGCTGGCGGGCCCGTTCCGCGAGTTCTTCACGACGGACCTGACCACGGCGACCGGAACCTGCGCGTCCTGCGGACGCGCGGGTCCGCTGGCGGAGCTGCGGGTCTACACCCACGCCCCGGGGATGGTCGCCCGGTGTCCCGAGTGCGACGCCGTGGTCATGCGGATGGTCCGGGGGCCGGAGGCGGCGTGGCTGGACATGCGCGGGACCACCGCGCTCAGGATCCCACTCCCCGGGGAGTGACCGGTGGGGGAGTGACCGGGCCGCGCGCGGCTCAGTGCGCGACCGGGCCGTGCTGGCAGCGCGGGCACCAGTAGGTGGGGCGCTCGCGCCCGATCCGGCCGTGGGTCTCGGACGCGACGCGTACGGGCGTACCGCAGACCAGGCAGGACCGGCCCGCGCGGCCGTACACGTACAGGCGGTGCCGGGAGCGGGCCCGGACGGCGGCGCTGGTGGTGGTGCGGTCGACGCTCTCGCGGTTGGCCTCCAGCAGGCGCTTCGCGGCCGGGACGAGGCGCTCGATCGCGGCGCAGTCGCCGACGCGGGTCCACGGGGTGACGCGGGCGAGGAAGCACAATTCGGCCATGAAGACGTTGCCGATGCCGGCGAGGTTGCGCTGGTCCAGGAGCGCCGAGCCGATCGGCCGGTCCGGGTCGGCCAGCAGGCGGCGCAGCGCCTCGTCCGGGTCCCAGTCGGGGCCGAGGAGGTCGGGGCCGAGATGTCCCACCACCCGGTCCTCCTCACCGGTCCTGAGGAGTTCCAGGACGGGCAGACGGTAGCCGACGGCGGTGCGGTCGGCGGTGGCGAGGACGGCGCGGATCTCGTGGCCGGGGCCGCCGCGCCACGGGGCGCCGGGCTCGTACACCTTCCACGCCCCGTCCATGCGCAGGTGCGAGTGCAGCGTCCAGCCGCCCTCGACGCGCGTGAGCAGGTGTTTGCCGCGCGGTGTGACGCCGAGGACGGTACGGCCGGTGAGGTCGGCCGTGGCGAGCGAGGGCACGCGCAGGTCGGACCGTACGAGCCGGTGCCCGGCCAGCGCGCCGTGCAGGCGCCGGGCGGCCTGGTACACCGTGTCTCCTTCTGGCATACCTCCATGATGCCGCCACTTTCGCGGACCGGCGGCGAACCTCCCCCGTACCGGCTGTACGGGGAAGGCCCGGCCCGTCACTCGAAGAAGCGCCGCACCAGCCAGTCCGGGAGCACGTCCGCCGCCGTGATCGGCGGACCGAACTCGTACCCGTGCCGCCCCGGATGCCCGAGTGGCAGATGGCACCCCTCCTCCGACACGGCCCCCTTCAGGAACTTGGCCGGGCAGGACTCCAGCCGTACCAGTCCCCGCCCCGGGCCGTACTCGTCGTCATCGGGCCAGCGCGCCCACATGTCCCAGGGCTCGACCGGCCCCGATCCCCTGACACACTGCGCGATCACGTGGTGCGGGCCCGAGTGGCCCGCCTCCAGCGTGCACCACAGACTCGGCTCGACATCGAAGCCGCCGTCCAACTCCCCCAGGGCGGAAAGCTCCTCCGGCAGGAAGAGGATCCGCGCAGGACAGGACACCTGATAGACCGACATGGTCACCCCCAGGCGGCAAGTGTGGCGCCAGACCTCCGCCACGGGCAGCCCCTTGAACCGACTTCACCCATTTCGGCTCGATCGCGCTCACGGGGGCAGACTCAGCACATGACCACTCAACAGACCGGACCCCACGACGGCGAGCTCGTGGGCACCAGGCCACGTACCGAGGTCGAGGAGGCGTTCCGCGCGCTGGAGGCCGTCGCCGCCGCGCCGACCGGGCAGACACAGCTCTCCCGGGGCGCCATGACCGGCTATCTCTGGGCGCTGGGCCGGGGCGACGCGGCCCCGGTCACGGGCGCCACCGATCAGGGGGCGCCGGACCTGTCCGTCCTGACGGCGGAGGCGGACGCGGCGACCGTACAGCTGGAGGACGCGACGCAGCGGACGATCCCCCGGGACTTCATCCAGGGGGTGCACGCGGCACTGGCATGGATCTGCGGCCACAGCGACCGGCGGCCCTGATCTGCACGGGAGCCCCGGGGCGACCGCCACCACGATCGCCCGGGGGGCGAAATCGGGCCATGTGGCGCTCGCGGCGTACGACGCCGCCGACCGGGCCCGGGGAATGGGGCCACCCCTCCCCGCGTTGGCATGGACACGAAGTGCGCACCGTCGCGAGGCGGTGCGCCGTACGGAAGGGACAGGCCATGAAAGTCCGCCAGTCACTGCACGCGTTGAAGGCCAAGCCGGGCGCCCAGGTGGTCCGCCGCCGGGGCCGTGTCTTCGTGATCAACAAGAAGGAACCGCGGTTCAAGGCCCGCCAGGGCTGACCGTCCGCGTGCCACGCACCCACCGCGTTCCCGGAGGCCCGGCGAAAGCCCGGCCTCCGATCGTTACTTTTCTGTGGGATGCTGAAGTAACCGGCTTTTCCCTTCTTCCCCCAGAGGCACTATGCGCTGCGTCATCGCCCGCTTCCCCTTCGAGCTGGTCAAGAGCGAGGTGCAGCAGTCGATGAAGGGCATCAAGCCCGAGCCCATCACGGGTGAGTCCGTGGTCATCGGCCGCCGGGTCTTCCCCGTGAAGCAGGTGGGTGAGGTGATCACCCGCCAGGACCGCCGCGACTTCACGTCCTTCGAGGTCACCAGGGCGCTGACGCGCCTCGGTTTCACCTGCAACCCGGTGGCGCCCGAGCCCGCGGCCGCCCCGGCGCCGGCGCTCTCCCCGCTGGAGTCGGCGTCCGCGATGCTCGGGACGCCCGTACAGAATTGATCCCCGGGTCGTGACCGGGCCGGAGGGCGCACGCCCTCCGTACGGGTCACGGCCTGCCGTGGGACGCCTCGCGCGTAGTACAGTCAGCGCCCATGTCGAAGCCTGATCATCTGCTTGTTGACATCGCCTCAGCGGTGGAGTCCGAGCAAAGCAATCAGATGTCCCTCACCGTCGTCGTCCAGGGCGCAGTCATCACGGGACGTCTGGCACCCGAAGCCGTCTGGCGCGAGCGGGTCGCGGAGGTGCTGCGGGACTCGGAGCGCCTGGGCCCGTTCGCGGCCGTCTTCGGGTCCGCGGGCAGCGCGGCCGCCCTGCGGCCCGGCGAGGACCCCACCCATCTGCACTTCCACGTCGCGCGGATCCTCCAGGGGAGCGTGGGCATCCCCGAGACCGGCGGGATGTACCGCATCGCCGTCAAGGACGTCAGCGCCTGGACGGTGGGCGACTTCAGCTACTCGGACCACTGACCACCCCTCCCCCGCACCACCCCACCGACAACACACCGCAGCCCCGCTACCAGCTGGTACCGGGGCTGCGGTGTGTGTACGGGCAGGCCGTACGTCTCGCGCGTTACGCGGCGCTGCTGCGCGGCGCGGACGCCGTCGCCGACGACGCCGCCGGACGCGCGGCGGAGCCGGTCCTGGCGCGGGACGCGCCGCCCGAGCGGTGACCCTGGCCGCCGGTACGGCCGCGGCCGCGGCCCGCCGACGTACCGCGCTTGCGCTCGGAGACGGGCGCGGTGATGACGACGGGGACGCCGGACGGCGCCTGCGCGCCGGTGATACGGCTCAGCTCGGCCTCGCCGGAGCGCACCTGGGTGATCTGCGGGGTGATGCCGGCGTCGGCCATCAGGCGGGTCATCTCGCGGCGCTGGTTCGGCAGGACCAGGGTGACGACACTGCCGGACTCACCGGCGCGCGCGGTACGGCCGCCGCGGTGCAGGTAGTCCTTGTGGTCGCTGGGCGGGTCCACGTTGACGACCAGGTCGAGATCGTCGACGTGGATGCCGCGCGCGGCGACGTTGGTCGCCACCAGCACGGTGACGTGGCCCGTCTTGAACTGGGCGAGCGTACGCGTGCGCTGCGGCTGGGACTTGCCGCCGTGCAGCGCGGCGGCGCGCACGCCGCTGTTCAGCAGGTGCTCGGTGAGCCGGTCGACGGCGTGCTTGGTGTCCAGGAACATCAGCACCCGGCCCTCACGGGCCGCGATCTCCGTCGTGGTGGCGTACTTGTCGGCGCCGTGCACGTGGAAGACGTGGTGTTCCATCGTGGTGACCGTGCCGACCGAGGCGTCGACCGAGTGGACGACCGGGTCGTGCAGGTAGCGGCGGACCAGCAGGTCGACGTTGCGGTCGAGGGTGGCCGAGAACAGCATCCGCTGTCCGTCGGGGCGCACCTGGTCGAGCAGCGCGGTGACCTGGGGCATGAAGCCCATGTCGGTCATCTGGTCGGCCTCGTCGAGGACGGTGATGGCGACCCGGTCCAGGCGGCAGTCGCCGCGGTCGATGAGGTCCTTGAGGCGGCCCGGGGTGGCGACGACGATCTCGGCGCCGCCGCGCAGCGCGCCGGCCTGGCGGCCGATCGACATGCCGCCGACGACCGTCGCGAGGCGCAGTCGCAGCGCCCTGGCGTACGGGGTGAGGGCGTCGGTGACTTGCTGGGCCAGCTCGCGGGTGGGGACGAGGACCAGGGCGAGCGGCTGCTTCGCCTCGGCGCGCTGTCCCGCCGTACGGACGAGCATGGCCAGGCCGAAGGCGAGGGTCTTGCCGGAGCCGGTACGGCCCCGGCCCAGGACGTCCCGTCCCGCCAGCGAGTTCGGCAGCGTGGCGGCCTGGATGGGGAAGGGCTCGTTCATGCCGAGGCTGGTGAGCATGTCCGTCAGCGCGGACGGCATCTCCAGCTCGGCGAAGCTCGTCACGGCGGGCAGCGCGGGGGTGAGCGTCACCGGCAGGGCGAACTCGCCCTGGACGGAGGAGGGGCGGCGCCCGTAGGAGCCACCGGAGCCGCCGTTGCGGCCCGAACCGCCGGAGCGGCCGGGGGCACCGGAGCGGGTGGGTGCGGCACCGGAGCGGAAGCGGCTGACGCCGCCGTTGCCGGTGGAGCCGGAGCCGCCGCCCGTACGTGTACGGGAGTAGCGGTCGTTCGTGCGTGTGCGGTTCATTTCCGAACCTTTCTCGATGCGGCACGTATCGAGAATTCTTGGCAGGGGTGACCGCACAGAGAATCGCAAGAACGAGCCGGAATTTCGTTGAACGGAGCCACGCCGGGGCGAAAGAAGCCTGAGCCGGCGTATTTGGTCTCTCGTCGCCCGAGGCGGCCGTTACGGCGGTCCGGGCGGGTCCTGCAAAAAGCAACGAGCTGGGGTCCGCATCCCAAGGAGCGGACCCCAGCTTGTCATGCGCCCATGCGTCAGGCGGGAACGATGTTCTCCGCCTGCGGGCCCTTCTGGCCCTGCGTGACGTCGAAGTTCACCTTCTGGCCCTCCTGGAGCTCGCGGAAGCCCTGGGCGGCGATGTTCGAGTAGTGGGCGAAGACGTCAGCGCCGCCACCGTCCTGCTCGATGAAGCCGAAACCCTTTTCCGCGTTGAACCACTTGACGGTACCACTGGCCATTTTGATCTCCTTCGGGGCAATGTGCCCGGAGGTCCGCACTGTGCGCACCCCACGTCGCCGCGATGATTACCCCGTCCGGAAGAAATCCGGAAATACAAAAGCGCACCTACCGGCACATAAAGCCGGGAAGAGCACTTGAAGTCTTTGGGAACCACAACTGCAACTGAGATCAACAGTAGCACGGTGCATGTGGATGGGCACGGCAGGTGTTATCACTCCGCCTGCCGTGCCATAAATACTGACCGCGCATCGGGGCTATTTCTGTACTCGCCGCCATAGATATCGCACGGATCCCGGACGGCCCTTCGCGTACGGATTTCCTGGTGTCGCCGCCGGGTACGGCCGCCGCGGCGCGCGTACGGTGGCCGCGACGGTTGACGGGTCCTTCTGCCGGTTCCGGTCCTGGGGTGGCGCCATGTGCTGGAGTGCGACGGCCGATCTCGTGGCGGGCGCCGCGATCGCGTCGGTCGGCGTGGCCTGTGTGGCGCGCGTGCGCCGGGCCCGCGATCTCCCGCTCGCCGCGCTGCCGCTGCTCCTGGGCGCCCACCAGATCACCGAGGCCGTCGTGTGGGACGGCGGCGGGGGCACCGGGGCCGCCACGCTCGCGTGGGCGGTGGTGGCGCTGCCGCTCCTCGTGGTGTGGGTGCCGCTGGGCGTCCTGCTGGCCGCGCCGCCGCACGCCAGGCGCCGGCTGGTGGGGCCCGCCGTCCTCGGGCTCGCCGTCGCCGCCGTCCTCTCCTTCCAGCTGTCCGCGCGGACCGTACGGGCGGAGGTGCGCGGTCACACCGTCGGGTACGTCGTCGACCTCCCGGACGCGCCGGTGGTCGTGGCGGGCTATCTGCTCGCCACGCTCGGGGCCCTGCTCCTCGCCGGTGACCCCCTGCTCCGGCTGCTCGGCGGGACGGTCGCGGCCGGGGCGGTCGTGTGCGCCCTGCTGTGGCGGCTGGAGTTCGTCTCGACCTGGTGTGCGGTCGCCGCGGTGGCGTCGGTCCTGCTCCTCGGCTGGGTGGGGCGTACGGTCGGGGAGTTCACGCCCCGCGACGCCGGAACACACTGAACTCCCGTACCAGGGGCCCCTGGAGAGGCGGAAACGGTCACCGGCGGGGCGGGCTCGGGCCGTTCGGATCCAGGTCCGGGGTGTCAAGGATTACTCAATACACAACAACACACCTTAGGCTGCGGTACAGAGGTCACCCTCGTGGGACAACAGCGGTGGCCCGGAACGGAAGGCAGCCACTATGACCACCACGTCCGGAGCGCCCGGGAACCCCGGCAGCATCGACGCGACCACCGCGCTGTTGCAGGCCGAACTCCCGCGGCTGGAAGAGCACCAGCAGACACTCGAGAAGGACCTCGCCGCGGTCACCGAGCGGCTCGAGTCCGTGCGCGCCGCGCTCAGCGCGCTGCGGGCCCTGTCCCTCGCGCCCGAGCTCCAGGAGGCCGAGCAGGCCGCGGCGGCCGCCGTGCCGGCCGCGGTGTCCGCGGCGTCGGTGGCACAGGACACCACCGACGTGACGGTCGGGACGGCCGCCCCGGCGGGCCGCAAGGCCGCTTCCGGCATCAAGCGGAAGCTGCCCGCGGCGGGGCCCAAGAAGCAGGGCCAGACCCGGCCGCCGGCCAAGAAGAACACCGCCTCGAAGCGGGTGAAGGCGGCGAAGCCCGCCAAGGCCGCGCCCGTCGAGCAGACGGCGGACGACACCTCCGAGTCGGCCGGCGGACTCACCGAGCAGGTCATCCAGATCCTGGCCGACGCGGGCGACTCGCCGGTGCGGGCGCGCGACGTGGCGGCGAAGCTGGGCCGCGACGACAGCCCCGGCGCCATCAACGCCGTACGCAGCACGCTCGACCGGCTGGTGGCCACCTCCCGCGCCCACCGCGCGGGCCGGGGCCTCTACCAGTCGCCGGGCAACTGACCGGGGCGCCCGGCGGGCGCAGGGTGGGGCAGAACGCGTTTTCGTCCTGATTTCGCAACAGGCCGTGTCCGGCCGGGACATGATGCGTAATGTCTGAACACCTCGCGCCCGCCTCGTCGTGCGGCGCCCACCCGGAAGCAGGACGTTCTGCCATGCCCCGTACCCGCATAGCCGCCACCGCCGCCGTCACCGCGGCCGCGGCGGCCGCCACGTTGTTCATGTTCCCCGGGCAGGCCCAGGCCGCCGGATCCGTGCACCTCACGAAGATCTGGTACAACTCCCCGGGCTCGGACACCCGTTCCAACACGAGCCTGAACGGCGAGTGGGTCCAGATCAAGAACACCACCGCCAAGTCCGTGAGCCTCAAGGGCTGGACGCTCACCGACGCCTCCAAGCACGCCTACACGTTCGGTACGTTCACGCTCAAGGCGGGGAAGACCGTCACGGTGAAGACCGGCAAGGGCACGAACACCGCCGCGACGGTGTTCCAGAAGCGCGGCGCCTACGTCTGGAACAACGACAAGGACACCGCGACCCTGCGGCGCGCCACCAAGGCCGTTCAGGACACGTGTGCGTACAACGCCCCGAAATCCTCCTCCAAGGCCTGCTGAGCCCTGACCGGCCCTCCTCCAACTCGCGCCGCCCCGCCGGGAACTCCACGGCGGTGACAGCCGACCACTGAGGGAGAAGGTGAGCCGGACGGGCCGTGAGGTCCAGGAGGAGGGCCGTGGTGTTGAAGTGGTACGAGGACGAATCGCTCTGGTCCGACTTCGCCTCCACGATGTTCTCGGCCGACCGGGGTGAGACGGTGGCCGGACTCGTGGACTCCTCCCCCCTCCTGGACTTCCCGCCGGGCACCCGGATCCTCGACCTGTGCTGCGGTCCCGGGCTGTTCCTCGTCCCGCTGGCCCGTCGCGGCCACGCCGTCACCGGGGTCGACCTCAGCCCGTCCCTGCTGGAGCGGGCCACCAGCGCGTGCGCGGAGGCGGAGGTCGACGTACGGCTCGTGCGGGCCGACATGCTCACGTACACCGATCCCGGCGCGTTCGACGTCGTGCTCAACGTCTTCACCTCGTTCGGCTACTTCGACGACCCCGAGGACAACCTTCAGGTGCTGCGCAACGCGTGGGCGAGCCTCGCGCCCGGCGGGCGGCTGCTGGTCGACGTGATGGGCAAGGAGGTGCTGGCCGGCTGGATCGGCCGGCCGCAGGCCGTCGACCTCCCGGACGGCGCGTACGTGGTGCAGCGGGACGTCGTCCTCGACAGCTGGCGGCGGCTGCGGACCGACTGGACGCTGGTGCGCGGCGTGACGGCCCGTACCGCCTCGATCACGTCCTTCCTCTACAGCGGCGCCGAACTGCACGACCTGTTCGTGGCGGCCGGCTTCACCGACGTCGAGTGTTTTGGCGGCTTCGACGGCTCGCCGTACGACCAGCACTCCCGGCGGCTGATCGTCACGGGGACCAGGAAATGAGGCCCCGCGACGTCATGGCGCCGGACCTCGGCCCCGCCCTCGCCCCTCCCCCGGCATCCGCGCCGGCTTTTCGGCCCGCACCCGTGCACGCGCACATCACCGACGCGATGAAGGCCCCGGACCTGGTGAGGCTGGGCGACAACATCGTGCTGGCCCGCTTCGAGACGATGAAGGTGTACGCGGCGCTCGGCGCCGTCCGCGCCCTGCTCCGCGCGGGCCGGGTCGTCCCGGGCCAGACGCTCGTGGACAGTTCGAGCGGCATCTACGCGCTGGCTCTCGCGATGGCCTGCCACCGCTACGGGCTGCGCTGCCACATCGTGGCCTCCACGACCGTCGACGCCGTGATGCGGGCGCAGTTGGAGGTGCTCGGCGCGACCGTCGACCAGATGCCGCCGTCGAGCAGCCTGCGGCTGGACCAGGAGCGGCGGGTGCGGCACGTACGCCATCTGCTGGCGGAGCGGCCGGACTTCCACTGGATGCGGCAGTACCACGACCCCGTGCACTACGCCGGATACGGCGAGTTCGCGGATCTGGTCGCCGGGGCCCTGCCCGACGCCGAGCTGACGGTGGTCGGCGCGGTGGGGACGGGCGCGTCCACCGGCGGTCTGGTGCAGGCGCTGCGCGGGTCGGGCCGGCCGGTGCGGCTGGTGGGGATCCAGCCGTTCGGCAGTGTGACCTTCGGCAGTGAGCGGTTCAGCGACCCGGAGGCGATCATCGCGGGCATCGGCAGCTCCATCCCGTTCGAGAACGTGCGGCACGAGCTGTACGACACACTGCACTGGGTGGACTTCCGCCATGCCATGGCGGGTGCGGTGGGCCTCCTGCGGGACCACGCCGTGTTCGCCGGGCTGTCCACCGGCGCGGCGCACCTGATCGCCTCGTGGGAGGCGGCCCTCGACCCCGGGCGGCTGCACCTCGTCATCGGCGCCGACACCGGACACCGGTACGCGGAGCGGGTGTTCGCCCGGCACGCGGAGGCGCTGGACCGGTCGTCGCTGCGGCCCCGGCGGATCACGGACCTGGCCGAACTGCGGCCGCCGTGGTCGGTGATGGAGTGGGCCGGACGGGCCCACCAGGAGTCCGGCGCGACGCCGGCGGAGGAGGTCTCATGACGGTGGTGGCACTGGAGGCGCTGTCCTTCGGACTGGCCAGGACGGCCGCCGCGGCGGCTGCCGCCGGGCACCGGCTGTGCCTGCTCACCGGCGACCGGTCGGTCTACCGGCACGAGCTGGACACACTGCCGCCCGGTACGGCCCTGGACGTGGTGGACGTCGACACGTTCGACGTGGACGCCACCCGGCGGGCGTTCGCCGCCGTGCCCGGGGTGGCCGGGATCATCAACACCACCGACACGTGGAGTGTGCCGGCGGCGGTGCTCGCCGCCGAGTCCGGCCTGCCGGGCCCTGACCCGGACTCCGTACGGCTGCTGCGGGACAAGGCGCGGGTGCGCGATCTCCTGCACGGCAGGGGCCTGGGCAAGAGCCCCGCCCTGCGGGTGGCCCCGGACCCCGCGAGCGCGGCCGAGGTGCTCCGTACGGTCGGCCTGCCGGCGGTCCTGAAGGACGCGGCGGGCACCTCGTCGCGTGACGTGTGGGTGGTGAGGGACGAGGAGGCACTGCGCACCGCGCTCGGGGAGGCGGGGCAACGGGCCCTCACCGGGGGGCTGTTCGCCGAGCCGTTCCTGTCCGGTCCGCTCTACAGCGCGGAGACGATCGGCTGGGGCGGGGAGAGCCGGCTGCTGGGGGTGCTCAGCCGCCAGACGTCGCGGGAGCCCGCCGTACGGGAGGAGGCCGCGGCCTTCCCGGTCGTGTTCCCGCCCGGCGGACTCGGCGAGATCGAGGAGTGGGTGGGCCGGGTCCTGCACACCGCGGGGCACCACAGCGGCTTCGCGCATGTGGAGTTCGTCCTCACCTCCGAGGGACCGCAGCTGGTCGAGATCAACCGGCGGATCGGCGGTGCGCTGGTCGGTGAGGCGCTGTGCCTGTCGCTGGGGACCAATGTGTACGAGGCCATGATCGAGGCGGCGCTGGGCGTACGGCCCGCGCTGATGGACGCGCGCCTCGCACACACGGGCCCCGCCAGTGGTTTTGTCCTCGTGTACGCGGACAGGCCCGGCGTCCTGACCGGCTGGCGCGGGCTGGAGGGGCTGGGCGACTACCCGGGCGGGGTGCGGTGGTTCCCGACCCGGGCGCCGGGGGACGCGGTGCGGTACGTGCACGACCAGCGCGGCTGTACGGGCATCGTGCTGGCGGAGGGCGCCACGGCGGAACTCGCGCTGCACCGGGCGCTCAGCGCCGCCGGGGGTGTGCGGGCCGTGGTCGCGGCCGACGACGGCCCGTGAGCGCGGGGCCGGCGGCGGGAGCCGGTCCCGGCCGGGGGGCCGCCGGCGGGGAGGAGGCCGGTGACCGGCTCTGGTCCGGGCCCCGGTCGTTCCTGCTGGGCGCCTCGTTCCTGATCACGCTGGGCAGCTTCGCCGTCCTGCCGTACATGTCGGTGGTGCTGCACCAGCGGCTGGGGCTCGGCCTCGGCACGGTCGGTGTGGTGCTGGCCGTCGCCTCGCTGGTGCAGTTCTCCGGCGGGGTGGTGGGCGCGGCGCTGGCCCGGCGCGTCGGGCTGCGGACCACGATGGTGGTGGCGCTGGCGGTCCGTACGGCGGGGTTCGCCGCGTTCGTGCCGGGGCTCGGCAGTCCGGTGGCGTCGGTCGGCGCGCTGTTCCTGGTGTCCTGCGGCGCGGCGCTGTATCTCCCGGCGAACAAGGCGTATCTGGTGGAGGGGGCGCCGGAGCGGGACCGGCCCCGGCTGCTGTCGGCGAGCGGTTCGGCATTCAACGCGGGGATCGCGCTGGGCCCCCCGCTGGCGGCGCCCTTCGTGCTGACGTCACCGGCCGCGCTCTTCACCGTGGTCGGTGTGTTGTTCGCCGCCGTGGGGGTGGGGCACCTCCTGCTCCCGTCCGTGGGCTCCCCCGGGGCCGCTTCGGACAAGGGCGTTCCCGGCGTGACGTCGGGTGCCGGGGGCGGGGTCCTGCCCTTCCTCGTCACCGTCGTGAGCGTGTACGTCTTCATGTTCTTCCAGCACTACCTGGCGCTGTACGCGGTCCCCCGCACCTCGGCGTCGTTCTACGGCCTCGTGTTGATGACGTACGCGGGCCTCCTCGTCGTCGCGCAGCCGCCGCTGTCCCGGTGGATCGCCGGGCTCACCTACCCGGGGGCGATGCGCGTGGGGTTCGGCGCGATGGCGGCCGGGACGGCGGTCATCGGGACGGGCGGGTACGCGGGCATCGGGGCGGGGGCCGCGCTGATCTGCCTGGGGGAGCTGGTCCTCTTCCTCAAGAACGACCTGGAGGCCCTGGCCCGGTCGTCGGCGCCCCCGGCCACGGTCTTCGGCCGGCAGCGGCTGGCGGCGGGCATCGGGGCGTTCGCGAGCGGGGTGGTCGGGGGGCAGCTGTACGGCGTGGCCGAACGGGCGGGCTCCCCGGGCGCGTTCTGGGGTGCGGTGTCGCTCCAGTGTGTGGTGCTGCCGGTGGTGCTGACGGCGGCGGTGCGTCACCGGTACGGCGGGGCCTCCGCGCGCACCGGTGACGCGCCGGGTGTCAGGCCGGCTGCCCGGCGAGGGCCGCGCCGTCGGCCCGCCAGACCGAGGTGAGGTCGCGCCGGGCCCGTGCGACGCGCGAACGGACCGTACCGACGGGGCAGTCGGCGGCGACGGCGGCCTCCGCGTAGGACAGGCCCAGGAGTTGGGTCAGGACGAAGGCCTGGCGGCGCGGCCCGTTCATCGTGTCGAGGAGGTCGTAGACCGCCACGCTCTCGTCGAAGCCGGGCAGATGGCGTGGCTGGGCGCGCTCGGCGGCCAGCTGCCAGTCCGCGGTGTCGGCGACCCGGGGTCTCGCGGCGGCGCTGCGGTACCGGTCGACGACCACACACCGGGCGATCGACAGGAGCCAGGTCCTGGCGCAGGAGCGGCCGGCGAACTTGGCCAGGCCGGTCAGGGCCCTTACGTAGGTCTCCTGGGCCAGGTCGTCGGCGCCGGGCACGTCACCGCTGAGGTGGGCGACGAACCGCCGTACGTCGTCGTACGTGGCGCGGACGAAGCGTTCGGCGGCCTCCCGGTCACCTCGTCCGGCGGCCAGCGCCCACGCGGTGACGCGGTCGTCGCGGTGGCTGTCGTGGCGGCCGGTGGTGCGGACGGGAACGGAAACCGGTACACGAACGGGCCTGGCGGACCGGGCCGTTGACGGGGACGTCGTGGGGGATGTCGTGGGGGGAATCGTGGTCGGGGCAGTGAACATCGCAAAGAGTCCTTCGCGTCCTCGTGGGCCGTCCCGGACGGGATCGGGCCCCCTCGGTGGCCGGGCTCCGGGCCGTGCGGGTCGCCGGAGCGCGGCATGACGGTGTACGCCCCCGGCCGCACGCGGACAGACGCCGGCCGCCCGGCGGTGTGCCGGGCCGTGAGCGGGCAGGGGGGTTCAGCGGCAGGACGGAAGGAGTGGCGGCCCACGCCGGGAGACGGAGTCCAGCACGACGCGGCGGCCGGGGCGCCGCGGCGCCCGGTGCGGGACGGTGGGACGGACCGCGGGCAGGCGGTGTCCGCCGGCGGGCCGGGACAGGAACCGCCAGGCCAGGCGGAGCGGGGAGCCGATGAACAGGGCGAGGCTGCGGGCGAGTTGGCCGACGGCGGTCTCGCCCCGCCACAGCCACCAGCCGCACAGCAGACCGGCGAGCAGGTGGGCGGCCGCCATGCCGGCGGTCGGGGAGTGACCGTCGTACGCCATCGTCAGTGCCATCAGGTCGGCGGACTCGGCGCTCATCCCCTGGTGCGCGTGGGCCATGCTCATCGTCATGCCGGACCGGCCGCCACCGGAGGCACCGGCCGTCCCGGCCGTACCGGACGCCGGCAGACAGAGCGGAAGCACACCGAACAGGTAGTGCAGGACGGCCTGTCCGACGGCGGACGCGGCCACGACCACCGGGCCGCTCCGGTCCCGGCCCGTCAGCCACCAGCCGGCGCCGAGCACCAGCACGAAGGCGCCGCCCAGCGCGGGTAACGGGACAGGGCCGCCCGAGCTGAGCGCGTGGCCGAGCCCGGACACCGCTACGCACACGGCAGCGAAGATCGCGGCGCGTGTGAGACGGAGTGCGGGCCCGGCTCTCATGGCGGTCATCGTGCCACTCGCGCGGGAGCCTCGGAAAAGGGCAGCCGATCCTGATACGTCGCCAGTTCACCCACTAAGAAAGGACAACACTTCCGTGTGATCCATGTCACACAACGGGGCGGGGAACTTTTCCGGTACGCGGGCCGACTCCTCGGAAGACGCGCGTGTCCCCGCTCCACCCCACGCCACCGAGAAAGCCGTTACCCATGAAGCCGACCCCAGCGCCCGCCGCCCCCGACCCGGCCGGCCGATCCACAGAGGCCGACACGGCCGCGGAATCCGACACCGCCACCGGGTCCGACCCGACCGCGGGCGCGGCCGAGGCCGAGCGTACCGCCGGCCGCGCGCAGGGCCGGGTCACACTCCGGTCGGACCTGCGCGCCTCCCTACCCGACGGCCTGGTCGCCCTCGTGCTGACCGCGGCGGTCTTCGCGCTCATCTACGCCCGCATCAAGGCGAAGACGTCGTCGACCGTGACCGTGATGCCGTTCATGGCCGACGCGGGCGGCTTCTGGATGTACTTCCTCAGCCAGGCCTTCGGCTGGACCGCGCTGCTGTGGGCGTGGACCACCGTCGTTCTCGGACTGCTGCTCAGCGGCTCCACCCCCCGGTGGCTGCCGATGTCGGCGCCGCGCCTGGAACGCCTCCACCGCACCACGAGCCTCAACACGATCGCCCTGATCCTCGCCCACGCCCTGCTGTTCGCGGCGGAGTTGGTGCGCCACGACACCGCGCGCTGGAACTCCGCCGTGTACACCGCGTTCGTCGAGGCGTTCGTACCGGGCGGGTACGACTCCGGGACCGGCGTGTGGGCGATGCCGATCGGGCAGGCCGCGCTCTACGTGGCGATCCCCCTCGGGCTGCTCTTCTACGTCAGGCACCGGATCGGCCCCAAGACCTGGCGGGTGCTGCACCGCTTCGTGATCGTCGTGTACGTCCTGAGCGTGTGGCACACCCTCCTCTACGGCACCAACGTCTGGTACGACGGGTGGTTCCGGACGACCGTATGGCTGCTCCAACTGCCCATCGCCGCACTCCTGCTGGTGCGTCTGCTGGCCCCCGCGCGCCGCTCCGAGAAGCTGGCGCGGCCCGGTGCCCACACCGGATCGGCGGCGGGCTGGGCCCTGCGGTTCACCGGCCGGTTCGCGGCCGCCGCCATCATCGCGGCCCTGCTCGCCGTCATGATCAGCGGCAGCGACGGCGGCCGGACGGTGCCGCCGGAGGACACCTCGTCCACCCACAACCACGACTGAGAGACGGCGCGTCGCCCGCGGCGCGGTGGTGTGGCGGGCGGCCGTTCCGTTCACCTGCTGTCGCGCCACTCGCGCGGGGACATCCCGTACGCCTCCCTGAAGACGCGGCCGAAGTGGCTGGCGTTGGCGAACCCCCAGCGCCGGGCCACCGACGCGATCGTCACGGCTCCCGCGCCGGGCCGCGCGAGGTCCCTGCGGCAGTTCTCCAGCCGGTGCGTCCTGATCCAGTCGCCGAGGTGGACGCCGGAGCGGGCGAGGATCGCGTACAGATGCCGTACGGACACGTTGTGCTGCCGTGCGATGCGGGCGGCGGTCAGGTCGTGGTCGGCGAGGTGCGCCCGTACGTACTCCATGATCCGTACGTCCAGGGTGGCTTCGAGCGGCTCGCGCGCCGGCCGCGGGTCCGGCAGCCGGGAGGTGAGGGCCGCCCTGATCAGTTCGATGCTGGCCGTGCCGACGGCGTCCGCGACCGTGAGGTCGGGGACCTGCGGGGTCTCGGCCAGGCGGCGCAGATAGGTCGCCGCGAGGTCGGCCATCGGGTGCTCCGTACCGAACCGCAGTGCGGTGAGCCGTCCGAGCGTGTCCGCCGGGAGCGCCAGATCGCTCTGCGCCATGCGGAAGAAGTGCTGGTGGATCCCCTGCGGCTGGAGCAGCGTGTACGGGACGGTGGTGTCGTAGATCGCGAAGTCGCCGGGCCGCAGCACCGCCTCGCGGCCTCCCTGGACCACCATGCTGGTGCCGGACACCTGGAGGCCGAGGAACACACTGGGTGGCAGATCGTCCCGGGCGAGGCGGGGCGTGCGCCGGACGGTGGTGGCGTTGGCCGCGACGGAACAGACGTTGAGCCGTCCCACGTCGCTGATCACACCGCACACGGCGATCCGGTCGGGCTCCGGCTGGTGTTCGATCTCGACCCGGACGACTGTGTTCCAGATCGCCTCACGGATCGCTTCGGCCCGCTCGGCCGGCGCCACCTGCTGCACATCGAGGATGACCACCATCCGGCAACCACCTTCTGAACTCGCTCCACGCTGTCTGCCAGGGCGGGCCCGAGTCTATCCGGCGGGGCGGCGGGCGCCGGGGGTGGAACCGTCGCGGCCCCGCCCCGCGTTCTCCTCACAGCGCCGTACGGACCGGCGCTGTGAGGAGAACGGGACGGGTGGTGCCGATGAACGAGTTGGTTCCCGGGGGGAATCTGCCGCTGCCGGACGGCGCGCTGACGATCCGGGTGCCCGGTCCCTTCGACCTGTCCGTCCTGATCACCGGGGACAGTGGGAAGGTCGCCGGTGACGAGGACTTCGTGTTCTACAACCAGCCGTCGGCGCCCGGGGTGCGGCTGGGCTCCGGGACCGTCCGGGTGGATCCCCGGCGGCTGCGGGCCGGGGCCAGGCGGCTGACCGTCGTCGTGAGCGCGGCCGACCCGGGTGTCCCGCTCGGCCGGCTGCCCGTTCCGGCGCTGACGGTCAGCGGGGAGGGCGGGGGTGTGCTGGCCCGGTTCACGCCCGTACGCCCGACGCGTGAGACGGTCCTGCTGCTGGCGGAGATCTACCGGCGGGGTTCCGGGTGGAAGCTGCGCGCGCTGGGACAGGGGTACGCGGACGGGCTTGGCGGGATCGCCCGGGACTTCGGGGTGGACGTGGCGGAGGAGGCGGGGCCGCCGGCGGCCGTGTCCCCTGTACGCGCCCCGGCCACGGCCCGCGCCACACCCCGCGCACCGGCCTCCCCGCCGGTGGCCTTCGGGGACGGTACGGAAGCGGAGTTCGCCGCGCTCGTCCGCACCGACCGCCTCGCCGCGGGCGCCCCGCCGGTGACCGTCGAGCCCCGGCTCTCGGCGGCGGCCCGGGCCCATGCCGAGGCCATGGCGCGGCAGGGCCGGCTGGGCGCGGAGGGGCCGGACGGGACGTCCGTCTTCCAGCGGATCACGGCGGGCGGGTACCGCTATCTCCGGATCGAGCAGCACCTGGTCTCGGGCCCCCGTACCGCGCGGGAGTTCCTGGACTACTGCCGGTCGGACGCCTCGACCCGGGGTCCGCTGCGGGACTCCGCGCTGACCGACGCCGGGATCGGGCGGGCGGCCGATCCGCGCTCCGGCGATGTCTACTGGACGGCGTTGTGGGCGCGGCCCTTCACGGCCGGGGGGCTGGTCGGGATCACCGACGAGGTGCTCGCCCTGACGAACGCGGAGCGGGGCGCGGCCGGGCTCCGGCCGCTGGCCCACGACGGGCGGCTGGCCGAGGCCGCGCAGGCGTACAGCGCGGACATGGCGGCGCGCGCCTTCTACTCCCACACCTCGCCCGAGGGGCTGGCCCCGTGGGACCGGGCGGCCGCCGCGGGCGCGACCCACCGCGGCATCGGCGAGAACATCGCCTGCGGGCAGCGCACGCCGTCCGAGGTGGTGGAGGGCTGGATGAACAGCCCCGGCCACCGGGCGAACATCCTGAAGCCGGACTTCACCCACCTCGGCGTCGGCTACGCGGGCGGCGGCCCGGCGGGCACGTACTGGACACAACTCTTCGGCCAGAGCTAACCAACGACGGGCGTCCACGACTCCCCCAGCGCCCGCGTCGATCAGCGCCCCGGCCCCTGTCCGGAAGCCGGGCCGACTGCCGACCGGCGCGACGGTGTATGCGCGCCCACACACCGGACGACGCGGTGACCCCCGCCGCCCGGGCGCGCACGGGACGGCGGTCCGACGGGCGGGCCAGGGCGCCGGTGAAGCCGCCGCCGGCGACCGGCTCGGCCAAGGCGGGGGGCCGCCGCATGGTGGTGCGTCCAGGCGGACCCACCTGCTTCACGGCGAGAAGCGACGGCGCCCGGTCGCCCGTCAGGTCAGGCCGCCGCCCCGGTCAGCTGGACGGCGTGCCGCACACACGCACCGGACGACGCGGCGATCCACGCCGCCCGGGCCTCGACCGGGACGGCGTCCGGCAGGCGGCCCCAAGGCGCCGGTGAAGCCGCCGCCGGCAACCGGCACAGCCGGGACGGTGGCCGCCGCACGGTGGGGCGGCCGGGCGGACCCACCTGCTTCACGGCGGGACGCAACGGCGCCCGGTCGCCCGTCAGGTCAGGGTGCCGACCCGGTCAGCTGGACGGTATGCCGCGCACACACGCACCAGACGACGCGGCGATCCACGCCGCCCGAGCCTCGACCGGGACAGCGTCCGGCAGGCGAGCCCAAGCCGCTGGTGAAGCCGCCTACGGGCGGCGTCCGGCACGGCCAAGGCGGCTGGGCCGCCGCACGGTGGGGCGGCCGGGCGGGCCCGTCTGCTTCGCGGCGAGAAGCGGCGGCGCCCGGGCGCCCGGCAGGTCAGGCCGCAGCCCTGCTCGTGCGTGGGCGTGGGACCCGGATGTACGTCGCGGCGTACGCGGCCGTCGCCGCGGTCAGGATTCCGAAGCTGGGTGGTACTTCGGGCACCGCGTAGCTGAGGCCGAGTCCCGTCCACATCTCGGTGACCGCCAGCAGGGCGGAGAGCGCGAGCGCGCGGTAGGGGCGGTCGGTGAGGCGTTGGGCGGCGCCCGCGGGGGCCGCCAGGAGGCCCAGCAGCAGGAGCGAGCCGACCGCTTGCGTGGCCTCCGCCGCACACGCGCCGGCCAGCAGGAGGAACACGTAGCCGAGCAGGCGTACGGGCACGCCCCGGGCGGCGGCCACCTTCTCGTCCACCGAGGCGAACAGCAGCGGCCGGGCGATGACGACGACGGCCGCGCAGATCCCGGCCGCCACTAGCGCCGCGAGACGCGCCTGGGCTCCCGACATGCCGAAGATCGAGCCGAAGAGGACGTTCATCCCGGCGCCGCCGTTCGCCGCGCTCCGGGAGGTCGTGTAGAGGGTCAGGAAGAAGACACCCAGCCCCAGGATCCAGGAGAAGATGCCGCCGATGGCCACGTCGTCGGCCCTGCCGCGCCGGCCGAGGCCGCCGAGGAGCAGCGCGACGGCGATGGTCGCGGCGAACAGGCCGAGGCGCGGGTCGTACCCGAGCGCGAGCGCCGCCAGCGCGCCGGTGAAGGCGACGTGGCTGAGCGCGTCCCCGGTGAAGACCTGGGCGCGCAGGACGAGGAAGTAGCCGACGAGTCCGGCCGCGCCGGCGATCGCCGTCCCGGCCAGCAGGGCGTGCTGGAAGAAGGGGTGCCCCAGGGCGCCGGGCCAGCCGGAGGCGGCGGAAGCGGCGGAAGCAGCCGCGGAGGACGTCCCGTACGTCATACCGCGCCTCCTGCCGGTACGGGCGCGGGCCGCCGGCCGTCGGCCAGGGCGCCCACCCTGGCCAGGACGTACGCGGCGAACGCGAACGTGGTGACGTAGAAGCCGAGGGGGTACGGCGAGTAGTAGGCGGCGATCAGCCCGAGCCAGGTCACCGCGACGGCGAACAGCACGGACAGCGCGAGGCTCGCTACGGGGCGGGCGGTGAGCGTCTGGGCCGTCGCCGCGGGCATCACCAGGAGCGCGAACACCAGGAGGGTGCCGGTGATCTGGCTCGCCTCCGCGGTCGCCGCGCCCAGCAGGACCAGGAACAGCGTGGAGAGCAGCCGTACCGGCACCCCTCGCCCGGCGGCCACGTCGGGGTCGACGGAGGCGAACAGCAACGGCCGTCCGACCACGGCGAGGACGGCGAGGACCAGCACCGTCACGACGAGCAGGACCAGGACCTGGGTGGTGGTGATGCCGAGGAAGCTGCCGAAGAGCAGCGAGGTCACCCCGCCCAACAGGCCCTTGTACAGGGCGGTGAAGAGGAACCCGCAGGCGAGGAGGAACGCCTGCACGGTGCCGACGAGCGCCGCCTCCCCGCCCTCGCTCCCGCGACCCGCGCGCGGCACGGCGGCGACGACCAGGGCGGCGGTGAGGCAGAAGGCGAAGTAGCCGTAGGCGGCGCCGAGGCCGACGAGCGCGGCGCCCGCCGCGCCGGGGAAGCCGACGACGGCGAGCGTGTGCCCGGCGAAGCTCTGCCGCCGCAGCACCATGAACCAGCCCATCACCCCCGCGCCCACGGCGATCACGGTGCCGGCCCGGAACGCGTTCACCATGAACGGGAACGCCCACATCCGCGACACGTCGGTGACCAGGTTCCACGACCACCCTCCGTACGCGTCAGCGAGTGGCATCGCGGCCCCCTCGCCCCGGCGCGGGGTGCCGGTCGGTGTGCACGGCTGGCGCCTCCGGCTGCCCCACGACGACCAGCCGGCCGTCGGACGTGCGCAGCACCTCGATCGGGGTGGAGTAGAGCCGGGACAGCGTCGCCGAGGTGATCACCTCGGCGGGGGTGCCCGCCACGGCGCCGCCCCCGGCGAGGTACACGACCCGGTCGAGCCGGGACAGAATCGGGTTCACGTCGTGCGCGACCATGATCACGGCGACCCCTTCCTCCCGGCAGACGCGGCCGACCAGCGCGGCGACGGCGGCCTGGTTGGGCAGGTCGAGGCTGTCGAGCGGCTCGTCGAGCAGCAGCAGTTCGGGACGGCGTACGAGCGCCTGCGCGATGAGCAGCCGTTGCTGTTCACCGCCCGAGCACGCGCCGATCGGCCGGTGCGCGTACGACGCGGCCCCGACCAGGTCGATCACCTCGGCGACCCGCCGGGCGGCGGCCCGGCCGCGACCGCCGAGGCGTCCGGGGAGGGGAACGCCCCAGCGGTCGCCGTCCCAGCCGAGGCGCACGACGTCGGAGCCCCGCAGGCGCAGGGAGGTGTCGAAGCTGCGGCGCTGCGGCAGATAGCCGACCCGCTCGCCGGACGCGCCGGGCCGCGCGCCGAGGACGCGTACCTCGCCCGCGGCGGCCGGCAGCACCCCGAGGAGGACCTTGACGAGGGTGGACTTGCCCACCCCGTTGGGCCCGAGGACGGCGCTGAACTCCCCCGCGCCGACGTCCAGGTCGACGCCGGACCAGAGGACGCGTCCGCCGACCCGTACCGCCGCACCCCGCAGCGACACGGCGGAGGGTTTCGTTCCGGGGGGTTCGGCCCCGGCGCGGACGGGTGGAGGCGTCACTTGCCGGTGGCCTTGGCCAGTGCCTGCTGGAGGCCCTGGAGCTGGCGTACCTGCCAGTCCTGGAAGGACGCTCCGGCCGGGGTGAGGGTCTCGGTGACGGTGGCCACCGGAATGCCCTCGGCCCTCGCCGCCTTCACCTGCGCCTGTACGTCGGGGGTGGCGTTCTGGCTGTTGTAGACGTAGACCTTGATCTTCTTGTCCGCGATCTGCTGATCGATGGCCGCCTTGTCCCTGGCGGTCGGGTCGGTGCCCTCGCTGATCGCGCTCAGGAACGAGTCCGGGGTGAGCATCCTGAGCCCGAGGCCGTCGGCGAGGGGGCTGACGATCGACTCGGAGGCGCCGATCGGGGTGCCCGCGTAGGTGCGCTTGATCTCGGATATCAGCTTGTCGTACGGGGCGAGGGTCGTGGTGTCGTACGTGTTCCTGAGCCGGTCGAAGTCGGCGGCGTCGGCCGGGTCGATCTTCTTGTAGTCGGCGGTGATCGTGTCGATGACCTGGTGGACGTCGTCCGGGGAGTACCAGCGGTGGGGGTTGCCGCCCGGCTTGATCCCGACCAGGTCGCCGACCACGAGGTCGGTGCGGTCGGCGGAGGGGCTGCCCGCGAGGAGCTTGCCGGCCCACGCGTCGTAGCCGATGCCGTTGACGATGGTGAACCGCGCCCCGGCGACGGTACGGGCGTCGGCGGCGGTGGGTTCGTAGTCGTGGGGGTCGGCGTCGGGGCTGTTGATGATGCTGGTGACCTTCACGTGCCCGCCGCCCAGCTGAGCGGCGACGCTGCCCCAGAAGTTCTCCGCCGCGACGACCTGGATGGTCTTGCCGCCGTGCGCGCCGCCGGCGGTCGGGGAGGGATCGGCGGGCGATCCGCCGCCGGAGGGGGACGAGGTGGAACAGGCGGTGGCGGCGACCGCGGCCAGGACGGCGACGCCGCCGAGGGCGAGCCGGGTCGGCCGGCGTACGGCGGAACGGGGCGGAACTGCGTTCATGAAACGGGATCTCCTCAGGCAAGCCGGTCTGTATCGGTGGGACACCGGCGTTCCGGACGGGCCCGACGCTAGATGGAAACGACTTTCAACACCATGGGTCCTGGCGCAGATATGAAAATCATTGCCACTTCTTGACCGCGCTTCCGGCCGCGCGGAACGCTCCCGATGGTGTGAGACTGCCGGTGAGGAGGTAATTCCGGTGGCCGCCGAATCTTCCGCGACAGGTCCCGGCTCCCGCCCCGCGCTGGGGCCGGGTCCCGGTCCTGGTGAGGCGCTGCTCGACCAGCTCCTCAAGGAGGCGCACGGCGCGGCGCCGATGGACCTGCCGGACCTCGTCGACCGGTGTGCCGCTGCCATCGGTCTCCAGCAGCTCGCGGTGTACGTCATCGACCTCCAGCAGCGTCACCTCGTCCCGCTCACCGACGGACTGCCGTCCCTCGACGTGGACTCCTCGACCGCGGGGGAGGCGTACCAGACGCTCTGCCTCCGGATGGAGGAGAGCCGGCGGGCCGACGAGCTGACCGCGTGGCTGCCGCTGGTCGACGGCGCGGAGCGGCTCGGTGTGCTCGGCGTCCGCACGGCGGTGTTCGACGCCACGCGGCTGCGCCGCTGCCGCATGCTGGCCGCCGTGCTCGCCATGGTGATCACCTCGAAACGGGCGTACAGCGACAGCTTCGCGCGGCGGGCCCGCTCCGAGCCGATGCGGCTGCCCGCGGAGATGCTGCGCGCGTTCCTGCCGCCGCGGACCATCGGCAACACGAAGGTCATCTCGACGGGCGTGCTGGAGCCCGCGTACCGCATCGGCGGTGACGCGTTCGACCACTCGCTGACCCAGTCGACCCTGCACGCGGCGATCCTCGACTCCATGGGCCACAACCTGGCGTCCGGTCTGACGACCGCGGTGGCGATGGCGGGCTGCCGCAACGCCCGCCGGGCCGGTGCCGGTCTGCCGCAGCTCGTCGACACGGTCGACCAGGCGCTCGCGCAGTGGCTGCCCGACCAGTACTGCACCGGCATCCTGAGTCAACTCGACCTGAACGACGGTGTGTTCCGGTGGATCAACTGCGGGCATCCGCCGCCGCTGCTCATCCGCGACCGCCGGGTGCTCGGTCAGGCCCTGGAGCGCACCCCCCAGCCGCCGATGGGCCTCGCCGCCCAGTTCTCCGACGCGCCGCACGAGGTCAACGAGGTGGCGCTGGAGGCGGGCGACCGGGTGCTGTTCTACACGGACGGGGTGACGGAGGCGCGGGTGGACAGCGGCGCGCAGCTGGGCCTCGAACGCTTCACCGACTCGATCATCCGCGCGACCGCCTCGGGGAAGCTCTCGCCGGAGGCGCTGCGCGTGCTGATCCACTCGATCCTGGACCGGCAGCGGAACCAGTTGCGCGACGACGCCACGATCCTGCTGATCGAGTGGCTGCCCGCGGGCCGCTGACCGCCGCGGGGGTACGGCTCTCTCCGGCGAAGTCCCGCCGATTGTCTACGACTTCAGCGGGGACGCCTCGGGGACGGCGTGCGGGGGTACGGTCCCCGGCCTGCGCCGCGCCCCCTCGTCCACCGGAACGTGGTGGTCCGGCGGAACCGTACGCAACGGCAGGGCGACCAGCAGTCCGAGGGTGATCCAGACGTAGGTGTTGGAGCCGACGAAGGCGTCCGGGCCGGTCGCGCCGTCGCGCCACAACCAGACGACACTGCTGCACAGCAGCACGTACACCACCGCGCACACGGTCAGCGGTCCGCCGTTGCGCCGGCCGCCGGAATCCCGGCACAGGGCGGTGTCGGTCAGGACGACGAGGGCCGGGACGATCCAGACCAGGTGGTGTACCCAGGTCACCGGGCTGACGAGGCAGGCGGCCAGTCCGGTCAGCGCGAACCCGGCCCGGTCGTCCCCGGCCCCGACGGCCGCGCGGGCGCGGTACGCCCACACGGCGAGGACGGCGGCCACGCACGCCAGCCACACCGTGTGGCCGGTGTCCTCGGGGCGGAGGCGGGACAGGACGCCTTGGACCGACTGGTTGGAGACATAGCCGAGTTCGCCGACCCGTCCGGTGTCCCACAGCGCCCGCGTCCAGAAGTCCCGGGACGCGCCCGGGTCGAGGGCGGCGGCGAACAGGGTGGCCGTGGCCGCCGTCCCGGCCGCGACCGCCGCCTGTCTGCGGCGGCCGGTGATCAGCAGGTAGCCGATGAAGAGCGCGGGGGTGAGTTTGATGGCGGTCGCGAGGCCGATGCCGATCCCCGCGTACCGCCCCCGCCCGGTGGCCAGCAGCCGCGCGTCGGCGAGGACCAGCGCGACGAGCAGGAGGTTCACCTGACCGAAGGTGAAGGTGTCGCGGACCGGTTCGAACAGGCC
Source organism: Streptomyces sp. NPDC088261 (assembly GCF_044740805.1). Taxonomy (NCBI): domain Bacteria; kingdom Bacillati; phylum Actinomycetota; class Actinomycetes; order Kitasatosporales; family Streptomycetaceae; genus Streptomyces; species Streptomyces sp. NPDC088261. Next base: position 188,650 of record NZ_JBIURL010000015.1, read on the forward strand.
GAAGAGGCAGCCGATCACCACCCACGCGAACCAGCCGCGCCAGCCCTCGCGGCGGACGAGCGGCCCCACCAGCCAGTTCAGCAGCAGCGCCGACGCCACGACGCTCAGGACCAGGCTGATCGCCACGGCCACCGGCCAGGAGACCAGCGCCATCGGCAGCATCGACACGGCGGCGAAGGGCGGGTAGGTGAAGCCGTACGACGTGCCGGGGCTGAGGTAGTCGTAGATGCGGCCGCCGTGGTGGATCCACTCCCCCACCGCCCCGTAGTACACACCGACGTCGAAGAAGTCGCGGAACAGCGGGACGGTCACCAGGAAGACGGCGGTGGCGACGACGAGGCACACCGCGACGGCGGCCCGCCCGCCGGGCCGTGCCATGACCAGGCGCGGCCACCTCACGACGCGGCCCGGGTGCGGGCGGGCAGGACGGCGGGTTCCGACATCAGGAACATCCACCACAGTGTGACGAGGGCGAGCGCGCCGCCCGCGACCGCGAACGTCAACTGGGCACCGTCCGGCGGGGATCCGCTGGGCAGCATGCCGAGCGCGAGGATCCCGCTGCCGACGGACGCCCACCGCCGTACGCGTCCGTCGGGCGCCGCCGCGGCGATCAGGAACAGCCCCCACAGCGCGTACCACGGCCGGAACGCCGGACCCAGGACGAAGACCGCCAGCAGGCTCAGCGCGAGCGCGTACACCGGCCCGAGCCGTACGCGGTGCGCGCGGCGCAGCCACAGCCACGCCACGGTCAGCACGGTGACCACCAGGCCGAGCCGCCGCCACGCCGGGACCGCGAGGTCGCCGAGGCCGCTTCCCACGCTGTCCAGCAGCGCTCCGCTGAGCCGTCCGAGTCCGCTGGTCAGGGACCAGTTGTCGGCGGAGACGGGGGTGGAGAGGGCGCCGAGCCAGCCGTATCCCGTCCCGGCCAGCGCCGTCACGACCACGGTGGTGGCGAGGGCGACGGCGCAGGTCAGCGCGGCGGCTCTGGCGGTACGGCCCCGGCCGTCGAGCAGGCCGGCCCAGAGGACGGCGACCGCCAGCAGGCCCAGCGCGGCGGGCGCCTTGACGAGCGCGGCGAGGGAGACGAGGACGGCCGCGCGGGCGGGCATCGCGCCGAGGGCGGCGACCAGTCCGGCGCCGAGCAGCCCCAGCATGAGGGCGTCGTTGTGGGCGCCCGCGACCAGGTGCAGCAGGACCAGCGGGTTGAGCGCGCCGAGCCACAGCGCGGCCGCGGGCTCGACCCCGCAGCGGCGGGCGAGCGACGGCAGGAACGCGATCATCAGCCCGACGCCGAGCAGCGCCACGAGCCGCATGCCGAGGATGCCCGCGGGCATGTCGAGACGGGTCAGGAACGAGGTCTTCTCGGCGGCGAAGAGGAACACCGGGCCGTAGGGCGCCGGGGTGTGCTGCCAGACGGGGGCCACCTCGGTCGCGAGCGGCCCGCCGAGGTGCGCGGGGCCGTGGACGTACACGTCCATCCGCGCGTCGACCATGGCGCCCTGCGCCAAGTAGCTGTAGACGTCGCGGCTGAACAGGGGCGGTCCGAGGACGAGGGGCGCGGCCCACACGCCCAGCGTCACGAGGAGGTCGCGCGGGGCGGGCGGGCGGGGTCCCCGGACGGACCTGCCGAGCCACCACCAGGCGGCTATCAGCAGGACGAGGCCGAAGTACGCGCAGACGACGCCGAGGGCGGCGCGTCCGGAGGTGGGCAGCAGCGCGTCGCCTACGGGGAGCGCGCCCGCGGTCAGCCCGCCGGTCATGAGCGCGAGGGACCCGGCGAGCCCCAGCGTCCGGCAGCGGCGCGGGTTCACTTCCGCGTTCAGGGCGAGCATCTGTGGAGGCTCGCAGCAGGCGATGGCCGGAAGGCGACGGTCTGCCCACGGTCCGGTGGCTGCCGCATAGCCGGGGGCTTACGGCCGTCCCCGCACCTCCGGGTGGCCATCCTCGTGCCTCCCCGCGGCCGGCCCCGGAACACGGCAAGGCGGGCCCCGGTGTGTCCGGGACCCGCCCTGCCGGTCGTGGAGCCGCGCCGGTGCGGCCTGTTACCTCCCGATCGTGAAGGTGTCGATGTCGAACAGGGAGCCCGCGCCGCCGGTGAAGGTGAGGAACACCGGTCCGGTCGGTGTGCCGGTCAGCGTGGTGGTGACGGTCCTGAAGGTCTCCCAGCCGCCGGTGTTGGGAACGGCGACCGAGCCGATCACCGGTCCGGTGGCCGAGCCCGAACGGACCTGGACGGTGCCGCCCGCGCCGGCCGAGGAGACCTTCGCGCTGAAGGTCTTCGCACCCGTGAGGGACGCCTGGGAGTAGCCGGCCCAGTCGCCGTTCTCGATGTAGCCGAGGGTCCTGCCGCCGCTCGCCGGAGCGTGGTCGGCCGCCTGGACGCCCTGCTGCGAGGTGAACGACTCGCCCTCGTACGTGGACGACGCGGGCGGGGTCGTACCGCCCAGCTCCTTGATCCGGACGTTGCGGAAGGACACGTCGTCACCGGTGCCGTGGTTCTGGATCCCGATGTATCCCTGCTGGAGGGAGCGGACGGGGTCCGTGTTGGTGAAGTCGTTGATCTTCGCGCCGTTGAGGAAGACCTGGAGCCGCTCCCCCTCCACCCGGATCTCGTACGTGTTCCAGGCGCCGGGCGGGTTCAGCGCGGCGTCCCTGGCCGCGATGTCCGCCGACTTGAAGCCGTACACCGACCCGGTCGTGCGGTCCGCCGTGTCGGTGGCGTCGATCTGGATCTCGTACCCCTGGTTGACCGCCGAGTTGGGATCGGTGGAGCTGGGGAAGCCCACGAACACACCGGAGTTGTCGTCCCCGGGCATCCGCCAGTCCAGCTTGAGGGAGTACGCGGCGTACTGCTTCGCCTGGTACCAGTACAGGCCCATGCCGCCCGTGGAGGTGAGGGTGGCGTCGGTGTTGGTGAAGCTGCCCGGGCCGGCCTGGGACCAGCCGGTGGTCGAGCCGTTGTAGAGCGTGGTGTAGCCGGTCTCCGCGCGGCAGTCGGCCTTCGCGAAGCCCGCCGCGTACCGGATGCCGCCGAGCAGCAGCGTCCGGAACGTGGGGTCCGCGTAGGACTCCTGGGTGTGGCCGAGTCCGGTGTAGAAGGACCGGCCGTTGCCCTGCGGATGGCACCAGGTGATCGGGTGGTCCCCGCTCATCTCGCCGCCGCTGTAGCTGCCCTCGTCCAGGTTCTGGAGCACCTTGACGTTGTTGCGCGGGTTGGTGCGGTAGTTGTACCACTCGTCGGTACGGGACCAGGTCTGGCCGAGGTGCGAGGTGGCCGCGTTGGCCCGGTCCTCGGTCCTCAGCGTGGCCTGCTGGATCGCCGGGTGGCTCTTGAACCAGGCTCCGGCGATCTGCTCGTACTGCGGCCAGTCGTACTCGGTGTCGGCGGCGGCGTGGATGCCGAGGTAGCCGCCGCCTCCGTCGACGTACGACTGGAAGGCCGACTGCTGGGTGGCGTTGAGGACGTCACCGGTGGTGGAGAGGAACACCACCGCCTTGTAGCCGGCCAGGTTGGCGGTGGTGAAGGCGTTGCTGTCCTCGGTGGCCGTGACCGTGAAGTTGTTGGCCGCGCCGAGGTCCCTGATGGCCTGGGTGCCGGCTGGGATGGAGTCGTGGCGGAAGCCCGCCGTCTTGGAGAAGACGAGGACCTTGTAGGCGGGGTCGGCGGCCTGCGCCGTGGCCGCCGGGGTCAGGAGCGACCCGGCGAGACCGAGGGCGACGACCAGCGCGGAGGCCGCGGTGGTCGGCAGGCGCCGGAGGTGACGGAACATCAGTGGCCCTTTCCCGCGCTTCACTTGGTGAGGGTGAGGGTGTCGATGTCGAACAGGGATCCGGCGCCACCGGTGAAGGTGAGGAACAGCGCTCCGGAGGAACCCGTACCGGTCAGGGTCGTGGTGACGTTGGCGAAGGTCTCCCAGCCGCCGGTGTTGGCGACCGCCACCGTGCCGAGGACGGCGCCGGTCGCGGAGCCCGAGCGGACGGTGATGGTGCCGCCCGCGCCGGCCGAGGAGACCTTCGCGCTGAAGGTCTTGGTCCCGGCCGTGGGGACGGAGGCGTACCCCGCCCAGTCACCGTTCTCGATGTAGCCGAGGGTGTTCCCGCCGCTCGCCGGGGTGTGGGCGGCCGCCTGGACGCCCTGTCCCGAGCTGAACGACTCGCCCTCGACGGTCTGGCTCGACCCGCCGCCGCCGGTGCCGGTGGTGAAGGTGAAGGCGTCGAGGTCGAAGAGGTTGCCCTGGCCCGTCGGTCCCTTGAAGACGAGGAACAGCTCCGTGGTGCCGGACGGTGCGTTGGCCAGGTTCGCCGAGACGTCGACGAAGTTCTCCCAGCCGCCGGTCGGTGCCACGGTCGCGGTGCCCAGCAGGGTGCCGGTGGCCGAGCCCGTCCGTACCTCCAGCGTGCCGCCGACGCCACCCGAGGAGACCCGGGCGGTGAAGCGGTTGGCGTTGCCGAGGACGTACGGCTTGAAGGAGATCCAGTCGTTGTTGTCGGTGAAGCCGACGGTGCTGCCGCCTTCGGCGGTGCCGTGGGCGGCCACCTGGATGCCGTTCTGGGCGCCGAAGTGCTCACCCTGGCGGTGGCGGGGCTGGAGGATGCGCGCGCTGTGCGTGGTCAGGCCGGCGGCGTCGGTGTACTCGGCGTCGAAGACCCCGTAGATGTTGGCGGCGCTGTCGTGCTCGCCGTCGGCCGGTACGGAGAGGTTGCCGGAGCAGCCGGTGGCCTGGGTGATCTGGTGGCGGTGCTCGTCATGGCCGAGGAGGTAGGTGACCTTGACCTTGGAGCAGTCGATGGCACCGTCCTCGGGGTCGCTCACCGAGACCTGGAAGGGGACGGTGTCGCCGAAGGAGAACAGCTGGCCGTCGCCGGGGCTGGTGAGGTTGACCGTGGGCGCGGTGTTGCCCGACGTCACCACGAGGCTCGCGGTGCCGGTCAGGCCCTCCGGGTCCCTGACGGTGAGGGTGGGACGGAAGGTGCCCCTGGTGGTGTACGTGTGGCTCGGGTTGGCGGCGGTGGAGCTGGTGCCGTCGCCGAAGTCCCAGGCGTAGGTGAGGGCCTTGCCCTCGGGGTCGGAGCTGCCGGCCGAGGAGAACGCGACCGTGAGCGGAACGGCTCCCGAGACCTTGTCGGCGGCGGCCTTGGCGACCGGGTTGCGGTTGCTGCCCCCGACGTATTCGACGCGGTACAGGGCCTGGTTGTTGGCGCCGGTGCCGTAGTCGAGGACGTAGAGCGCGCCGTCGGGGCCGAACGCCTGGTCCATGACCTGCGTACCGGTCCAGGGGAAGGCCTCGATGACACCGGGGGTGCCGTCGGCCTTGACCTCGATGGCCTTGATCCACTTGCGGCCGTACTCGGCGGCGAAGAAGCGGCCGTCCAGGGACTGCGGGAACTTGACGCTGGAGTTCAGCGCGGCGTTGTAGCGGTAGACGGGACCGCCCATCGGGGACTCGGAGCCGCCGCCGAACTCGGGCGGGGTGCCGGAGTCACCGCCGTACTTGATCCAGGAGGACTTGGCGGCGGGGAGCGTGGCCAGTCCGGTGTTGCGGAAGGAGTTGTTGGCCGGGGCGGCGCAGTTGTACTTCCCGGCGGACGGGCCGCTGGGGAAGGCGTACTCGCCGTACGTCTCCGTGGCGGTGTTCGTACCGGTGCAGAACGGCCAGCCGTAGTTGCCGGGGGCCGTGATCCGGTTGAACTCGACCTGGCCGCTGGGGCCGCGGGTGCCGTCGGTGACGCCGGCGTCGGGGCCGTAGTCGCCGAGGTAGACGATTCCGGTGGCCTTGTCGACGGACATCCGGAAGGGGTTGCGGAAGCCCATCGCGTAGATCTCGGGGCGGGTCTTCGCCGTACCGGGCGCGAAGAGGTTGCCCGCGGGCACGGTGTAGCCGCCGGCGGCGGTGGGCTTGATCCGCAGGACCTTGCCGCGCAGGTCGTTGGTGTTCCCGGAGGAACGCTGGGCGTCGAACTGCGGGTTGCGGTCGGTCCGTTCGTCGATCGGCGCGTAGCCGCTCGACTCGAACGGGTTGGTGTCGTCGCCGGTGGTCAGGTAGAGGTTCCCGGCGGCGTCGAAGTCGATGTCACCGCCGACGTGGCAGCACTGGCCCCGGTCGTTGGCGACTTCGAGGACGACCTTCTCGCTGGCGAGGTCGAGGGTGTTGTCGGCCTTGAGGGTGAAGCGGGAGAGGTTGAGGTGCCCCTTCCACGCTTCGAAGGTGGCCGCCGAGCCGGTGGTGGGGGCGTCACCGCCGGGCGTGTTGAGCTTCGGCGAGTAGTACAGGTACAGGTAGCGGTTCGTGGCGAAGCCGGGGTCGGCCGCGATGCCCTGGAGGCCTTCCTCGTCGTGCGTGTAGACGTCCAGCTTGCCGGCCGTCTTGGTGTTGCCCGCGGCGTCGGTGTAACGGACCGTGCCGTCCCTGGCCGTGTGGACCACCGCACGGTCGGGCAGTACGGCGAGTGACATCGCCTCACCCAACTCGGCGTTTCCAAGGGCGAGTTGTACCTGCTGGTAGTCACCGGTGGGGATGACCGCGGCGGCGGCCTCGTGCTCGGGGTGGCCGGGGTGCGCGGAAGCCGTGGGGACGGCGAGCGCACCTCCGCTCACCACGAGGCCCAGCACGGTGAGCCACCTCAGCCACGCACGTCTCGGGCGTGACCGTCCTGACAGTCCTGACATGGAGCGTCCTTCCTGACCTTGCGGGGGGAGTGATGCGGGCAGGCGTGCGCGACCGGCACGCTGCCGTTTCACTGCGGGAGGAGCCTGTGCCCGGGTGATGTCCCGTCACCTGGGCAACAGCCGTACCGATCTAGGGGGAAGCTGGGGAGAGCTTTCGATGCGGCATCAAGGTGGTGCGGAGACTCGCGCGAGTTTTTGCATGCTGGCAACGGGGCGTTAATTTGTCAAGGGCGTGGTCAAATTGCCGCGACAGTCGTCCGAAAGGCCGGAAGTCGACGGAGGCGGCGACAACGTCCGTACGGGAAGGGCCCGGTGCGCGACGTGCGCGCACCGGGCCCCGGAGCTCGGCTCTCCTCGGCGGCCGCTACGGAGCCGCTTTAGTTCAGGGTTAAAACTATATGGCCGGGACACCGGTTGCGCGGAGGCGGCCGGAGCCGGGACAGCGCTCTCCTTGTATACGACCGGGTGACGGACGGTGACGCGGGCGGTGCGGTGACGCGGGCGGTGGCTCAGGCGGTGACACGGGCCGCCGGGGCGGTCAGGGCGGCCTCGGCGCTCAGCCGCAGGCTCCTGATCATCGGATTCGGGTCGCCCTCGCGGCTGACCAGGACGACCCGGCTGGGGGGAGCGCCCTCGATCGGGACGGTGACGAGGTCGGGACGCAGGGAGCTGCGCCGATCACCGACGGGCAGTACGGCGATCGCCCGGCCGCTCGCGACGAGTTCGAGCTTGTCCTCGTAGCTCTCGACTGGCGGCACGCCGGCCCCGAGGAGCCGGTAGGACGTCCAGTCCGCGGTCTCGAACGGGCACGGCGCCGCCTCCTCGCCGGACAGTTCCTCCGCGGTCACCGACGCGCGACCGGCCAGGGGATGGCCGCGCGGGACGGCGAGCATCCGGGGCTCCTCGTACAGCGGGGTGATGGTCACATCGGCGGCGGCGAACGGCAGCGGGGACCGCGCGATCAGGGCGTCCACGCGCCGGTCGGACAGCGCCCCGACGTCGCGGCAGTCCAGGTGGCGGGTGACGATCTCGGCGTCCGGACAGCGACGGCGCAGTTCCCGTACGGCGGCGGTGATCACCAGGTCCTCGACGTAGCCGATGGCGATGCGTCCCGTCTCGGCCTGTTCCCGCACGGCCTGTTCGGCCTGGCGGGCGGCCCGCAGCAGGGCCTCGGCCCGGGGGAGGAAGCTCCGGCCGGCCGGCGTGAGCCGGGCGCCCTGGGGGACGCGGTCCAGGAGCCGTACGCCGAGGTACTTCTCGAGCCGCTGGATCTGGCGGCTCAGGGCCGGCTGGGCCACGCGCAGGTCGGCGGCGGCCCGGCCGAAGTGCTGGTGCGCCGCCACGACGGTGAAGTAGCGCACGAGCCGCAGTTCCAGGTCCTGTCCGAGATCGTTCACCCTTCCAGCGTACGGGTCATGCCGTTTCGGAATGATCGGGTTGCCGAACCGGTCTTGGACGGTGGTGCGGTCCTGGGCCTTGACTCGGGGAGCAATGTTTCCCGAGGAAAGCGACAGGCGCGATGAAGGCGATCCAGTTCCACGAAGCGGGCGGGCCCGAGGTTCTGCGGTACGAGGAGGTGCCGGTTCCCGCGATCGGCCCGGGCGAGGTGCTCGTACGGGTGCACGCGGTGGGCGTCAACCCGCCGGACTGGTATCTCCGCGAGGGCATGAAGGTGATGCCGGCCGCAATGAGGCCGGCGCTGGAGTTCCCCCTGATCCCCGGGACGGACATGTCGGGTGTGGTCCGGGCGGTCGCTCCGGACGTGCGGGGGTTCGCCGTGGGTGACGAGGTCTTCGGCATGCTGCGGTTCCCCGGGTTCGACGGCCGTACGTACGCCGAGTACGTGGCCGCGCCGGCTTCCGACCTGGCGCACAAGCCGGCCGGCCTCGACCACGTGCGGGCGGCCGGGGCGCCGATGGCCGTGCTCACGGCCTGGCAGTACCTGGTCGACCTCGGCCACGACGTGCCGTCTCCGTTCACCGGCCGGGTGCACCGGCCGGCGCCGATCACGCCGGGGACGACGGTGCTGGTCAACGGGGCCGCCGGCGGAGTGGGCCACTTCGCGGTGCAGTTGGCGAAGGGGAAGGGGGCGCACGTCGTCGCGGTGGCCTCGGGCCGGCACGAGCGGTTCCTGCGCGAGCTCGGTGCGGATGAGTTCGTCGACTACACGAAGACCCGGGCCGAGGACGTGGTCAGCGGGGTGGACCTGGTGATCGACTGCGTCGGCGGCCCGGACAGCTCGCGCTTCCTGACCGTGCTCAAGCGCGGTGGCACGATGCTTCCGGTGTTCTTCGCGCAGTACGACCCGGAGGAGACGGCGCGTCTGGGCGTCACCGTCTCGAACATCCAGGTGCGTTCCAGCGGCCCCCAACTCGCGCAGATCGGGCGCCTGTTCGACGAGGGCAGGCTCCGGGTCGGGCTGGACAGCACGTACCCGCTGCCCGAAGCGGCTGCGGCGCACGCGCGAGCCGCGCAGGGCCACCTCCAGGGCAAGATCGTGCTGACGGTGGCCCCGTTCGGTGACGGTCACGTCGTGCCTGATCCGCCCGCTGCGCAGGTGCGGGACGCCTCCGGCGGCGGCCGAGACGTACAGGTCGTCGCCCGCGGCGAGGCGCAGGGTGCGGGTCAGGGCAACGTAGGCGGTGAGGCCGGCGCCGCCGAGGATGCTCAGGCGCGCGACGACTAGGACGCCCTCGTACCGCCGCAGCTTCCTGACGGAACGGAACTCTTCACGAACGCGAAGTGGTCCGGGGCGGGGAAGCCGCGGGGGCGGGCGCGCACTGCGCGAGCCGCTGACCCCGCGCGACCGCCCCGGCGGAACGGCACGGGCCACGGAGCCGACGGCCTGATCGGAACCCCGGCGGCCCGTGGCCGGGAAGGCGTCGGCGTTCAGGCGTCCGTACCGTCTGCCGTGGTGCCCTGGTGGAAGTACAGGCGCCAGCCGTCGGGGGTCAGGCGCCAGATGGAGCTGCGGCGCACCCGGTGGCCCGCGTGGACCGAGACGTACGTCAGATGGACGAGCCCCGGAGCGAGCAGGCGCCCCGTCAGGCCCCGGACGTCGACCGGCGACCGCTCCGTCACGGAACCGTCGCCCGTGACCTCCAGGACCGACGTGGCGTCCCAGCGGGCGCCCGACGCCCCGAACTCCGTGAACTCCGGGTCGAGAAGCGCCGAGACCAGCGCCGGCGACGACCGGACCGCCGGGTCCAGGAGCCGCAGCTCCCCCTCGATCGCGGCCCGCACGGCGGGCGCCCGCTCTCCGCCCCCGGTGGTGTCCGTCCGAGCCGTTCCGTTCTCAGGCGTCATGCCGGAAGCCTACGGACGGCGTCCACCGCGCCCGGGGTGACGGGGGAGGCGGGTCCGGGCGGGTTACTGACCCTTTGGAAGGAAGCATCCGGTGTCGGGCCGTCGGATCTCCTTCTTGCGGGGGCCGCTGCGCTTGAATGGGGCAAATGGACCACATCACGTTCCTCGTGGCGATAGTGATCGTGACCGCGCTCGCGTTCGACTTCACCAACGGGTTCCACGACACCGCGAACGCGATGGCCACCTCCATCGCCACCGGAGCCCTGCGTCCCAAGGTCGCGGTCCTCATCAGCGGGGTCCTCAACGTGGTGGGCGCGTTCCTGTCCACGGAGGTCGCGAAGACGATCTCCGGGGGCATCGTGAACGACAGTCTGGTCACCCCCGCGATGATCTTCGCGGGGCTGATCGGCGCCATCCTGTGGAATCTGTCGACCTGGCTGATGGGCCTGCCCTCCAGCTCCTCGCACGCGCTGTTCGGCGGGCTGATCGGCGCCGTGTGGGTCGGGGCGGGCCGGCAGGGCGTGCACTTCGAGAAGGTGGTCGAGAAGATCCTCCTTCCCGCCGTGGCCTCCCCGCTCATCGCGGGGGCCGCCGCGCTGATGGCCACGTACCTCGCCTACCGCCTCACCCACCGGGGCCGCCGGTCCTCGGTGGACCACGGGTTCCGGCTCGGGCAGATCGCCTCCGCCTCCCTCGTCTCGCTGGCGCACGGCACCAACGACGCGCAGAAGACCATGGGGATCATCACCCTCACCCTGATCTCGGCGGGCGCGCTCGGGCCCGGCGCCGGGCCGCCGGCCTGGGTGATCGGCTCGGCGGGGCTCGCCATCGGCCTCGGTACGTATCTGGGCGGCTGGCGGATCATCAGGACGATGGGCAAGGGGCTCACCGACATCCAGGCCCCGCAGGGCTTCGCGGCGGAGTCCTCCGCGACCACCGTCATCCTCACCTCCGCCCATCTCGGCTTCGCCCTGTCCACCACCCAGGTCTGCGCCGGAGGCATCCTCGGCGCGGGCCTGGGCCGCAGGCTCGCGCACGTCCGCTGGGGAACGGCCGGCCGCATGGCCGTCGCCTGGTGCGTGACCCTGCCCGCCGCCGCGGCCGTCGGGGCGCTCGCCGCGAGTGTGGTCGTGAACGGCGGCACGCTCGGGATCGTCGTCGTCGCCGTCGTCGCCGCGGCTCTCGCCGCGTTCATCTTCCTCATGTCCCGGCGGACCCGCGTCACCTCCCGCAACGTCAACGACGACCACGCGGTGACGGTCCGCCCGGGACCCGCCAAGGCGAATGTCTGACGGGCCATGACCGACACGGCCCGGGAAACGGCGAGGAGGATCTGATGGATCTGAACTGGAGCTCTCTGGGCGAGGTCGCCGTGGTCAGCGTCGGCGCCACCGTCGGCGTCGTGATCGTCTTCTCGCTGGGGGTACGGGCACTGGCCTCGATCGAGGGAGCCGAGGAGGGCCACGGGGGCGGGGGGCCGCACGGCGCGAAGCCCCCGGGCGGCGGCGGGAGCACCGCGTACGGAGGCCGCCGCGCCGCGCGGCCGGGAGCGCCGGCAGTGGCCGTCGCCGGGCTGTGCTTCCTCGCCTGCGCGGCGGCCGTGCTCTACGGGCTGTATCTGATCGTCCCGCAGTTCCACTGAGTCCACGAGCCGGGGAGCCGGGCGAGCCGCCCGCCCCCTACCCCATCTCCGCGCAGATCCGCAGCCCCTCCGGTGACGCGCACGGCAGGTGCCCGTGCGTACGGACCACGTCCTGGCCGCTGCCCCGCATCAGGTAGTTGAGGAAACTGGAGACGAGCGAGCCGTCCGGCGGATCGCCGTACGTGTACGCGTACTCGATCTCGCGGTACGGGTACGCGCCGTCCGTGATCGCGTCCACGGACGCGAACCGCCCGTCGAGCGCCAGCCGGTGGAGTCCGTCCGGGGTGGATGCGGAGCGCAGGTCCGTGTACCCGATCGCCCCCGGCGTGGCGGCGACGGTGGCCAGGACCCGTTCGGTGCTGCCGAGTTCGCAGCGGAAGACCCTGGCCGTGGTGTCGTCCTTGTGACGGCAGTCGGTGGAGGAGTCCGCCTGCTCGAACGCGTCGAGCACCCGGCGCTGGAAGATGGCCCGGGTGCCGGACTCCGAGTTACGGCTCACCAGGACGATCGGCAGGTCGGGGCCGCGTACCCCGTCGGGGCCGCGCAACTGGTTCCAGTTCGACACGTCCCCGCGGTAGGCACGGCGTACGTCCGTGGTCGAGAGGCCCTTCAGCGGCACGCTGTCGTTCACCACGAGGGTGAAGACGGAGACCGCGACCCGGTTCTCGCGCAGCCGGTCGAAGCCGGCCGTCTTCGGACCGTCGGACAGGGCGATCAGGGCGGGCGAACCGCCCTTCGCGGCGGCGCCGCGCTCGTCCAGCTCCCTGACCCCTTCGGCGCTGCTGCGGGCGTCGACCGTGATGGTGGAGCCCTCACAGTCCCGTTCGTACTTGGCCGCCAGGTCCTCGGCGACCGGCGCGAACGCGGTGGATCCGGTGATGGTCAGGCTCCCCCGCGCACAGCCCATCGGGGACGGCGCGTCGTCCCGCAGGACGATGATCGACGCGAGGATGACCACGCAGACGGTCAGCAACACCGTGATCATGCTGGACGCCCTGCTGAACAGCGGCGGGGTGTCGTCCGGCGTGGTGGCGCGGTTCAGGGACACGTCACCGTCCCTGAGCCCGCCCGCGACCCGGATCGGATCGCCGACCGCGCCGCCGGTGAGCAGGACGAGGAGTTTGAAGTGCCGGCCCCGGTTGAGCGGGACGCGCGGCAGGTAGACGGTGTCCCCGGCGTGCCGCAGACCGGCGGCCGTGGTGAAGTGGTCCAGCAGGTGCTCCTCGCCCGGCGGGGTGGTGACCGCGAGGCCGTGGATCGTTCGGGAGGTGAACACCGCCGTCAGGCCGTGGAGTTCACGGCCCGTGTAGTCGCCGTCGCCGATGCTCTGCGAGCCGTCGTTCTCTATGCGCAGCAGGACCAGTGTGGCGTCCGAGAGGTGCGGGTTCTCCTGGAAGAAGCCGAGCCGCACGCCGGCCCGGCCGCTGCGTTCCGCGCTGCTGACCGGTGTGTCCAGCTGGATCCGGTAGCCGATGCGCCGGTGAGCGGGCACGCGGCGCTCGAACCAGAGCACGCCCACTGAGGCGAGAATGCCGAGCAGCGCCGTACCCAGCGCGACGACGTTTTCCGTACTGAGCCATTCCACGGTCCCCAGGCCCCCCTGAACACGCGCCCCGGAACACCCCGACGGTCCGGATCGTCCGGTCACCGTACGGCCGCCGGGGGCGGTGGACCGCCCGTTTCACCGGCGCGTGCGCTGCTGTTTGTCCATGGTTCAACAGCCCGGGGCGGGCGGGGGTGTGACGGCCGGAAGGGTCAGAACTCCTCGTGGTGGTCCGGGTCGCCGCCGAGCCTGCGGTGGGGGCGTGACGCGATCCGGGTGATCTCGTCCTCGGTCAGTTCGAACCCGAAGAGGTCGAGGTTCTGCCGCCGCCGCTCCGGACTGCCCGACTTGGGGATCGGTACGGCGCCCACCTGGAGGTGCCAGCGGAGCACGACCTGTCCCGGGGTGACCCCGTGCGCCTCGGCGACGGCCCCGATCGCCGGGTCCTCCAGCAGGTCGGTGCCGCGGCCGAGGGGGCTCCAGCTCTCGGTGCGGATCCCCTTGGCCCGGTGGACGGCGCGCAACTCCTCCTGGGGGAACAGGGGATGCATCTCGATCTGGTTGACCGAGGGCAGCACGCCCGTCTCCGCCTCCAGGCGGTCGAGGTGCGCGGCGGTGAAGTTGGAGACGCCGATGGAGGCGACCAGACCGTCCTCGCGGAGCTTGACCATCGCCTTCCAGGACTCGGCGTACTTGCCGACGCGCGGCAGCGGCCAGTGGATGAGGTAGAGGCCGACGCGGTCCAGGCCCAGGGCGCGGCGCGATGCCTCGAACGAGCGGAGGGTCTCCTCGAAACCGTGGTCACGGCCGGGGAGTTTGGTCGTGACGACGATGTCCTCGGCCGGCACGCCGGACCGCGCGATGCCTCGTCCTACCTCGGCCTCGTTGCGGTAGTTGACGGCGGTGTCGATCAGCCGGTAGCCGAGCTCCAGGGCTCCGGTGACCGCCGTCTCCGCCTCGTCGCCCCTGAGCGGATAGGTTCCCAGGCCGACGGCGGGGAGCGTGGTGCCGTCGTTGAGGGGGTGGGCCGGGGCGGTACGGGTCACTGCTTTCCCTTTCGTCGTGGCGCTCGTGGATCGTCGTGGCGCGCTCGTGGGCCGTGTCGCGAGCGGTCGTTCAGTCGTGTCGTGCTTCCGCCGCGTCCCGGGCCCTGTCCGCCGCCAGTACGTCACGGGCCGCGCGGGTCCCCGAGGCCAGGGCTCCTTGCACGGAGCCGGTGGCCCGGTGGTCGCCGCACACGTACCGTCCCGGACCGGTCCGGGTCGGCCGGGACAGCGGCCAGGGCGGGGGCATGGCGGGCAGGGCGTCCTCGATCGTATACGTGGCGAGCGGCTCCCACGCGCCGGTGCTCTCGCCGTAGGCGTCGGCCAGATCGGCGCGCAGGGTGGCCTCCCGGCCCGGGAGTTCCGGCCCGAGGACGGACGTGGAGACCAGGGACCGGCCGGCGGGCGCGTAGCCGGGCACGACCTCGCTGATGACGCAGGTGTTGAGGAAGCGGCGGCGGGTGTCGACCAGGAGGGTCGGTTCGCGCAGGGGCGGGGCGGGGGCCGCGTGGTAGTACGTCGTGACCGTGCGGGTGGCGGGCACGTCCAGGCCCGGCAGGAGCCCCGCCGCCGCGCGGGGGCCCGTCGCCACCACGACGGTGTCGGCCGGCCACTCCGTACCGTCCTCGCCGCGGACGCCGTCGTCGGTCAGCTCCGCGACCGGCGTCTCCAGGCGGACGGTGTCCGGCGGCAGACCGTCCGCCAGCTGGGCGGGTACGGCCCCGATTCCGGCGCCGGGCAGGCAGAGCGTGCCGCGCAGCATGCTGCGCCAGACGAGGTGGAAGAAGCGCGAGGAGGTCTCCAGCTCGTCCTCCAGGAACACCCCGGAGAGGAAGGGCCGGAAGAACCGTTCGACGAGGTCGGGCGAGATGCCGGCGTCGGCGAGGGCGGTGAGGGTCGTACGGTCCGGCCGGCGCTTCAGTCCGGCGACGGGGCCGAGCATGTCACGGGCCGTCAGGAGGCCGAGCGCCAGCAGGTCGCGGCCGGGGGCGAGCCGGCCCGGCAGCAGATCGGCCACGGCGCCCGGCTGCCTGCTGGGGTCGGTGAACCGCAGGGTGGTGTCCTCGGTCCGTACGAGCGCGCCGGGGGTGAACGGCCGCAGGCGCAGTCCCCGCAGGTCGATCCGGCGTTTCACCTGGGGGTACGCGGTGTTGAAGACCTGGAACCCGCGGTCCAGGAGGAAGCCTTCGTGCCGGTCGGTGCGCATCCGGCCGCCCACCGCGTCGGCGGCCTCCAGGACACGCACCGACCGTCCCGCCCTGATCAGGTCGGCGGCGCAGGCCAGGCCCGCCATCCCCGCTCCGATCACAACCACGTCCGTCCGGCGCCGCTGGTTGTCCGGCACGCGTGTCCCGCCCTTCGCTCCGTGCTGCCCGTCCGGCGGGGCTTCCGCTCCCGCCGCATCCGTCCTCCCGATGGTGTCAGGCCGGGGCGGGGGCGGCGCGGCGCCGCGAAGGGCCGGACGGGTGGCGGTGGGGGGGGTGAGACACCTGTGCGACACGGGGAAACGCCGGCCGCCGGGCGGGCCGTGGATCGGCCCGCCCGGCGGTCGGTGCGATGCGGTGCGGTCCGCTGACGCGGGGGCGGTCAGCGGTGGCGGTACGAGGTCACGTAACCGGCCGCCGGCGTGCCGACCCCCGTCACGTCGTCGTAGCCGACCACGGCGGACAGCGAGCTGTCCTTGCCGAGGCTGCGGAGCGAGGTGAGGATGCCGTCGGCACTGTCGGTGCTGTTGGCGAAGTCGTTCCGTACTACGGCCAGTTGACGGCCGGCACCCAGCGGGTGGTCGGTCACGTCGTGGTACGCGGAGGTGCCGTACCGCTGGTAGATGCCGGGGTTGGCGAAGCCGATCGGCACGCCGTGCCTGGCCTGCTGGGCGAGGGCCTGGACACCCGCGATGACCGGTGCGGCCAGCGACGTACCGCCGATGCGGTACTGGTCGTACCCCTGGGTGCCGTCGGGCAGGGTCTGGGTCTGGCCCACCAGGAAGCCGGTGTTCGGGTCGGCGACGGCCGCGATGTCGGGGATCGTCCGCATCGGCGTGGTGCCGTTGGCCTGGGCGAGCGAGCCGGGCACCACACCCCGCTGATAGAACGGCTGCGGCACGGTCACGCTGGTGCCGCCGCCGGCGCCGGAGGTGTAGGCGCCGGGGAAGTCCGTCCAACTGCGGCCGTCGGCCGAGAGGTTGGCCTTGTACGTGCCCCAGCCCGTCTCCCACTGGTAGGCGTTCTTCTTGCCGACGGCGAGCGAGGTGCCGCCGACGGCCGTCACCCAGGCGGAGTTGGCGGGCATGTCGACCTGCTTCGTGCCGGTCGAGACGACGTTGTCGCCGTCGTCACCGGACGAGAAGTAGAACCCGATGCCCTCGACGGCGCCCGTCTGGAACACCTGGTCGTAGGCGGCGGCCGACGCCGGGGTCTCGCTGGACTCCAGATCGCCCCAGGAGTTGGAGACGATGTCGGCGAGCCGGCCGTCCACGACCTTGCCCAGCGAGTCCAGCAGGTCGTCGTCGAAGCAGGAGGCGCCGCCGACGTAGACGATGCCCGCGTCGGGCGCGAGCGCGTGCACGGCTTCGACGTCGAGGGTCTCCTCGCCGTACCACCCCGAAGCGCCGCACTCCTCCGTGCTGTTGTAGTCCGCGGGCAGCACCTGGGACAGCTGCCCCTTGCGGTACTTCTTGTCGCCGTTGCGCTTGGCGTACGTGGCCGCGTCCTCGGCGATCGTCGGCGAGGCGTACGCGTCCGTGATGGCGACGGTGACACCCTTGCCGGTGAAGTCCTTCGCGCCGTAGGCGGCGCGCAGCTGGGTGCCGGTGTAGCCCTTGATCGCGTACGACGCTTTTGAACCGTACGCCGAGGGAAGCGACTTGTCGGTCTTCGACCCGAAGTAGGTCGAGAACGGACCGGCGTTGCGGAACACGGCGTCGGGGGGCGGCAGCGTGTCGTCGTGACTCGCCTTGTGCGGCGCGTTGTCGAGCCCGGTGACGGTGAGGACCGCGCCGTCCAGCGAGTCGGGCACCGAGGGGGTGGCGACCGGCGCGCGGTAGGTGTGGCCGCCCTTGGCGTAGTCGTGGAGCTGGGTGGAGAAGGCCTTCTCCACCGCCGCGGCGTCACCGGTGACCGTGAGGTAGTGCGGCTGGGTGCCCGTCACCTTGAGCCCGGCGGACTTCAGCCAGGCGGTGACCCGCGCGACCTGGTCCGCGGTCGGGCCGAAGCGCGCGGCCGCCTGCTGCGCGCTCAGGTACTTCCCGTACGAGGCGGAGGAGGGGTCGGACACCTCCTGGGCGAGCTTGGCGAGGCCCGCGCTGTCCCGGCCCGCGAGATACACGCGGGCGGTGACCTTGTTCGCGTCGGGGGTGCTCCCCCGGTCCGCCTTCTGTGTCGCCCAGAGCGGCTTCGTGCCGTGGAGCGTGTCCCGTCCGGCGGGGCCGGTGTCGGCACCCGCGGACTGGACGCCGAGTGCGAGAGCGCCGGCGACGAGCGGCAGAGTCGCCGCCCAGGCCAGTCCGGCGCGCAGGCGCGGTCGGCTGGATCTCATGTAACCCCCTGCGTTGTGGTTGGACGCGCACGGTGGGCCCGATAGATGGCCACCACACACAAGAGGCCACTCTCCCTATCAACTGTTCATCGGAGGGACATGCGTTGGCCAAAGCCCGATCAAGCCCGGACCATGTACAGCTCAACCCGAAGACAGGACGCGCACCGGGCGGACCCGTGAGGGCCGCCCGGTGCGCGCGGAGACATGACAGGGGAACAGGGACGAACAGGGGCCGTTACGGCGCCGGGTGCAGCGTCCCCGAGCGGGTCAGGCGCCCGTACCAGTGCGCGCTCGACTTGGGGATCCTGCGCTGCGTCGCGTAGTCCACGTACACCATGCCGAAGCGCTTGCCGTAGCCGTACGCCCACTCGAAGTTGTCGAGCAGCGACCAGAGGAAGTAGCCGCGGACGTCCGCGCCCGCGTCGATCGCGCGGTGCACGGCGGCGAGGTGTCCGCGCAGGTAGGCGATGCGCTCCGGGTCGCGGACCTCGCCGTCGGGGCCCGCGTAGTCGTCGAAGGCCGCGCCGTTCTCGGTGATCATCATCGGCAGGCCGGGATGGTCCCGCTTCACGCGCAGGAGCAGTTCGTACAGGCCCTCGGGGTCGATGGTCCAGCCCATGGCGGTCCGCTCCCCCGGTGTCTGGTGGAAGGCGACCTCGTCCGCGCCGGGCCACGGGCTGTGTTCGCTGGCGCCGTGGCCGTCGGAGCGGTGGGCGGCGGGTCCCGTGTGGTGCGAGACCAGGGTCGGGGAGTAGTAGTTGACGCCCAGGAAGTCGAGCGGCTGGTGGATCAGCGCGGTGTCGCCGTCCTGGACGAACGACCAGTCGGTGACGGTCGCGGTGTCCGCCAGGACGTCCGCCGGGTAGGCCCCTTCGAGCATCGGGCCTGTGAAGATCCGGTTCGCGGTGCCGTCGATGCGGCGGGCCGCGTCGACGTCCGCCGGGCTGTCCGTCAGGGGCCGTACGTGGTGCAGGTTGAGGGTGACGGACACCTGGGCGGTGGCGGGGAGGCGCTCGCGCAGGGCCTGGACCGCGAGGCCGTGGCCGAGGTTGAGGTGGTGGGCGGCGCGCAGGGCGTCGGCGGGGTCCGTACGGCCGGGGGCGTGCACGCCGGAGCCGTACCCGAGGAAGGCGCTGCACCACGGCTCGTTGAGCGTGGTCCAGCTCCCCACCCGGTCCCCGAGGGCGTCGGCGACGATGCCCGCGTACTCGGCGAAGCGGAAGGCGGTGTCGCGCTCGGGCCAGCCGCCGGCGTCCTCCAACTCCTGCGGGAGGTCCCAGTGGTAGAGCGTGACGACGGGCCGGATCCCCTTGTCCAGGAGTCCGTCGGCCAGCCGGCGGTAGAAGTCCAGCCCCTTCGCCGAGGCGGGCCCCCGGCCGCCCGGCTGGACACGGGGCCAGGACACCGAGAAGCGGTAGGCGCCGACCCCGAGGTCGGCCATGATCGCGATGTCCTCGCGCCAGCGGTGGTAGTGGTCGGTGGCGATGTCGCCGGTGTCGCCGTTGCGCACCTTCCCCGGCGTACGGGAGTAGACGTCCCAGATGGAGGGGGTGCGGCCGTCGTCCTGGGCGGCGCCCTCGATCTGGTAGGCGGCGGTGGCGGTGCCCCAGAGGAAACCGGCCGGGAAGGTCAGGGGAGCCGCCGTTTCCAGGGCTCGCCCGGTGGTGGGTGCTGAGGTGGCCACAAGGGTCCTTCCGCGTGGGTGAGAGGAGAGACAGGTCGAACGGTGGGGAGGGGTGGCGCGTTCGGGCGCGTCGGGCGGTGGCGTCCTCAGCCCTTGACCGCGCCCTGCATGATGCCGCCGACTATCTGACGGCCGAAGACGAGGAACATCGCCAGCAGCGGCAGCGTGCCGAGCAGCGCGCCCGCCATGATCACCGACTGGTCGCGTACGTAGCCCGCGCTGAGCTGGGTGAGGGCGACGGGGACGGTCGGGTTGGTCATGTCGAGCGCGATGAAGGGCCAGAAGAAGTCGTTCCAGGCGTGCACGAACGTGATCATGAAGAGCACGGCCATCGGCGGCCTGGCGATCGGCAGGACGATGCTCCAGAAGATGCGCAGCGAGTGGGCGCCGTCCAGACGCCCCGCCTCGATGAGTTCGTCCGGCAGGGCCTCCGTGAGGTACTGCCGCATGAAGAACACACCGACCGCGCTGACCAGGGTCGGGAAGATCACGGAGGGCAGCGACTGCCCCCAGCCGAGGTCGGCCATCATCATGAACAGCGGTACGACTCCGAGCTGCGGGGGCACCAACATCGTGCCGATGACCAGCAACAGCAGGATGTTACGGCCCTTGAAGCGAAGCTTCGCGAACGCGAAGCCGGCCAGCGTGGCGAAGAAGACGGTCGACAGGGCGATCACCCCGGCGACGATCAGGCTGTTGAGCATCGCCTTGCCGAGCGCGGCGTCCTGCCAGGCGGTGGCGAGGTTCTTGAACAGGTTGGGCCCCGGCAGGAACGGCGGCGGGGTCTGCGACACCCGGGTGTTGTCGGTGGAGGCCGCCACCATCGTCCAGTAGAGGGGGAAGAGGGAGACCAGCGCGGCGAGTCCGAGCAGGAGGTAGGCGAGGGGTCCGGCGTGGTG
This sequence comes from Streptomyces sp. NPDC088261, assembly GCF_044740805.1. Taxonomy (NCBI): domain Bacteria; kingdom Bacillati; phylum Actinomycetota; class Actinomycetes; order Kitasatosporales; family Streptomycetaceae; genus Streptomyces; species Streptomyces sp. NPDC088261. The sequence continues at coordinate 208,971 of NZ_JBIURL010000015.1, forward strand.
CTGGCGTCCCGCGCCCGGGCGCAGGACGCGGCGGAACCTGCTCTTCCGGTCGGGTGCGGTGGGGGTGGTCCGGCCGTGCGCGTCCGCCAGGACCGGTGCGATGTCGGTGGTCATGGGGCTGTTGCTCCCTGGTCAGGAGGTACGGGACGGGCGGGCGCGGCGGGGCGCTCTGACGGGGCGTGGGGTACGGGACAGGACGCGCGCGAGGACACGCTGGAGGACGAAGACCAGGATCAGGATGAGGAACATCGCCCAGGCGATGGCCGAGGCCCGGCCCATCTGGTAGTTCTTCCAGCCCTCCTCGTACAGCAGCAGGCCCAGGGTCTGGTACTGGTTGTCGGCGCCGCCGCTGATGCCGTTGGGGCCCTGTCCGAAGATGAGCGGCTCGCCGAAGAGCTGGGTCGCGCCGATGGTCGAGAGGACGATGGTGAAGACGATCGTGGCGCTGATCCCCGGGACGGTGACGGTGCGGAACTGCTGCCAGCGGGAGGCGCCGTCGATGGCGGCGGCCTCGTACAGGTCCTTGGGTATCGCCTGCATCGCGGCGAGGTAGAGCAGCGCGTTGTAGCCGGTCCAGCGCCAGATCACGATGGTGGAGATGGCGAACTGGGCGGGCCACTTCTGGCTCTCCCAGTCGAGGTGGTCGACGCCGAAGAACCCGAGCACCCAGTTGATCATGCCGAAGTCGCGTTCGAAGAGCATGGTGAAGACGAGCGCGGCGGCGGCGACGGAGGTCGCGTACGGGGTCAGGACGGCGACCCGGAAGAACACCGAGCCGCGCAGGCGGTAGTTCAGCAGATGGGCCAGGCCGAGCGCCATGAGCAGCTGCGGGACGGTGGAGATGACCCCGATGGTGAAGGTGTTGCTGAGCGCGCTCCAGAAGCGGTCGTCCTCGAACAGCTCGGTGAAGTTGGCGAGACCCCGCCATTCCATGGTGTCCATCGAGGAGAGCTCGACGCGGTGGAGCGAGATCCAGAAGGTGTAGAGCAGCGGGTAGAGGCCGAAGGCGCCGAAGATCAGGAAGAACGGGGCGATGAAGGCGTACGGCACCGCTCCGAGGTCCAGGCGGTGGAGGATGTTGCGCCGCGACTGCCGGGAATCGATGGAGGTGGCCACGCGGGCTTCCTTCCGTGGGGTGGTGGGGGTGGACGGGGGCCGGCGGCCGCCGGGCGGGGCGGGTTGGGCCCTGCGCGCGCCCGCCCCCCCGGGCCGCGGGCGATGCGGCGGCCCAGGCCCGCAGCGGGGCGCGGGTTGTGGCGCGGCCGGCGGGCGCGCGGGCCGCGCACGCCGCCGGTGACGGCGAC
>NZ_JBIURL010000016.1:0-196506 GCF_044740805.1 Streptomyces sp. NPDC088261
TGGCGATCGTCAACCAATACGACCGGTCGCACGCGACGTAAAACATGCAGTGCAGGACACGACCCCTGACCGGCCCCCGGCAACAACCCGCACCCGGGACACCGGCCCGCAGCGGGCAAAATCAAGCCCGTCCGGCGATTGAGGACATCAGTAAGCCGCGCCCGCGCACCGGGCAGACGCCACAAACAGAGCCCGTCCGGCGATTGAGGACAAGACGCAACCTCAACGGACAACGCTCACGGGTTAGCCTCAAGAACATGAGTCGGCCCCCCACCTGGACCCCACCCCCCTGCGCCCACGCCACCGCCCTCGGAACCCGTCGCGGCCGCTTCGCCGCGCTCGACGCCCGTCCCGCCGGCCGCCCGCAGGGCACCGCGTTGCTCGTTCCCGGGTTCACCGGCAGCAAAGAGGACTTCATCGCGCTGCTGGAGCCCCTCACCCGGGCCGGGTACCGGGTCGTCGCCGTGGACGGCAGGGGGCAGTACGAGACCGACGGGCCCGACACCGAAGAGGCCTACGCCCAGGGCGAGCTGGCCGCCGACATCCTGGCCCAGGCCGAGGCCCTCGGCGCAGGCGGCAGCGGCAGCAGGGGCGGCGACGCCGATAAAGGCGACGGCCCCCTCCACCTCCTCGGCCATTCCTTCGGCGGCCACCTCGCCCGCGCCGCCGTCCTCCTCGACCGCACCCCGTTCCGTTCCCTGACCCTGCTCTCCTCCGGCCCCGCCGAAGTCGCCCCCGCCCAGCGCGAGAAGCTGAAGCTGCTCCGCGACGCCCTCACCACCATGTCCATGGAGGACGTGTGGGAGGCCATGCGGGCGATGGACGCGCCCACCGAGGAGACCCCCACCGACGGCGCCGACCTGCGCCGTCGCTGGCTGCGCACCCACCCCGCCCAGCTCCTCGCCGCCGGGCGTCAGCTCTGCGCGGAGCCGGACCGGGTCGCCGAGCTGGCCGCCGTACATCCGCTGCCCAAGCTCGTGATGTCGGGCGAGCGCGACGACACCTGGCCCGTGGCCTGGCTGGACGCGATGGCCGTCCGGCTGGCCGCCCGCAGGACCGTCATCGCGGGCGCCCAGCACTCGCCGAACACCGACCGCCCCGCCGAGACCGCGAAGGCGCTCGCGGACTTCTGGGACGAGGCGTACTAGAAGGCGTACCAGGCGGCGTACTGGCCGGCGTCAGTAGTTCGACTGGAGGTGCTGCCAGAAACCGTCCCGCAGCGCCCGCCGCAGCATGGAATGCCCCCGCAGCGACCGCTGGAGCAGCTTCTCCGCCTCGATCAGCAGGTCCTGGTCCACCGGCCCCGGGAGGTACGGGTGGCCCGGCAGCAGCTCGCCCATCGCCATCCGGCCCCGCTCCGCCAGCCACGTCGCCGCGATCTGCGCGCCGATGAAGCGCACCTGGTCGCGGGAGGGCGGCGGATCGCCCTCGTGCTCGTACGTCGTGACCGGGCGCCGCGTGACGAAGGGCTTGTAGAAGTCCAGGTCGAACGTGCGCTGGCTGTCGACCTCCCACAGCAGCGGCTCCGCCTGGTTGCGCCCGTCGGACGCCTCGATGCCCCACAGGTGGACCCGGGCCCCGTACCCCTGCGCCGCCTCGACGGCGGACACCAGATCCTCGTCGCCACCGACCAGCGCGGCGTCGCTGATGGCGCGGTGCCGGGCGAGCGATTCGAGATCCGTGCGGATCAGCGAGTCGACGCCCTTCTGCTGGTTGTTCGCGTTCAGGTTGCCGAGCCTGACCTTGACGTCCGGCAGCTCGGCGATGAACTGCTGCTCCGGGGTGTGGATCCGCCGTCTGGCCCCGTCGTACCAGTAGACGCGCAGCAGCCGGCTGTCCGCGAAGATGATCCTGGCCTTGTCGATGAAGGCCTCGATGATGCCTTCCGCGTCCAGGTCAAAGGACCGCCGGTCTTCCGTGCCCGCTACAAGCAACCCGGCCGCAGCATAGACGTAACCCGCGTCGACGAAGATGGCATGCGTGGACGGGGTCTTGGCGACCTCGGCGAGCATGCGCTGGAGCAGCTCGTTGGTGTGCTCCAGACGGGCGCCGATGTCGTGGAGCTCTGGGTTGATCTCTGCCTCGTTCATACGCGCTTCATTCTCCGTGGACCGCACCGTACCCACCAGTAGTTAGCCACCCGAAAAATTTCCTTAGCGTAGGGAATGTTTGCAGAGGGCAAGCCGTTGCAGACTCTTGTAAGCAACGGCGGGCAAGCCCGCCATCCATAGTTCTCCAGCAGGAGGATCAGACGAAGGGAGAAGCGCGTGCGCTTCGAAATCATGCGTCTTGACGATGTCGACGGTTCCGCAGTGGACTCGACCGTCGTGGACGCCGCCTCCGTCAATCGGATCGTGCAGCAGGCCGCAGCGATGGGGCAGCGCATCTACATCCGACCGGCCGAGTCCTCGGCCTCGTAACACTTACCCCATACCCGGACCACCGCTCGACGACCGACCACGCACGACGGACGCCTGACGACCGAGGGCCGACGACCGACGCCTGGTGAAAGCGCCCCTGTACGGATCACCCGTACGGGGGCGCTGCTGTGCGCTCAGGCGTTCCGGACGACCTGGGTCATGCCGTTGATGATCTGCTGCACGGCGATCGCCGACAGCATCATCCCCGCCAGCCGGGTCACCAGCACCACTCCGCCGTCCTTGATCAGCCGGATGATGACCAGCGAGTACCGCATCGTCACCCAGAGCACGGCGTGCATCGCCACGATCGCCGCCCAGACGGAGACCTGCGCCGCCGCGCCGTCCGCGTGCTGCACGGCCAGGATGACGGAGACGATCGCGCCGGGACCGGCGAGCAGGGGCATGCCGAGGGGTACGAGGGCGACGTTGACGTCCTTGGTCTGCTGGGGCTCGTCGGTCTTGCCGGTCAGCAGGTCGAGCGCGATGAGCAGCAGGAGCAGCCCGCCGGCGATCATCAGGGCGGGCACGGAGACGTGCAGGTAGTCGAGGATCTGCTGGCCGGCGACGCCGAACACCGCGATCACCCCGAAGGCGACCGCCGCCGCCTGCCAGGCCATGGAGCGCTGGACCTTGGCGGGCCGGCCCGAGGTGAGGGCGAGGAAGATCGGCGTGATCCCGGGCGGGTCCATGATCACGAACAGGGTGAGGAAGAGGGAACCGAATATGGCGAGGTCGAACACGGTGAGGGCCTAGCGCGAGTGACGGGCCGTCGGGCCCGTCCGGTGGGTGGGTGGAGAGCGCGGCGGGGCGGGGGAAGGGGCCGCGTGAGGGGTGTTTGTGGGTGGTGCGGAGGTACGGAGTGGTGCGGCGGTACGGAACCGGCGCCGCGCGGCGCCCCCGCGCCACCCGTCAGGAACGTCCGCCCGCGCCCGGTACCGGGAAGGCGCCCGACGCGCGCCGGGTGATCTCGCCGTAGATCTCGGGATCGGTGACGCACGCGCCCAGTTCCACGAACTTCCGCGTGCCGTGGTAGTCGCTCGACCCTGTGCCCAGCAGCCCCAGGTCGGCGGCGAGGCCGCGCAGCCGGGCGCGGGTCGGCGCGTCGTGGTCCATGTGGTCGATCTCGATGCCGTCGAGTCCGGCGGCGGCGAGGCGTTCGATCACGGACTCCGGCACCACCGCGCCGCGCGTGACGGCCTGCGGGTGGGCGAAGACGGTGACGCCGCCGGCCGCCTTGACCAGGCGGATCGCGTCGAAGGGGTCCAGTTCGTGCTTGGAGGCGTACGCGCGGCCCCCGTTGCCGAGCCATTCGGGCGTGAAGGCGTCGGAGACGGTCTCGACGATCCCGAGGTCGACGAGGGCGGTGGCGATGTGCGGGCGGCCGAGGGAGGCGTCGCCCGCGATCCGCGCGACCTGCTCCCAGGTGACCGGGACGCCCATCTCCTGGAGCTTGCGGACCATCGCCCGCGCGCGCGGGACGCGGTCGTCCCGTACCAGCTCGCGCTCGCGCAGCAGCTCGGACTCGTCGGGGTCGAAGAGGTACGCGAGCAGGTGCATCCCGACGCCGTCGATCCGGCAGGAGAGTTCGGCGCCGGTGACGAGGGTCAGGTCCCGGTCCAGGCCGGGGAGCGCGGCGATCGCCTCGGCGTGGCCGCGCGTGGAGTCGTGGTCGGTCAGGGCGACGACGTCGAGTCCGGCGGCGGCCGCGTTGCGGACCAGTTCGGCGGGGGTGTCCGTACCGTCCGAGGCGGTGGAGTGGGTGTGCAGGTCGATGCGCACGACGCGGGACTCCGGGGCTCGGGACGGGCTGGGGACGCTCCAGGATAACGGGGGGTGCGAGCGATTCGAACGCCCGGTTCCGGATGCCGGAGGTCCTGGAGGAACGCCCCCCCACGCCCCGCGGGGATCGCCCCGCGGGGATCGCCCCGCGGGGAAATGCCCGTCAGGACAGCAGCCTCGGCGACAGCGCCCCGCACGGCAGCAGTTCCACCTCCGCGCCCGCGTCCCGCAGGTCCGTCAGTACCAGCTCGTCGTACAGCAGCAGCCCCGACTGCTCCGGCCAGACGATCGCCCAGAGCCACAGCCCCAGCGCCTCCCCCGCGAACACCGCCCGGTCGTCCGGGGTGCCTTCCACCTGCCAGAGCGCGGTGGGCCGCCCGGCGGCCAGCAGCTTGGCGTGCGGCGGGCGGTCGACCCGTATCCGCGGCCCCGGGTCCGGGCCGTCGATCCCCGCGTACCGCGCCCCGAGCCCCACCCCCAGCTCCTCGGCGACGAGCAGCAGCTCCCCGACCCCGCCGAGCGGCGCGGGACCCGAGCAGGCGACGGCGGTGGCGCGGCCGCTGCTGCGGTCGTCGCCCGCGTGCGCGACCCCGGTGTAGAGCCAGCCGACGGGCAGGGGCCAGGGCATCCAGACGGGGACGCGCGCCCGGTTCACCACCACGCCGAGCGCTTCGACGCTGGGCGGTATCACCGGCTGGAGGGGCTGGATCGCGCCGTGCGCGCCGCACTCCCACGAGTCGGCGAAGAGGCCGGGCGCCCTGATCCGGCCACCGCACTTCGGGCAACTGGGTTCGCCCCTCATAGCGCCCCACGGTCCTCCCCGCTCGACGCCCCGTCAAGGACGATCACCTGGCCGGTACGGGAGAGGTCGCCGATCCCCGTCGCGGCCGGTTCGCCGACCGCCGGGTCCGGGCCTGGCGGGTCAGTCCAGCGCGACCGACCGGCGCAGCGGATCACGCAGGTCCGTGCCCCGGGACAGCCACCGCTCCTGGAGTTCCCGTGCCCCCCGTACCCGCTTCCACGCCGCCTCGTTCACCGTCATCGGCAGCAACGGCAGGAACCGCACCGGCTCCAGCGGCGCGTCCAGCGCCAGATCCGCCACCAGCCCGCCGGGCTCCCCCACCAGGACCGAGTGGAACGGCGCCCCCGGCCACAGCGGCCCGCCGACGTCCAGCGAGGCGCCCGGGGCCACGACCACCCCTTCGACCTGCGGAGACGCGGCCAGTACGGCCAGCGGGCGCAGCACCTGGTCGGTGGCGGCGAGCCCGGCCCGTACCGACAGGACCAGCTCCGCCCGGGGCCCCTTCACCGGGTCGGCGAGCATCTGCGCCGGGTCCCCCATCGGCCGCGCGGACATCCCGAGCGTCGCGTACCGCACCACCCCGTCACCGCCGCCGCCCGGGGAGTCCGCGAAGCGCAGCACCTCGAAGCGGTCCGTGCCCACGAAGGTCACCGCCGCGCGCGCGTCCGGTTCGCCCAGAGCGGCCGTGAGGTGGGCCTCGACCCGAGCCAGTATTTCTCCCATGCGGGGAGCATAGATCGCGTCAGGAACGGGCAAGAGGATCTATTGGCCCGCCGTCAGCTGATACTCTGGGCCGCCGGTAGGGACAGCACGCAGAAGCGTGTCTCTCGAGTCCCGACACACGTCGTCCCCCACGGGGGACCGGCCGGAGGAGGTGGGGCTGCGGTGGATCGAAGTCACCCGGCCAGTACCAGCCGCTCTTCCGCACCTTTCCTTTCTCTGTGATCTGAGGCCCCGCCCTTGTCGGGCCTGCGGCAGTTCGCACGACGGAAGAGCGCTTCAGCTCCCTTTTTTCTCGCCTGTCTGTAGCGAACGCCGTTGTCGCGACCCCGCGGTACGGCCCGCTTTGCGGACGTACGCCTCACGTCCCCATTCCGGGCTGTGCCACGCCTCGCCGACGGCCTCTCCGTGAAGGAGCCCAGCCATGTCGATGATTCGTGACCTGCGCGCGGCGGTCCGCCCGTCCCTGCGCAAGACCAGTGCCAGTTACGTCAAGTACGACACGTACGACGCCACCCGTGACCCCTCCGCGTCGACCGCGGTCGTGGACTGCGCCGTCTACCGCGACGGCCGGCGGGTGAAGAAGGACCCGTGCGTGACGCCCCACGAGGCGATGCTGCGGGTGCGGGAGAGCGGCGGTTTCGCCTGGATCGGCCTGCACGAGCCGACGGAGGAGGAGTTCGCCGGGATCGCGGCCGAGTTCGGGCTGCACCCGCTGGCGGTGGAGGACGCGGTGCACGCGCACCAGCGGCCCAAGCTGGAGCGGTACGACGACACCCTGTTCACCGTCTTCAAGACGATCCACTACGTCGAGCACACCGAGCTGACCGCGACGAGCGAGGTGGTCGAGACCGGCGAGGTGATGTGCTTCACGGGCCGGGACTTCGTCATCACCGTCCGGCACGGCGGCAAGGGCTCGCTGCGCACCCTCCGCCACCGCCTGGAGGAGGACGAGGAGCTGCTGGCCAAGGGGCCCTCGGCCGTCCTGCACTCCATCGCCGACCATGTGGTGGACGGGTACGTCGCGGTGGCGGCGGCCGTGCAGGACGACATCGACGAGGTCGAGATCGACGTGTTCTCGGCGCCGTCGAAGGCGGCGGGGCCGCGCGGCTCGGACGCGGGGCGGATCTACCAGCTCAAGCGCGAGGTGCTGGAGTTCAAGCGGGCGGTGTCGCCGCTGCTGCGGCCGATGCAGCTGCTGAGCGAGCGGCCCATGCGGTTGGTCGACCCGGACATCCAGAAGTACTTCCGTGACGTGGCGGACCACCTGGCCCGGGTGCACGAGCAGGTCATCGGCTTCGACGAGCTGCTGAACTCGATCCTCCAGGCCAATCTGGCGCAGGCGACGGTCGCGCAGAACGAGGACATGCGCAAGATCACCTCCTGGGCGGCGATCATCGCCGTCCCGACGGCGGTCTGCGGGATCTACGGCATGAACTTCGACCACATGCCCGAGCTGCACTGGAAGTACGGCTATCCGATGGTGCTGGTCGCGATCGGCGTGGTCTGTCTGACGATCCACCGCAGCCTCAAGCGCAACGGCTGGCTCTGAACGGCACCGCGCACCGCACTCCCCGAGGTCCCCGGCGGCCCGTCCGTCTAAGCTGCGGCGCATGACTGAACCACTGCTCGGCCAGGCGCTCGTCGAGGAGGCCACGAAGAAGTCCGGCATCGTCTGGGTGCGGGGCTCGGGTCCGGAACGGGCGCTCTGGTACGTGTGGCACGACGGCGCCCTGTACCTCGTCGGCGACGGCCCGGGCGAGCAGCCCCTGCCGGGTCTCGCCGACGGGGGCGCCGCCGAGGTGACCGTACGGAGCAAGGACAAGGGCGGCCGGCTGGTCGCCTGGACGGCGGCCGTCGCCGAGCTGGCACCGCGCTCGGAGGAGTGGGAGGCGGCGGTCGCCGAGCTGAAGGGCAAGCGGCTGAACGCGCCGGACGCCGAGGTGATGCCGGAGCGCTGGGCGCGTGAGTGCCGGGTCCTGCGGCTGACACCCGGTGACGTACGGAGGGAGCTGCCGGACGGCTCGCTGGCGGCCGCGCCGCTGCCGACCGGGGCGACGACCCGTCAGCCGGTCCCCGCCGCCCTGGGACGGCTGCTCTTCCCGCGCCGGAAGCGCACCGGGCGCTGAGCCGGTCCCGCGCGCCGGACGGCCCGTCAGCCGCCCGAGGAGGACGACTCCGGCAGGTCGCTGCCGTAGTCGACCGTCTGCCCCTTGGGGGGCGGCTCCAGGGTGAAGTCCTTGCCCCAGTCCGTCAGCGTCAGCGTCCCCGCGCCGCCCGCCCGCATCAGCTGGAGCGGGTACGGCACCCCCACCAGCGACACGTCGAGCGTGCCGCCCGCGCCCTTGCTCGCGACGACCTTGATCGTGCGGATGCCGCCGACCTTGCTGTAGTCACCCTTCGTCAGTTCGCCGTGCAGCGACAGCAGTCCGCCGAGCAGCACCTTGATGTCGGTGAAGCCGCGCAGCTGCTTGTACGAGGGGTCCTCCCGCGGCACCTTCACGTACTTGTCCTGGAGCTTGTCCGCCGCCTCGGTGTCGCTGGTGCTGGGCGGGGCGCTCTCCTTGCCGTCCGCGTCGCTCTCGTGCGTCCAGAAACCGGCGTCGGCCTTGAGGAACAGCTCGTCCTCGACGCGCAGCAGCTCGAAGGTGTCGTCCTTGGACGTCACCGAGCCGGTGCCGCCGTTCTCCTTGAGGCGCATGTTGAGGCGGTACGTCTCCCCCTGGCTGACCAGGGCCCCGGAGAGCCGGACGGCGGCGGCGCCGTCCACGGCCGCCTGCGCCTTCTTCTCGATCCCGGCCGCCGTCAGTTTCCCCACTCCGTTGGTCCCCGCGTCCGGGTCCTCGGGGCTGCTGCACGCCGCGAGGAGTGCCACGAGCCCGGCGCACAACGCGAGGGAGAACACGGCCCTGCGGGCACGGCCGGAGGACATGGGAGCGGTCACGTACACACTGCCTCTCATACGCGGTGGGAGGTGGCAGACCGCAGCGTACCGGGGCCGGGTGAGGACCCGGGCACGGAGCCTCGGGGACGCCGTACGGACGGATCCACCAAGGCGCCCCGCACGGGGACGGGCTAGCCTGAACCCGTAATCCCGCAGGATAGAAGGACAATCACGGGCAAGGGACCGGTCGGCGGAACGACAACCGGCGACAGCGGACGACAGCGGAACGACCACGCGACAACAACGGACGATCAAGGAGGCGCTCGGATGGCGGCAGGCGCGCCTCGGGTCTTCGTCTCGCACCTCGCCGGGGTGCCGGTCTTCGATCCCAGCGGCGACCAGGTGGGGCGGGTGCGCGACCTGGTCGCGATGCTGCGCGTCGGGCGGCGGCCGCCGCGGCTGCTCGGCCTCGTCGTGGAGGTATTGAGCAGGCGCCGGATCTTCCTGCCGATGACCCGGGTCACCGGCATCGAGTCGGGCCAGGTGATCACCACGGGTGTGGTGAACGTGCGCCGCTTTGAACAGCGGCCGACGGAGCGTCTGGTCCTCGGCGAGCTGCTGGACCGCCGGGTGCGGCTGGTGGAGAGCGACGACGAGGTGACGGTCCTGGATGTGGCGATCCATCAGCTCCCGGCCCGCCGCGAGTGGGAGATCGACAAGGTCTTCGTACGGCGCGGCAAGGGCGGCGCGCTGCGGCGGCGCGGGGAGGCGCTGACCGTCGAGTGGTCGGCCGTCACCGGCTTCTCGCTGGAGGAGGACGGGCAGGGCGCGGAGAACCTCGTCGCGACCTTCGAGCGGCTGCGCCCGGTCGAACTGGCCAACGTACTGCACCATCTGACGCCCAAACGGCGCGCGGAGGTGGCGGCGGCCCTGGACGACGACCGGCTCGCGGACGTCCTGGAGGAGCTGCCCGAGGACGACCAGGTGGAGATCCTCGGCAAGCTCAAGGAGGAGCGCGCGGCGGACGTCCTGGAGGCGATGGACCCGGACGACGCGGCCGACCTGCTCTCCGAGCTGCCCGACGCGGACAAGGAGCGGCTGCTGACCCTGATGCAGCCGCACGACGCGGCGGACGTACGGCGCCTGATGTCGTACGAGGAGCGCACCGCGGGCGGTCTGATGACGACCGAGCCGATCGTGCTGCGCCCCGACGCGACGGTGGCGGACGCGCTGGCGCGCGTACGGCAGCAGGACCTGTCCCCCGCGCTCGCCGCGCAGGTGTACGTCTGCCGGCCGCCCGACGACACCCCCACCGGCAAGTACCTGGGCACGGTGCACTTCCAGCGGCTGCTGCGGGACCCGCCGTTCACGCTGGTCAGCTCCATCGTGGACACGGACCTGCCGCCGCTGTCCCCGGGCACCCCGCTGCCGGCGATCACCAGCCACCTGGCCGCGTACAACATGGTCTCGGCGCCGGTGGTGGACGAGAGCGGGTCGCTGCTCGGCGCGGTGACGGTGGACGACGTACTGGACCACATGCTGCCGGACGACTGGCGCGAGACGGGCTTCCGCGGCGCGGAGGAGTCCGGTCGCGGTGTGGACGAGACCGACCGCGGCCCGGAGGAGACCGGCCGTGGCGAGTGACCGTACGGAGAAGGACGGCGCCGCCAGGGAGCGGGCGCGGGCCGGGTCGACCGCGTTGAACCGGGGCCCCCGGGTGCGGCTCGACCAGCCCCGCGTACAGCGGCGCAGGCTGCTCCCCGACTACGACCCCGAGGCCTTCGGGCGGCTCTCGGAGCGGGTGGCCCGCTTCCTGGGGACGGGGCGTTTCATCGTCCTGATGACGCTGGTGATCATCCTGTGGGTGATCTGGAACATCACCGTCCCGAAGGCGCTGCGCTTCGACGAGTACCCGTTCATCTTCCTGACCCTGGCGCTGTCCCTCCAGGCGTCGTACGCGGCGCCGCTGATCCTGCTGGCGCAGAACCGCCAGGACGACCGCGACCGGGTCACGCAGGAGCAGGAGCGGGTGCAGAACGAGCGGTCGATCGCGGACACCGAGTACCTGACGCGGGAGATCGCGGCGCTGCGGATGGGGCTCGGCGAGGTCGCCACGCGCGACTGGCTGCGCTCGGAGCTCCAGGACCTGCTGAAGGACCTGGGCGAGCAGCGGGAGCGGCTGGCGGAGGACGGCCGTCCGGAACGCGAGGACTCCGACCGCTGACGTTCCCGGCGGCGGCGTTCCCGGCGGCGGTGCCCGGCCTTACCGGTGGCGGTGCCGGGCGCCGTACCATCTCGGTATGGCTACCGACACGTACGGAACCGTCCTCCCGGCGGAAGACGCGGTGCGCGACGCACTGGCGACGGTGAACGACCCCGAGATCCACCGGCCGATCACCGACCTGGGCATGGTCAAATCGGTGGAGATCGGCGCCGGCGGCGCGGTGGCCGTGACCATCTACCTGACCGTGTCGGGGTGCCCGATGCGCGACACCATCACCAGGACCGTCACGGAGGCGGTCGCCCGGGTGGCGGGCGTCACCCGCGTCGACGTCACGCTGGACGTGATGAGCGACGAGCAGCGCAAGGACCTGGCGGCGTCGCTGCGCGGCGGCAAGGCCGAGCGTGAGGTCCCCTTCGCCCAGCCGGGGTCGCTGACCCGGGTCTACGCGGTGGCGTCCGGCAAGGGCGGCGTCGGCAAGTCCTCGGTGACCGTGAACCTGGCGGCGGCGATGGCGGCCGACGGCCTCAAGGTCGGCGTGGTCGACGCGGACATCTACGGGCACAGCGTCCCCAGGATGCTCGGGGTGGACGGCAAGCCCACCCAGGTCGAGAACATGATCATGCCGCCGTCGGCGAACGGGGTGAAGGTCATCTCGATCGGGATGTTCACGCCGGGCAACACGCCGGTGGTGTGGCGCGGGCCGATGCTGCACCGGGCGCTCCAGCAGTTCCTCGCGGACGTGTACTGGGGCGACCTGGACGTGCTGCTGCTCGACCTCCCGCCGGGGACGGGCGACATCGCGATCTCGGTGGCGCAGCTGGTGCCGAACGCGGAGATCCTGGTGGTCACCACCCCGCAGCAGGCGGCGGCCGAGGTCGCGGAGCGGGCCGGCTCCATCGCCGTACAGACCCACCAGAAGATCGTCGGCGTGGTCGAGAACATGTCGGGCCTGCCGTGTCCGCACTGCGACGAGATGATCGACGTGTTCGGTACGGGCGGCGGCAAGGCGGTCGCGGACGGCCTGACGAAGACGACGGGCGCGACGGTGCCGGTGCTGGGCGCGATCCCGATCGACGTACGGCTCCGGGAGGGCGGCGACGAGGGCAAGCCGGTCGTGCTCTCCGACCCGGACTCGCCGGCGGGCGCGGCGCTGCGGGACATCGCGAACAAGCTGGGTGCCCGTCAGCGGGGCCTGTCGGGCATGTCGCTGGGGATCACCCCGAGGAACAAGTTCTGAGCCGCTGAGCCCGCGGTGACACGGGTTCACGACGGAGGGGCGGCTGCCGCGGCAGCCGCCCCTCCGTCGTGTGCTCGTGTCAGCGGACTAGTGGGCGTACGACGTGATGTCCTCGATCGCCGAGAAGCCCAGGCCGTACGCGCTCATGCCGCGCCCGTACGCGCCGATGTGGACCCCGCTCTCCGCCGACCCGGCCAGGACCCAGCCGAACTCCGTCTCGCGGTAGTGGAAGGGCGTCGGCACCCCGTCGACCGGCAGGGAGAGCGCGGACCAGTCGGCGCCCTCCAGGTCGTCGGCCAGTTCGAACGCGGCCTCGGTCTGCTGGGCCAGCCAGTCGTCGCGCAGCATGTGGTCGAGCTGCGCGGGCCAGGTGGACACCAGCAGCCCCGAGCCGGCCAGCCAGGCCGCCGACGACACGGTCGTGGCGTCCAGATGCCCCGTACCATCACCGGTTCGGCGTACGGGTCCGGCCGCGACGGTCACGACGACCGCGAAGCGTTCCTTGTCGGCGGCGGACGCCTCCGGCCTTATGGTCGGCTCCTCGCCGTGGCCGGTGGAACCGTGCTGGACCGTGCCGTCCGCGGCGGCGCCGACCTGCATCAGCCAGCGGGGTCCCGTGAACGCCTCGTCCAGCCCGTACCAGGGGAAAGCTGCCCGCAGATAGCCTTCGACCGTACGCCGGGCCGCCGGCACCCCCTCGGCGGCGGATGAGCTGGACGCGGTGTGCGCCCCTGCCCGACTCGTCGTCTCCATCTACCCGGACGCCTCCTCGATCTCGGTGTCCGGAGCGGCCCGCCCCCGACGGGCGCCTCACTGCCGGACAGATGGAGGATAGCCACCCGGTCCCGACTCGTTGGGATTGGTCGTACTCAGGTGGCGTCTGCGTCGAAGGGGGGCCGGTCGTCCCGATCGGGGTTTTCGCGCTTCTTCAGCAGGTCCGGCGTGCCCCCGGAACCGTTCACCGCGGACGTGGCCGCCACGGGCGTGTCCTTGGCCGCCGCGGCGTCCTCGCGGCTGTTCACCGCGTCGGCGACGTCCGTGATCTCCTTGCGGAGGTCGAACGAGCTGCGGATCTCCTTGAGGCCGAAGGTGTCCTCGTCGCCGTCCGTGAGGTGCTTGCGCACGAACGTCTTCGGGTTGAGGTCCTCGAACTCGAAGTCCTTGAACTCCGGGCCCAGCTCCGACTTGATGTCCTCCTTGGCGCTGTCGGAGAACTCACGGATCTTCCGGATGAACCGGGTGGCGTCCTGGATGACCTTGGGCAGCTTCTCGGGACCGAAGACGAGCACGGCGAGGACGACGAGCGTGACCAGCTCAAGCGGTCCTATGTCATTGAACACCTAGCTGCTCCTCGTGTTCTCCGTGTGGTCTCCGGGCCCCGGGCCATGACCGTTATGTCCTGACCTGAGGGGGCTCGGGTGCCGGGCCGTTCCACGGTACCTGCCCGAACTGTCCGGGCGGTACCTTCCGGTGGCCGTCAGGTGCCGTCGGCGGATCCGAGGGTCAGGTTCACGGTCCGCTCCCTGCCGCCGCGCAGCAGGGTCAGTGCCAGCCGGTCGCCGGGGCGGTGGGCGCGGATCTTGACGATCAGCTCCTGGCCGCCGTGCACCCGCTGGCCGTCCACCTCCGTGATGACGTCCCCGGGCCGGATGCCGGCCTTCGCGGCGCCGCCGCCGGGCACCACCGACGGGCTGCCGTCCGCCGCCTTCTCGCCGACGCGGGCGCCGTCGCCGGTGTACTCCATGTCGAGGCTCACACCGATCACGGGGTGGGCGGCCTTGCCGGTGTTGATGAGTTCTTCGGCGACCCGCTTGCCCTGGTTGATCGGTATGGCGAAGCCGAGCCCTATGGAGCCGGCCTGGCCGCCCTCGGTGGCGCCGCCGGTGTCGGCGGCGCGGATGGCGCTGTTGATGCCGATGACCCGGGCCTTGCTGTCCACCAGCGGGCCGCCCGAGTTGCCGGGGTTGATCGGGGCGTCGGTCTGGAGCGCGTCCACGTAGCTGACGTCACTGCCGTCGCCGCTCTCGCCGCCCGCGGTGATGGGGCGCTCCTTGGCGCTGATGATCCCGGACGTCACGGTGTTGGAGAGGTCGAAGGGGGCGCCGATGGCGACCACCGGGTCGCCGACCCGGACGTTGTCGGAGTTGCCGAGCGGCAGCGGCTTGAGGCCGGAGACGCCGGAGACCTTCACGACCGCGAGGTCGTACCCGCTGTCCTTGCCGACGATCTTCGCCCGCGCGGTCTCGCCGCCGCTGAACGTGACGGAGATCTCGCCGGAGGCGCCCGCCGGCTGGACGACGTGGTTGTTCGTCAGGATGTGGCCCTGCCGGTCGAGGACGAAGCCCGTGCCGGTGCCCTGCTCGTCGGCGCCGCTGACATGCAGGGTGACGACGCTGGGCAGGGCGCTGGCGGCGATCCCGGCGACGCTGTCGGGGGCGCGGTCGCCGAGGTCGGGTCCGGCCTGCGGGAGTTCGACGCTGCCGAAGCCGTTGTTGCGTTCCACGTTCGCGCCGACCGCGCCGCCGACGATGCCGGTGAGCAGCGCGAACAGCAGGGCCCCGACGATCCCGACCCGCCTGCGCGGGCGCGGCGGGGTGCCGTGGTCGGTGAACGGCTGCGGTCCGGGGACGCCCCAGGGGTCGTACGGGCCCCACTGCGGGCCTCCGGGGAGGCCGGGGCCGCCCGGACCGGCCGGGGGCTGCTCGCCCGGTCGCTGGTCCGCCGGGGGCAGGAACACGCCGTGCGCGGGGGTCGGCAGCGGTACCTGCGGCGCGGGCGCCCAGGGGCCCGGGCCGCCGTAGGGCGGGGTGCTGTAGGCGTCGGGCTCGTGCAGCGGCTGTCCGTGCTGCCGCGGCTCGGGCGCCGGCCCCGGGTGTCCCTCTGCTTCGGGGGACGGCCGTGCGTCTCCAGGTGCGTGTCCCGGTGGCTCGTGGGACGGCCGGGGGTCCGGCTGTGGCCCCTGCTCCGGCACCCGGCCCGGCGCGGGTCGGCTCCACCACGCCGCCTTGGATCCGGTGGGCTTCCCGTCGTCCATGCTCTCCCCGCAACTGCCGCTCCGCGCCCCGACGGGGGCACCCCTGGGAGGATTCAACCAGGTTTACGAATCGGTGCGCAGGACGCGGTCAGCGGGCGGACGAGAGCGGACCGGTCGGAGCCGCGAGCTGGGACGGGCGGGGGGTCGCCGTCGGGCTCGTCCCGGAGGGCGCGTCGACCTGGAGGGCCGGGCCCGTGGGTTGCAGGTACGGCGCCAGGGACGGCGTCGTCAGATACGGGCTGCTCAGATACGGGCTGTTGAGCATCCCGGGAGGCGCCGAGGGGGCCTGCCGGACCAGCGACACCGAGGGCGGCCCACCGCCGAAGCGGCGGCCGGTCTCCGCGCCGAGGGGCGCCGGGGCCGTGTTGCCCGCCGGGGCGCGCAGGGGCGTCACGCTGTTGCCCGCGCCACGGGGCAGCACGTCGGCCGCCGTGCCCAGCGGCACGGAACCGCCGAGCGCCATCGCGGCGAACGACACCGCGCTCGCCGCGGCGAACGCGAACCGCCGTGCGCGCCACGGGGAGCGCTCCGCCGCCTCGCGTCCGACCTCGTGGATACGGAATCCGGAGCCGCCCGGGACCATTCCGGAGTGCGCCGCGGCCGGTTCGTATCCGAACCCGCCCGAGCCCACTCCGAACACGCCGTTCCCGAACGTGCCCCCGTCGAAGAGGCCGCGACGGGGGTCGTCGTCGTCCCGGCCGGAGGAACCGCCGCCGGGCAGCCCCTGGAGTCTGGCGAGCAGGCCCGCGGACATCGCGGGTCCGGCGGCCTGCGCGAACACGTTCTTGAGCCGGCGCTGGGCGTCGGCCTCCGCCTTGCACTTGGCACAGGTCGCGAGGTGGGCCAGCACGCGCTCACGCGCGTCATGGTCCAGCTCCCCGTCCACGAGGGCGGCGAGTCGGTCCCCCAGATGCTGTTCGGCGGGGGTCGGGCTGGTGGCACTCACGCCGGTCCGCCCTCCCCGGCCACACTCACGAAGGCACGCTGCTCGGCCCGGGCCTCGGGCGAACGGTGCTGGAGGGCCTTGCGCAGGTGGGAACGCCCGCGGTGGATCCGGCTGCGCACGGTGCCGAGCTTCACCCCGAGCGTCGCCGCGATCTCCTCGTACGACAGTCCCTCGATGTCACAGAGCACCACCGCGGCACGGAACTCGGGCGCGAGGGTGTCCAGCGCCTGCTGGACGTCCGCGTCGAAGTGGGTGTCGTGGAAGACCTGCTGCGGGGACGGCTCACGGCTGGGCAGCCGCTCCGCCGCGTCGTCACCGAGCGCGTCGAACCGGATCCGCTGCTTGCGGCGGACCATGTCGAGGAAGAGGTTGGTGGTGATGCGGTGCAGCCAGCCCTCGAACGTGCCGGGGGTGTAGGTCGACAGTGATCGGAAGACCCGGACGAACACTTCCTGGGTCAGGTCCTCCGCGTCGTGCTGGTTGCCCGTCAGCCGGTAGGCGAGGCGGTAGACACGTCCGCTGTGCGTGCTGACGATCTCCTCCCAGCTGGGGGGCGTCCACGCCTGCGCGTCCGCATCCGATGCGAAAGTCGCCGTAACTGCGGAGTCGTTGGAGCGAGAACGGTCAGCGAAGTTGGTCACGGATCTCGGCTCACCCGCCGACCCGAGGAAGCGCCGGAGCACTCCTCCCCGATCCACAGGCTCAGCCGCACCTCCCCTATCGGCTCTGGTGGTGTCCAGTCGAGCCCCTACCATAGCCACCTCGCCCGTTAGCTCCGGATAAGAATCTTTACGTGAATATGGGGCCGATCCCGGCCGCTCTTCCCCCTGCCGCCCGCCCCCTCATAACGTCCGGTCCCATCTGCGGGTTCCCGGGCGCAGCGGATACAGTCACCGTTGCGCCGCCAACGGGGACAAGGAGAGGGTCATTACCGCCAACCGGCAGACGAGCTGGGCGTTCTCCGACGCCTACGTCGCCGAGGACGAAGCACTCCACTGGGCCCGCGACAGGGCCCATGAGACGGGGCTTCGCTCGGTGTCACCGGGCACCGGTGCCGCGCTGCGTCTGCTCGCCGCCACCCTGGACGCGAAATCGGTGGCCGAGATCGGCACCGGGACGGGTGTCTCAGGGACGTACCTGCTCCAGGGCATGCGGCCCGACGGCGTGCTGACCACGGTCGACACCGAACCGGAGCGCCAGCAGTTCGCCCGGCAGACCTTCCGCGCGGCCGGCTTCACCGGCAACCGCGCGCGCTTCATCCCCGGCCGCGCCCTCGACGTCCTGCCCCGGCTCGCGGACGGCGGGTACGACCTCGTCTTCTGCGACGGGGACCGGCTGGAGTCCCTCGACTACCTCGACGAGTCGCTGCGGCTGCTGCGGCCGGGCGGGCTGGTCTGCTTCGAGGGCATGTTCGCGGACGGCCGGACGGTCGACTCCGCGGCGCAGCAGACGGAGGTGCTGCGGCTGCGGGAGCTGCTGCGGGCGGTGCGGGAGAGCCAGGAGCTCCAGTCGGCGCTGCTGCCGGTGGGCGACGGGCTGCTGTGCGCGGTCCGCCGCGGCTGAGTCCTTTTGTATGTCTTGGTGAAGATTGTATGTCCGGGTGAAAAAGGGCTGCCCCGGCGCGGACCTGATCCGTGCCGGGGCAGCTGTGGTGTCGATCCGGGGATGACGCACGACCCCGAAGACTGTGCGTTCCGCTCAGCCGACGACCTTCTTGAGAGCGTCGCCGAGGGCATCCGCCTCGTCCGGGGTCAGCTCGACGACGAGCCGACCGCCGCCTTCGAGCGGAACGCGCATGACGATGCCCCGCCCCTCCTTGGTCACCTCGAGCGGGCCGTCGCCCGTCCGCGGCTTCATGGCCGCCATGCTCGTTCCCCTTCCTGAAACCAGCTCATCTCCGCCGGCGGCCCCATGACAGGCGCTGTGTCACCGGCATCGAACACATTGCTTCCAGGCCATTATCCCGCATGGCGGGACCCGATGACCAACATCGGTCGGCATCGCTTGCGCAACGCGCTTCCGCAAAACCACTCAATTCGGCGATCCGCCTGCGATACTTCGCCGCCGCCGGGACCTGGTACGAACGGGCGGGACACGGGCGGGACCCGTGCGGCACCCGGCGGCCGGCTTTCCTGGGCCATGCTGGACCCGGACAGGACTGCCCGAGCCGCGAAGGGACCCGATCATGGCCGACACCGTGCTGTACGACGTGAGTGACGGACTCGCAACGATCACGATCAACCGGCCCGAGGCCAGGAACGCGCTCGACGTGGCGACGAAGGCCGCGCTGCGGGACACGCTGGAGACGGCGGGCGCGGATCCGGCGGTACGGGGTGTGCTGCTGACGGCGGCGGGGGACCGGGCGTTCTCGGTGGGCCAGGACCTCAAGGAGCACATGGCGCTGCGCGCGGCGGACCGGGAGCGGGGCTCGGACGACACGATGCGGACGGTGCGGGAGCACTACAACCCGATCGTCCTCGCGATCGCGACGATGCGGAAGCCGGTGGTGGCGGCGGTGAACGGGGTCGCGGCGGGGGCGGGCCTCGGCTTCGCCCTGGCGGCGGACTACCGCGTGGTGTCGGACACGTCGTCCTTCACGACGGCGTTCGCGGGGGTGGCGCTGACGGCGGACTCGGGGGTGTCCTGGACGCTGCCGCGCCTGATCGGCGCGGGCCGGGCGGCGGACCTGCTGCTGTTCCCGCGGACGGTGGGGGCGGAGGAGGCGCTCGCGCTGGGGCTGGTGCACCGGGTGGTGCCGGCGGGTTCGCTGGCCGCTGAGGCGGTGTCGGTGGCCCGGTCCTTGGCGTCCGGGCCGACGGTGGCGTACGCCTCGCTGAAGGAGTCGCTGGCGTATGGGGTGGGGCGGACGTTGGAGGAGGCGGTGGTTCGGGAGGCGGAGTTGCAGTCGGTGGCGGGTTCGTCCGAGGACCATGGGGCGGCGGTGGAGGCGTTCCTGTCGAAGACGCCGCCAAGGTTCTCGGGCCGCTGACACCGACTCCGGGGCCGGGCCTTTTGTCCTCAATCGCCGGACGGGCGTCTGCGCCCATGTGGTGGGCGCGGCTTACTGATGTCCTCAATCGCCGGACGTGCTTGATTTTGCCCGCGCGCCCGGTGCCGGGTGCGGGTCACTGATGTCCTCAAGCGCCGGACGGGCTTGATGGTGCCGCTGCGGCCCGGTGCCCCGGGCGCGGGTTGTCGCCGGGGGCCGGTCAGGGGTCGTGTCCTGCACTGCATGTTTTACGTCGCGTGGGCGCCCTCGCTTTGTTCAACGGTAGCCATGCGACACAAAACACGCTTTACGTTCCGGACACGACCCCTGCCCGTCCCCCTTCCAGGCCCGCGTCAAAACAACCCCGGCCCACCCCGGGTCTTAGCCCGTCCGGCGATTGAGGACATCGGTGACCCGCACCCGGCAACGGGCGCCCGCCCGGACGCACCCCCAGCCCGTCCGGCGTTTGAGGACATCAGTAAGCCGCGCCCGCGCAACGGGCAGCAGGAACCCCGGTGCCGGCGGGGTCGTTCAGTTCACCCTCGGCGTGAGGGGGGTGGGGTCGGAGGAGGTGCGTGTGGCCGGACGTAAAGCGTGTTTTGTGGCGCATGACTACCGTCAAACAAAACGAGACCGTGCACGCGCCGTAAAACATGCAGTCCGGACATACGTACCTCCGCAGGCCCCGCCCCCCGTCACCACGACACACCCAGCCCGTCCGGCGATTGAGGACATCAGTAAGGCGCGCCCAAGCACCGGGCCGCAGAAGCCCGTCCGGCGATTGAGGACAACAGACGGTCAGCGGAACTCGCAGCCCAGGACGTGATCGTTGACCAGCCCACACGCCTGCATCAACGCATACGCCGTCGTCGGGCCCACAAAACGGATCCCCCGCCCCTTGAGCGCACGCGCAAGCGCCGTCGACTCCTCCGTCACCGCCGGAACATCCGCCCCCGTCCGCGGCACCGCGCGCGTCGTCGGGTCAGGGGCGTGGGACCAGATCAGCGCGTCCAGCTCCCCCGGCGACCACCCCGCCAGGACACCCGCGTTCGCCAGCGTCGCGTCGATCTTCGCGCGGTTGCGGATGATCCCCGGGTCCGCCAGCAGCCGCGTACGGTCCGCGTCCGTGAACTTCGCCACAGTCGCGATGTGGAAGGAACCGAACGCCGCCCGGAACCCCTCCCGCCGCCGCAGGATCGTGATCCAGGACAGCCCGGACTGGAACGCCTCCAGGGAGATCCGTTCGAAGAGCGCGTCGTCGCCGTGGACGGGCCGGCCCCACTCGGAGTCGTGGTACGTGACGTAGTCCTCCGCCGACGTGCCCCACGGACAGCGCAGCCGCCCGTCCGCGCCCTCCACCACGCCCGTGGCGCGGGTCATCGGGGGCCCTCCCAGCCGGGCTTCTTGAAGAGGTCGGGCGAGGAGACCGCCGTCGCCTGCGCCCCCGCCAGCGCCGCCTCCAGCTCGGCGATCCGCGCGTCGCGCTCCGCGAGTTCCGCGCCGAGGCGGCCGAGGGCGTCGTCCACGTCGGCCATCCGGTAGCCGCGCAGCGCGACGGGCAGCCGCAGCGCCTCGACGTCCGCGCGGCCGACCGGGCGGGTCGCCGGCAGCGGGTCCACCAGCTGTTCGGGCGCGACGTCGGGCAGGACCGCGCGCTCCCCGCCGCCGACCACCGCGAGGGTGACCCCGGCGACGACCACGACCATCGTGATGAGCAAGAACAAGAACACGTGCTTCTCCCCGGGCAGGAAACGTCCGGTGCCGATCGTGCCATGGGATCGCGGCACGGACCGACCCGGCGCCACCCCCGGGCACCGGCTCCCGGACGCCCCCGCGCCGCCGTCGCCCCGCGGACCCGCGGTCTAAGGTCGCAGGCGAGTGGACGTGAGGAAGGAAACACGCATGCGCGGGACCCTGCGGCTGGGACGGCGGGAATTCGGGGTGGAGGAGCCGGTGATCATGGCGATCGTGAACCGGACCCCCGACTCCTTCTACGACCGGGGCGCGACCTTTCGCGACGGGCCCGCCCTCGACCGCGTGGAGGACGCCGTCGCGCAGGGCGCCGCGATCATCGACATCGGCGGGGTGAAGGCCGGCCCCGGTGCCGAGGTGACCGCCGGGGAGGAGGCGCGCCGTACGGTCGGCTTCGTCGCCGAGGTCCGCCGGCGCCACCCCGACGTGGTGATCAGCGTGGACACCTGGCGCCACGAGGTCGCCGAGGCCGTCTGCGAGGCGGGGGCGGATCTGCTGAACGACGCGTGGGGCGGCGTGGACCCGAAGCTCGCCGAGGTCGCCGCGCGGTACGGCGTCGGGCTGGTGTGCACCCACGCGGGCGGCGCCGAGCCCCGGACGCGTCCGCACCGGATCGCGTACGACGACGTGATGGCGGACATCCTGCGCGTCACGCTGGGGCTCGCGGAGCGCGCGCGGGCGCTGGGGGTGCGGGAGGACGGGATCCTGATCGATCCGGGCCACGACTTCGGGAAGAACACCCGGCACTCGCTGGAGGCGACCCGGCGGCTCGGGGAGATGGCGGACACCGGCTGGCCGGTGCTGGTGTCGCTGTCGAACAAGGACTTCGTCGGGGAGACCCTCGACCGGCCGGTCAAGGAGCGGCTGATCGGCACGCTCGCGACGACGGCGGTGTCCGCGTGGCTGGGGGCGCGGGTCTACCGCGTCCACGAGGTGGCGGAGACCCGCCAGGTGCTGGACATGGTGGCGTCCATCGCGGGCCACCGGCCCCCGGCGGTCGCCCGCCGGGGACTGGCGTAGGACATCTACTTGCCGGTCTCCTTGGTGACCAGCGCCACCGCTTCTTCCACGTCGTCCGTGACGTGGAAGAGCAGGAGGTCCTTCTCGGACGCCTTGCCCTGCGCCACGACCGTGTTCCTCAGCCACTCGACCAGGCCGCCCCAGTACGCCGTACCGAAGAGCACGATGGGGAAGCGGGTGACCTTGCGTGTCTGGACGAGGGTCAGGGCCTCGAACAGTTCGTCCAGCGTCCCGAGGCCGCCGGGCAGGACCACGAAACCCTGCGCGTATTTCACGAACATCGTCTTGCGTACGAAGAAGTAGCGGAAGTTCACGCCGATGTCGACGTGCGGGTTGAGCCCCTGTTCGAAGGGCAGCTCGATCCCGAGGCCGACGGAGACGCCCTTCGCCTCGCGTGCCCCCTTGTTCGCCGCTTCCATGGCGCCCGGGCCGCCGCCCGTGATGACCGCGAATCCCGCCTCGACCAGGGCGCGGCCGATCCGCGTGCCGGCCTCGTACTCGGGTGTGCCGGCCGGGGTGCGGGCGGAGCCGAAGACGCTGATCGCGCTCGGCAGTTCGGCGAGGGCGCCGAAGCCCTCCACGAACTCGGACTGGATGCGCATCACCCGCCAGGGGTCGGTGTGCACCCATTCCGAGTCGCCCTCGGTGTCCAGCAGCCGCTGGTCGGTCGTGCCGGCCTGTACCTGTTCCCGGCGGCGGATCACCGGTCCGAGCCGCTGCTCCTCCGGCTTTCGCGCTCCCTCAGGCATGCCCATGAGCTGCTCCCTCCGCTGCGGTGCTTGGTTCTCGGCAAGGGTAGGTCCACGGACGTGACAAATGGCGAAATTCCGGTGGTCGGCAGGGCGGAGAGCCGGGGTTCCCGCCACCGGCCCGCGAAGACACGACCTCGCGTCAGGCGGTGAGCCACTCCCGCAGCCGGTTCTCGCAGTGGGTGATCCGCTCGACGGCCACGTGCTCGTCCCGCTTGTGGGCGAAAAGGGGGTTGCCGGGGCCGTAATTGACCGCCGGGATCCCGAGCCCGCCGAAGCGCGCCACGTCCGTCCAGCCGAACTTGGGCCGTGCCGTGCCGCCGACCGCCGCCATGAAGGCCGCCGCAGCGGGGTGGGAGAGCCCGGGGAGGGCCGCCCCGGAGTGGTCGTCCACGACGAACTCCGCGACACCGCAGTCCGCGAACACCTCGTGGACATGGGCCAGGGCCTCCGCCTCGCCGAGGTCGGGGGCGTACCGGTAGTTGACGGTGACCGTGCAGGAGTCGGGGATGACGTTGGTGGCGACGCCGCCCTCGATCCGTACCGCGTTGAGGCCCTCCCGGTACTCCAGTCCGTCGATCACGGGCCTGCGGGGCTCGTACGCGGCGAGCCTGTCGAGGATCGGCGCGGCGGCGTGGATCGCGTTGGACCCCATCCAGCCGCGCGCGGAGTGGGCACGTTCGCCTTCCGTACGGAGGAGGACCCGCAGGGTGCCCTGGCAACCGCCCTCGACCTCGCCGTCGGAGGGCTCCAGGAGGAGGGCGAAGTCGCCCTCCAGCCAGTCGGGGTGGGCCTCGGCGACGTGCCCGAGGCCGTTGAGGTCGGCGGCGACCTCTTCGTTGTCGTAGAAGAGGAACGTGAGGTCGCGGTTGGGCTCGGGGACCGTAGCGGCGATGCGCAGCTGGACGGCGACGCCCGACTTCATGTCGCTGGTGCCGCAGCCCCACAGGATGCCGTGGTCGTCGAGCCGGGAGGGCACGTTGTCCGCGATGGGGACGGTGTCGATGTGTCCGGCCAGGATGATCCGCTCGGCGAGGCCCCGGTTCGTACGGGCCACGATGTTGTTGCCGTACCGCTCGACGGTCAGGTGCGCCAGCGGGCGCAGCGCCAGCTCGATCGCGTCGGCGAGAGCCTTCTCGTCGCCGCTGACCGAGGGGAAGTCGACGAGGGCGGCGGTGAGCGCCGGTCCGTCCAGGGTGAGGTCGAGCGCGGTGTCGGACATGGACAGGACCCTAGACGAATCGTCGGAGGCGGGGGGAACGGGACCCTGCCGGACGAGATCCGGACGGGGGACCCTCCAGTACGGTGGGCGCGTGTCCGACACCATCTCCCCCTCCCGTCGCGGTCGCCCCCTGCGGATCGCGGCCGCCTTCGCCGTCCTGCTGGGCCTGGTGGCCTATGTCGTGGTGCAGTACGTGACCGGGGGCGGCGGCCCGCCCCGGTGCACGGTCCGGGCGGCGGGCGCGGGCAGCGGCGACGGCGGGCCCGTGTACGAGATGACGCCGGAGCAGGCGGCCAACGCGGCGGTGATCTCCGCGGTGGGCACCACGCGCGGGCTGCCGGAGCGGGCGGTGACGATCGCGCTGGCGACGGCCCTCCAGGAGTCGGCCCTGCGGAATCTGGGGCACGGCGACCGCGACTCGCTGGGCCTCTTCCAGCAGCGCCCCTCCAAGGGCTGGGGTACGACGGCGCAGATCCAGGATCCGGTGTACGCGGCGGGGCAGTTCTACGACCACCTGGTCAAGGTGCCGGGGTATTCGCGGCTGCCGCTGACCGAGGCCGCGCAGCGGGTGCAGCGCAGTGGTTTCCCGCAGGCGTACGCGAAGCACGAGCCGGACGCGGCGCTGCTGTCGGCGGCGCTGACCGGCCGGGCGGCGGCGGCGCTGACCTGTTCGTCGCTGGACAGCGCGGTGGCGGGTGATCCGGCGAAGGTACGGGCGGAGCTGGTGCGGTCGTTCGGTCCCGGCGTCCTTCCCAAGGACGCGAGCGTGTCGGCGGGGGCGCCCGCCCATGAGGTGTTCGTGCCGGTGGGGTCGGTCGTGAAGTCCGAGGCCGGGAACGCCGGGAACGCCGGGGACACGGACGCGGCCGGCGGTACGGCGAAGGGCGGGGCGACGGCGCGGCGCGGCTGGGAGCTGGCGCAGTGGGCGGTGGCGCAGGCGGCGGTCCTGCGGATCGACGAGGTGTCCTACGCGGGCCGGGTGTGGAGCGCGAAGGACGCGGGGCAGGGCTGGCGTACGGACGACGGGGCGGGGTCCGGCGAGGCGGCGAAGGGCGCCGCGAACGTCCAGATCCGTACCGCACGGTAGTTCGGCCCGTCACCCGCACGAGTCCCCCGGGGTCCGCCGGAATCCCCTTTCTCCCTATGAATCGAACGGCGTGGGCCGTCCGGGTCACTTCCCTTGCGGCGCGCGTGAAGTGACGGTTCGCCGCCCGCGCCGGAACACACTTGTTTGCCCGTTTTTATCCGGGGCGGACCCAGCGGCGCATTACCAACTCTTTACCCGGGCGCACCGCAACTTCCGCCGCCCTTCGAGGGGTTGTCACAGTGTCCGATCGACGGACAAGCACTGTTTCTCTCCCGTCAAAGGAGCATCATGTCCCTCCCCCTGACCCGTCGGATCGCCCGTGCCGCGCTGCTCGTCGCGGCGGGCGCAGCTCCCGTGGTCGGTGCGGCCGGCTCCGCAGGCGCCGCGGCGCTGCCGCAGACCACCGACCTCGGCGCCATCAGCGCGCTCGACGGCGCCGCCGTGGGTGACACCGTCGACAGCGGCGCCCGGACGACCACCGCCGTGGCGGGCGAAGCCGGCAGCCAGGCGGTCAAGAAGACCGTCCCCGCCGCGGGCAAGACCGTCGGTGCGGCAGGCAAGACCCTGACGCCCGCCGCGCAGAAGCTGGCCGGTGACGCCGCGGGCAGCGCGGGCGAGGCCCTGGGCGAGACCGCGTCGGCCGCCTCCGGCAGCGCCGCCCCCGCCTCCATGCTCGGCGGCCTGCCCACCTCGGGTCTCCCCACCTCGGGCCTCCCCACCGGCGGGCTGCCGGTCGGTGGCCTGCCGATCGGCTGACCGCGCCGGGCGCGCGAGGCGCGTCCGTGACGGCGTGAAGGGGCCCGGGGAGCTTGGACAGCTCCCCGGGCCCCTTCAGACGTGCCGGACCGTTCAGCCGAGCCGTCACACGTGCCGGCCGCTCAGCCGAGCCGCTTCACCGCCGCCTCGATCCGCTCGTCGGTCGCGGTGAGGGCCACCCGTACATGACGCTCCCCCGCAGGCCCGTAGAAGTCCCCGGGCGCCACCAGGATGCCCAGCTCCGCGAGGTGCGCCACGGTGTCCCAGCACGGTTCGTCCCGCGTCGACCAGAGGTACAGGCTCGCCTCGCTGTGGTCGATGCGGAAGCCGTGCGCCTCCAGCGCGGCGCGCAGGGCGTCGCGGCGGGCCGCGTACCGCTCCCGCTGCTCCCGTACGTGCGTGTCGTCGGCGAGCGCCGCGACCGTCGCCGCCTGTACGGGCGCGGGGGTCATCATCCCGCCGTGCTTCCGGATCTGGAGCAGCTCGCCGAGGACCGCCGCGTCACCGACCAGGAAGGCCGCGCGGTACCCCGCGAGGTTCGAGCGCTTGGAGAGCGAGTGGACGGCGACAAGGCCGTCGTACGAGCCCCCGCAGATGTCCGGGTGCAGGACGGAGACGGGCTCCGCCTCCCAGCCCAGCTCCAGGTAGCACTCGTCGCTGAAGACCAGCACACCGTGCTCGCGCGCCCAGGCCACGATCCGGGTCAGCTCGTCCCGGCCCAGGACCGCCCCGGTCGGGTTGGACGGCGAGTTGAGCCACAGCAGCCGCAGGCCGGCCGGGTCCAGCGTGGTCGGGTCGTCGTACGGTACGGGCTCCGCGCCGCAGAGCCGCGCCCCGACCTCGTACGTCGGGTAGGCGAGCCGGGGGTAGGCGACGCGGTCGCCCGCGCCGAGGCCGAGCTGCGTCGGCAGCCAGGCGACCAGTTCCTTGGAGCCGACCACCGGCAACACGTTCGAGTGGGTCACCCCGCGCGCGCCGAGCCGCCGTTCCGCCCATCCGGTGAGCGCGTCCCGCAGCTCCGCCGTCCCCCACACCGTCGGATACCCGGGGGAGTTCGCGGCCCCGGCCAGGGCCCGCCGGACCGCCTCGGGGACCGGGTCGACCGGCGTGCCCACGGACAGGTCCACGATCCCGTCCGGATGGGCCGCGGCCGTCGCCTTGTAGGGCTCCAGCTTGTCCCAGGGGAAGACGGGGAGACGCGAAGAGACTGCGGACACGGTGCTCACTCTTTCTCGTACGGACGGACACGCGCCGGCCACGGGAAACACGGCGGCCCCGTACGGCGGGCGCGCCGTACGGGGACCGGGGGCGCGCCGTCAGCCGTTCTGCGGCGGCAGCGCGGCGATGAAGGGGTGGTCCCGCTCGATGAGGCCGAGCTTGGACGCTCCACCCGGCGACCCGAGCTCGTCGAAGAACTCCACGTTCGCCTTGTAGTAGTCCTTCCACTCCTCGGGGGTGTCGTCCTCGTAGAAGATGGCCTCGACCGGACAGACCGGCTCACAGGCTCCGCAGTCGACGCATTCGTCCGGGTGGATGTACAAGGACCGGGAGCCCTCGTAGATGCAGTCGACCGGGCACTCCTCGATGCACGCCTTGTCCTTGACGTCGACACAAGGCTGCGCGATGACGTAGGTCACGCTGTCGTTCCTCCTCGATAGGGCGGCGG
The DNA here is from genome assembly GCF_044740805.1 of Streptomyces sp. NPDC088261. NCBI lineage: Bacteria > Bacillati > Actinomycetota > Actinomycetes > Kitasatosporales > Streptomycetaceae > Streptomyces > Streptomyces sp. NPDC088261. Next base: position 27,288 of record NZ_JBIURL010000016.1, read on the forward strand.
CGGGCCGATCTGCGGCTCCGTCCACGGGCGCGCGGGAGCGCGGCGTCGTCGATGCCCGCATCTAGTATCTCCGTTCCTGGGCACGATCCGAACAGGAGGGGCGTACCGAGCTGTGGAATTCACCGCCGGCGGACGGTTCGAGGTCCGTATGACACGGGCTGACGTGGGCAAACGGGTATCAGTCAGACAGCTGACGGAGAACGGCGGCCCGGCGGAGAAATTCACCGACACGGTCGGCGTTCTCACATCCTGGGACGACGGTGTGCTGCTGATCACACGCAGGACCGGCGAGAGCGTCCGGGTCCCGGAATCGTCCCTGGTCGCGGGCAAGGTCGTGCCGCCCGCGCCGGCCCGCCGCCGGGGCCCCTCGGCGACGTACCGGGAACTGGCGCTCGCCGGCGCGCGGGCCTGGCAGCCGGTGGAGAGCGAACCGCTCGGCGCGTGGCGGCTGCGCGCCTCCGCCGGATTCACCCGCAGGGCCAACTCGGTGCTGTCCCTCGGCGATCCCGGCCTGCCGCTGGACGAGGCGCTGGAGCGGGTGCGCCGGTGGTACGGGGAGCGGGGGCTGCCGCCGTACGTCCAGACCGCGACCGGCGCCGAGGGCACCCAGGAGACGCTCTGCGCCGAGCTGGAGAAGCGTGACTGGTCGGCGGAGGTGAGTGCCGAGATGCGGATCGCGGCCCTCGCGCCGCTCGGCGACCGGGACGCGGACGTGGCCCCGGTGCGGCTGGACCGTACCTGCGACGAGGCGTGGCTCGGCCGCTACCAGCGCTCCGAGACGCCGGGCCCGCACGTCCTGCACGTGCTGAACAGCGGGCCCTCGGTGTGGTTCGCCACCGTCCCCGGCGAGGCCGGGACGCCCGCCGCGATCGGGCGGTGTGTGGTGGACGGACGCTGGGCGGGGTTCATGGCGGTGGAGGTCGATCCGGACCGCCGGCGCCGGGGCCTGGCCACCGCTGTGATGACCGCGCTCGCGCGCCGCGCCCTGGAGGAGGGCGCGTCGGCGGCCTGGCTCCAGGTCGAGTCCCGGAACGACGGGGCGCGTGCGCTGTACGAGGGCATGGGCTTCGCGGTCCACCACCACTACCACCACTACCGGCCGGCGTGAGCGGGGTGCCGGTCGTGCGGGGGTATCGGCCGTGACGGGGTACGAGTCGCCCATGGACCCGGATTCGACAGGCCGGCGGCAGCGGTTCGCCGAGGAGGCACGCGGGGAGCGCCCCGACCTGGCCACGCTGTGTCTGCTGATCGGGGCGGAGGGCGAACCGGCCCTCGGCGAGGCGGGCACGGACGCCGCCCAGGCGGAGCTGGACCGGCTGGCCGGGCTGCTGCCGTACGGGGTCAGGGGGGCGCGCGCCTGGGCGGCGGCCCTCGCCGAACTGCTGGGCGGGCGCCTGGGCTTCCACGGCTCCGCCGACGACTACGAGCGTCTGGAGTCCTCGCTGCTGCCCGCCGTGCTGCGGCGCAGGCGGGGGCTGCCGATCCTGCTGTCGGTGGTCTGGATGGAGGTCGCCCGGCGGGCGGGCGCGCGGGTGTACGGGGTGGCGCTTCCCGGCCATTTTGTGATCGGCCTGGGCGATCCCGCCGAGCAGGTGCTGGCCGACCCGTTCGCGGGCGGGCGGCCGCTCTCGGGGCAGGACGCGAAGAACCTGGTCGCGGAGGCGACGGGTACCGCCCCGGGCCCCGGGGACGGCTTCTCCCCGGACCTGATCTCGCCCGCCGACCCGCTGGACATCGTGCTGCGCGTCCTGAACAACATCCGCGCCTGGGCCGCCGCCCGCCCGGAGCGCAGTGACGTGGCGCTCTGGGCGGTCGAACTCTCCCTGCTCCTGCCGTCCCACCCGGCGCGGCTGCGCTACGACCACGCGCATGTGCTGATCCAGCGCGGGGAGTTCCTCTCCGGCGCGACGGAGATGGAGGCGTACGCGGAGGTGGTGGCGGCGGTCGAGCCGTCGACGGCGGAGGCGATACGGCGCAGGGCGCGGGCGGCGCGGGCGATGCTCAACTGACGCGCGGTGGCCGCCGTCAGTGGTCCGCCCCCAGGGACCGCTTGAGGAAGTCCACCTGGAGCAGCAGCAGGTTCTCGGCGACCTGCTCCTGGGGGGTCATGTGCGTGACGCCGGTCAGGGGCAGCACCTCGTGCGGGCGGCCCGCCGCGAGGAGGGCCGACGAGAGGCGCAGGGTGTGGGCCGCGACCACGTTGTCGTCGGCCAGGCCGTGGATCAGCATCAGGGGCCGGGCCGGGTTCTCCGGGGCCGACAGGCCGTCGTCGGTGACCAGCGAGTTGGCCGCGTAGACCTCCGGCGCCTCGTCGGGGGTGCCGAGGTAGCGCTCGGTGTAGTGGGTGTCGTACAGCCGGAAGTCGGTGACCGGGGCGCCCGCGACCGCCGCGTGGAAGACGTCGGGGCGGCGCAGGACCGCGAGGGCGGCGAGGTAGCCGCCGTACGACCAGCCCCGGATCGCCACCCGTCCGGTGTCGAGCGGGAAGCGGCCCGCCAGGTCCTGGAGCGCCTCGATCTGGTCGTCGAGGGTCAGGACGAAGTTGTCCTTGACGGCCTTCTCCCAGGCCGGGGAGCGGCCCGGGGTGCCCCGCCCGTCGGCGACGACCACCGCGTACCCCTGGTCGGCGAACCACTGGGAGGTGAGGTGGGCGTTGTGGGCGGCGAGCACCCGCTGGCCGTGCGGGCCGCCGTACGGGTCCAGCAGGACCGGGAGGCGCCCGTCCGACTCCTGATAGCCGGTGGGGAGCAGGACGGCGCACGGAATGCGCCGTGCGCCCCCCTCCGTGAGCGTCACGGCCGCCGTGAGCACCGGCTGTTCGGCGTACGAGGCGACGGAGGCGACCTGCTTGCCGTCCCGGAACACCTGGGCGGAGAGCCCGGCGGCGGTCGGCCGGGCCGACACCAGGACCGTCACCCGGCCGGACCGTACCGCGGAGTGCACGCCCGCGCCCGCCGAGAAGCGCTCGACGCCCAGCTCGTTGACCCGGTAGACGTGCACCTCGCCGGTCTCGGGCTCCGCCGCCTCCTCGCCCGCCGAGGCCGAGACGAGGACGTCGTGCTCGCCGATGTCCAGCACGGCGCGCAGCTGCAACTGCGCCCCCGTGAGTGCCCGGTCGCCGACCACCAGGACGCGCGCGCCCCCCTCGTCGGCGATCCGCACCAGCCGCCCGTCGGGCGCCCAGGCGGGGGTTCCGGGGAAGAGCTCCAGCCAGGCCGGGTCCTCGTCCCGGTGCACCGTGCGGGTCGCCCCGGTGGCCGGGTCCACGGCGAGGTACAGCTCGCTGGTCTGGTCGCGGGACTGGACGAGCAGCAGGGGCGCGCCCGCCGACGACCAGTGGACGCGGGCGAGGTAGGGGTGGCGGGCCCGGTCCCAGACGACCTCCGTACGCTCCCCGCCGGCGCCCTCGCCGTCCGCCCCGTCCGCGCCCGCCGGCCCGTGCAGGCCGACCAGGAACAGCCGTACCTCCGCGTTCGGCGTGCCCGCCGCCGGGTACGCGGCCCGTACCGGCTCCCGGTCCGGGTGCGCCGGGTCCGCCGTCCACCAGCGGTGCACCGGCGCCGTGTCGACGCGGGCGACCAGCAGCCGGTCGGACTCGGGCGACCACCAGTAGCCGCGCGAGCGGTCCATCTCCTCGGCGGCGACGAACTCCGCGCGCCCGTAGGAGACGTTCTCCGGGTCCTCGCCGTCCCCGGGGGCCGCCAGCGCCCGGTCACCCTCGCCGTCGGCCCCGACGACCCGCAGGGCGCCCCGTACCGTGTACGCGATGTGCCGCCCGTCGGGCGAGGGGCGGGGGTCGATGACCGGCCCGCGCACGGGCAGCGCGCGGGCGGTCCCGGCGCGCAGCTCGGCCGCGAACAGCCGCCCGGACAGGGCGAAGGCGGCCAACTCGACGGCGCCGTCCACCGCGTAGCCGACGATTCCGGCCGATCCCTCGCGGCTCCGTTCGCGCCGGGAGCGTTCTTCGGCGGACAGCCGCTCGGTGGCGCCGCCGAGCAGCGTCGCCGGGTCGGCGGCGATCCGTTCGGCGGGCCCGCCGCCCGCCGCCGTACCGCCGTCGAGGTCCAGCACCCAGAGGCGGTTCACCCGGTCCGTCCCGTCGGCGGACCGCAGGAAGACCACCCGCGCTCCATCGGGTGACACGGTGAAGGCGCGCGGGGCACCCAGGGTGAACCGCTGGGTCCTGGCGTACTGGCGCGGGAACGAGAGCTGCTGCCTCAAGGTCATGTGACCGAATCTAGTATCCGTGCGCCCCCATGTGCTGCTGTGCACCGATCAATGCGTACCAACGGATAGTTATGATCCGTAGCGCTAGGTGGGTAGGAACCTGTCGGCACATGCGTCCTGCGATGTCCGGGCTGAATATTTATGGAGGTGAACCGTCGTGGCACTCTCGATTTCGGCGGTGGTGCTGCTGGCGGTCATTGTCTTCCTGCTGATCCGGAAATCCGGGCTCAAGGGGGGGCACGCGGTCGTCTGCATGCTGCTCGGCTTCTATCTGGCCAGCTCCTCCATGGCCTCCACGATCAGCGAACTCACCACGAACGTGGCGGGGATGATCGGCGGAATCAAGTTCTGACCGGGGCGTGTCGGGCGGGCCCGGCCCGCCTCGTACGCTGTCCCCATGACCGATCCTGCCGTCCGCCGTCTGCTGCTGGTGCACGCGCACCCGGACGACGAGTCGATCAACAACGGGGCCACGATGGCCCGGTACGCGGCCGAGGGCGCCGGGGTCACGCTCGTGACCTGCACCCTCGGAGAAGAGGGCGAGGTCATCCCGCCCGCTCTCGCGCACCTGGCGGCCGACCGGGAGGACGGTCTCGGCGCCCACAGGAGCGGTGAACTGGCCGCCGCGATGAAGGAGCTGGGGGTCACCGACCACCGCTTCCTGGGCGGCCCGGGGCGGTTCAGGGACTCCGGGATGATGGGGCTGCCCCAGAACGACCGCGAGGACGCCTTCTGGCACGCGGAGCCGGACACCGCCGCCGCGCACCTCGTCGCGGTGATCCGCGAGGTCCGTCCGCAGGTGCTGGTGACGTACGACCCCGACGGCGGGTACGGACATCCGGACCACATCCAGGCCCACCGCGTCGCGACGCGCGCCGCGGAGCTGTCCGGCGACGTCGGTTTCCGGCCGGATCTGGGAGCGCCCCACACGATCGCCAAGATCTACTGGAACCGCGTGCCGCGCTCGGTCGCCGAGGAGGGTTTCGCCAGGCTGCGCGCGGCCGGTGACCTCTTCCCGGGAGTGGCCGGGGTCGGCGACGTGCCGGGGGTGGTGGACGACGCGGAGATCACCGCGGAGGTCGACGGTACGGCGTACGCGGACCGCAAGGCGGCCGCGATGCGCGCCCACGCCACCCAGATCCTCGTGGACGGGCCGTTCTTCGCCCTCTCCAACGACCTCGGGCAGCCGCTCTTCACCACGGAGTACTACCAGTTGGCGCACGGCACGTCCGGGGCACCCGCGGGTGAGCGCGAGACCGACCTGTTCGCGGGTACGGTCGCGTGAGCGGGCAGCGCGGACCCGGGCCGTACGGCACCGCACCGGCGGGACCGGGACGTATCGCCGCCTATCTCCTCCTGCTGGTGCTCGGCGCGGTGGTGGGGATCGCCGGTTCGCTCGTCCAAGGCGGTTGGTTCCCGGGCGGTTTGCTGCTCGCGCTGGTCGCCACGGCGGGAGTTTTCACCGGTGGCATGCGGGTAACCGGCACGCAACTGGGCGTCGGAGCGCCCGCCGCGGGCTGGTTGGTGGCGGTCATCCTGTTGAGTATCGGCAGACCTGAGGGGGACGGAGCCTTCGCCGCGGGCCTCGGACCGCTCGTCTACCTGCTCGGCGGGATGGTAGTGGCTGTGATCTGTGCCACCATGTCGCGGTTGCCGCAACCGGGCTCGAAGTCCGGCCGACTTGGGAAGTGACGCGCCCGTCTGCTGCTGAATTGACCGTGTCCGTCACACCGCCGGGGCTCTCGCTCCGTACGGTCGTCGGTTACGGGTCGGCGCAGCCCAGTATGGTGGTGCGCGCTCCGGGCCGTCCCCTCCTGCATGGGGGACCGAGAAGTTGAGTGCCAGTAAGAACGGGCGGCGGAGCCAACCGGGAGAACCTGCTTTGAGTCGTGAAACTGACAGTTCGTCCTCCGGGCCCCAGGGGCGCGGCGGAGCAGCGTACCCCTCGGGGACACCGCCGTACGGATCCCGCCAGTATCCGTCGCCGCATCCCCAGCAGGACGCCTCGGAGGAGACCGGCGTCATGCCCGTCCCCCCCCAGCCGGACGAGCCCAGAACCGAGACCACGCTGACCACCCGCATCCGGATCAACATCCCGGGTTCGCGGCCGATCCCCCCTGTCGTGATGCGTACGCCCATGGCCGACGGCGAGGGCACGGACGGCCGGGGCGCGGCCGCCGCCGAGCAGACGGGCACCTTCACTCGCCCCGACGCCGCCCCTGAGGGGCAGGACGAGGGCGACGCGCGGGCCGAAGGGGCCGCGGAGGACGGCGCGGGGAAGCCGCCCAGCGACTGGTTCGCGCCACGCAAGGCGTCGAACGCGCCCCCGCCCGGTGGCGGGATGGGCGCGGGAGCGGCGGCCGTCGCGGGCACGCCGGGCCAGCCCCCGGCGGGGCAGGGCTCCCCGGCGGGGCAGGGCGGGGGCGAGGGCCGCCCCGAGCTGCCGTACCGCACCGAGGAACAGCGGCAGACGCCGCACAGCTCCCTCAGCGACCTCGACGCCGGCGCGGGTCCGCGTCCCGGCGCCGGGGGCAACGCCTTCACCCCGGGCGGACACACCCCGGGGGGCGGTTTCCGGCCGGCCGGGGACGGGCCCAACGGCCCGACCACGGGGCCGGTCACGGGCAGTTCGCCGCTGACCACCCCGCCCTCGGCCTTCACCCCGCCGGGGACCGGCCACGGCGCCCCCGGGGCCGGCCAGGGTCCCGGCGCGTTCGGCGGGGGTCCCGGCGGTCCGCCGCGGATGTCCGACGACACCGCCGTACTGACCCCGCAGGTGCACGCCCCCGAGCCGTCGCCCGGCGCCGGCCACGTCTCGGGCGACACGCTCACCAGCGGGATCCCCGTGGTCCCGCCGGAGCACCGCTCGCCGTTCCCGGGCTCGGCCCCGGGCGCCGGCGGCCGGACCGGGCACCCGGACGACGCGGCGGGCCGCGACGACGCCGACCGGGCGATGCCGTCCTTCCCCGGCGGCCCGGGCGGTCCCGGTGGTACGCCCGCGGCGCCGGGCACCAAGTCCCCCGCCCCGCGCCCCCAGGCCGCCGCCCCGGCGCCGAGGAAGAAGGGCCGCTCCAAGCTGGTCCTGCTGACCGCCGCGCTGGTCGTGGCGGCCGGCGGCCTCTACGGCGCCGGCCTGCTGATGAACCACTCCGCGGTCCCCAAGGGCACCACGGTCCTCGGGGTGGACATCGGCGGCGGCACCCGCGACGAGGCGGTCAACACGCTCGACACCCGGCTCGGCAAACTGGCCGCCACGCCGATGGAGCTGAGTGTCGGCGGCAAGACGGAGAAGCTGCCGCCGGACAAGGCGGGCCTCACCCTGGACAGCCAGGCGACCGTCAGGAACGCCGCGGGCAGCGACTACAACCCCGTGTCGGTGATCGGGTCGCTCTTCGGCGGCAAGCGGATCGTCGAGCCGGTGATCCCGGTGGACGAGGAGAAGCTGAGCGTCGCGCTCACCGACCTGGCCGGGGTCTCGGGCTCCGCCAGGGAGGGCACGATCCGGTTCGAGCCGGGCAAGGCCGTCGCCGTACCGGGCAAGGCGGGTGAGTCCCTGGACGTCAAGCGGTCGATGCTGTCCGTGCAGGACGCGTACCGGGCGCAGGTCCAGACGGGCAAGGTGACGGTCGTCGAGCTGCCCGTCACCACCCGCCAGCCGGCGATAAGCCAGGCGGAGATCGACCGGGCGATGAAGGAGTTCGCCGAGCCCGCGATGTCCGACCTGGTCACGATCCAGGCGGGGGGCAAGCAGATCCAGTTCGGTCCGGCGAAGTCCCTCCCGAAGATCCTGTCCATGAAGGCGGTCGACGGGAAGCTCGTCGAGTACTACGACCGCAAGGCCATCGACCAGCTGCTCGAAGGCGTCTTCGACGGCATCACGATCACCCGCGCCGACGGCCAGGAGCACCCGGTCAACTCGGCGGACGTGGCCCTCGCGATGCAGAAGGCCCTGCGCGGCAAGACGCCCGCGGAGCGCACGCAGGAGATCGATCTCGACCCGAGCTGACACCGGTCGCGCGCCGTGCGACAGGCGCCCGCCCACCGCTCTCCCCGGAGCCCCCGCCCCCACCGGGCGGGGGCTCCGGCGTTTCCCGGGACCCGGGGACCCGGAGACCCGGACCCGGAGACCGGGACCCGAAGGCGTGTGCGGAAGATGACGGATGTCATACCGGGTCCACGACCCGGGACACTGACGCCGGTACGGTTCCTGGCGCCACGATGGGTCCATGACGACGACCACCGCACCCCCCACCACGGCCACGACGTCCGTCGTGCGCTTCGAGGACGTGCACAAGCGGTACGGCTCCGTGCACGCCGTCGCCGGCCTGTCCCTCACGCTGCACCCGGGCGAGACCGTGGCGCTCCTCGGCCCCAACGGCGCCGGCAAGTCCTCCGCCCTCGACCTGCTCCTGGGGCTCAGGAACGCGGATTCCGGCACGGTGACCCTGTTCGGCACGAGCCCCCAGGAGGCCCTCGCGGCGGGCCGGGTCGGGGCCATGCTCCAGAGCGGCGGGCTGATGGAGGAGGTCAGGGTGCGGGAGCTGGTCAAGCTCGCCTGCGACCTGCACCCCAAGCCGTACCCCGTCTCCGAGGTGCTGGCCAGGGCCGGGATCACCCAGATCGCCGACCGTATGGTCCACAAGCTCTCCGGCGGCCAGGAGCAGCGGGTCCGCTTCGCGCTCGCCACGGCGGGCGCCAACGACCTGATCGTCCTGGACGAGCCGACCACCGGCATGGACGTCACCGCCCGCCAGGCGTTCTGGGCGACGATGCGGGAGCAGGCGGACCAGGGCCGTACGGTCCTCTTCGCCACCCACTACCTGGAGGAGGCCGACGCGATCGCCGACCGGGTGCTGGTCCTCTACAAGGGCCGGCTGCTGGCCGACGGGACGGCCGCCGAGATCAAGGCGAAGGCGGGCGCCCGCCGGATCTCCTTCGACCTGGACCCCGGCGAGCACGGCGTGATCGACGAGAACGACCTGCGCGAGCTGCCGTTCCTGAGCACGCTGTCCGTGTCGGGGACCACCGTACGGATCCAGTCGCACGACGCGGACGCGACCGTGCACGCGCTGTACCGGGCGGGTCTCTACCCGCAGAACCTGGAAGTCGCCGGGCTGGGCCTGGAGCAGGCCTTCGTCGCCCTCACCGAGGCCGAGGAGGCCAGGACCGCGTGAACACCCTGATCAAGCTGGAGATCACCCGCACCCTGCGGAACAAGAAGTTCATGTTCTTCTCGGTGATCTACCCGGCCGTGCTGTTCCTGGTGATCGCGGGCCCCCAGGGCGACGGCGAGGTGCCCGGCACCGACCTGTCCCTGGGCGCCTTCTACATGGTCGCGATGGCCTCCTTCGGCGCTCTGACCGCCGTCCTGATGGGCAACAGCGAGAAGATCGCCAAGGAGCGGGAGAAGGGCTGGGTCCGGCAGCTGCGGCTGACCGCCCTGCCGGGGCGCGGCTACGTGCTCGCCAAGATCGCCAGTTCCGGTGTGGTGGCGCTGCCGTCCATCCTGATCGTCTTCGTCGTCGCGGGGGTCTCCAAGGGCGTGCGCCTGGAGGTCTGGCAGTGGCTCGCCCTGACCGGGGTCATCTGGGCGGGCAGCCTGGTCTTCGCCGCGCTCGGGGTGGCCATCGGCTACCTCGCCTCGGGGGACGCCGTCCGGCCGGTCACGATGATCCTGTACTTCGCGCTGTCCATCCTCGGCGGGCTCTGGCTGCCCACCACCACGTATCCGAAGTGGCTCCAGAACATCGCGGAATGGCTGCCCACCCACGCCTACGCGGCCCTCGGCCAGGCCGTCGAGCTGGGCGGCTCACCGCATCCCAAGGACGTCGCGATCCTGGTCGCGTACTTCGCGCTCTTCGCCGGTGGCGCCGCCTGGCTCTACCGGAAGGACACCCTGAAGGCGTGAGTACGAAGACCTTCGCGCCCCCGGGGCCGCCGCCGGAGCGGACCCGCGTCGGGCAGCCGCCGGAGCAGTCCCGCCAGACCCTGGTGAAGCTGATGTGGATCGGCATCTGGCTGGCCTTCCTGGGCGCGCCGCTGAGCGACATCTTCAGCGGCGCGCACACGCCGGGGGCGGACGTGCTCGGCGGGCTGGGGCTGGCCGCGTTCGTCGCGGTCTACCTGGGCCTGATCTTCCGGCACACCGCGAGGACGCTCGACCCGCGGACCGTGTACGCGGCGCTGGCCTTCATGTTCGCCCTCTCGCTGCTGCTCTCGGCGACGCTGGACTCGCCGTGGCTCGTCCTGTTCGTCTACACGTCGGTGGCGGCCGGGGCGGCGCTGCCGCCGTCCTTCGCCCGGCCGGCGATCCTGGTCGCCGTGGCCGCGATGACCGTGACCGGCCTGTGGACGGACGAGGGGCGCGACTTCGTGACCTCCCTGGTGATCCCCGCGCTGCTCGGCGGCTTCGCGATGTCGGGCGTACGGCAGCTGGTCCGTACGACCGTGGAGCTGCGCGAGGCGCGGGCCACCGTCGCCCAGCTCGCCGCCAACGAGGAGCGGCTGCGGCTCGCGCGGGACCTGCACGACCTCCTCGGCCACTCCCTGTCGCTGATCACCCTCAAGAGCGAGCTGGCGGGCCGGATGCTCCCCGGGCGCCCGGAGCGGGCCGCCGAGCAGGTCGCGGACATCGAGCGGGTCAGCCGCCAGGCGCTCACGGACGTACGGGAAGCGGTGTCCGGCTACCGCAGGCCCACGCTCCCCGGCGAGCTGGCGGGGGCCCGTACGACGCTGGCGGTCGCCGGCATCGCCGGGGACGTACCGACCGGCCTGCCGCCGGGGCTGGCGGACGGGGGGCTGTGCGAGAAGAGCGAGGCGGCGCTCGCCTGGTCGCTGCGGGAGGCGGTCACCAATGTCGTACGGCACAGCGCGGCGCGCCGCTGCGTGGTCTGCCTGACGCCGCGCCAGACGCTGGAGGGCCCGGTGCTCGAACTCACCGTGGAGGACGACGGCGTCGGCACGGCGGGCACGGGCACCGCCGGTTTCGGCAACGGCCTCACCGGCCTGACCGAACGCCTCGGCGAGGTCGGCGGGACGCTGGAGGCGGGGTCGACGCGGGGCGGATTCGTCCTGACCGTCCGCGCACCGCTGGCCGCCGCCCCGGACGGCCCGTCGCGCTGAGGAGCCCGTCCGGCGGTCGAGGACACCTGCGGGCCGCGCCCGCGCACCGGGCAGGCGGACCGCGCTGTCTACTGTGGCCCCATGGTGAGCCCCGTGAGAGTCCTCCTCGCCGAGGACCAGTCGATGGTGCGCGAGGCGCTGGCCGCGCTGCTCGGTCTGGAGCCGGACATCGAGGTGGTGGCGCAGGTGGCGCGCGGCGACGAGGTCCTCGCGGCGGCGCGCGCCCAGGAGGTGGACGTCGCGCTGCTGGACATCGAGATGCCGGGGATGTCCGGGATCGAGGCGGCGGCGGTCCTGCACGAGGAACTGCCCGCGCTCAAGGTCGTCGTCCTGACCACGTTCGGCCGGCCCGGGTATCTGCGCCGTGCGATGGAGTCGGGCGCGGACGCCTTCCTGGTCAAGGACGCGCCCGCGGCCCAACTGGCGGACGCCGTACGGCGGGTCCTCGCCGGGGAGCGGGTCATCGACCCGACCCTGGCGGCGGCGGCCCTGGCGGACGGCGCGAATCCGCTGACGGACCGGGAGCGCGGGATCCTGCGGGCGGCGGCGGACGGCTCGACCAACGCGGAACTGGCCGCGGCCCTTCACCTGTCCCAGGGCACGGTCCGCAACTACCTGTCGACGGCGATCCAGAAGCTGGCGGCCCGCAACCGCGCGGAGGCGGTCCGGATAGCGCGGGAGAAGGGCTGGCTCTAGACCGCACCCGCCGCCGAGGAGAGGACACGCGCACGGCAACCGGCCGGGACCCTGGAGTCCCGGCCGGTTTACGGCACCCGCACGGCCGTACGCTGTTCAGACTGACGCGTCCGTATATCGGTACCGGGTCCGTCAAGTTGCCTGCGTGTTAAAGAAATTGTTGTGCTTTATTCGCTTTCGTCCCCCGAATCCGTACCGCCGCCGTTTTCGTCCCGCCCGGCCGGTACGATCCGCCGCTCCTCCGCGAAATGGCAGGCGGAGGGGTGCGCGGCGGGCCCGGACGCCGCCGCGAAGACCTCCGGGACCGCCAGCACCGGCTGCTCCCGCGCGCAGATCTCCTGGGCCTTCCAGCAGCGCGTACGGAACCGGCAGCCGGACGGCGGGCTGGCCGGTGACGGCACGTCACCCACCAGGATGATCCGCTCCCGGTGCTCCCGCGCGGTCGGGTCGGGCAGCGGCACGGCGGAGAGCAGTGCCTGCGTGTACGGATGGGTCGGGTGGTCGTAGATCTCGGCGTCGCTGCCGATCTCCGCGATCCGCCCCAGGTACATGACGCCGACCCGGTCGGAGATGTGCCGGACGATCGACAGGTCGTGCGCGATGAAGATGTACGACAGGTCGAACTCGTCCTGGAGCCGTTCCATCAGGTTGATGACCTGCGCCTGCACGGACACGTCCAGGGCGGAGACGGGCTCGTCGGCGACGATGATCTCCGGCTGGAGCGCGAGCCCGCGGGCGATGCCGATGCGCTGGCGCTGGCCGCCGGAGAACTGGTGCGGATACCGGTTGATGTACTCGGGGTTGAGGCCGACCACGTCGAGCAGGTCCTGGACCTTGCGCCGCCGGTCGCCCTTCGGCGCGACCTCGGGGTGGATCTCGAAGGGTTCCCCGATGATGTCGCCGACCGTCATGCGCGGGTTGAGCGAGGTGTACGGGTCCTGGAACACCATCTGGATGTTGCGGCGCACGGCCTTCAGCGCCCGCCCGGACAGCTTGCCGATGTCCTCGCCCTTGTACCGGATCTCCCCGGACGTCGGCCGTTCCAGGTTCACCAGCATCTTCGCCACGGTCGACTTGCCGCAGCCGGACTCCCCCACGATGCCGAGGGTCTCGCCGGCGGCCAGGTCGAAGGAGACCCCCGAGACCGCCTGGACCGCCCCGACCTGCTTCCTGACGAGGATCCCCCGGGTCAGCGGGAAGTTCTTGACCAGGTCACGCACTTCGAGAATGGCCTCGGCCATCGAGCGTCTCCCTCCAGAAGTAGCAGGCGCTCTCGCGGCCCGCGCCGACCTCGAACAGCGGTGGCACGTCCTTGCGGCAGACGTCCTGGGCCAGGGGGCAGCGCGGGTGGAAGGCGCAGCCCCGCGGGATGTTCGTCAGGTTCGGCGGCAGCCCCCGGATCGCGTACAGCTGGGAGCCCTTCTGGTCGAGCCGGGGGATCGAGTCGAGCAGGCCGACGGTGTAGGGGTGGGCCGGTTTCTTGTAGATCTCGAAGACGGGGGCGGACTCGACGATGCGTCCCGCGTACATCACCGCGATCTTGTCGGCGACGTCGGCGACCACGCCGAGGTCGTGGGTGATGAGGATCAGCCCCATGTTCAGTTCGCGCTGGAGTTCCGCGAGCAGCTCCATGACCTGGGCCTGGACGGTGACATCGAGGGCGGTGGTCGGTTCGTCCGCGATGATGAGCGCGGGCTCCAGGGCGAGCGCCATCGCGATCATGATGCGCTGGCGCATCCCGCCGGAGAACTGGTGCGGGTAGTCGTTGACGCGCTCGTGCGCGGCGGGGATCCGTACCCGGTCCATCAGTTCGACCGACTTGGCCTTGGCCTCCTTGCGGGACATCCCCCGGTGCACGATGAACATCTCGCCGAGCTGGGCGCCCACGGTGAGCACCGGGTTGAGCGAGGAGAGCGCGTCCTGGAAGATCATCGCCATCTGGGCGCCCCGGATCTTCCGCCGCTGGTCCTCCTTGAGCTTGAGGATGTCCTGGCCCTGGAAGATCACCTCGCCGCCGGTGATCTTCCCCGGTGGCATGTCGAGGATGCCCATGATGGCCTGGGCGGTGACGGACTTGCCGGACCCGGACTCGCCGAGCACGGCGAGGGTCTCGCCCGCCTCGACGGAGTACGTGACGCCGTTGACGGCCTTGGCGACGCCCTCGCGGGTGTGGAACTCCACGTGCAGGTCGCGCACTTCGAGCAACATGGGACCGGGCTCCTCAGCGCAGCTTGGGATCGAGGGCGTCGCGTACGGCGTCGCCGAGCATGATGAAGGCGAGCACGGTGAGCGCCAGCGCCCCGGCCGGCCAGAGCAGCGCGTGCGGGGCGTTGCGGATGTTCGGCGAGGCGTCCGAGATGTCGATCCCCCAGGAGACGGTGGGCGGTTTGAGGCCGACACCGAGGTACGAGAGGGTCGCCTCCAGCGAGATGAACGTGCCGAGCGCGATGGTCGCGACGACGATGACCGGGGCGATGGCGTTGGGCATGATGTGCCGGATCAGCATCCGGGTGTTGGAGGCGCCGAGCGCGCGCGCCGCCTGGACGTAGTCGTGCTGTTTGACGGTGATGACCGAGCCGCGGGCGATGCGGGAGATCTGCGGCCAGCCGAGCACGATCATGAATCCGACCACGGGCCAGACGGTGGAGTTGGAGACCACGGACAGCAGCACCAGACCGCCGAGGACGACGGGGATGCCGAAGAAGATGTCGGTGATGCGGGAGAGGACCGCGTCCCAGCCGCCGCCGTAGAACCCGGCGAGTCCGCCGAGGATCGAGCCGACGAGCGCGACGCCCGCGCTGGCGCAGACGCCGACGGTGACCGAGGCCCTGGCCCCGTACACGGTACGGGTGTAGACGTCGCAGCCCTGGGCGTCGAAGCCGAAGGGGTGGCCCGAGCGGGCCCCCTGCTCGGAGTCGATGAGGTTGCAGGTGAGGGGGTTCTGGGTGGCGATCGAGTACGGCCAGATCGCGATGACCACCAGGAACAGGATGATCAGCCCGGAGATGACGAAGACGGGGTTGCGCCGCAGGTCGCGCCACGCGTCGGACCACAGGCTGCGGGCCCGCCCCTCGGAGCCGCCTCCGTCGGGGCCCTCGGGCTCGTTCTCCAGGGTGGCGCCCTCGCTGGTGGCGAGGTCCATCGCGCCCCCGGCTCCGGTCGCCGCGATGGCGCCACCGTCCTCCGGGACTCCGTCCTCGGCGGGAAGCTGCGGCTCAGGCATACCGGATCCTCGGGTCGAGAACGGCGTAGAGGAGGTCGACCAGGAGATTCGCCAGCAGGAAGACGATGACCAGCACGGTCACGAAGCCGACGACGGTCTGGGTGTTCTGGCGCAGGATGCCCTGGTAGAGCTGGAATCCGACGCCGTGGATGTTGAAGATGCGCTCGGTGACGATCGCGCCGCCCATGAGCGCCCCGATGTCCGTACCGATGAAGGTGATCACCGGGATCAGGGAGTTGCGCAGCAGGTGCCGGATGACGACCCGGTGGCGCGGCAGGCCCTTGGCGGTGGCGGTACGGACGTAGTCGGAGCGGGCGTTCTCGGCGATCGAGGTCCGGGTGAGGCGGGTGACGTACGCGAGCGAGACGGAGGCGAGCACCAGCCCGGGGACGATGAGTTCGTCGAGCGGCGCCGAGGAGGAGACGGACGGCTCGATGATGTTCCACTTCACGCCGAGCAGCAGTTGGGCCAGCAGGCCGGTGACGAAGGTCGGGACGGCGATGACGACCAGGGTCAGCAGCAGGACGCCGGTGTCGGTGAAGCTGCCCCGGCGCAGTCCCGTGATCACGCCGAAGATGATCCCGATGACGAGTTCGAAGACGATGGCGACCAGGGTGAGGCGGATGGTGACGGGGAAGGCCGAGCCCATCAGGTCGATGACCTTCTCGCCGTTGAAGGCGGTGCCGAAGTTCCCGGAGAACACGTGGCCCATGTAGGTGAGGTATTGCTGCCAGAGGGGCTTGTCGAGGCCGAAGTCCTTGCGCAGCTGGGTGATGGTCGCCGGGTCGCACTGCTTGTCACCGCACAGGCCCGCGATGGGGTCTCCCTGAATGTTGACCATCAGGAAGATCAGCAGCGTGGTGCCGATGAAGACGGGGATCATCTGCAGCAGACGCCGGATCACATAACGTCCCATGGACGGCTCCGGGGGTCGTGGGATGCGGGGCGCTCGGGGAGGGGCGGGCCCTCCCGCTCGGGGAGGGGCGGGCCTTCGGCGAACGGTGTGCGGCCCGGCACGGGACGCGCGCCGGGCCGTGCGCCGCGGTGGCTCAGCCGACCTTGATCTCGTTGTAGACGGGGACGCTGAACGGGTTCAGCGCGACGTTCGAGATCTTGTCCGAGAAGCCGGCGCTGCCGTTCTGGTACCAGAGCGGGACGGCGGCCATCTGGTCCCGTACGACCCCCTCGGCCTGCTGGAAGGTCTTGACGGCCTTCGCCTCGTCGGTCTCGGCGTTGGCCTGGTTGACCAGCTTGTCGAACTGGGGGTTGCTGAACTGGCCGTCGTTGGAGGAGGCGCCGGTGAAGTACAGCGGCTGGAGGAAGTCCTGGATCAGCGGGTAGTCCATCTGCCAGCCGGCCCGGAACGGGCCCTTCATCTTGTGCTGGCCGATCTGGTTGCGGAAGTCCGCGAAGGTGCCGACGGGCCGGCCCACGCAGGCCTTGTCGTTGCCCACCACGTTGTTGATGTTGTTGCAGACGGCGTCGACCCACACCTTGTGGGAGCCGGTGTCCGCGTTGTACGTGATGGTGAGCTTGCCGCCGGGGAAGCCGCCGGCGTCCGAGATCATCTTCTTGGCGGCCGACGCGTTGAACGTGCACTTCGAGCCGCAGAGCCCGGCCTGGTAGCCGCCGGCCTTGCCGAGGACCGGGGAGGTCCAGTCGGTGGCCGGGGTACGGGTCTTCTGGAAGATGGTCTCGGTGATCTGCGGGCGGTTGATCGCCATGGAGATGCCGGTGCGGAGCTTGACGCCGTTCGGGCCGCTCCATGCCTTGTCGTAGAACGGGAAGGCGAGGGTCTGGATGATGCCGGCCGGGGTGTTGATGTACCGGCCGTCGAGGTCGGACTTCACGTTCCGCAGCTGGTTCGCCGGGACGTCGTCGACGAGGTCGAGGTTGCCCGCGACGAGGTCGGTGTAGGCGGTGTTGTTGTCGGTGTAGACCTTGAGGTCCACGCCCCCGTTCCTGGCCTTGTCCGGGCCGGGGTACTTCTTCCAGGTGCGCAGGGACATCTGGGAGCCCCGGTCGTACTTCTGGACCTGGTACGGGCCGTTGCCGACCGGCTTGGAGAGCCAGGCCGAGTGGTGCGTGAAGAACGTCTGCGGAAGCGGCGAGAAGGCGGCGTACCCGAGGGTGTCGGGGAAGGTGGAGAACTTCTGCGAGAGGCGGATCGTGAACGTCTGGCCGCCGGTGACCTTGAGGCCGGACATCGTGGTGGCGGTGGCCTTGCCCGTCTCCGGGTGGACCTTGTCGTACCCGTCGATGTACTGGAAGAACGACGCGTTCTTCTGGTTGTTCTTCAGGGCCGCGCCGTAGTTCCAGGCGTTCACGAAGGACTTCGCGGTGACCTTCTCGCCGTTGCTGAACGTCCAGCCGTTCTTGACGGTGACGTTGAAGTTCTGCGCGTCCTTGGTGGTGATCGACTGCGCGAGCGCGTTCTCCGCCTTGGCGGTCTTCGGGTTGTAGCGCTTGAGTCCCCGGAAGATCAGGTCGAGGACCTTGCCGCCCTGCACCTCGTTGGTGTTGGCGGGTTCGAGGGGGTTCTGCGGGTCGCCCCAGGAAGCGCTCACGACCCCGCTGGATCCGCTGCTGCCACTACTGCTGCTGCCGCTGCCGCTCCCACTGCCGCCGCTGCCACAGGCCGTCGCGGCAAGAGCGACGGCCACCGTGCATGCGGCCCACTTGGCGTGCGTGGCTCCACGCATGGAACTGCCTCCTCGGAGTACGTGTCTCGCGTACGCCCAAATATCAGGGCATAAGAGACAAGACGCACACTTAACCCACCCGAATGGGCGTGACTCCATCCGGATGTACGCATTCCGGCGCTCCGGTGCCCGCATATCGGACTCATCGACCCAACCGTCCCGATATGTCACCGAACGTCTCTTCGGTTCCCCCATGCGTGTACCAAGCATGTATCTGGTCGAGGTCATGCGCCGGTCATGGCCCAAAAGAGGGCGTCAAGCTCGTCCGGATTTCATTGACTCTGCATGAATTGCGTTGAAAAGGTCCGCATAGCCCGTGGGTCGACCGCGGATACCTCTGTCCCCTCCGGGCCTGGAGCATCATGACGTTTTCCACTCCCCCGGCCACCGCCCCCTTCGAGACGGTGGCCGCCGGCGGCGCCCCGGCCGCCGGCGCGCCCGCCCCCAAGGGCGGGGCCGGGCGTTCCCCCGGGCAGCTGGCCTGGCGGCGCTTCAAGCGGGACCGCACCGGTCTCGTCTCGGCCGTCGTCGTGGTCCTGTTCTTCGTGGTGGCCGTCTGCGCGCCGCTGATCGCCAAGGTGTACGGGAAGAACCCGTACGACACCTACGGCCAGGACCGTCCGGGGCTGCTCAACGAGTTCGGCTTCCCGATCAAGCCCAACGGCGGCATCAGCGGCCAGTTCTGGTTCGGCCTGGAGCCCGGTCTCGGCCGGGACGTCTTCACGTTCCTGCTGTACGGCATCCGCAACTCGCTGCTCATCGCCACCGCGACCACCCTCCTGGTCACCGGCCTGGGCGTGGTGGTCGGCATCACCGCCGGGTACCTCGGCGGGAAGACCGACTTCTTCATCGGCCGGATCATCGACATCCTGCTGGCCTTCCCGTCGACGCTGTTCTTCATCGCCCTGTGGCCCGTGCTGATCTCGATCCTCGTCTCGCCCGAGGAGAACACCCCGGTCTGGCTGACGGTGTTCAGCCTGATCGCGGTGATGACCGCGTTCGGCTGGGCGCCCATGGCCCGGCTGCTGCGCGGCGAGGTGCTGGCCCTGCGGGAGCGGGAGTTCGTGGAGGCGGCGAAGGTGACCGGCGCCTCACCCGCGCGGATCATCTTCAAGGAGCTGCTGCCCAACCTGTGGACGCCGATCCTCATCCAGGCGACCCTCGCGCTCCCCCTGTACGTCACCACCGAGGCGGGCCTCGCCTTCCTCGGCGTGGGCCTGACCTCGCCCACCCCCGACTGGGGCGTGATGATCCAGCGCGGCTCGAACATCTACCAGAACGACATCACCTTCATGCTCTTCCCGGGCGTGGCGATGGTCGTCTTCGTCATCGCGTTCAACCTTCTCGGCGACTCGGTGCGCGACGCGCTCGACCCCAGGACCAGGCGCTGAACCAAGGACTCCCCTCCGGTCCGGGCGACGGCGCCCGTCGGACTCATCGTTTCTCTCTTCGACCAGGGCAGGAAGCAATGTCCCTCTCCCGCAGGAACTTCATGATCGCCACGTCGGTCGCCGTCGGCGGCTCGATGGCACTCGCCGCGTGCAGCAGCGGAAACTCCGGAGGTGGCGGCACCGGGGGCGCCAAGGCCGGCACGAACACGTACACGGGCAAGTCGGTCACCGTCGGCACGGCGGCGGACTCGACGGGCCCCGCGCCGGAGATAGCCGGCGCCACCAAGGGCGGCACCCTGCGGCCGATCGGGATGGACGACTTCTCCCACCTGGACCCGCAGCGGATCTACTTCTCCTGGAACTCCCAGGTCGGCAACCTGTACATCCGGTGCCTCACCGGCTACAAGATCGCGCCCGACGGCACGATGAAGCTGGTGGGCGACCTCGCCACCGACGCGGGCACCATGTCCGACGCGGGCAAGACCTGGACCTTCACGCTGAAGGACGGGCTCAAGTGGGAGGACGGCAGCGAGCTGACCGTCGACGACGTGCGCCACGGCATCGAGCGCGGCTTCGCGAGCTTCACCACCGAGGGCGCCACGTACGTCCAGAACGCGCTGACCGGCAGCACCGACTTCCGGTCCGTCTACAAGGGCCCGTACAGCGGCAGGCACCTGGACTCCGTGGTCACGGACGCCGCGAAGAAGACCATCACCTTCCACCTGAAGCTGGCCCGCCCGGACCTCAACTTCACGCTGGCGATGCACTCGTACGGCGCGGTGCCGGTCAAGCTGGACACCAAGGAGAAGTACGACAAGGACCCGGTGTCGGCGGGCCCGTACAAGATCAAGCAGCACGCCGTCGACAAGTCGATGACCCTGGTGCGCAACCCCCACTGGGACCCGGCGACGGACTCGATCCGCAACGCCTACCCGGACAGCTTCGCCTTCGAGTTCGGCCCGCAGGGACTGGCCCAGACCGACCGGCTCATCGCCGACTCCGGCGACGACCAGTACGCGCTCCAGGCGTACGGCAACGTGCCCGCCGAGCGCATCCAGCAGGTCCTCACCGACGCGACGCTCAAGAAGCGCTCCATCGACGGCCTGCTGACCGGGCTGTACTACTACGCGATCAACATGAAGCGGATCCCCGACCTGAAGGTCCGCCAGGCGCTGATCCACGCGTGGCCGCTGGAGCAGATCCGTACGATCTACGGCGGCCCCTCCGCCGGTGACTACGCGACCACGATCCTGAGCCCCGACATCCTCGGCCGGGTGAAGTACGACGCCTACGGCAAGCTCACCAAGCCGCAGGGCGACCCGGAGAAGGCCAAGGCGCTCCTCAAGGAGGCCGGCAAGACCGGTCAGAAGATCGTCTACGCGTTCCCGCAGAGCGACACGTACGACAAGACGAAGGTCGTCATCGAGAACGCGCTCAAGAAGGCCGGCTTCACCCCGGTCATCAAGCCGCTGGACTCGACCAGCTACTACGACCAGATCCAGCAGATCGACAACCAGTTCGACGTCATGTGGTTCGGCTGGGCCCCGGACTGGCCGACCGGCTACACGCTGATCCAGCCCCTCCTGGACGGCAGGACCATCGGCAACGGCGCGAACAACATCTCCCAGCTCAACGTCCCGGCGATCAACAAGGAGATCGACAAGGACGTCGTGATCCCGGACCCGGTGAAGGCCGGGGCCGCCTGGGCCGCGCTCGACAAGAAGATCATGACGGAGCAGGCGCCGCTCATCCCGGAGACCTACCAGCGCCGCTTCTACCTGTACGGCTCGAAGGTCGGCGGCTCCCTCTTCGACCCGCTGTTCTCCGCGTCCGTCCTCTACAAGCTGTACGCGAAGGCCTGACGCGATCCGGTGGGGCGCCGCACCCGCGGTGCCCCGCCGGCCGGCCCCACCCACCGCCATCGGCGCCTGCCAGGGAAACCCATCGCCATGTTCCGCTTCCTCGTCCGCCGGACATTCGGCGCACTCGTGATCCTGCTGATCATCAGCGCGATCACCTTCGTCCTCTTCTACGTCGCACCGCGCGACCCCGCACGCGTCGCCTGCGGCAAGGTCTGCACGCCCGAGACCCTGGCTCTGGTGCGCCGCAACCTGGGGATCGCCGATCCGCTGCCCGTGCAGTACTGGCACTGGCTGCAAGCCGTCTTCGTCGGCCGCGACTACCCGTCGTTCGGGCACTGCCCCGCGCCCTGCCTCGGGTACTCCTTCCACAACCGGGAGCCGGTCCTCGGCACGATCCTCGACCGCTTCCCGACGACGCTCTCGCTCTCCATCGGCAGCGCCGTGGTCTTCGTGATCGTCGGAGTCGGTACGGGCATGCTCGCCGCGGTGAAGCAGGGCAAGGCGCTGGACAAGGTGGCCTCCTCGGCCTCGCTGATCGGCTCCTCGCTCCAGATCTACATCGTGGGCGTCCTGGCGGTGTACTACCTGACCGACCAGTGGCACCTCCTCAGCCGCCCCCAGTACGTCCCCCTCACCGAGGACCCCTGGGGCTGGTTCCAGGGGCTGCTGCTGCCCTGGTTCGTGCTGGCGCTGATCTTCACGGCCAACTACACCCGCATGGCCCGCTCCCAGCTGGTCGAGTCGCTCAGCGAGGACTACGTGCGCACGGCGCGCGCCAAGGGCCTCTCCCGCCGGACCGTCTTCTTCCGGTTCGCCTGGCGGGGGGCCATGGGGCCGATCGTCACGATCTTCGGCCTCGACCTCGGCTATCTGCTCGGCGGCGCGATCATCACCGAGCAGACCTTCAGCCTGCACGGCATCGGCGCCCTCTCCATCAAGGCCGTCCAGGACAACGACCTGCCCCTCCTGCTCGGCGTCGTCCTGGTCGCCGCCACCGCCATCGTCGTCTTCAACATCATCGTCGACGCGGTGTACGCGCTCATCGACCCGCGCGTGCGCCTCGCCTAGGAGAGATCCCCATGACCACCCCCTCCCTCTCCGGCCCCGGCCCCTCCGCCCCCACCCCCTCCGGTCCCTTCCTCGCCGTACGGGACCTGCGGGTCCACTTCTCCACCGAGGACGGCACCGTCAAGGCCGTCGACGGCCTCTCCTTCGAGGTGGAGAAGGGCAGGACCCTCGGCATCGTCGGCGAGTCCGGCTCCGGCAAGTCCGTCACCAACCTGTCGATCCTCGGACTGCACGACCGGCGGCACACCACGATGGAGGGCGAGATCCTCCTGGAGGGCAAGGACCTGCTCACGGCGTCGGAGGGGGAGCTGGAGCGGCTGCGCGGCAACAAGATGTCCATGATCTTCCAGGACGCGCTGGCCTCCCTGTCGCCGTACCACACGATCGGCAAACAGATCTCGGAGACGTACCGCAAGCACACCGGCGCCTCCAAGAAGGAGGCCCGCGCGCGGGCCGTCGAGATGCTGCGGCGGGTCGGCATCCCGCAGCCGGACGTACGGGTGGACGACTACCCGCACCAGTTCTCCGGCGGCATGCGGCAGCGCGCGATGATCGCCATGGCGCTGGTCTGCGACCCCGAGCTGCTGATCGCGGACGAGCCGACGACCGCGCTCGACGTGACCGTACAGGCCCAGATCATGGACCTGCTCAAGGATCTCCAGCAGGAGACCGGCACGGCGATCGTCTTCATCACCCACGACCTCGGCGTCATCGCCGACATCGCGGACGAGGTGCTGGTGATGTACGCGGGGCGCTGTGTGGAGCGCGGCACGAAGAAGGACGTCCTGAACGCTCCCCAACACCCGTACACCTGGGGGCTGCTGGGCTCCATGCCGAGCCTCGACGGACCGGTGGACGTGCCGCTCTCGCCGATCCCCGGCACCCCGCCGAGCCTGCTCAACCCGCCGTCCGGCTGCCGCTTCCACCCCCGGTGCGCCTTCGCCGAACAGGTCGGCGGCGGGCGGTGCGCGACCGAGCAGCCGCCGCTCGACCTGGTGGACGGGCGCGGGGCCGCCTGCCATCTGACCCCCGCCCAACGGGTCGAGTTCTCCGCCGACTTCGCCGGTTCCCGGCTCCACTGACGTACGACAGAAGGGATTTCACACCATGAACAGCACCGAACCCCTCCTGGACGTCGCCGGGCTCACCAAGCACTTCCCGATCAAGGGCGGTTTCCCGGTCCGGCGGACGGTCGGCGCCGTCCAGGCGGTCGACGGGCTCGACTTCACCGTCGCCGGGGGCGAGAGCCTCGGCCTGGTCGGCGAGTCGGGGTGCGGCAAGTCGACCACCGGCCGGCTGATCACCCGGCTGCTGGAGCCGACCGCCGGCCGGATCACCTACCGGGGCCGGGACATCACCCACGCCTCGCGCCGGGAGATGGCCCCGCTGCGCTCCGAGATCCAGATGATCTTCCAGGACCCGTACGCCTCGCTGAACCCCCGCCAGACCGTCGGCAAGATCATCTCCGGCCCGATGGAGATCAACGACGTCAATCCGCGCGGCGGCCGGGAGCGCCGGGTGCGGGAGCTGCTGGAGACGGTCGGGCTCAACCCCGAGCACTACAACCGCTTCCCGCACGAGTTCTCGGGCGGCCAGCGCCAGCGGATCGGCGTCGCCAGGGCCCTGGCTCTGGAGCCCAAGCTGATCGTGGCCGACGAGCCGGTCTCCGCGCTGGACGTCTCCATCCAGGCGCAGGTGGTCAACCTGCTCCAGCAGCTCCAGCGCGACCTCGGCATCGCCTTCCTCTTCATCGCGCACGACCTGGCGATCGTGCGGCACTTCTCGCAGCGGGTCGCGGTCATGTACCTGGGCCGGATCGTGGAGGTCGCCGACCGCGACGACCTGTACGGCAACCCCCGCCACCCGTACACCCGGGCGCTGCTCTCCGCCGTGCCCGAGGCGACCGCCGAGAACGTGCCGCGCCGTGAGCGGATCCTGCTCACCGGGGACGTGCCCTCACCGGTCCACCCGCCGTCCGGCTGCCGCTTCCGCACCCGCTGCTGGAAGGCCACCGAGCGGTGCGCGACCGAGACTCCTCCGCTGGTACGCGTGGAAGGCAGCCGCTCCGGCCACCTGACCGCGTGCCACTACCCGGAGGACCCACAGACGGTGCCGGCGGCTCGGGGCGTTGCCGCCGGCACCCCTCTCCCCCCAGACCCCCCGGCACGGTTCTGAACACCCCTTTTTCGAACCGCGCCGCCAGAACCGGTCCCGGCCCATTGACCCGAGCCCCATGAGACCGGTTCCCGGGGAAAAAGAGAGGCCCGCGCCCCGCCCTTCCCGGGCGGTGCGCGGGCCTTTTCCCGTCGTGTGTCCCCCAGTCCCTGGGCGAGGGGTGGGGACTACGCCGCGTGGACGACGTCCTTCTCCTCGGCGAAGTGGCACGCGGACTCGTGCGCGACCTCGCCGCCCGCCGCGACGAAGCGCTCGGGAACCGCCAGCAGCGGCACCTCGGTCGCGCAGCGGTCCTCCGCCTTCCAGCAGCGGGTACGGAACCGGCAGCCGGACGGCGGGTTCGCCGGCGACGGCACGTCCCCGGTGAGGATGATCCGCTCCCGGCCCTCGCGCGCGGTCGGGTCGGGCACCGGGACCGCCGACAGCAGCGCCTGGGTGTACGGGTGCGTCGGGTGGTCGTAGATCTGGGTGTCCGTACCGATCTCGGCCATCTTGCCGAGGTACATGACCCCCACCCGGTCGGAGATGTGCCGGACGATCGACAGGTCGTGCGCGATGAAGATGTACGACAGGTTGAACTCGTCCTGGAGCCGTTCCATCAGGTTGATGACCTGCGCCTGCACGGACACGTCCAGCGCCGAGACCGGCTCGTCGCAGATGATGATCTCGGGGTTGAGCGCGAGGCCGCGGGCGATGCCGATGCGCTGGCGCTGGCCGCCGGAGAACTGGTGCGGATACCGGTTGATGTACTCCGGGTTCAGCCCCACGACGTCCAGCAGGTCCTGGACCTTCTGCCGCCGGTCCCCCTTCGGCGCCGCCTCGGGGTGGATCTCGAAGGGCTCCCCGATGATGTCGCCGACGGTCATGCGCGGGTTGAGCGAGGTGTACGGGTCCTGGAACACCATCTGGATGTTCCGGCGCACCGCCTTCAGCGCCCGGCCCGAGAGCCGGGTGATGTCCTGGCCCTTGAAGAACACCTCGCCGGCCGTGGCCTTCTCCAGCGTCATCAGGAGCTTGGCGACGGTGGACTTGCCACAGCCGGACTCGCCCACGATGCCGAGGGTCTCGCCCTGGTAGAGGTCGAAGGAGATGCCGTCGACCGCCTTCACGGCGCCGACCTTCTTCTTGAAGAGGATGCCCTGGGTCAGCGGGAAGTGCTTGACCAGGTTGCGCACCTGGAGGATCGGCTCCCCGCGCTCCACCGGCGCCTCGATCGCGGCGACGGCCGCGCTGTCCGTGGCCGCGTCGACTATCTCGACGTCGGTCACGTTGGGCGTGGCGTCCACCGGCTCGCCCTGCCGGCCGAGGTCAGCCATGGATCGTCTCCTTCCAGAAGTGGCACGCGCTGCCCCGCCCGGGCAGTTCGGTTCCGTCCTGCTCGGTCACCGCGTGCAGCGGCGGCAGTTCGGTGCGGCAGATGTCCTGCGCACGCGGGCAGCGGGGGTTGAAGGCACAACCGGACGGGACGTGCAGCAGGTTGGGCGGCAGGCCCTTGATCGCGTAGAGCTCCTGGCCCTTCTGGTCCAGGCGCGGGATCGAGTCCAGCAGTCCCCGGGTGTACGGGTGGGCAGGCCGCTTGTAGATCTCGTGGACCGGTGCGGTCTCGACGATCCGGCCGGCGTACATCACCGCGATCTTGTCCGCGACGTCGGCGACCACGCCGAGGTCGTGGGTGATCAGGATCAGGCCCATGTTGAACTCGCGCTGGAGCTCCGCGAGCAGGTCCATCACCTGGGCCTGGACGGTGACGTCGAGCGCGGTGGTCGGCTCGTCCGCGATGATCAGGTCGGGCTCCAGGGCGAGCGCCATCGCGATCATGATGCGCTGGCGCATGCCGCCGGAGAACTGGTGCGGGTAGTCGTCCACCCGGTCCTTCGCGGCGGGGATGTGCACCCGGTCCATCAGCGCGACGGCCCTGGCCCTGGCCTCCTTCTTGGAGAGGCCCAGGTGCACCCGGTACATCTCGCCGAGCTGGTAGCCCACGGTCAGCACGGGGTTGAGGGAGGACAGCGCGTCCTGGAAGATCATCGCGATCTTCCGGCCGCGCAGCTGCCGCCGCTCCTCGTGGGACATGGTGAGCATGTCCTGGCCGCGGAAGAGGATCTCGCCCTTGGGTATGCGGCCCGGCGGCATGTCGAGGATGCCCATGATCGCCTGGGCGGTCACGGACTTGCCGGAGCCCGACTCGCCGAGGACGGCGAGCGTCTCGCCGGCGCCGACGCTGTAGTTGACGCCGTTGACGGCCCTGACGACTCCGCCACGGGTGGCGAACTCGACGTGCAGGTCACGGACTTCGAGCAGCGGGCCGCCGGGGGCGGTGCCGTCCTGTGCGGCGGAGGCCGCCGAGGTCTTGTCGATGATGGTCATGTACGCCTCCCTCAGCGCAGCTTCGGATCGAGGGCGTTGCGCACCGCATCGCCGAGCATGATGAACGCCAGCACGGTGATGCTGAGCATGATCGACGGGTAGATGAGGATGTGCTGAGCCACCCGGATCTGGTTGGCGCCGTCCGAGATGTCGATGCCCCACGAGACGGTCGGCGAGGAGAGCCCGAGCCCCAGGTAGGACAGCGTGGCCTCGGCCGAGATGTAGCCGCCGAGCGAGATGGTGGCGACGACGATCACCGGGGCGAGGGCGTTCGGCAGGATGTGCTTGAACAGGATGCGGGTGGTGCCCGCGCCCAGCGCCTTGGCGGCCTGCACGTAGTCGGCCTGCTTGATGGTGATGACGGAACCGCGCATCACCCGCGCGATCTGGGTCCAGCCGAGGAAGGCCAGGGCCAGGACGACGACCCACACCTTGCGCTCCGTGAAGGAGTTCATCACGACCATCGCGCCCAGCAGGAACGGGACGCCGAAGAAGATGTCGGTGAGCCGGGACAGGACGGAGTCGACGATGCCGCCGAAGTACCCGGCGATCATGCCGACGACGCCGCCCAGCACGGTGACCAGGAGGGTCACCGAGATGCCGACGATCACGGAGGCGCGGGCCCCGTAGATGAGGCGGGCGTAGACGCTGCGGCCCTGCCCGTCGTATCCGAGCCACTCCGGGGAGAAGAGGTGTCCCAGTTCAGGCTTCTGGAGGAAGTGGTTCTTGAGGTCGCCCACGCCGGGGTCCGCGCTGGTGAACAGGCCGGGGAAGGCCGTGACGACCAGCAGCAGGAGGATCAGGACGGACGAGACCACGAAGTACGGGTTGCGGCGCAGGTCCTGCCAGGCGTCGCCCCACAGGGAGCGCGGCTTCTCGATCGCGGGGCCCGCCACCCCGGCGGCCGCGACGGCGGCCGTGGTCTCGGGTGCGGTGCTGTCGACCGCGGTCTTGGTCAGATCAGGCATAACGGATCCTCGGGTCCAGGACCGCGTAGAGCAGGTCGACGATCAGGCTGGTCGCGAGATAGACGAGGACGAGCACCGTCACCAGGCCCACCAGGGTGGTGCCCTCACGGCGCTTGATGGACTCGAAGATCGTGCCGCCCACACCGTGGATGTTGAACAGGCCCTCGGTGATGATCGCGCCGCCCATCAGGGCGCCGATGTCCGTGCCCAGGAAGGTGACGACGGGGATCATCGAGTTGCGCATCAGGTGCACGCCGATCACCCGGCGCCGGGGCAGGCCCTTGGCCACCGCGGTCCGCATGTAGTCGGCACGGAGGTTCTCGGCGATCGACGTACGGGTCAGCCGGGCCACGTACGCGAGGGAGAGCCCCGCCAACACGACGGCCGGCATGACCAGTTCACCCCAGTTCGCCTCTCCGGAGACGTTGGGGTCGGTCCAGCCGAGCTGGAACGCGAAGACCGTCTTGAAGATGAAGCCGAGCACGAACACCGGCACCGAGATCATCAGCAGCGTGAAGACCAGCACGGCCGAGTCGGCCAGGCGCCCTGCGCGCATGCCCGCGATGATGCCCAGTCCGATACCGAAGACCAGCTCGATGACAAACGCGAGCACCGCGAGGCGGATGGTGACCGGGAAGGCGTCGCCGAGGACGTCGGTCACCGGTCTCTGGCTGGCTATCTGGGTGCCGAAGTCACCTTGCAGCAGGCCGGTGAGGTAATGCCAGTACTGCACCAGGATCGGCTGGTCCAGGCCCAGGTCGTGCCTGATGCGCGCCACGGTCGCCGGATCGGCTCCCTTGTCCCCGAAGAGGGCGCGCACGGGGTCACCGGGCAGGGCATACACCATCAGAAATATGAGCAGGGTCGTCCCGATGAAGACCGGGATCATCTGGAGCAGTCGTCGTGCGACATAGCGCCCCATTATTCCTCCATGTCAGTCGCTGGGGCAGCCGACGGGCCCCCCTCCCGGAACTCGGAAGAAGGGCCCCCCGGCCGCCACCCGCACCCGGTGTCACTGAAGCGAGTCAGGACCGGACGCGCGATGCGCGATGTTTGCTACTTCTTGACCTGGACGCTGGTGAGGATCGGGTCCCCGTCCTGCGCGTAGTCGACACCGGACACCTTGTCCGAGTAACCGGCGTTGACCTTGTAGTACCAGAGCGGGATGGCCGGCATCTCGTTGACCATCTCCTTCTCGGCGTCCTGGTAGAGCTTGACGGACTCGTCCAGCGAGGGAGCCGCGTCCGCGCCCTTGATCAGGCCGTCGATCTTCGCCGAGGAGAAGCCGCTCGTGTTGCCGTCCGACTTGGTGCCGTACAGGTCACGGATGAAGTTGGCGTTCACCGGGTAGTCGAGCACCCAGCCACCGCGGTACATGGACTTGACCTCGTGGGCGTCACGCGCGTCGAGGTCGGCCTGGAAGTCGGCCTTGGAGTCGCCGGTGCAGGCGACGCCCGTGGCCTGGGTGATGCTGCCGCAGACGGCCTCGACCCATTCCTTGTGGCCGCCGTCGGCGTTGAACTGGATGGAGATCTTGTTGCCGGGCACACCGCCGCCGGCCTTGATGAGCGCCTTGGCCGCGGCCGGGTCGTACGTGAAGACGTCGCCGCCGACGTTGTCCTGGTACCCGAGCACGCCCTTGGCGACGAAGCCGGTGGCGGGCTCACGGGTGCCCTGGAGGACCGTCTTGGTGATCGTGTCGCGGTCGATCGCCCTCGACAGGCCCTGGAGGACGCGGGGGTCGATGTCCTTCCACTGCTTGGTGTAGAAGGCCGGGACGATCGACTGGACGGCGGAGTACGCCTTGTCCACGGCGCGGTCGCCGAGGTCGTCACGGTAGACGGGGAGGTCCTTCGGCGCGATCTGCCGCAGGACGTCGACGTTGCCGGACTTGAGGTCCTCGTAGGCCGTTTCCAGGTTGGTGTAGTTCTTGAACGTCACACCACCGTTCTTGGCCTTGTCCGGACCGGTGTAGTCCGCGAAGGCCGTGACCTCGATGCTCTTCTTGTGGTCCCAGCTGACGAACTTGTAGGGACCGTTGCCGACCGGCTTCTCACCGGCGGCGGCCGGGTCGGCGTAGAAGGACTCGGGGAGCGGCGAGAAGACCTCGTAGCCCAGCTTGTAGATGAAGTACGGGATCGGCGTGCTGAGCTCGATCGTGAAGGTGGTGGGGTCGACCACCTTCAGGCCGGACATCTCGGTCTTCTTCGGGTCACCCTTCTCGGGGTGGACGTCCGCGAAGCCGGCGATGTCCGAGAACCAGAACGAGTTCGTCTGGTTGTTCTTGATGTTCGCGGCCCAGTTCCACGCCTTGACGTAGGACTCGGCGGTGACCGGGGTCCCGTCGTGGAACTTCCAGTCCTTCTTCAGCTTGACCGTGTAGGTCTTGTTGTCCGTGGT
The DNA here is from genome assembly GCF_044740805.1 of Streptomyces sp. NPDC088261. Classification (NCBI taxonomy): domain Bacteria; kingdom Bacillati; phylum Actinomycetota; class Actinomycetes; order Kitasatosporales; family Streptomycetaceae; genus Streptomyces; species Streptomyces sp. NPDC088261. The sequence goes on from NZ_JBIURL010000016.1 coordinate 57,489, forward strand.
GTCCACCGATTCGGCGTTCACCATGACGATCTTGCCCGCGGCGTCGTAGTCGACGAGCTGCTGGAAGAGCGCCCCGACCACGATGCTGCCGTTGGACTCCATGGTGTTGGCGGGCTGCAGCGGGTTCTGCGGCTCACCCACCTCGACGGAGAACTTGCCGTTCGGATCGAACGAGCCTGTGCTCGCCTTGTCACCGTTGTCGTCGCTGCCACTGTCACTGCCGCCACAGGCAGTTGCGGCCAGGGCGACGATTATCGCTCCCGCGACCCACTTGGCGCTCTTGGCACCACGCATGGGTTCCTCCTCATGAGTCCACTAGTCACAACAAGAAGGGCACTGTCTACGCGCGCTGACACCCCTGACAGCGAGCTGATCAAATGCCCCGAGTGTGCTCGTGAGTCGGCGCTCCCCACTGCGCGTGACCCATTGACCCGAGCTCAATGAGCCAACTATTAGGTACGGCCCGGCTGTAAACCACAGCTAAAGGGTCTCGTTTTGACAACATCAGCCTGGGACGTCCGCCCGAAATCCGGACAAAATGATCATAGACAGACACCCCCGAAACGGACCGTTAACACATGTTCCGGTGAGCGGTGGCCGATATCCGGACACCTGGCGAGGAAAACCCGTTGACGAACGGCTCGGCCCCCCGCGTTCCGGCGGGGGGCCGAGCCGTTGCCTGACAGGATGTCAGCCCCTGGTCACGGCCCGGAGAAGGTCCGGGACCGGACGGGGTGTCACCTCAGCCGTTCTTGGCGCGGGACGCCGTGCGCCCGCGCTGCTTCTGGTCCAGGACGACCTTGCGGATACGGACCGTCTCCGGGGTCACCTCGATGCACTCGTCGTCGCGGCAGAACTCCAGCGACTGCTCCAGCGAGAGCTTGCGGGGCGGGACCACGTTCTCCGTGTTGTCGGCGGAGGCCGCGCGCATGTTGGTGAGCTTCTTCTCCTTGGTGATGTTCACGTCCATGTCGTCGGAGCGCGAGTTCTCACCGATGATCATGCCCTCGTAGACCTCCGTGCCGGCCTCGGTGAAGATGACACCGCGCTCCTGGAGGTTGATCATCGCGAAGGGGGTGACCGAACCCGCGCGGTCCGCGACGAGCGAGCCGTTGTTACGGGTGCGCAGGTCGCCGAACCACGGCTCGTGGCCCTCGAAGATCGAGTGGGCGATACCCGTGCCGCGCGTCTGGGTCAGGAACTCCGTACGGAACCCGATGAGACCGCGCGACGGGACGATCCACTCCATGCGGATCCACCCCGACCCGTGGTTCGTCATCGTCTCCATGCGGCCCTTGCGGGTCGCCATCAGCTGCGTGATGGGGCCCAGGTGCTCCTCGGGCGAGTCGATCGTCATGCGCTCGATCGGCTCGTACGTCTTGCCGTCGACCTGCTTCGTGACGACCTCGGGCTTCCCGACGGTCAGCTCGAAGCCCTCCCGGCGCATCGTCTCGACCAGGATGGCCAGCGCCAGCTCACCGCGGCCCTGCACCTCCCAGGCGTCGGGGCGCTCGGTGTCCAGGACGCGCAGCGAGACGTTACCGATCAGCTCGCGGTCCAGGCGGTCCTTGACCTGGCGGGCGGTGACCTTGTGGCCCTTGCCGCCCTTGCCGACGAGCGGCGAGGTGTTCGTACCGATGGTCATGGAGATCGCCGGCTCGTCCACCGTGATCAGCGGCAGCGCGATCGGGTTCTCCGGGTCGGCCAGGGTCTCGCCGATCATGATGTCCGGGATGCCGGCGATGGCGCAGATGTCGCCGGGGCGCGCCAGCTCGACGGGCTTGCGGGTCAGCGCCTCCGTCATCAGCAGCTCGGTGATCCGGACGTTGGACATCGTGCCGTCGCGCTTGATCCACGCGACGGTCTGGCCCTTCTTCAGCTCGCCCTGCTCGACGCGGCAGAGTGCGATACGGCCGAGGAAGTTGTCCGCGTCCAGGTTGGTGACGTGCGCCTGGAGCGGGGCGGCCTCGTCGTACTCGGGGGCGGGGACGTGCGACAGGATCGTGTTGAAGAACGGCTCCAGGTTGTCGCTGTCCGCCGGGACGGTGCCGTCCGCCGGCTTGGTCAGCGAGGCGACGCCGTCACGGGCGCACGCGTAGACGATCGGGAACTCGATCTGCTCCTCGGTCGCGTCCAGGTCCAGGAACAGGTCGTACGTCTCGTCGACGACCTCGTCGATCCGGGAGTCGGGGCGGTCCGTCTTGTTGATGCAGAGGATGACGGGCATCTGCGCCTGGAGGGCCTTGCGCAGGACGAAACGGGTCTGCGGGAGCGGGCCCTCGGAGGCGTCGACGAGCAGGACGACCGCGTCCACCATCGAGAGACCGCGCTCGACCTCGCCGCCGAAGTCGGCGTGGCCCGGGGTGTCGATGATGTTGATCGTGATGGGGTCCCCGCCGGTCTTGGGGTGGTACTTCACGGCGGTGTTCTTGGCCAGGATCGTGATGCCCTTCTCACGCTCCAGGTCGTTCGAGTCCATCATCCGGTCATCGAGGTGCTCGGCGGCGTGCGCGGCGAACGCGCCGGCCTGCTTCAGCATGGCGTCGACCAGAGTGGTCTTGCCATGGTCGACGTGGGCGACGATGGCGACGTTACGGATGTCGTGGCGCGTGGGCATGCTGGCTGGCGCTTCTCTCGATCGTGGGATGCGGCGTTGTGTGCTCGTACGCCCGCCGGGCGGACAGGCCACGGCTCGTCCCATGGTACGGGGCCGGGGCGACAAGGGCTGCCCCGGCCGGGCGGAGCGGGGCCGCGGGGGCCCGGCGCACGGGGCGGCGCGGGGGTCCCGCGAGGGCGGTACGGAGGGGTGCCGACGGGGTGCGCGCGGGGGTGACGGGGTGCGGAGCCGCTCGGGTCGGAGGGCCGGGAACGAGCTTGCCCGCCGGGGGGACCGGCGGGCAAGTGAATTGATCGGGAACAGAGCTTCCCGCGCCGGGAAGCAGATGCTGACCTGCTAGTTCTCGGGCTTGACCGACTTCTCGGCAGCGGTCGGCACGGAGGTCGGCAGCGCGGTCGGCACAGCGGTCGGCCCCGAGTTCCCGCCCTTCTTGAACCCGATGTCCTGGTAGCGCGGAGCACTGAAGCCGAAGGCTCCCGCGTTGGCCAGGGCGGGCTTGGTGGCGACGAGCTGCGGACGCTGATACAGGGGAATGGATCCGGCGGCGGCCCAGATCCGGGCGTCGGCCTTCTTCATGAGGTCGCGGGCCTCGTCCTCGTCCAGCTCGGACGCGGCCTGGTCGAAGAGCTGGTCGATGTGGTCCGTACCGACGCGGGTGTAGTTCTGCTCCACCACGAGGGAGCCGTCACTGGCCGGGACCGGCTTGGCGAAGATCGGGCGGCCGTCGGTCGCCGGGTAGGCGGTGGCGGGCCAGGAGTAGAGGGCCAGGTCGTAGTCGCCGGCGGCGATGTGGTCCTTGAAGTAGCTGTTGTCGGCGACCTTGATCGTCTCCGTGCCGATGCCGACGCGGTCGAGCATGGCCGCGATGCGGCGGCCGACGGCCCGCAGGGACTCCGAGCCCTCCCCGGACGGCAGGACGAAGCGGAGGGTGAGGGCCTTGCCGTCCTTGCCGAGCGGGCCGGCGTGGGGGGCGGGCGCCTGGGTGCCGCGCGGGGCGTACGCGCCGGCGACACCGCCCGGCTTGGTGTCGTGGGCGGGCTTGTCGTCGCCGGCGGAGCCCTCGTCGGAGGAGGAGCCCTCGTCGGAGGAGGAGCCGGTCCTGTCGCCGCCGTTCCCGCTCGTGTCCGCGTTCTCGGCCGGGTCGGCCTTGTCGGGCTTGTCGGCCTTTTCCGTCTGCTCCGTCCGCTCCGTCTTCTTCTCGGTCTTCTCCGTCTCTGTCTTCTCTTCCGTCCTGTCGGCCGGGGCGCTCTTCTCGGCCTTCTTCTCCGGGTCCGCCTTCTTCCCGGCGTCCTTCCCGGTGGCCTCCGGGGCCGGGGACTTCTCGCCGTCGCCCTCGCTGCCCGCCTTGGTGCCCTCGTCCGTCTTGCGGGCCCCGCCCGGCGTCCAGCCCGCGTCGGCCAGCAACGCCTGCGCCTCGTGGGTGTCCTGGGTGCCGAGCGCGTCACTGCTGTCCGCGTACCCCGGCTGTCCCGCCACCGCGAGGTGGCTGCCGAGCGGCTTCGACGGCAGTCCGAGCGGCTTGAGCACGGAGTCGGCCAGCTGCTTCCGGTCGATCGCGCGGGCCACGGCCCGCCGTACCCGCTCGTCGGCCAGCGGTCCCGACTCCCCGTTCAGCGCGAGCTGCGTGTAGGCGGGCTCCAGCGACTTCCGTACGACGTACCCGCGCAGGTTCCGCTGTTCACGGGCGAACGTCTCCGCCACCGCCGCCGTCCGCTCGCGCGCCGAACGCGCCGCCTCGGCCTTCTCCTCGGGAGAGCCGTGCGCCATCGCGCGGGCCCGGAGCGAGGCGGCCGGGGCGCTCCCGGCCTCAGGACCGCTCCCCGCCTCCGGGCCGTGGGCCAGCGGCTGGCCCCCCGTACCGCCCTTGCCACGGGCGGCCGCGGTGATGCGTTCCGCCGCGCTCCTGTCGATGTCCGCGATGTCGAGCGTGCCGGCCGCCAGCGCGACGGCGCGCCGGCCGCGAGGCACCGCGCTCAGGACGATCGAGTCGAGCTTGGCGCGCTTCCCCCACCAGCGCGGGTTGCGGACGAGCGTGGCCTTCTTGGCCTTGCGGTCCACCGACTTGAGGTTGAACGGGCCCGCGCTCGTCCTCAGCGAGGACCTGGCCCCGTCGTTGAAGGAGGTCGGGGAACCCATGACCTCCTTCGGGTAGAGGGGGGTGAAGAGGGACTTCCAGTCCGCGTACGGCCGGTCGAAGGTGACCCGTACGTCCAGGTCGTCCTTGCCGCGCTCGATCTTCTCGATCCGCTCGTACCCCGCGTTGCGGGCCGTCCAGTACGCGGTGTCCTTGCCGCGCAGCGCGTGCCACTGGGCGACGAAGTCCGGCGCCCCGATCTCGGTGCCGTCGCTCCAGACCGCCTGCTGGTTGAGCTTGTAGAGCACGACCTGCTTGGGCTCCCGGTCCACGATCTTCGCCGACTCCAGGTAGTCGCCGTTGCGCTGCGGGCGGCCGGTGCGGTCGAGCGTGAAGAGCGCGGGCAGGACGGCTCCGGCGATCCGGCTGGTGGCGGCGTCGGAGTCGGCCTGGAAGGCGTTGAGCGTCGTGGGCATGGCGTCGACCGCCCACCGCACCGTGCCGCCCTGCGCGATCGCGTCCCGGCCGGTGGCCTCGATGTCCACGGGGGCGGCCTGGGCCTGCCCGGCGGGCTTCTCCGCGGTGCACGCGGACAGGACGGTCAGGGCGAGTACGCCCGTGGTGAGGAGCGAAACGCCGCGGAGGGTTCGGGAGCATGTCCTCCCGCGTGGGGCGCCGACGTGGGACATGGCTTCTACCTCTTCGTCCGGTTTGTGGAATTTAGAGATGATCACACCTATTTGCCCACCCACTGAAAGGGATGGAGGCGCGGCCATGACGGCGACACGGCGTCCAGCATCCGAAACGCCACCCGTGCGGCCCAGCGGCACCCTTGCGAAAACGGTGTGTGACGGGCGACACTCGAAATTGCATACTGTAGACAGTCGGGGCCACGACCCCGCTACCCCGCCTGCCACCCGAGACGTGGAAGTGAGGGCAACTCATGTCCCTGCACGAAGAATTGACCGCGGTCAAACGGTCCCTGGACGACCTGGTGCGGACGGTCGGACAGCTGGAACGGCGCCTCGGCGAGACCCGCGCCGCCGAGGCACGCCCCCTCGCGCCGGCCCTGGTCCACGAACTGATCCCGATCCCCGACACTCCGTACAACCACGCCCTGTGGACCGACTCGGACGACGAGGGACTGGGCGTCCACAGCCGCCGGACCTAGGAGGCGTCTTTCCGATCGGGCCGGGGTACGGAAAGGGCCCGCGTCCTGGTGGACACGGGCCCCGCGTGCGTGGCGTACCGGCGCATCGAGACGCGGCGGCGGCTCAGCCGAGCAGCTTCAGCACGTCCTCGGTGGTGCCGGTCTCGCCGAGCGCCGGGAAGATCTTCTCCACGGAGTTCCGGTGGGCGTCCCCGTCCGTGTCCGTCACGGCGTCGGTGACCACCGTGACGTGGTAGCCGTGCTCGTGGGCGGCGCGGGCGGTGGACTCGACGCCCTTGGTGGTGACGATGCCGGTCACCACGACCTGCGTGACGCCCCGGCGGCGCAGCTGGAGGTCGAGGTCGGTGCCGTGGAAGGCGCCCCAGGTGTGCTTCGTGACGACGATGTCGCCGTCCGCCTGCCGCAGTTCCGGCACCAGGTCGGCCCAGTCGGCCCGCGGCGGGAGCCCGCGCGCCGGCCCCTCGGTGCGGCCGGGCGCCCCGCTGGTGACGCGGACGAGCACCACGGGCAGGCCCTTGGCCCGGAAGGCGTCGGCGAGTTCCGCCGAGCGCGCGACGATCTCGGCGGCGGGCTGGACGGTCGGCAGCCCGACGACGCCGTTCTGGAGGTCGACGACGACCAGGGCCGTGGTCGGGTCGAGCGTGGTGACGGTCATGAGGATGCTCCTTGCTGTCCCGGCGCGGTGCGGGGGCCGCCCCGGCGCGGTGCGGGGCTCGTCCGCCGTGCCGCCACCGTAAGATATACGCAGGCAGCCTGACAAGTTTCCCTGTGCATCTTTATTCGTCCCCTACCCCCCGCGACCGCGCGCGCTTCGGCGTGGCGGTGAGGTCGACTTCGCGGCCACCGAGGGCGACCGGTCGGCGTACCGGGACGGCTGGGGGTGCGTCACGGCGTCGTGCTGATGCCGTACGCCCCGGCGGATCGCGGCCCGGTCGCGGGGCCCGCGTACCGGACATAGCCTCCTGACTATGTCTCCGCTGGTGCGCCGGACCCGGGTCGCGACGGCGCCGCTGATCACGGCGTGGTGGCTGCTCGTGCCCGGTGCGGGGGCCGCCCGCGCGGCGGGTTCCGGGCAGAGCCCCGCGGAGTCGGGATGGGCGGGGAATCTGGTGCTGCCCCTCGGGGTGCTGGTGCTGGTCGTGGCGGTCGCGGCGTACGTCTTCGCCAAGCGCAGGCACCGGGCGGCGCGGGCCGCCGAGCACAGGGCCGGTCGGGCGGCGGAGGAGCGGCGGGGCGGCAGGGGTACGGAGCGGCAGGACCGGCAGGACACCCCGGGCGGCTCCTGACCGCCACGGCGTCCTCCGCGGGGTCCGCGAGGTCTCCGTACCGCCGTCAGACCCCCCGCCGTCAGAACATGCTCAACAGCTGCTCCACCGTCGGCTCCGCCGTCGAGTCCCCGTCGGGGAGGGGCAGTTCGAACCAGACCGTCTTGCCGCGCGGTGTCCTGCGCGAGCCCCAGGCCGCGCTCAGCAGGCCCACCAGCTGGAGCCCCCGCCCGCCCTCGTCGGTGTCACGGGCCCGCCGCCTGCGCGGCTGTACGAGGCCCGCGTCCCAGACCTCGCAGACGAGCGTACGGTCGAGCAGCAGCCGGAGCCTGATCTCGCCCTCGCCATAGCGCAGGGCGTTGGTGACCAGCTCACTGACCAGCAGCTCCACCGTGTCGACCAGAGGTTCCAGGTCCCAGGCGACCAGCTGCGCGCGGGCCAGCTCCCTGGCCCGGCCCACCGAGCGCGGCTCGCGCGGCAGCCGCCAGTCCCCCACGGCTTCGGCGGGGAGCCCCTGGATCCGGGCCATCAGCAGGGCGATGTCGTCCTCGCCGTGCCGGGTGTCGAGCGTGTTCAGGACGTGGTCGCAGACGTCTTCCAGGGGCCGTACGGGGTTGGCCAGCGCCGCCCGGAACGCGGTCAGGCCCTCGTCCAGCGGCTGGTCCCGCGACTCGACCAGGCCGTCCGTGTAGAGCGAGAGCAGCGCGCCCTCCGCCAGCTCGACCTCCACCTGCTCGAAGGGCTCGCCGCCCACGCCGAGCGGCATGCCGGGCGGCACGTCGAGCATCAGGGGCTCCTCCCCCGGCTCGACGACGACCGGGGGCGGATGCCCGGCGTTGGCGAACGTGCAGCGCCGGGTGACCGGGTCGTACACCGCGTACACACACGTGGCGAGGTAGACCTCGGAGAGGTCGGCGTCCCGCGACTTGTGGGCGACACGGGAGGCCTGCTGGGCGCCGCTGGGCGTGCCGAGGCCGCGGGCGATCTCGTCCAGGGCCGAGAGCACTTCGGCCGGTTCCAGGTCGAGGAGCGCCAACGTACGGACGGCCGTGCGCAGTTCGCCCATGGCGACGGCGGCCCGCAGCCCGCGTCCCATCACGTCGCCGACGACCAGGGCGGTGCGGTGGCCGGGCAGTTCGATGACGTCGAACCAGTCGCCGCCGACCTCCGTCGCCGTGTTGCCCGGCAGGTAGCGGCAGGCGATGTCCAGGCCGGCGGCCTCGGGGTCGCCCGGCGGCAGCAGGCTGCGCTGGAGGATCAGCGCGCGCTCGTGCTCCCTGCGGTAGAGGCGGGCGTTGTCGATGCAGACGGCGGCGCGCGCGGCCAGCTCGACCGCGAGGGCGCGGTCGCGGTCGCCGAACGGCTCGCTGCCCTTCGTACGGGAGAACTGGGCGAGCCCCACGACGGCGTCGTGCGCGACCAGCGGGACGGCGAGCGTCGACTGGATGAGGCTGCCCGCGCCGCCGGGGATCGACTGCACCCGGCCGGTGCGCAGGGCGCTCGCGGCGAGCGAGGCGAACGGGAAGCGGTGGACCGCGCCGACCTCCGGGGGCACGTACCCGCCCTCCAGCAGGTCGCCGGGTCCGGTCAGCGGCGCGTCCGAGACGGCGCTGGCGAAGGCGACCCGGCGCAGCGAGGCGCTGCCGCCGCCGGACTCGGAGCGGGAGGAGCCGCCGCGTCCGGGCGGGGCCTCCTCGCCGGTGAGGAGGGACTGGTAGAGGTCCACGGCGGCCAGGTCGCAGAAGCCGGGGACGGCGACGTCGAGCAGCTCGCGGGCGGTGGTCTCCAGGTCCAGCGAGTTGCCGATCCGGGCGCTCGCGTCGTTGAGGAGGGCGAGGTTCCGGCGGGCGCTGGCGGCCTCGCGGGCGGCGATGTGACGGCGTGTGACATCCGTGCCGATCCCGGCCACCCCGATGGGGCGGCCCGCTCCGCTGTGGACGCGGTAGAGGTTGACCGACCAGTGCCTGCGGTCCCTGCCGCCGGGCTCGGTGCCCACGATCTGGAAGTCGTTGACCGCCTCGCCGGTCTCCAGGACCCGCTTGAGGGCGCCGGTCAGCCGCTCGGCCTCGGGGCGGGACAGGTAGTCGTGGACGGTGCGGCCGCGGTGGTCCTCGATCGCACCGCCGAAGACCTTCGCGAAGCGTTCGTTGGCGCGCTGCACCTTGAGGTCGGTGCCGAACAGCAGGAAGCCGAAGGGAGATTGGCCGAATATGGCCTGCGACGAGGCGAGGTCGGTTTCGATCCTGCGCAACGCCCTGACGTCGACCACGATGCAGAGCGCGCCCCGCCCGCCGGTCTCCGTCTCGCTCGGCATCACATAGATCTCGGCCAGACCGTGCGCACCGCCCTCATGGGGCGAACGGCCCTCATGGGGCATACGGAAGGGGACGAGGCCGGTCCACTCCTTGCCGTCCAGGATCTCGGCGACCTGGCGGTGCCCGCGCGGACGCAGGTCGGCAGGCATGAACACCTCGACCGGGTCCTTGCCCCTGACCTGGTACGGAGCGATCCCGAACAGCTCAGTGGCGCGCGCGCTCCACTGGTCGACCAGGCCGTCGGGGCCGATCGAGAACGAAGCGACTCTGATGTAGTCATAGATCGAGCCGGGCGGACTGCTCTGCCATACGACGTCGCCCGTCGTCCCAGGTATCTCGCTCACGCGACCGTCCCCTCCAGCTCACGCACCGGACCGGCCATTCCCGCAGTATTCAGCACTACGGCCCCGGCAGGCACGGCGTTCACAATCACAGCACGGTCTCGTTCTTTTTGAGCCGAGTCCGGTCCCGGTCGCACCGGGTCCGAACCGATCCGAACGAGTCCGACGTGATCGTTCCCGTGATCATCGTCCCTTCACACTTCTAACCAGGCAGCGGTAGCTCGAACCACACCGTCTTCCCCGTCTTCCCGCGGCGCGTGCCCCACCGCCGGGACGAACAGGCCACGAGCCGCAGGCCACGCCCGCCTTCGTCGTCGGGTCCCGAGGCGCGGAGGGCCGGCGGGTCGGGAAGGGGATCGGAGACCTCCACGAGCAGGGCGCGGGCGGGGGCGGTGACCACGTCCACCCGGGTGCCGTCCGCCGGCGGGCGGGAAGGGGCGTCCGGGGCGGCCGCCAGGTCGACCACGGCCAGCCTCACCCCGATGGGGCCGGACGCGTACGTCAGCGCGTTGGTCACCAGCTCACTGACCAGCAGGACGGCCGCCTCACAGACGGGAGGGGCGATCTCCCAGGCGTGGAGGGTGTCACGGACGGAATGGCGGGCGGTGCGCACGGCGCCGGGCTCGGCGGGAAAGGTCCACTCGGAGCGCGCGCCCTGTGTGTCGATCAAGCCGACCACTTCTTCCCAACCCGCCGACAGAACCGCATCCCTTTTAGGGGGGTTAATCTGCCCATACCCGAAATGCGGGGCGAGCTATCTCCTCCAACCGGTCACACCTTCCGGCGTACGGTTTCTCAGCCCGCCGGGCCCTCCGGGGCAGCCCGCAGCAGACGGACGGCCCCGGCGACGGCCGGCCGGTCCTGGTCGAGCCAGTCGACCGTGTGGACCTCGCCGAGGCCGAGCCAGCGCACCTCGTCGTGGTCCTCCAGGGGCCGGGGCTCACCGGAGAGCAGCCGGGCCGTCCACACCTGGAGGACATGGCCCCGGCCCAGCGGCCACTGCCCGGGGATCCGCTCCACCGGCCGCGTCTCGACGCCCAGTTCCTCGCGCAACTCCCGTACCAGCGCCTCTTCCGGGCCCTCCCCCGGCTCCACCTTGCCGCCGGGCAGCTCCCAGCGGCCGGCCAGTTCGGGCGGCGCGCTGCGGCGGGCGGCCAGCAGCCGCCCGCGGTCGTACAGGGCGCCCGCGACCACGACACGATCTTCCATGGGCGGGAGCGTAACGGGCCGGGGGCGGCGTCCGTGCCGCGTGCCGGAGGGTGGTCCGTACGGGTCGGCGGGTGGTCCGTACGGGCCGGCGGGTGGCCTGGACGGGTCAGCGGGCGGTCTGGACGACGCGCTCCACCCAGTAGAGGCGGCCGGGGCCGCGGGCGTCCAGGGTGTCGGCGATCTTCTGCGCCTCGTCCTTCGTGGCGTATCTGCCGACCCGGTAGCGATTTCCGTTGCCGTCCTGCCGTATGACCAGCCAGGGGAGCGCGGCTCCGCTGTCGTTCATCGCGCCCCTCCCGCCGCCGGCCTGTGTCTCACTGAAGATTCCCGGGAAACCGCAGTACGCATATGCCCGAGCGTACGCCTGACCTTCACTCAGCGGATACGTATTCACACAAAGAGGTACACGTCCCGCGTGCGAACAGCTGCACGGGCCGGGGGACGCACGCCGGGCGTGCGCCCCCCTACGCTCCCATCTCCCGTGCCGTCAGGCCGGTTTCACGTCGTGTCGGACCGTACGGACCGTCGGCAGCGGCATCAGGACCGGCGCCGCGTCCGTCACCTTCCGGCAGGCGTCCCCGCACGTCGCGTCGAGCGAGCAGCACAGCGAGCAGATCGGCCCCGACTGGACCGGGCAGTCGGCGATGTCGGGAAGTTCGTACGCCGTCTCGCAGACCGCGCACAGGTGGGTGGCGGTGAGGTCGGGGACGTCGGCGTCCGGGCCGTTCACCGGGTTCGGCCGCGCCAGGTAGTACCTGCCCTTCGTCAGCCAGGCGATCAACGGGCAGAGGATCAGGGCGAGTCCGGCGGCGATGAAGGTCGAGAAGGCCTCCGCGTACGTCCCGAACAGCCCGAAGAAGGCGAGGATCGAGACGGTGGAGGCGATCACCATCGCACCAAATCCGGCCGGGTTGACCGCGTACAGGTAGGCGCGCTTGAACTCGATGTACGGCGGGCTCAGCCCGATGCGCTTGTTGATCACGAGGTCGGCGGCGACGGCGGTGATCCAGGCGATGCCCACGTTGGAGTAGAAGCCCAGCAGCTTGTTGAGGGCCGCGAACATGTTCATCTCCATCAGCGTCAGCGCGATGGCGAGGTTGAGGAAGATGTACCAGACGCGCCCCGGGTGCTTGTGCGTGACGCGGGAGAAGAAATTCGACCAGGACAGCGAGCCGCTGTAGGCGTTGGTGACGTTGATCTTGATCTGGGAGACGATCACGAAGATCGCGGCGGCGGGCAGGGCGAAGGAGCCGAGCCACGGCTTGAGCGCCTCGATCTGCGGGGCGATGGGTTCCAGCGCGTGGGTCTTGCCGACCGCCTCCAGCGCGACGAAGGCGAGGAACGCGCCGCCCAGCTGCTTGGCGGCACCGATGATCACCCAGCCGGGTCCGGCGGCCAGGACGGCCGCGTTCCAGCGGCGCTTGTTCGCCTCGGTCCTGGCCGGCATGAAGCGCAGGTAGTCGGCCTGCTCGCCGATCTGGGCGATGAGCGAGAGCGCCACCCCCGTACCGAGGCCGAAGCCGATCCAGTCGAAGCCCGCGCCGGCCCCTTCCGTACCGCCGAAGGAGCTGAACGCGCCCCAGGAGCCCGGTGCGTGGAAGGCGAGGACGACAAAGGGCAGGACGAGGCCGATGAGCCAGATCGGCTGGGTCCACGCCTGGACCTTGGCCAGCGCGCCCATCCCCCGGAACACGATGGGGATGACGATCAGGGTGGTGACCAGGTAGCCGATCTGGACCGGGAGTCCGATGGCCTGGTGCATGGCCTGGGCCATGATCGAGCCTTCGAGGGCGAAGAAGATGAAGGTGAAGGACGCGTAGATGAGCGAGGTCAGCGTCGAGCCGAAGTAGCCGAAACCGGCGCCGCGGGTGATCAGGTCCATGTCCAGGCCGTACGTGGCACAGGCTCTCGCGATCGGGACACCCGTGATGAAGATGATCGCCGCCGCCGTGAGGATGGAGGCGAAACCGCTGGTGAAGCCGTACGTGAACACGATCGAGGCGCCGATCGCGAAGTCCGCCAGATACGCGATCCCGCCGAGCGCGGTGCCCGCGACCATCGAGGGCGACCAGCGGCGGAACGAGTGCGGCGCGTAGCGGAGCGAGAAGTCCTCGCGGCTCTCGTCGGCGGCGAGCCTGGCGTAGCTGCGCGTCGGCCGGCCCTGGTCGGGTGGGCTGTCGGGGGTGGGGATCGCGGTGTCCGTCATCGCTGCCTTCCCGTTCGTCGGCGTGTACCGGGAGCGGTACGAACGGGAAGGTAGAAGCCGGACATGACAAGGCGCCCCAGCGCGCCGTTGCCCCGCCGTTACGGCGCGGCGCCGGGAGTTAACTCGCCGTCACGGCGGCCGGACGGCGCGCTCCGACTATCGGTCGTACGACAGAAATACCCGCGGGGTTCTCGCGGGGAGGTTCACCGCCCGGCCGGCCGGGCCCTGTTCACTTCGCCGACTCGCCGACTGGCGCACGGGCGGGCGCCGTTCACTTCACCGACAGGTGGTACGCCACCCGGTACCGGTCCGCCGGCACCACCACGTCCGCCGTCTCCACCGCGCGCCCCGACGCGAAGTACGTCCGCTCCAGGACCATCACCACGTGTCCGGGGACTCCGCCGAGCGACAGGAGCTCCTCCGCCAGCCCCGGCCGCGCGCCGACCTCCTCCAGCACGTTGTCCACGACGATGTCGATGGCCGCCATCCGCTCCACGACCCCGCAGCCGCCGAGCGGCCCCTCCTCGGGCAGCATCACCGGCGTCCGCCCCGTGAGCGCCAGGGGCTCCCAGGAGGTGGAGAGCATCATCGGCTCGCCGCCGTCCCGGAACACGTACCGCGTGCGCATCACCCGGTCCTCCGGCTCGATGCCCAGGCGCGCGGCGATCTCGGGCCCCGCCACGTCCTGTTCGCTGCTGGACTGCCACGTCCCCCGCATGCCGTCCGCCGCCTGTTCCTGGCGGAAGGGGCTGGAGCCGCTCGGCGGCCGGTAGCCCGAGCGGGAGATGCGGCGCGGGACCGGGCGCTCGCGCACGTACGTCCCCGACCCGGAGCGGCCCTCCACCAGTCCCTCGGCCATCAGCACCTTGCGCGCCTCCAGCGCGACCGTGTCGGAGACTCCGTACTCCTCGCGGATGCGGGCCTGCGAGGGCAGTCTGGTACGGGGCGGCAGCGCGCCGTTGGCGATCTTCTTGCGGAGATCGCCGGCGACGCGCAGATAGGCGGGCTGCTCACCAAAGGCCATTGACCACTCCCGACGGGTTGACAGACAGCAACAGCCTGGCAACCGTGGGTTGTTATCCGCAAGCATGGGCCAGGGTTTCACCCGAAGTGATGATTTGTATTTACGGAAGGCTTACGTCAGGGACGAATGATCCGGACGTACCGGATCCTTCCCCGCAATCGCGTCACATCCCCTCTTGACCTCAATGGTCCAGACCAATACCTTTCCTGCCCATGAGCCTCACGCTGAGCAGCGCTCGAAGCGCAGGAACTCCCCGGAACACCCGAAGAACCCTTGGCAGGCTGGCCGTTGCCGCCTGCTCCCTGTCCCTTCTCGCCACCCTCTCGCCCGCGGCCTCGGCGGTCACCACCGCCCCGGCCGCGCCGGCGTCCTCGGCGAAGCACGACGGCGGCACGAACGGCCGTGCGTACAAGCGGGTCGGCTACTTCACCCAATGGGGCGTCTACGGCCGCAACTTCCAGGTCAAGGACCTGGACACCAGCGGGCAGGCGGCCAAGCTGAGCCACATCAACTACGCCTTCGGCAACGTGAACGCCGAGGGCAAGTGCTTCACGGGCAACGTCGCCGGCGAGGCCGACGCGTGGGCCGACTACGCGCGCCCGCTCGACGCGGCCGGTTCGGTGGACGGCGTGGCCGACACCGCCGAGCAGCCCCTCGCGGGCAACTTCAACCAGCTGCGTGAGCTGAAGGCCAAGCACCCCGGCCTCAAGGTGCTGATCTCCCTGGGCGGTTGGAGCTGGTCCACCCACTTCTCGGACGCGGCCCGCACACCCGCCTCGCGCAAGGCGCTGGTCTCCTCCTGCATCGACCTCTACATCAAGGGCAACCTGCCCGTCGACGGCACGCGCGGCGGCGCGGGCGCGGCGGCCGGCCTCTTCGACGGGGTCGACATCGACTGGGAGTGGCCCGGTTCCGAGGGCGACACGGACACCGTCTTCCGTCCCGAGGACAAGCGGAACTTCACCGCGCTGGTGCACGAGTTCCGTACGCAGCTCGACGCGTACGCGAAGAGTCAGGCGCCGCGCAGGACGAAGCCGAAGCACTACGACCTGTCGGCCTTCGTGCCGGCCGCCCCCGCCAAGATCGACGCGGGCTTCGACGTCCCCCGGATCATGCGGGACTTCGACTTCGTGAACCTCCAGGGGTACGACTTCCACGTCTCGGGCGAGAAGACGACGTCCCAGCAGTCGGCGCTGTACGCGGCGCGCGGTGACTTCAGCGTCGACCAGACCGTCCGCGACTGGGAGCGCCGCGGCGCCCCGGCCCGCAAGCTGGTCGTGGGCCTGCCCTTCTACGGACAGGGCTGGACCGGCGTGACGGGCGGCGGCGACGGCCTCGGCCGGCCGGCCGCGGCGCCGGCGCCCGGGGTGTGGGCGCCCGGCACGGAGGACTACAAGGTCCTCAAGGGGCTCGCGGCGGCGGGGACGTACAAGGTCCACCGCGACGTGAAGAACGGCAGCGCGTGGCTCTTCGACGGCACCACGCTGTGGACGTACGACGACCCGCAGGTGCTCCGCGCCAAGACCGCGTACATCCGTCACAAGGGCCTGGGCGGCGCCATGGTCTGGTCCATGGACGGCGACACGGCGGACGGCGAACTGACGACGGCGATCGACCGGGGTCTGTCGGGTCGCTGATCCGCTCGGGGTCGCGCCGCCCCCGGGCCGCGCGACCCCTCAGCGGGGATGTGCCGGGCCGGGACGGCGCCCCGGACCACGCGGGATTCAGCCGTTCACCCCGCGTGGTCCGGGGCGCCGTCCCGGCCCGGCGTCCGTACGGTCGTGCGGTGAGCCTCTCGCAAACGCATCTCGCCGCCGCCCCGCTGATCGCGGCGGCCCTCGTCGCCGCCGTACCGCCGGTCTCGTACGCGGAGGCCGCGCGGCCCGCCCCGTACGCGCTCGCCCCCTCCTGCGGCGAGGAGCGGGATCCCGGCTGGGCGCCCGCCGCCACGCGCCTGCCCGATCCGGCCGACGGCCACCACGCCTACACCGGCAACGGCTACCTCGGCACACGCGTGCCGCCCCTCGGCGCCGGGTACGACGAGCGCGGGGGCGCGACGGGCTGGCCGCTGTTCACGCCGCGCTACGACGGCGCCTTCGTCGCCGGGCTGTACGCGCACGAGCCCGCCACCACCGCCGACCGCCAGGTCCTCGCGGCCCTGCCGACCTGGACGACGCTGGACGTACGGGTCGGCGGGGAGACCCTGGGCCCGGAGAGCCGCGTCTCCCGCTACCGGCAGAGCGTCCTGCTGCGTTGCGGAGTGGTCCGTACGGCGCTGCGCTGGACCACCGGCGACGGCCGCGTCACGGACCTGACGTACGAGGTGCTCACCGACCGCTCCGACCCGCACGCGGGCGCCGTACGGCTGCGGCTCACCCCGCGCTGGAGCGGCGAGGCGCACCTCGGGGCGGGCCTGGACTGGCGCGGGGCGCGGCGGCTGGCGCGGACGGGCGGGGAGGCCGGGGGGACGGAGACGGCGGGGCACAGGGAGACGGGCGGCAGCACGGAGACGGCCGGGCACACGGAAGCCGCCGGCAGCACGGAAGCGGTCGGCGGCATGGAAGCTGCTGGCGGCACAGAAGCGGTCGGCAGCACGGAAGCGACGTTCCGCGCGCTCGGCACGGGCACCGCGGGCGCCGTCGCGACGACGCTGCGGCCGGACGTCCGCGGACCGGTGCGCGTCGAGGCGGACCGTACGTACACGCTCGTGAAGTACGTCGGTGTCGACACCGCCCTCACCGCCCCCGATCCGCGCGCCGCCGCCCGCGCCGCGTCCCGGCGGGCGGCCGCGCGCGGCTGGCAGGGGCTCTTCGCCGCCAACGCGGCGGCCTGGGCGCCCCTTTGGGACGCCGACATCTCCGTTCCGGGGCATCCGGACCTCCAGGCGTGGCTGCGGGCGGCGCAGTACGGGCTGCTGACGAGCGCGCGGGAGGGCGGCGCCGACAGCATCGCGCCGACCGGGCTGAGCAGCGACAACTACGCGGGCCTCATCTTCTGGGACGCCGAGACGTGGATGTTCCCCGGCCTGCTCGTCACCCGTCCCGAACTGGCCCGCTCGGTGGTCGAGTACCGCCACCGCACCCGCGCCGGGGCCGCCGCGAACGCCGGGAAGCTGGGCTTCGAGGGGCTGTTCCACGCCTGGACCAGCGGCGGGCACGGCGAATTGTGGACGGAGTGCCAGAGCTGGAACCCGCCGCACTGCGTGACGCAGAACCACCTCCAGGGGGACATCGCGCTCGCGGTATGGCAGTACTACCTGGCGACGGGCGATCGCGGCTGGCTGCGTGAGCGCGGATGGCCGCTGCTGAAGGGGAGCGCGGAGTTCTGGGCGTCGCGGGTCACCGCCAACGCCGACGGCAGCTACTCGGTGAAGGAGGTGGCCGGGCCCGACGAGTACAGCAACGGCGTCACGGACGGCGTCTTCACCAACGCGGGCGCGGCGACCGCGCTGCGAAACGCCACCCGCGCCGCCGCGCTGGTCGGGGAGGCGGCTCCCGCGCGCTGGTCGGAGATCGCGGACCGGATCCGTATCCCGTACGACGCGAAACGGAAGATCTACCTCCAGTACGCGGGCTACACCGGTTCGCGCATCAAGCAGGCGGACACCGTGCTGCTGACGTACCCCCTGGAATGGCCGATGCCGGCGGGGGCGGCCGCGGCCACTCTGCGCTACTACGCCGCCCGCACGGACCCGGACGGCCCGGCGATGACGGACTCGGTGCACGCGATCGACGCGGCGGCGATCGGGGAACCGGGCTGCGCGGCGTACACGTACCTCCAGCGCGCGATCAGGCCGTTCGTACGCGGCCCCTTCGCGCTCTTCTCGGAGGCCAGGGGCACCAAGGCGGGCGCGGACGACCCCCTCTCCGGCTCCCCGGCGCAGGACTTCCTGACGGGGAAGGGCGGCTTCCTCCAGGTCTTCACGCACGGCCTGACGGGCCTGCGGCTGCGCGAGGACGGTGTACGACTCGACCCGACGCTGCCGCCACAGCTGGCGGCCGGGGTGAACGTACGGGGTCTGCGCTGGCAGGGCCGTACGTACGACGTCCTGATCGGCGCCCGGGAGACCACGGTACGACTGACGTCGGGCACGCCCTTCACCCTCCACACCCCCGCGGGCCCGAGGCACCTGACGTCCGCCCTCACCCTCCCGACCCGCCGCCCGGACCTCACCCCGACCACCAACACGGCCCGCTGCCGCCCGGCGACGGCGTCGTCGGAGGAACCGGGCCAGTACGCGAACGCGGCGGTGGACGGCAGCGAGGCCACGTCCTGGATCCCCACCACACCCACCTCGACCCTGACGGTGACCCTCCCCCACCCCACGAGAATCGCGACGGTCACCGCCCACTGGACCACGCCCACCCCACCGTCCCACCAAGTGGAAACATCCCCGGACGCCACCCACTGGCAGCCCTTCCACCCGGGCACAAAGACCCAACACATCCGCCTGAACCTGACACAAAGCCCCACAACAGAGCCCACCAGGACAGGCATCCGCGAACTGACGGTCACCCGCACCGCACACCCCTGAAGCGCGCCCCGGCTCACCGTAGGGACATCGGTGAACGCCGGTGTGTGGAGGGACAGTTCGGAGGAGGGAACAGTCGACGGGCCGTCGTGATGGGTGTTAAATGATCGACTTGGCCATCGAGGAGTCCGGGGTGAGCCAGTCGCTGACGGGCCATGAGCCGACGGACGGGCGACAGGGAGCGTGTAGCCGTGGCGGGAAACTACTCGGCCGACATCCAGGCGATTCTCGCCGGGTCGAAGCACATCGCCGCCGCCGTCTCGTACGGCGAGCGCATGGTGCCCAACTTCGAGTCGGACAGCGAGGGTTACTCGGGCTGGTGGGGTGAGGAGGGGGGTGACGACCTCTTCGCCAATCAGGTCGGGGAGCAGGTCAGGGACGAGCAGGAACGTGTGATCACCACGGCCAACGCCATCACCGAGGGGTTCCTCGCCCTGGTCGACGCGGTGGCCGGGGAGGCTCAGAACGTGCGGAGGCCGCAGGAGTTGGCGCTCGACGACATCACCACGCACGGTACGGAAAGCGAATCCAGGCGCTGAATGGCGATCATGTTCCCTCCCGCGCTGCGGGAGTTCATCGAGATCTGGGTGGGCGCCAACGTCGCCACCGGCAATGAGGACCGGGGCTACGACAGCCGCAGTGCCTACAGCCGGCTGGCCGACGACGTCGACGCGCTCTCGGATGCGATGAAGTCCGCCGTCGCCACGGCGGGGGACTCGCTGCCGCCCAGGATCGCCACGGAGTTCGTCGCCGCGGTGAAGACCTTCGTGGACGACGGGGGCCGGAACCACCTCCAGGACTTCTCCGCGGAGATCCGGGCGACCGGGCGCCGTCAGGTGGACCGCTCGATCCAGCTCTCGGAGAGCAAGTACCAGATCCTCCTCGAGTTCATCTTCATGAATCTCGAACTCGCCCTGATCGCCGCGCTCGCCGTGTTCACCGGCGGCACCTCGGTGACCCAGGTGGCCGTGGTCAAGGCCCGCAGCGCGCTCGCCATCCTGCTGATCCTCCAGCGTATGGGGCGCGCCGTCCCCACGCCGTTGTCGGCGTTGTTCGAGGCGATCCAGGAAGCGTTCATCACCTTCGCCGCGCAGGTCATGTCGATGACCCTGCCGGACCTGCCCGACCGGCGGCGCAAGGACTTCGACTGGGGGGACATCGGGCAGTCGGCGGTTCTCGGGGCGCTGGCGGGGGCGTTCGGCGGCTTCTTCTCCCAGGCGACCGCGCCGTTCTTCAAGGACTTCTTCAAGAAGAACCCGGGGTGGAAGGAGGTCTACGAACTTCCGCACACGTTCATCAACGAGGGCCAGGCCGAGACCTTCGCGACGACGTTCACCAACCTCTTCTTCTTGGGGACGTTCGCCGTCAATCCCGCGACGTTCGTGAGCGCCGGGCTCAGCGGGGCGTTGTACGAAGGTGCTTCCGATGTCGCGGGGTACGGCGGGAAGTGGGTCAACAAGACGTTCTTCCCGGAGCTCAACTGGGGCCGGGGTGACGTGGATCACCAGGCGGAGGGGGGCGGGGGTGGGCGCGGGCGCGGCGCCGACAACGACCGGCCGGGCGGCCACGATTTCGGGCCCCTGCCCCGCCCCTACACGGCTTCGACGTACGAGAGCCCCGAGAGCTGGGACGGTCCTGGTTCCGTCGGGACGGGGAACGGATCCGGGACGGGTCCGTCTGTGGCGCCGTACCGGTCCGACGTGGACAACGACGACAGCGGGTCGTTCATCAGCGACCTCTCCTCCGGTTCCGGTTCCAGGTCCGGCTTCGATTCCGGCTTCTATTCCGACTCCGATTCCGACTCCGAGGTGGACTTCGGTCCCTACAGCGCCTACAGCGACACCTCGTCCGTGACGGACTACGAATCCGCCTTTGGCGCCTACCCGGCGCAGGGGTTGGTGTCCCCCACGGCGCCGGGTGCGACGACCGGACTCGGCGTGGGGGGCACGGTCAAGTACTCGTCGGCTGTCGACGGCACCGTTGACGACGTGTGGGGGGATTCCAGCGGCGAGTCCATCGCCTCCGTGCTCAACCCTCAGGCCGGTTCCGGTGCGAGGGGCTTCGCGAACAATCCGTACGCCGACGCAGGCGCGGTCGGCGCCGTGCCGACCGGGTCCGGGGCGCCCGCGACCGTATCGGCCATATCCACGGCGTCGGCCGGCGAGACCGGGACGGGGTCGGGTGAGGCCGCCGGGGCCCTCGGGGCGTCGCCCGATCAAGCGCTCTCCGACGACGCCAAGCTGGATGCCGGGCGTGGGTTCAGCGCCCTCATGCAGGAGATCGGCCACCCCGTCGTCCTCGGGGGCGACGCCCAGGGCAGGGTGCAGTTCGACAACCCGCGTCCCCTCGGCACCCTGGAGTTTTACCTCCCCTCGGAGGTGGGCCGGTCGGAGGTGGGCCAGTTCGCCGACGACATCAACCGGGCCCTCGCCGACGGGGGGCCCGGGGTGTCGCCGGACGCCCTGCGCGTGGGCCCGGACGGGCGGTCGCTGACCGGTGTGGTCCAGGGTACGGAGATCAGCGTCGGCGCCGCCCCGCACGCCTTCGCCGACACCACCGTGGCCGACGGCTTCACCGTCCCCGCCGTCACGGAGTCCCTGGCGGACACCGCGTACGCGCTGGCGCTGGCCACCGACGAGCAGCAGCGGGCGAGGGACTTGCTCGATCTGCTGTGGGGGCTGTCGCACACCCCGGCCGACAACCCGCTCCCGCCCGCGCGGCTGGAGGCCCGGCACGGAGACGCCTACCGTGCCGCGCACCCCTCCGGGGCCGCCCCCACGCTGACCGCCCGGCTGAGTGAATTGCTCGACGGGATCGCGAGGAACCCCGACACCCGGTCGGTGTACGAGGCGACCTGGTCGGCCCTCGGCGCCGTACCGGACGACCTGACGCTGCTGAACGACCAACTCACCTCCCTCGCCGAGGCCTTGCGCCCCTCCGAGGCGATGCCTCCCGACCCGGCGGTCTCCGAGGCGACCGCCCCCGACGAGTCCGTCGTACGGGAGGCCGAAGCCGAGCTGACCCGTGCCGAACAGGCCGTCCGGGACGCGGAGGCGCTGCCGACCGCCGAGCAGGTGCGACAGGCACGGCTGGAGTGGAGGCAGGCGCTCGCCGAGGCGCGGAGCGTCGAGCGGTCGGCCACGGAGAGCGGTCCCCGGCCGGGCCCGGAGGACGCTGCGCGGACGGCGGACGCTCAGGAGCGTGCCGCCACCGCGCATGAGCGGTGGCTCGACCTCCAGCGGCGGTACGAGGGCGGCGCGGCGGCCCTGAGCGGCGCACGGGCCGCGCTTTCCACGGCTCGTACGGCAGTGGACACCGCACGGGCAGCCGCCCAGGAGCGGGACCAGCGCCCGGAGACCGACCCTGCCGTGGCCGAGGCGCGGAGTGAGGAGCGGCGCAGGGCGAGGGTGGTGTCGAGCCGGGCGCGGTTCCACGACACCGGCCTGGGCGGCGGGCCGAGCGACGGCCGCCGACGGACCCCGGCCATTCCGACGACCCCGGTCAGCCCGGTGGGCCCGGTTATTCCGACCACCTCGGTCAGCCCAGCCGGACCGGCCATTCCGGCTACCCCGGCCAGCCCTGCGATTCCAGTCACCTCGACCACCCCGGCAATTCCGGTCACCCTGGCCACCCCGGCAATTCCGCCCGCCCCGGCCAGCCCGGCGATTCCAGTCACCCCGGCCACCGCAGCGACCCCGACCACCCCGGCGACCCCGGCCACCCCCGTCCGCCCCGCCGCCCACTCCTCCCCCCTCCGCCCCGCCACCCAGGACGAGACCGACGAGCTTCTCCTCCTCTCGCCGCCCGCCGCCCCGCCCGCCGCCTCTTCCACCAGCCCCGCTCCCACCCCAACCCCCACCCCAACCCCCCAGACCACGTCAGCCACCTTCACCGGTGCCTCCGACCCGTTGCTGTCGGCCCACACCCTGATCGCCGGTCCGGCGGCGGCGCGTCAGGGCCGGAACTGGACCGGCAAGCCCGTCAGCCGGGTCCGGCCCCACCGGCTACGGGTCATCGAGACGCGGCCGGGCGCGCTCGCGAAGATCGTGTCCGAGGAGGACGCCCCCTGGCCGGACTCGGCGTACGTCGTCGCGGCGGACGGCGACCCCGGCGGGATACGCGTCTCCGACGGCCGGGTGCTGGACACGGAGACCCTGGCCGAAGTGCTCCTCGCCGACTCCGAGTTGGCCGGGCTGCCGAAGAATGTACCGCTGCTCCTGGCCGTACCCTTCGCCCAGCGCTCCCTCGATCTCCAGCGGTTGGCGAACCGGCTGGGCCGGCCGGTAATCGGCCCCAGCGGTGACGGACGCCTCGTCCGGGACGGGTCGAGGAACGAACACCTCCCCGTCCTCGTCGACCGCGCCGCCGACAAGCCGGTCGGCGTCTGGGCACCCTTCGAGCCGGTGGCCACCACGCCGCCCTTCGAGGACCGTCAGTGGACGGCACTGGACGGGACCACGTTCCGGGACAGCGACGTCGACACCCGCCCCCTGGTCTCCGCCGGGCACAAACGGCGGTTCGGCCAGATCTCGGTACAGGGCGGGCATCTGCGGGAGTTCGAGCACCGGTTCACGTCGTACCTCGACATGCGGCGCCTCGTGCACAAGATCCCGGCCGGCGCCGACCATCAGGACGGCGAGACCGAGGAGTTGACCCCCGATCCGGCGGTCTACGTCTACGCCGCTCACGGAAGTCCCGGCCGGATGACGCTCGCCCTCCGCGACGGAAGGACCGTGTGGCTGGGCAAGCAGGACGCCTCGCGGTACGTCGCCGGGCTGCCCGAGGTACGCCAACTGCCCCCGGGCCACCGGCTGCACCTGGAGATCTGCTGGAGCGCGTCGGACGGCGACCCGCGCCGCCAGCAGCCCCACCACGGTCCGGCGCCCCACGTCGACGACCCCTGGGGCGACGTCCCGTTCGGTCAGTACGCCGCCAACGCCAGCAGGCTGGAGACCACTTCGGCGACGCGGCAGACCGGCATGACGAGCAAGGACCGCGTCCTCATCGCCGGGGCGGACGGGGAAAGAGGCCGTCGCGTCACGTTCCCGCCCGAGCCGCTCGAACCCGAGCTGGACCGGCTCGCGCGCGACGCCGGCCTGCACCCGGGCCCCGGCCCCGTACCGCCGGAGACCCGCACCACCATCCTGCGGCTGGTACGGGGACTCCGCGGCCTCTTCGGCAACAGCGTCGAGCAGGACCGCGGCGTGCCCGGCGGACGGTACGCACGCCTGCTCAGCGGCATCGGCGCCCTGGAAACCATGCGCGCGAACGACCCCTCGCTCAGCGGGGTCACCCCCCTGCGCGAGGACATGGTCACCTTCTACGCCCAGCAGCACAGCGGGGGCATCGCGGACACCGCCGCCTTCGAAGCCCTCCTGGACTTCGCCCGCGACCGGATCCTCGCGGACCCCGGCGCACGGCTCAGCACCGAGATACCGGCACCCGCCCTCACCGTCACCCTCAACGAACTCGCCACGTCCGGCGAAGCCCTGCTCCGTACCGTCCAGTCCCTCCCCACGGCCGCGGCGGCGACCCCCGGCCAAGTGGCCTCCACCCTCTGGGCGATGGTCCGGGCCGGGAAGACGCTCTTCAACGAGATCCCCCCGGCCGACCGGGAAGCACACGCCCGCGCCGTCCTCCACCTCACCGACACCGACGCGTGGGACCTGCCGAAACAGAAGTCCCTCTGGGCCCTGACCGCCAAGGCCCTCACCGAGGGGCTGGACGTCACCGACCCCAGCCTGCTGGCCGCCTACCACCTGACGCAGACCGGTGCGTTCGGACCGGCCGCGCTGCTGTGGCAGGGGGACAGCGTCCAAGGCGTCTACTGGAGCGACACACCCGCGCCCGCGGGGATCGACTGGCGCAGCGTGGACCGGACGACACGCGGGCCGGACGGGACCTCCGTCGAACGGGTCGTGCCGGAGTGGGCCGGCCCGGGGAAGCCCGACCCCCTCCTGAACCTGGTCCACGTCGACCGGGCCGGGACCATCGTCCTGCACCTGCCCGGCCGCCCCCCGCTCCCGGTGTCCGACGACGAATTCCTCGCACTGCTCGACCTGGATCCGGGCCTCCGTACCACCCCGCTGGGCACCCCCGTCCTCTTCCTCACCTCCGGCCCCGGAACCCTCAGGCCGGAGCTGATACAGCGATTCGCCCAGCGCACCGGCCGCCCCGCCTTCAGCTACAGCGCCCCCCTCACCCTCACCGCCCCCGACCCGTCCGCCCCGCTCACCATCGCCGCCCCCCTCGACCCGGTCACCCAGGCCCCCGGCCGGTGGACCAAGGCCACCCGACAGCCGGCCGTAGGGTCCGGGCAGTCCACCACCCCCTCGGGCTCCATCAGCATCCTGAGCCCGTCACATCCGCCCGAACCGCCCGATCCGCTGCTCGCCGCCGAGACCCTGATGCCGGGCCCCTCCGGCGCGCACCAGGGCCGCAACTGGACGGGCAAGCCGGTGACCCGCGTGCGGCCAGGACAGATACGGCTGTACGAGGTCCGCCCCGGCCGGACGCCGCTGATCGTGTCCGAGGAGGACGCGCCCTGGCCCGACTCCGCGTACGTCGTCGCCGGCCAGGGGGAGAACGGAGGTGTACGGGTCCCCGACGGCCGGGTCCTGGACGCGGAGGCGCTGGCCGGGGTGCTGGCCGCCGACCCCGAGCTGTCCGCGTTGCCGCAGGACGTGCCCGTGGTCCTGGCCGTCCCGGACATGGGCCGCGGGTATCTGGACGGGGTGGCCCGCCGGCTCGGCCGGAAGGTGTGGGCGCCCAGCGGTGAGGGGCGTCTGATCCCCGACGGCACGGGTGACGGGCATGTCCTGGGCCTGGTCGACCGCGACGCGGATCTGCCGTACGGCGCCTGGGTGCCGTTCGATCCCACGCCCAAGAACGCGGCACCGTACGAAGACCGTGAGTGGACGGCGCTGGACGGCACGACGTTCCGTGACAGTGATGTGTACACGCGGCCGCTGGTCTCGAAGGACCACGAGCGGTACGGGGTGATCTCGGTCCCCGACCGCGACGCGCTGCGGCGGCGGGAGCAGCGGTTCAGGACGTTCCGGCAGATGCGGCGACTCGTCCATCTCGTACCGGCCGGCGGCGACCGGCACCACGGGGAGTCCGAGGAGGTGACCCCGGACCCCGCGATCTACGTGTTCGCGGGGCACGGGAAGCCCGGTCTGCTCGCGCTGACGCTCCGCGACGGCCGGATCGTACGGCTGGGCAAACTGGACGGCGCCCGGTACGTCGCCGGGCTGCGCGAGGTGCGTGAGCTGCCGCCGGGGCACCGGCTGCACGCGGAGGTGTGCTGGGGTGCCTCGGACGGCGACCCGACGCGGCCTCCCCTGGACACCGCTCCCGCGCCCCATGTCGACGATCCGCTGGAGGACATCCCGTTCGGTCATGTCCTGGCGAACGAGAGCCACTTGGAGACGTCGGCGGCCACCCGGTCGACCGGCCTGAACGACGATGCGCGGGTGCTGCTGGACGGCGCCGGCGGCGAGCGGGGACGCCGGGTCACCTTCCGTTTCGACCCGTCGGATCCCGAGCTGGACAAGCTGGCCCGCGACATGGATCTGCACCAGGGGCCGGGCGAGGTGCCGCCGGGGACGCGCGCGACCACACTGCGGTTGGTACGGGCCCTGCGGACCACGCTGGGCAACCGGTTCGAGGACAATCCGTTCCGGTACCGGCAGGCGCTCAAGGGCATCGGCGCGCTGGAGACGATGCGCGCGAACGACCCGGAGCTGAGCGACCGCACCCCGATCCGTCTGGACATGCTCGATGTCCTGACCCAGGAGTACACCGGGAAGCCGCCGGACGCGGCCGGTCATCTGGCGCTGCTCGCCTTCGCCCGCCGGCAGATCGCGGCGGATCCGCGGGCGGAGCTGAGCAAGGTGATCGATTCACGTGCCCTGCGCCTGGCCCTCGGTCAGTTCTCCACCGACGGTGAAGCGGTGGTGCGCGCCGTGAAGGCCCTGCCGGGCCAGACGCAGATACGGCCCCGGGACGTCGCGTCCGCGCTGTGGGCGACCGTTCGCGCCGCGCGGCGGATCGGGCAGGTGCCGGCGCCGGAGCGGGAGGCGTTCGGCCGCACGGTGCTCCATCTGCCCCCCACCGGGACCTGGGACCGGGCGGCGCAGCAGACGTTGTGGGAGCTGACGGCGAAGGCGATCGCCGAGGGTACGGACGTCACCGACCCGGATCTGCTGGCCGCCTACCACCTGACGCAGACCGGTGCGTTCGCGCCGGCCGGGCTGCTGTGGCAGGGGCAGAACGTCCAGGGCGTCAACTGGAGCGGCACGCCCGCGCCGGCGGGGGTCGACTGGGGCGGCGTGCGCCGGATGACGCTGGGGCCGAGCGGGACCGGCGTGCAGCAGGTTGTGCCGGAGTGGGCCGGGCCGGGAAAGCCCCCTCCCCTCCTGAACCTGATCCATGTGGACCGGGCCGGGACCGTCGTGCTGCACCTGCCGGGCCGTCCCCCGCTCCCGGTGTCCGACAACGAGTTCCTGGCTCTGCTCGACCTGGACCCGGCCCTCCGTACCACCCCGTTGGCCACTCCTGTCCTCTTCCTGACCTCCGGCCCAGGGGCCCTCAGGCCGGAGCTGGTACGGCGGTTCGCCGAGCTCACCGGCCGCCCCGCCTTCGGCTACAGCGCGCCGCTGATGCTGACCGCCACCGATCCGTCGGCCCCGCTCGCGATCCTCGCCCTCCTGGACCCGGCCACGAAGACCCCCGGCCGGTGGACCGGGGCCACCCGGCGACCGCCCTCGTCCGCGCCGCCCGCGGCCTCGGCCGAGGCCGAGGCCGACATCTTCGCTCCCACCGACGCTGCCTCGCAGCCCATGGACCCCTTGCTGTCGGAGCGCACCCTGATGGCCGGTCCGTCGGGTCCGGCGCACGGGCGGAACTGGACGGGCAAGCCGGTGGGCCGGGTGCGCCCCGATCGGGTACGGGTCATCGAGACGCGGCCGGGTGTGCTGGCGAAGATCGTGTCCGAGGAGGACGCGCCGTGGCCCGACTCCGCGTACGTCGTCGCGGCGGACGGCGACCCCGGCGGGGTACGGGTCCCCGACGGCCGGGTCCTGGACACGGACGCCCTGGCCGAAGTGCTGCTCGCCGACCCGGAGTTGGCCCGGCTGCCGAGGAACGTACCGCTGCTGCTCGCCGTACCGTTCGCCCAGCGGTCCCTGGATCTCCAGCGGTTGGCGACCCGGCTGGACCGGCGGGTGATCGGTCCCAGCGGTGAGGGGCGGCTGGTCCGTGACGGGTCGAGGAACGAACACCTTCCCGTCCTGGTCGACCGGGACGCGAAGAAGGCGTTCGGCCTCTGGGTGCCGTTCGATCCCCTGGCCACGACCCTCCCGTCCGAGGACCGGGAGTGGACGTCGCTGGAGGGGACCACGTTCCGGGACAGCGACGTGGACACCCGCCCCCTGGTCTCCGAGGACCACGAGCGGTTCGGCCGGATCTCGATGCGGGACGGCGAGAGCCTGCGGAGGTCGGAGCAGCGGTTCACGTCGTACCTCTCCATGCGGCGGCTCCTGCACAAGATTCCCGTCGGCGCCGGCCTTCAGAACGGCGAGATCGAGGAGATCACCCCCGATCCGGCGGTCTACGTCTTCGCCGCCCACGCGAAACCCGGCCGGATGGCGCTCGCCCTGCGCGACGGCAGGACCGTGCGGTTGGCCAAGCAGGACGCCGCGCGTTACCTCGCCGGGCTGCCCGAGATACGCCAACTGCCCCCGGGCCACCGGCTGGGCCTGGAGATCTGCTGGAGCGGCGCGGACGGCGACCCGCGCCAGAACCACCTCTCGACCCTGCCGGTGCCCCACGTCGACGACCCCTGGGGCGATGTCCCGTTCGGCCAGTACGCGGCCAACGCGAGCAGGCGGGAGACCGACGCGGTCACCACGCAGACCGGGATGGACGGCGTACGGCGCCTGATCGTGGCCCCGGCCGACGGGGAGAAGGGGCGCCGCGTCAGGTTCCGGCCCGAGCCGCTGGAGACCGAGCTGGACGGGCTGGCGCGCGACGCCGGCCTGCACCCGGGCCCCGGTCCCGTACCGGCGGAGACCCGTACCACCACGCTGCGGCTGGTACGGGGACTCCGCGGGCTCTTCGGCAACGGCGTCGAGCAGGACCGCGGCGTGCCCGGCGGACGGTACGAGCGGCTGCTCAAGGGCATCGGCGCCCTGGAGACCATGCGCGCGAACGATCCCGCGCTCAGCGGGGTCACCCCCCTGCGCGAGGACATGGTCACCTTCTACGCCCAGGAGCACGGTGACGGCATCGCGGACACGGCCGCCTTCGAAGCCCTCCTGGACTTCGCCCGCGACCGGATCGTCGCGGACCCCGAGGCGCGGCTCGGTACGGAGATACCGGCGCCTGCCCTGAAGGTGACTCTCGCCGAACTCGCCACGTCCGGCGAGGCCCTGCTGCGTTCGGTGCAGTCGCTCCCGTCGGCGGCGGTGGCGACCCCCGGGCAGGTGGCCTCCACTCTCTGGGCGATGGTCCGCGCGGGGAAGATGCTGTTCCACGACATTCCCCCGGCCGACCGGGAGGCACACGGCCGCGGTGTCCTCCACCTCACGGACGCGGACCCGTGGGACCTGCCGAAGCAGAAGAAGATCTGGGCCCTGACCGCCAAGGCCCTCGCCGAGGGGCACGACGTCACCGACCGCGACGTGCTGGCCGCCCACCACCTGAGGGGTTTCGCCTTCGTCAAGGTCATCCTGCTGCGGCAGGGGCAGGTGATCCAGGGCGTCAACTGGAGCGGCAGGCCCGCGCCTTCGGGGATCGACTGGCGCAGCGTGGACCGGACGACACGCGGGCCGGACGGCACCACCGTCGAACAGGTCGTGCCGGAGTGGGCCGGTCCTGACATGCCCGCGCCCCTCCTCGTCCTGATCCACGTGAACGAGTCCGGGAACGTGGTCCTGCACCTGCCCGGCGGGCCGCCGATCGAGGTGTCCGACGACGAGTTCCTGGCCCTGCTGAGGCTGGACCCGGCGCTGCGGACCACGGCCCTGGGCACCCCCGCGCTGTTCCTGACCTCCGGTCCCGGGGCCCTCAGGCCGGAACTGGTACGGCGGTTCGCCCAGCGCACCGGCCGCCCCGCCTTCAGCTACAGCGCGCCCCTCGCCCTCACCGCCGCCGATCCCTCGGCCCCGCTCACCATCGTCGCTCCCCTCGACCCGGCCACCCAGGCGCCCGGCGCGTGGACCAGGGCCGACCGGCGGACGACGGGCCCGTCCGGGGAGTCCACCGCGTCCTCGGGCCCCGCGACCATCTTCGGGCTGCCGGACCACGCGGAGTCGGTGGAGTCGGTGGAGTCGCCGGAGTGGCAGGAATGGCTGGAGTCGCTGGACGTCCGGGCGCCGGAGGACGATACGGAACGGGACGCGCGGACCGGGATCGCCTATCCGGCGCCCGTCCAGATCAACACGACTCCGGTCTCCGCCGACGACCCCGGCACGGACACCACGGACCCCACAGGTGACCCCGGCTGGTCCGTCTCCTCCTGGCGCCCCGCCGGATCCCCGGACCGGGCCCGGTTCGAGAGCCTGTACCGGGACCGCGAGTGGCGCCACCGCAGTGTGGCCCTGGAGTTCGTGTTCGCCGGGCTGATGGGCCAGGTCCCCGCGTTCACCGCGTCGGCCCGTGACGGCGTGTTGCGCCTGTACGAAGGACTGGCCGCGCGGCACGGCGAGCCGGCGGCGCGCCGCGCCTTCTTCGCCCCCGACGCGGTCCCCGCCGACCCCGCCGCCGCGCTGGAGCGGCTGCGCACCCTGCCGCCCGGTCCGCTCGCGCTGGACGAGCTGATGGCCGCGCTCACGTACGCGGCGTACGCGGAAACGGAGTTGCCGGGCCCGCTGGCCGACACGCTGGCGCGTCCGGCCGGCCGTCGGGCCCGGTACGCACCGGGCAGTGCCTACCGCGCGGTGCACGACAGCCGTGGCTTCCGCCGGGTGGGCGGCGCGGACGGTCCCGCGCGCCGGCTGCTCCGTACCTACGCCGCGCTCGGCGCCTCGCCCGCCCAGCTGCTCGCGTTCCGGGGCGCGCTCATCGCCTGGGCGGTCCCGGCCGATCTCCAGTCGCTGCACGAGATCCTGCGCGCCTCCCACCCGCTCGGGGTGGGGAACGCGGAGGAGCGCGGCGCGGTCCTGCGGGACGGGGCCGGGCTGCACCACTGGGTCGCGGAGTCGGCGCGGAACGCCGGCTTCCAGCGGTTCGATCCGTACGGTCATCTGATCCCGCCGCACCGCCGGCTGTACGGCGAGCGGATGACGTACGGCGCCGAGGTCACCGCCGGTGAACTGGATCTCCCGGGCGACCTCGTGGCCCTGACCGGCGCCGCGCTCGCCGGAACCCTCCCGTCCGGCACCCGCAGGGAACGGGCGCTGCACGCGTGGCTCCGTACGTACGGCGACACGGGCAGGCGCGCGCTGGCGCGCCTGGCACCGGCCCACCTGACGGCCCTTCACCTCTACGGCGGGCCCGACTACCGGCTGATGAAGGCGTTCCTGAACGGTGAGCGGCTGGGCGCGGCGATGGGCCGTCGCCTGGTACGGCTCAACGTCTGGTCGTTGACCCGCAAGGCCGTGGAGCTCGACGCGCCCGCGTTCCTGCCGACGATGCTCCGCGCCCATCCCGGCCTCGAAGCGCTCTTCGACGACCTGCGGGCCGAGCCGGACCTGGAGACGCCGGGCGCGGAGGTGGACGCGCTGCGGGGCCGGTCCGACGTGATCGCGGACTGGCTGTACGCGCGGATGGCGCCGCACGTCGACATGGCGATCGAGGCGCTGGAGATCCTGCCGCCGGTGAACGCGGACGTCTGGTGGGGCGACCGGGGGATACCGGGTTCGCTCGACGCGGTGCCGGTGGACGGGTCGGCGACGGACGGGACGCCGGCGGACGGCACGTCGGCGGACGGACCGGGCAACGGGCCCGTCTACGGCCGCGACACCCTCACCATGCCGTTCTTCCGCAGTACGTCGCTGGTGCGCGACCGGGCGCACGCGTTCATGACGTGGAGCAAGCGACCGCCCGCCGGTTCCCACCCCGGTCTGGTGCACGTCCCGCGCTCGACGGCGCGCGAGATCACCCCCTTCGTGGCCTCCCTGTCGGAGGCCGAGGTCACGTACCCGCCCGGCGCGGTCTTCCGTATCACGGGCCGGGGCGTCGTCCCGGGCGGCGAGGGGACGGTGTCGTACGAGTCGATCACCGCCGAGGAGGCCCCCTGGGCGGAGAGCCGCCGTCCCGCGCCGGTGCTGCGGGAGATTCGGGCGGCGGACGGCCGGGTCGTCGGCGCGGCGTCGTTCGACGACGCGGACTGGGCGGTACGGCGGGACGCGTACACGCGGCTGGACGGCGCGACGGGGTTCGTGTCGTGGGAGCGTGACGCCCAGAAGGGTCCGGTGGCGACGCTCAAGCCGCTGCCCGGCGGCGGGACCGCCGGGGGGACGTTCTTCTTCGCCTCGCACGGCGGCGCCGAGGGGCTGGCGCTCGCCGAGGACGGCGGGGGTGTCCTGCGGGACGACGGGGCGTACGCGGCGCGGCTGTTGGCGGGGGTACGGAACCGTGGTTTCCGCAGCGTGACCGTGCTGGCGTGCGGTCCCGGCGACGCGCCCGGGAGCGTGGCGGAGGCCGGGGCGCGGGCGGGGCGGCTGGCGGACGTGGTGGGCCTGCCGGTGCATCTGGAGGTGGGCCGTACCGCCGTCACCGCCGACCCCGGCGGCGGTCCGGCGCTGATCCACGCGCTGGAGGGCGCCGAGGGGCGGGCCACGGGGTGGGTGACGGCGTATCCGGGCGGCGGGCCGGCCGCGGGCGCGCCGGCCCCGGACACCGGGCGTCCGTTCGACGCCGGCTATCCGGCCTCCGGGCTGGTCAACGCCGACACCGCCATGGAGATGGACCTCGATCCCGGCGCGACGTCGTCGGAACCGGACGCCGAGCTGGAACCGCCGTACGACGCCTCCGAGCCCGACGCCGAGCTGGAACCCCCGTACGACGCCTCCGAGCTCGGCGAAGTGTCCGACGCCGGCTCCGGCAACTCCGCGGACTCCACCGACTCCACGGATTCCGACGGCCAGTCGTCCATGCGGATCCCGTCCTGGCGGATCACCGGCGCGCCCGACACCCCGCGTTTCACCGGCTACTACGCGAACCCCCACTGGCGCCGGAGGAGCCTCGACTTCGAGTTCACGCTCGCCCGGCTCCTGGCCACGCGGCCCGAGGTGACCACCGCAGCGCGCGAGGCGGTGGGCCGGGCGCACCGGTTCCTCGTCGAGCGGTACGGGGAGGAGGCGGCCACCCAGGCGTTCTTCCCGCCGGACGACCCGGGCCGGGCGGCACCGGGCGGCCCCCTCCCCCGGCTCCTGGGACCGGACGCCACAGCCCCCCTGCCCGAGCTGATGCGGGCGTACGCTAACGCGGTCTTCGCCCACACCGGCCCCGCGACCGTCAGCCGCGCCCTGCCCGGCCGGATCCGCCACGCCGGACAGCCGCTGAGGAGGCTGAACCCGGCGGACCGCGCGAGCTGGCAGCGGCACGACGCCCTGGGCTTCCGGCAGGTGGCGGGGGTGAACGGGCCCGCGCTGTGGCTGCTCCAGGGCGCCCGGGAACTCGGCGCCACCCCCGCCGAGATGGCCACGTTCCGCACGGCGCTGATCTCCTGGACCATCCTGGAGGGCATCCACTCCCTCCACGAGGTCCTGCGCGCCTCGCAGCTGATCGGTCTGGGCGGCGAGGAGGAGCGCGTCGCGACGCGGCGGGACGCCGCCCGTACGCACGGGTGGGCCAGGGACCACCTCGTCCCCTGGCAGCACATCCCGGAGACCCCCGAGGGCCTCGCCGTCCGCGACCGTCTGCGCGCCCCCCACGTGGCGCTGTACGGCGACGGCGTGCGCTTTCCCCGCGCGGCGACCGACGGTCTCGCCGTACCGGACGACCTGCTGGCGATGGTCGACTTCCTCCTCTCGGGCGCCTCTTCGGCGTTCCCCGACGACGAACGCACGTCGGTGGCACGGGCGTGGCTGGAGCGGTACGGCGCGGAGGGCCGGGCCGCGCTGCTGAAGATGGCCCCCGCCCACGTCACCGCGCTGTTCATCTACAGCATGTCCGACTACCGGCTCATGAAGGCGCTCCTGAACGGGGAGCGGTTCGGACAGCACGTGAGCCGGTGGATGGTGCGTTCCGTCGCCTGGACGCTGGTCACGCGCGGCGTCTACGTCGTCTGGTCGGGCGAGGCCGGGGCGTGGGAGAGCCACGTACCCCTCACGCTGCGGACCCAGCCGGGTTTCCACGAGGTGTTGCGGGGGTTGGTGGACCTGCCCGACCTGGAACCCGGCCCCGGGCTGTCGCGGCTGCGCCGCCGGCTCGACACGATCGCCGACGGGCTCCACGGTCAGCTCAAGGTGCACATCGAGATGGCCGTCGAAGCCCTCGAACTGCTCCCTCCGGTGCGGCGTACCGTCTGGTGGGGCGACCGGGGCGTCCCCGGATCCCTGGCCCGGCCGGCGGCCAACTCGGCGCTGTACAACGGCGCGGTGATCTCGGTGCCGTTCTTCCGCAGCACCTCCATGGACGTCGGCGCGGCCCTCGCCTTCGCGCTGTCCAGGGGCAGCGGGCCGTCGGGGACCCACCCCGGGGTGTTCGAGATCCGCGACTCCCGGGGCAAGGAGATCGCCATGTTCTCCGCCTTCTCCGACGAGTCGGAGGTCCTCTATCCGCCCGGTTCCGCCTTCCACACCCGGAACCGGACCATCCGTACGAACGAGGACGGCCCGGAGCGGCGGAGGTACGCGTACTCCGTGATCGAGGACGTCACCGCCGACCGGCCGGCCGCGCCGCCGAGCCCCCCGGCAGGCCCCGCCGACCCGGACGACGGCGACGGGCCGGTCCTCCGTACCTTCTACACGGATCCGCGCTGGTGGGTTCTGAGCCGGGAGTACGAGACGGCCCTCGGCGAGGTGCTGGCCCACGAGCCCGCCGTGGTCGACGCGGCGCGCGCGGCCGTCCGCGTCCTGCACACCTACCTGTCGCACCACCTCGGCGCCGACACGGCGGCGCGCGCCTTCTTCCCCGACCTGTCCGGGACGGGCGACGCGCGGGCCGAGATGGACCTCTTGCTCGACGAGGACATGGCGGTGAGCGTACGGACGTTCGTGCTCGCGCTCCTCGACGCCGGCTACGCGTCCGCGACCCGGGGAGCGGGCCCCTCGCTCGGCCGGCTGTGGGCGAACCGCCCCGAGCTGAACCTCCAGGGGCAGCTCACCCTGGTCGAGGACGCGACCCCGCACCGGCGTACCGGTCCCTGGTACCGGGACCGGCACGACCGGCTGGGGCACCGCGTCGGCAACGGCCGCGCGACGGGCGTCGCCTGGCTGCTCAAGGCGTTCGGGAGCCTGCCGGGCACCGACCCGGCCCTGCTGCTGGGGCTGCGGACCGCGCTGCTGGCCGACCGGCTGATGTCCGGCGCGCACTCGCTGGCGGAGGTGCTGGAGGCCGCGCAGTCGGCCGGGGTGCGCGACGAGGCGGAGCCCGAGCCCAAGGACGTCGAGGCGGCCCGGCTGTACGCCTGGGCCGACGCCGTCTTCGCGCCCGCGCGGCGTATCGACTCCGAGCCCGAACTGCGCGGGGCGTACGCCGGCGACAGCGCCCTGCGCGAGCGGCTGCGCCTGCCCCACCAGCGGATGTACCAGCGGCGCACCACCTGGCTCGCGCCCTGGCTCACCGGCAACGCGGCCGAGCCCGCCGCCATCGTCCAGCTCGCGGGGCTGGAGGGGAGCACCTGGACCGCCGAGGATCTGCGGACGCTGCCGTGGCCCACCGGCCCGGCGGCCCGCGAGCGGCGTGCCGCGCTGCGCGCGTGGCTGCTGCGGCACGAGAGCCAGGCACTCCTGCGCAACGTCACGGCGGCCCACGTACCCGCGCTCCATCTGCTCAGCGGTCCGGACGCCGCGCTGACCGACCCGCGGTTGACGACGGGCCCCGGGTCGCCGGACCGGCTGCGCCAGGCGGCGGGCGCGCTGGTCGGCCGGCGCGTCGCCCAGGGCGCTCCGGACCACCTGTTCCCGCTGACGCTGCTGCGCGACACCCGCCTGCGGGCCCTGGTGCGGCAGGCCAGGAACGTACCGCCGACGACCCCGCACCGACCGGCCGTACTGGCCCAGTTCGCCCAGCGGGCGGCGGCGCTCGCCGCCGAGCTGGCGCCCGGGACGCGCGAGGATCTGGTCCTCCTGCGGCGCATGGGGCGCGAGGCCCTGCACCTGCTGCCGCCGGTGGACGCGCCGGTGTACTGGTCGGCCTGGGAGGCCGGGACCCTGGAGGAGGCCCAGGAGGCGCCCATGGCGGGCCTCTCCTTCACCGTTCCCCCCTTCCACACCGCCTCGGCGTCGCGGAGCGCCGGACTGCGCACCCCGCCGGGCCCCCCGCCGGAGGGGGAGAGCCGCCTGGTCCTGTACGAGGTACGCCGGGCCTCCGCGCGGGACATCGCGCCGTTCAGCCGGACGCCCGGGGCGCGGCAGGCGATGTTCCCGGAGGAGACCCGTTTCGAGGAGGAGTCGCGCGAGGTCCGGTACGACGCCTCGCTGGGCCGGTCTCACCTGCGGGTGGTCCTGCGCGAGGTGCCGGCTCCGGCGCCGGAGCGGTGGGACCGGGAAATCCTCACCCGTCCCGTCATCGCGCCCGACGGCACCTGGTCGGGCGTCACCAGCTATACGGCGCAGGAGTGGACGGAGCGCCAGGACGCGCTCGCCCATCTGCCCGGCCTCACCTACTTCAAGTACTACGACACCGAGGCCGAGACCTGGGAGAAGGACCGCGTCCCGGTGCCCTGGGGCCGGGGCTCCCTGTTCTTCGCCGCGCCCGGCGACGGCCGGCTGGTCCAGGTGGGCTCCCCGTACGGGTCCAAGCTCGCGACCGCCGGAGAGGTCGGCGGCTTCCTGCGCGAGCTGCTGCGCCGCTCCCCCGCCCGGGAGAGCGCCGCGCTCGTCGTCTTCGGCCCGCCCGCCGGGGCCGGCCCGCTGGCCCAGCGGATGGCCGACCGCACCGGGCACGACACCGCGGGATCCACGGTCCCGGCCGAGACGTTCGAGCGGGGCAAGGACGCGGACCCGCGGTACGGGCTGGAACTCGAACGCGATCCGGCGCTCCCCGCTCCCCGGTGGGTCGTCCGCACCCCGCGCGACCAGGACTCCCTTGAGGACGAGGCACCCCGTGATCCGTCACGGAACGCGGAGCGTTTCGCCCCGGTGTACGCCGATCCGCGCTGGCCGGAGGCCGCCCGCGACTGGGAGCGGGCGCTGGGCCGCGCCCTGTCCGCCGATCCGCGTGTCACGGCCGCCGCCCGCGCGGCGCTGGAGGCCGTCCACCGGTTCGGCGTCGGCCGGTTCGGCGAGGCGGGGGCGACGTCGGCGTTCTTCTCCGCCGCCGACGACGACGCGGGCGTGGACCTCGACGCCGCCCTGCGGCGGCTGCTGGACCCCGACGGGGGCGCCGGGCTGCCGGAGCTGATGGAGGCGTACGCGCGGGGGGTGGGGCTCAGCGTCTGGTTCACGCCTCCGGCGCCACTGGACCGGGAGGGCAACTGGTACCGGGAGTTCCACCACGACCGGGGCTTCCCCGTGGGCCACGGCCCGGCCGACGCCGCCCGCGAGGCGCTGGCGCGCTACTCGCGGCTGGCCGGGGTGCGGCGGGCCGATGTCCTGGCCTTCCGGGAGGCCGTCCTCGGCTGGCAGCTGTCCCTGGACCGCCACTCCCTGATCGAGGTCCTTCTCGCCTCGCACGCCCTCGGCCTCGGGGACACCGCCGAGCGGGCGGCGGCTCTCGGCGACGCCGTCCACCTCTACCAATGGGCGGACGACGCCCTGTCCCCCCGTACCCGTTCCGACGCGGCGGGACAGGACGGCGGCCTGCGGCTGCCGCACCGGCGGCTGTACGGCACCGGGGCCGGCCGGTTCGGCCCGGAGGCCACCGGGGCCGGTACGGTGCCGGACGGTCTGGTCGGCGCCGTACAGCGCGGGGAGAGGCTGCTGTCCGGGGAGTACGACCCCGACGAGCTGGCGGGACGGGAGGAGGCGCTGCTCGACTGGCGGCGGCGGCACGGCGGTTCGCCCCTCGACGGCCTGGACCGCGCGCACGTCACCGCCCTCCACCTGCTGGGCGGTCCGGACGCCGCGCTGCTGGGCACGCCCGACCCGGTGGGGCGGGCCGGGTCCCTGGTCGCGGGCGAACTCCGCGGCGGCGGCTTCGCCTTCCCCGTCCTGCTGAGGAACGACCCCGGCTTCCGGGGTCTCGCGGCGCGGGCGGAGGCGCTCGCGGAGAACGCTCCCGACCGGGGGGAGCGGCTGGCGGAGCTGCTCACGGCGATGGGGCGGCGGATCGGCGAACTGGCGCCGCGTATCCGGGCGGAGGTGTCCCAGCACAGCGCGTTCGGGTCCGAGGCGCTGGACCGGCTGCCGGCGGTGAACGCTCCGGTGTGGTGGGCGGGGTGGCTGCCGGGGGATCTTGCTTCGGGGGCCGGCGGGGCGGGGGTGTCTGGGCGCGGCGGGGTGGGGGCGTCTGGGGCTGGCGGGGCGGGGACGACCGGTGAAGACGGTGGGGGGTTGTCCGGTCCTGACGGTACGGAGTCGTCGGGTCCTGACCGGTCGGAACCGCCCGGTCCTGACCGTACGGAAGCGCCCGGTCCGCTGGACGGGGTCTCCACCTCCTCGTTCCATGTCGCGCGGCGCACGGAGGAGACCGCGCTGGACCTGCTGGCGTCCGGCGGGGACGCGCTGGCGGGCAGGCACCCGGTGGTCTTCGAGGTGGCACGCTCCTCGGGCCGCGATGTCTCGGTCTTCGCCGGGGACCCGGACGACGGGCCGGTGGTCTACCCCGGACCGGCCGACTTCACGGTGGTGCGCCGCTCTGTCCGTACCCATCCGGAGACGGGGCGTCGCTACGAACACGTCCTGCTCGCGGAGACCGCCGCCACGCGCCGGGCGCTCGCGGGCCCGCCGACGAACTCCGGGGCCTCCGAGCCCTCCGAGGCCCCGGACTACCCGGAGCCGGAGTACTGGAACGCGCCCTGGGAGGGGCACGAGACCGCCGGGTCCGGGTCCTCGTCCCGGTCCGGGTCCCTGTCCCCGTCTCTGGACCGGACGGTGGTCCAGGAGATCCGCGCGGACGGGCGCACGGTCGGCAAGGCGTCGTTCTCGCGGCACGACTGGTCGTTGCGCGAGCGTCCGTACGGCCGGCTGCCCGAGGCCACCACGTACACGGAGTGGAGCCGTGACCCCGGCGGGGAACGGGTGGCCCGCCGCCGCCCGCTGCCCGCCACGGGCCGTACCGGCACGTTCTTCTGGGCCTCCCACGGCCAGGACGGCGGCTACGCCGTCGTCGGCCAGGACGACCTCCCCGTCGGCGCCGACAGCGAGCGGGTGGGACGGCTCCTCGGCCCCGACCTGGCGGCGGCCGGCTTCACCAGCGTCACGGTCCTCGCGTGCGCCCCCGGCGTCCCGGGCGACGCCGCCACCCTGGCGCGCTCCGTCGAGCGGGCGCGGGGCATCGCGTACACGACGGGCATGGAGGTCTACATCAACTCCGGCGGGGTGGCGGTCACGCCCGGCCAGGACGAGAACGGCGGCACCACGGCCGACATCCACCTCCTGGAGTCGGAGGACGGCAGTCCGACGACGTGGCTGCGGATCCCCCCCGGGTCCGGCGTGGTCGCGGAGGACACGGCACGGGGGCCCGACGAGCGGGCGCCGCGCGGCACTTACCGACGCACCGGGCCGTACGCCGCCGAACTCGACGGCACGGTCTTCGCGTTGCACGAGTCGCACCCGCACGAGTCGTCCCGTAGCGAGTCGCCCGGTCACGAGTCGGCCGGTCAAGAATTGTCCCGCCACGAGTCGCCCGGGGAGGGCGACCGGTCCGCCGCCGACGCCCTGCTGCTGGCCCTCCGGTACGCGGCCCCCACGACACTCGCGGACGCGGGGATCGACAGCCCCGCCGCTCTCCTCGGCTGGCTGGGACGGAACGTCACCGACGACGACCTGTCCCGGGAGACGCCGCTTCCGCTGGACGGGGCCCGGATGATCCCGCTGGCGCTGCTGGACGATATCGGCGCGCCGACCAACGCCTCCCAGCGCATGGAAGCGGTCCTCCTCGGCAATCAACTCCCGGCCTCGGACGTCGCCCTGAGCCCGGCCGAACGGTTCCGGCTGTTGCTGCGGGACCCGTCGTACGGAGGAGAGAACGGCAGGCGCGCGCTGACGGACGCGATGGTGGCAACGGCCCCTCGCACGCTAGGCGTCGGGCTGGCGGTGGTGGGCCAGGACGGGCAGGTGACGTACCACGGCACCACGGCGGACGGCAGCCCTGACAGCCGTACCCCTGACCCCAACACCGCCGTGGACGCGCCACCCGCCCTCCTCGTCCACGACGGCGACCGCCACCTCGCCGGGCTTCCCTATGGACCGGGCGACACCACCGCCGCGAGCGAGGCGCGGACGCGCCGGGTGGTGGAGGCCGTGTCCTCCGCACCGGCGTCCGTAAAGCGGCGGCTGGCGACCCCGCGGGCACCGGACTGGATCCGGGCCCGCATCCGTTTCGCGGAGGAGGCCGAGCGTTTCGAGGAGCGGCTCGGCCGGTATCTCGGCGACCACGAGGCCGCCAACGCCCAGCTCGGCGTGATGGTACGGGAGATCTGGACCCGTGCCGTGGCGGCCGGCCGCTGGGCGGAGCTGGGCTCCGCCGACCCCACCACCGACGGCGCCGTGGGCACCGAACGGGACCGGATCGAGGCCGTGGTGGAGTCGGGCAACCTGCGGGAGCGCATGGGCCTGCTGTGGATCGGCGCCCCGCATCCGGCCGGGGGCCTGATCTCCGACCTGCTGAGCACGCCCGCTCCCATGCCCCGGTCGATCATCGACGAGTACGCCGAGCGACTGCCGTCGAACGGGATCACCACCTACCGGGCGGTGCGCGCGCAGACGCGGGACCTGCCGCCCGAGGAGCGGGCGCGCCTGCTCGCCGAGGCCGAGCGGCCCCTGCGGACAGCGGCGCGCCCCGATACCGTACGGCCACCCCTGAGCGAGGCCGAGCGGGCGCTGATGCCGGACGAGGATCTCGCGTGGATCCCGGGGAGGAACCGCTGGGACTACGCCATGAGCAGCCGGTTCCAGGCCGCCACCGAGCCGACCGGCGGCCTGGTCCTGGCCGGTACGTCCGGCTCGTCGCAGCGGCTCATGACCCAGGCCGTGGCGATGCGCGACGTGTGGGGGCTGGACCTCGACCTGGGCCTGGTACGGGTCGCGTTGCTGGCGGAGATGCTGACGGCGGAACACCACTCCCTGCACGAGATCATGCGCGGCTGCCAACTGGTCTTCGACCAGCTGCGGGAGCGCGGCACGCCGGAGTCGCCGGATCTCGACTACGTCGACAACTGGGGCCGTTACTGGCGCATCGCGCCCCTGACCGAGGCCGAGCTGCGGCAACACGTGGCGGTGGACGGCCGGTTCCCGGACGAGCACGCGCTGGCCGAGACGGACTGGCCCACGGGCGCCGGACCGGACGAGCGGGACGACCAGGACGACCAGGACGACCGGGACGACCAGGTGACGGAATGGCTGGCGGCCTACGGTGACACCCTGGAGGACATACGAAATGCCCTGCTGGCACTGGCTCCCGTGGGCTCCCTGGCCGAGAAGCTCCGCCAGATACTGAACGACCGCACGTAACACCCCCCACGTGACACCCCGACGAGGAGCCCATGAACGACACCCCCGCCACCGGAACCACCGCCACCGCCGACGCCCCGCCCGTCCCCGAGGAGATCAAGGAGGCGGCCCGGCTCGCCCCCGACCACTGGCTGGGCATGGTCGACCCGGCGTGGTCGGGGAAGGGCGACCCGCCGAACTGGGCGGTGGTGGGCCAGTGGAGGTCCGGCCTGGACGGGGAGATCGAGGAGTGGCGCGCCAACGAGGAGTACCGCCCCTCGCCCCAGGCCCTCGGCTGGCCCGCGCCGACGGACGCGGTGGACGAGGCGGTCCAGCTCGCGGCCACGGGGTACGGCCCCGGGGACGCCGTACCACGCGCACTGGCCGGCGCCCAGGTGGCGGTCCTGCTCGCTCCCGACGGCACTCCCCTGTCGGCCGTCTCCCCCGACGGTACGTCGGTGGTCCCCGTCTTCACGTCCCCCGCGTACCTGCACGCGGCGGGCCGCTTCGGATACGAACTGACGCCGGTGACGGAGCTGGCGGACCGCATACCGGAGGGACACGTGCTCTACCTCAACCCTTCGGGCCCGGTAAGCATGACGGTGGAGACGGAGGCGCTGCACGAGGCGCTGGAGGCCGTCGGGGAGTCCACGGAAAAAACCCCAACGACCTGACCGAGAAGGCAGCACCCTCCCTCGTACACATCAACGGAGCCCCCTACATGACGAGCCCCACGCCGAACCCCGCGCCAGGCCCCCTCCCGAGCCCTTCCGCCCCACCGGACGACGAGCCGAAGAACACCGCACCGGCAGACGCCGAAGAGGCTCCCGCCGGCGGACACGCGGGCGCGGCGGGGACCCAGGGCGGCCCAGGCGCGGTGATCAGGGGCCAGGAGGGCTTCCGGGAGCCGCCGGAGGACTACGTCAAGGCGGCCAGGGTGGCCCCCCACCACTGGCTGTCCGTCATCGACCGCCACTGGAACGGCGACGAGGACGAACCCCCGCCGCCCTGGGCGAGCCTGGGCCGCTGGCGCAGCGACGAGGAGGGCGAGATCGTCGAGTGGGAGGCGAACACCGAGTACCGCCCTTCCCCGGACGCGTACGGCTGGGCGCCACCGATCAGCCCCGTGGACGCCGCCGTACAACTGGTGGCCACCGGTTACGCCTCGGAGGAGCTGTTCGCCCTGATGCTCGCCGACGCCGAGGTGGCGGTATGCGTGGACGAAACCGGCGCCCTGTCAGTGACCGAGGCCCAGGACGGCACGACGGCGGTCCCCGTCTTCTCCCCCTCACCCAACCTGGCGGAGGACAAACTCCCCCCACACGAGGTGATGTCGATACCGGCCCTGCTGAAAAAACTCCCGGCCGACAACGAGATCCTGTTCCTCAGCTCCTCCGCCCCCGTAGCCCAACTGGTCACAGCAACGGCCCTACGCCAAAGCAAGTCCGACCTGGACCGCTACGACCCGAGCTGACCGAGCCGGAGAGCGATCCGGCAGCCGAAAAAGGCGCAGCCCCCAGAGGGTATGTCGTGCGGGGTTACGGCTTCGTGGTGTTCGGCGTGAGGGGCCCGGCGACAGAGCCCAGGACGTCGAAGCTGGCGTTGCCCTCGAAGAACGGCGTGCCGGCCGGGACCGGGCTCGTACCGAACGTACCGGCCAGAGCGTCGGCACCCTGCTGGGTCAGCGCCATCGGCAGATCCTCCGCGCTCACCTTCGTCAGCGAGAGCTTCGCGCCGACCTTGGTGGAGGTGAACATCTCGATGCGCCGGCCCGCGTGTTCGGCGGTCCACGAACCGCTGCGGTCCA
Organism: Streptomyces sp. NPDC088261; assembly: GCF_044740805.1. Lineage (NCBI taxonomy): Bacteria > Bacillati > Actinomycetota > Actinomycetes > Kitasatosporales > Streptomycetaceae > Streptomyces > Streptomyces sp. NPDC088261. Next base: position 100,755 of record NZ_JBIURL010000016.1, read on the forward strand.
GGTTCAGAGCGACCCGGGGCCGGGTGAACTCGGCCCGTACCCCCTCGCGCCGGAACGCGAACCCGCCGGTGCCCTCACCACTCAGCCCGGTCAGGTCGGTGTTGATCTGTCCGCTCGTGAGAGTGCCGCGCATGCAGGTGCGGTCCTTGTACGTCACCACGGTGTTCGGCGAGACCGCCTCCAGGCTGATCCGGGCGTTGGCCAGGGCCTTCTCGGTGGTGTCGGTCAGACAGAAGTAGTACGGGTCACCGGCCTTCAGCGGCAGCGGCGGCAGGGCGCTGTGCGCCTGGCGCGCCGAGACCGGCGGCACGACCGCCGCGAGGACCGCCAACGAGCCGACGACAAGACCGGCCATACGCAGAGAGGACTTTCCCACGGCACAACTCCCGGTGAACGAGACGGATGATCGTGAAGATCCAGGTCGGATCAAGATCCACTCCGTCAACGCGAGCGCGCCCCGCACGTCACGGCCCCGACGCCCACCACCACTCCCCTGGACCCGCTCCCGGGCCCGGTCAGGATCGGGGACATCAAGGTCCGGAGGGAACTGCTGCGGATACGTCCTGTCCGGTCACCGCGGCGCCCGGTAGTCCACTTCGTGTTCGTGTGAGGCCGCCGTGTGACGGGTGTGGGATCAGGGGAATGCCCTTTCATGCCTATATCACGCTCACGGCGGGCAACGTTGTTGTTCCTGGTCCTACAGATCGGGACGGTCGCGCTGGCATTGTGGATCTCGAAGCAGTTTCACGTGGCCCGCATGGCCGCCACACTGATCGCGCTGGCCCCGACGGTGTCCGCTTCGTACGTGGCCTGGGCTGCCTACCAGAGGGACCACACCGAGGCCGCCGCAGATGTGGAGGCGAAGACCAGAACCTTGGCCGGGGTGGTGATGGTCGCCGAGACACGGCAGCGCGCCCAGCTGATCGGGGAGGGCGCCAAGCGCATCGACCTGGCATTCGGCTACCGGCGGGAGCGCGCCAACAACACCGCCGGCGCGGCCCCCGAAGGACATCTGACGGAGATCGTCGCCTACTACCGCGCCCTGTCTCCGGCCCGGCTGGTCATCACCGGTGAGCCCGGTGCGGGCAAGACGCTGCTCGCCCTGGAACTTCTCCTCGGTCTGCTGGCCGGGCGCGCGGACACCGACCCCGTACCGGTGCGCTTCTCTCTGGCGGGTTGGGACACCGCGCGGCCGTTGCGGGAGTGGCTGGCCGAGCAGGTCCACGACCGGCTGCGCTACCGGGGTATCACCGTCGAGGACGCGCGCCTGCTGGTCGATGAGTACCGGGTTCTGCCGGTGCTGGACGGTCTGGACGAGATGGATGCCGATACCACCCCCGCGGGCCGCCGCCGTGCCACCGAAGCGCTGGCCCAACTGAACGCCTACCAGGACCCCGTCGGCAGCGCGCCGGTCGTACTGACCTGTCGTACCGCTCAATATGATCACCTGGTCGCGCGTGATGTCCGTATGCGCGAGGCCGCCCGCGTGGAAATCCACTCGGTCGACGCCGCTCAGGCCGCCGCCTACCTGATGGCCCGTACGACCGACCCCGACCGCTGGGCGCCCGTCCTGCACGTCCTCACCGCGGAGCCCGCCGGTCCCGTAGCCACCGCGTTGAGCACGCCGTGGCAACTGAACCTGGCTGCCGCCGCCTTCGAGCAGCGCCACCCCGACACCCTCGCCCCCGTCTCCGACCCGGCGGAGTTGCTCGCCTTCACCTCGCCCGAGGCGGTGCACGACCATCTCCTGGCCGCCTACCTGCCCGCCGCCACCGGCCAGCACCCCACGCGCCCCGGTCGCTACCGGCCCGAGCAGGTCCACCGCTGGCTGGCCACCCTCGCCACCCATCTCGGCACCAGCCCGGCCGGTACCTCCGGCGCCGGTACGGACCTGGTCCTGCACCAGTTGTGGCCCCAGGCCGGGTCCCGGCGGGTCCGTACCGTCGACGCCCTCCTCGCCGCACTCCTCATACTCCCGCTCCTGCTCCTGACCCAGACCCTCCTGGGGTTCTCCCCTCACCAGGTCCTCAGCGCCCTACCCATCACGATCATCGGACTGGTCGCCATTCAGCGTGCGGGCAGATCCGAGGTCCCGCAGCCCCGCACACGGCAGCTGCACCGGCTGCGGGACCGGGCCCAACGCGGCCAACTCGTCGCACGGGTGCTCAGAACAGGGCTCACCGTCGGAATCGCCGTCGGAGGCGCCGTGGGAATCGGGCCCGGGCTCAACGCCGGATTCGACGGCGGACCCGCCCACGGAATCACGGTCGCGCTTTCCGTCGCGTTCTCGGTCGCGCTCGCCGTGGGAGTCGCGGCCGCCCTCTCCAACCCTCTCGGCGATCCGACCACGACAACCGCCCACAGAAGCGGACTTGCCGCACCGACGCGTCCCACCTCACCCGTTCTGGACGATCTCGTGGCGGGAGTCCTGGGCGGATTCGTCGGCGGAGCCGTGTTCGTGGCCAGCCTCGCGACCGTATCCCTCGCGGCCGGCCTCGTGTTCACGCTCGGGCTCGCCATCGTGGCCGGCCTCGTGGTCGGTCCCGTCCTCGGCATCTACTACTTCACCGGTGCGGGACGCCGCTACGTCGTGTACTTATGCTGCTCCCGGGGCCGGCTTCCGTGGCGGCTGGGCCCATTCCTCGACTGGTCCTACGAAGCCGGTCTCCTTCGCATCTCAGGTATCGCCTACCAGTTCCGCCACCGAGAACTCCAGAACTGGCTCGCCACCCACCCCACCCCCTGACACCACCGCTCCGTCACTTTCCCAAGTGGACGTTCTCCGGACGCAGGCCGCCGCGGTCGAGGTCGAACTGCTGTCACCGGCACGGGCCGGGAAGGGCCGGCGGTGTCTTCGCACCGGCGGGGCAGCGGCGCCCCAGGCGATGTCCTCGTGTTTGGCCGCCAAGGCCAGGTCCGGCACGGGAAAAACCCAGGGGCCCCACCCCCGGAGGAGTGGACCCCTTCTGACCTGCACGTTTGCCAGACAGCGGTGGGATGGCAGGTCACCCGCCAAACGTTGAAACGAAACGTTCAGCGCAGCGCTCCGACCTGCGAAAACGCGATTGTGAAAGTGGCTGTCCAGCACCGATCCAGCACGGTGCCGGCTCATCCAGCTCATCCAGCACCACGAGAGAGTGGTGTACACATGGCACACTCGGTACACTTGAGCACATGACGCAGCCGCTGCCCATAGAGTCCATCCGCGACGTGCGCGCCCACCTGGCGGAAGTCGTGGAGCGCGCGGACCGCGACGACGTACCCACAGTCATCACCCGCCGAGGCAAGGAGGTCGCCGCCGTCGTCTCCATCGAGGTGCTGCGCAAGTACCAGGAGTGGGAAGAGCGCGAGATCAACCGGATCATCGATGAGCGCATGGCCAACCCCACACCCGGCATCCCGATCGAGGACATCATGAGGGGGACGCTGGCGCGCGGTGAGTGAGTACCGAACCGTCTTCCACCCCGAGGCGCAGGCCGAGCTCCGGAAGATCCCTCGCGACATGGCCCTGCGCATCCTGGCCAAGCTGACCGAGCTGGAGAGCGATCCCCTCGGCTTCAACACCACCGCGCTCGTGTCGCAGCCGGAACGCCGTCGACTGCGAGTCGGCGACTACCGCGTCGTCTACACGATCGACAACGGGGAGCTCGTGGTGTGGGTCGTACATGTCGGGCATCGCTCGACCGTTTACGACACCTGATCCCGACCAATCCAGCGTCCGAACATCCAGCACCGAACCAGCACGGCAGGGACGAAGGGGCCGGTCTCTCAAGAGCCCGGCCCCGTGTGATCTGCTTGTTGCCACATCAGCGACGTGGCGTTATTTCATCCGCTCACACGTTGAAGCGGAACTCCACCACGTCCCCGTCCTGCATCACGTACTCCTTGCCCTCCATGCGGGCCTTGCCCGCCGCGCGGGCCTCGGCTACTGAGCCTGTCGTGACCAGGTCGTCGAAGGAGATGACCTCCGCCTTGATGAAGCCCTTCTGGAAGTCCGTGTGGATCACTCCGGCCGCCTCGGGGGCCGTGGCGCCCTTTTTGATCGTCCAGGCCCGGGATTCCTTGGGGCCCGCCGTCAGGTACGTCTGGAGGCCCAGGGTGCGGAAGCCCACGTGGGCCAGGGTGGCCAGGCCCGGTTCTTCCTGGCCGACCGACTGGAGGAGTTCAAGGGCCTCGTCGTCGTCCAGTTCCGCCAGGTCCGACTCCAGCTTGGCGTTGAGGAAGATGGCCTCGGCGGGGGCGACCAGGGCGCGCTGGGTGTCCTTGAAGGTGTCGTCCGTCAGCTCCTCCTCGTCCACGTTGAAGACGTAGAGGAACGGCTTGGTGGTCAGGAGGTGCAGGTCGTGGAGGGGTTCCGCCTTCTCCGTGCCCTGGACCAGGCCCGCCGAGAACAGCGTCTCGCCCTTCTCCAGGATGGCCTGTGCCTCCTCGATGGCCTTGACCTTCGGCAGGACGTCCTTCTTGATGCGCGACTCGCGCTGGAGGCGCGGGAGGACCTTCTCCACCGTCTGGAGGTCGGCGAGGATCAGCTCGGTGTTGATCGTCTCGATGTCGTCCTTGGGCGAGACCTTGCCGTCGACATGGACCACGTTCTCGTCCTTGAAGGCCCGGATGACCTGGCAGATCGCGTCGGACTCGCGGATGTTCGCCAGGAACTTGTTCCCCAGGCCCTCCCCCTCCGAGGCGCCGCGCACGATGCCCGCGATGTCGACGAAGTCGACCGTCGCCGGGAGGATCTTCTGCGAGTTGAAGACCTCGGCGAGCTTGGTCAGGCGCGGGTCGGGCACGCCGACCACCCCGACGTTCGGCTCGATGGTGGCGAACGGGTAGTTGGCCGCCAGCACGTCGTTCTTGGTCAGGGCGTTGAACAGGGTCGACTTGCCGACATTCGGCAGGCCGACGATTCCGATCGTGAGCGACACGTTGGCGACTTCCTGGGGAGAGGGGAGAGAGTAGGAAGCCCAGTTTACGGGCGGTGGTTCACGCTCCACGACGGGTTCCGGGGCCCCGCGACCCGCCCGTACGCCTCGAACGCAACGCCAAGCTCGCCCAAAGGGCGTGTCCTGTGCCGGATTCGTCCCCCTCCGCCGCCTACGTTGGTCCGGTGGACCAGCACAGGACACGTCAGCCCCAGCGCCGGACCAGGCCGGGGACACCCCCTTCGCCCCGGGGCGCCGTCGCGGAGGCCGCGAGCGTCCACCGGGTGCCGCCCGCGCCGGTACGGCGGGTTCCGCCGGTCGTCGACACCCTGCGCGGTCTGCCCAACCCCCGGTTCACCGGGATCGGCGCGGGACTGTTCGCGACCGCCGTCATGGTCTTCGTCGCGTTCGTGGACGAGCTGCTGTTCGACGGGGCGCCCTTCCCGTACGGTTTCATGTTCCTGCTGGTGAGCGCCGTGACCGCGCTCTGGGTGCGGGAGGCCGACCTGGTGACCGCGCCGATCTGCGTCCCGATCGCCTTCGCCGTCGGTACGATCCCGATCGCCGGCGGTACGGGCGGGTTCGGCGGGAACATCATGGCGGTCGTCACCGCCTTGGCCGTACACGCGGGCTGGCTGTACGGCGGCACTCTCATCGCGGGCCTCATCGCGTCCGTACGCAAGATCCGCCAGATGGGGCGCCGCCAGCTCGCCCGCGACGTGGCGGCCGCCGCCGCAGCGAACCGGGCCGCGGGAGCGGGTGCGGGAGCGGGAGCCGGGGCACGTACGGCCGCCGGTCCTCGCAGGGCCGTACCGCGCGGGTAGGAACAGCGGACACCTACCTCCGTGTGCGGTACGGCCCCGACGCCTACCTGCCCGCCGCCGCCATCGCCGCGCCCACGATCCCCGCGTTGTTCTGGAGCTCCGCCGGGACGATCTCGGCCTTGATGCCCTCGATCAGCGGAATGAACTTCTCCGCCTTACGGCTCACCCCGCCGCCGATGATGAACAGCTCGGGCGAGAACAGCATCTCCACGTGCGCCAGGTACTTCTGCACCCGGTGCGCCCAGTGGTGCCAGCTGAGGTCCTCGTCCTCCTTGGCCTTCGTCGACGCGTGCTTCTCCGCGTCGTGGCCGTGCAGCTCCAGGTGGCCCAGCTCGGTGTTGGGCACCAGCTTGCCGTCCACGAAGAGCGCGCTGCCGATGCCCGTACCGAACGTCAGCAGGAAGACCGTGCCCTTGCGGCCCCGGCCGGCGCCGAAGGCCATCTCGGCGACCCCCGCCGCGTCGGCGTCGTTGAGGACGGTCACCCGGAGGTTCAGCTTGTCGCCGAGCAGCTTGCCCGCGTCGACGTCGATCCACTTCTTGTCGACGTTGGCGGCCGTACGGATCACGGAACCGGTCACCACCCCGGGGAAGGTGATGCCGACCGGACCCGACCAGCCGAAGTGCCGTACGACCTCGACCACGCCGTCCGCGACGCTCTCGGGCGTCGCGGGGTGCGGGGTGAGTACTTTGTGACGCGGTTCGACCAGGTCGCCGCGCTCCAGGTCCACGGGCGCGCCCTTGATCCCCGAGCCGCCGATGTCCACTCCGAAGACGTTCATGGACACAACGTTACGGGCAGACGACCGCCACGCGCTCCGTTACCCCTCGACCGTACGTACGGACTTTCCGGCCGAGCAGATGTACGTACGGTCCGAGAGGTGTACGTACGGTCCGGTCGCCCGTGCGATCAACCACGGACCGCGTCCGCGCTCACTTCGCCGTCAGCGCCGCCGCCTCCGCCCGCAGATCGCGCCGCAGCTCCTTCGGCAGCGAGAACACGATCGACTCCTCCGCCGCCTTCACGACCTCGACGTCCTCGAAGCCACGCGCCGACAGGTACTCCAGGACGCCCTCGACCAGCACCTCGGGAACGGACGCCCCCGACGTGAGACCGACCGTCTCCACGCCTTCGAGCCAGGCCTCGTCGATCTCGTCGGCCGCGTCCACCAGGTAGGAGGCGCGTGCGCCGGCGCCGAGGGCGACCTCGACCAGGCGGACGGAGTTGGACGAGTTCTTGGAGCCGACAACAATGACCAGGTCCGCGTCCGCGCCCATCTGCTTGACCGCGATCTGGCGGTTCTGCGTCGCGTAGCAGATGTCGTCGCTGGGCGGCGAGATCAGCAGCGGGAACTTCTCCTTGAGCCGGTCGACCGTCTCCATGGTCTCGTCCACGGACAGCGTGGTCTGGGAGAGCCAGACGATCTTCGACTCGTCGCGGACCGTCACGTTCGCCACGTCGTCCGGGCCGTCGACCAGCGTGATGTGGTCCGGGGCCTCGCCCGACGTACCGATGACCTCTTCGTGGCCGTCGTGGCCGATGAGGAGGATGTCGTAGTCCTCACTCGCGAAGCGGACGGCCTCCTTGTGCACCTTGGTGACGAGGGGGCAGGTCGCGTCGATGGTGGCGAGGTTGCGCCGGGCCGCCTCCTCGTGGACGACCGGCGCCACGCCGTGCGCGGAGAACATGACGATCGATCCCTCGGGGACCTCCGCCGTCTCCTCGACGAAGATGGCGCCCTTCTTCTCCAGGGTCCGTACGACGTACTTGTTGTGGACGATCTCGTGCCGGACGTAGATGGGCGCGCCGTACTGCTCCAGCGCCTTCTCGACGGCGATCACGGCACGGTCCACCCCCGCGCAGTAACCACGGGGGGCGGCGAGCAGGACGCGTTTGCCGGCGCGGCGCGCGGCGTCTCCACTGGGGGTGGCGGCGGGCGACGGGCGGGACGTGTCAGTCATGCGTCCCATCGTAAGGCCGCCCAGAACAGGCGGGGCGTCGCCCATGGACCCGACACTGGGCCTACGTGACGGCTACGTGGCGGCTGCGTGACGGACGGAGCGGACGGAGGGACCCGATGGGCGGTACCGGCGACACCGGCGACGGCGACACCCGCGGCACCGGCGGCACCGGCGGCACTGGCGACGGTACGGACGGAAGGCCGGCGGCCGGGGCACCCGTGTGGGGCGGCGGGGCGGAGAGCCTGCGGGAGCCGGCCGACGGGCAGCTGCGGCGGACGCTCGGGTTCCGGGACCTCGTCGTGTACGGGCTGCTGTTCATCGCCCCGATGGCCCCCGTCGGCGTGTTCGGGACGCTCGACGCGAAGTCGCACGGGGCGGTGGCGCTGGTGTACGTGGTGGCGACGGTCGCCATGGCGTTCACCGCGTTCAGCTACGCCCAGATGGTCCGGGTGGCCCCCCAGGCCGGGTCCGTCTTCAACTACGCGCGCAAGGGGCTCGGCGAGGGGCCGGGGTTCATCGCCGGGTGGATGGCGATGCTCGACTACCTGCTGATCCCGGCGGTGGCGTACCTCTTCGCGGGGATCGCGATGGAGGCGCTGGTCCCGTCCGTGGACCGGTGGGTGTGGACGTCGATCGCGGTCGTGGTCACGACGCTGCTCAACCTGTGGGGGGTACGGGCGGCGGCCCGGGTGGGCATGGCGGTGCTGGCGCTGGAGATCGTGGTGCTGCTGGTCTTCGTGGTGGCGGCGATCGTGGTGCTGGCGCGGGACGGGGCGACGCGCGGCTGGTCCACGCCGTTCACCAGCGACCGGGGGTTTTCGCTGACGGCGGTCATCGGGGCGGTGTCGGTCGCGGTGCTCTCGTATCTGGGCTTCGACGCGATCGCCTCCTTCGCCGAGGAGGTGACGGGCGGCTCGCGGAAGGTGGCGCGGGCGGTGCTGTTCTGCCTGGTGCTGGCGGGGGTGCTGTTCGTCGCGCAGACGTATCTGGTGGCGCTGCTGGAGCCCGTGGGCTCGGCGCGGCTGGCGGCCGACCCGGCGGCCCAGGGGACGGCGTTCTACGACGCGGTGGATTCGGCGGTCGGTACGTGGCTGCACGACCTGGTCGCGTCCAGCAAGGCGATCGGCGCGGCGTTCGCGGCGCTGGCGGGTCAGGCGGCGGCGGGCCGGCTGCTGTTCGCGATGGGCCGCGAACGCCGGCTGCCGCGCGGCCTGTCCCGTACGGACTCGGGCGTCCCCCGGGTGGCCCTGCTGCTGGCGGCCGTGGTGACGCTGGGGGCGGCGGTGTGGGCGGCCCAGCGGGGCGACGGCCTGGACAAGCTGGTGTCGGTGGTCAACATCGGGGCGCTGTCGGCGTTCATCCTGCTGCACGCGTCGGTGGTGGGCTGGTTCGCGGTACGACGCGCGGAGGGGGCACCGCGCTGGTTCCGGCACGTGGTGCTGCCGGTGGTGGGCGCGGGAATCCTGGTCGCGGTGATCGTGGAGGCGTCGGGGACGGCGCAGGTGGTGGGGGCGATCTGGCTGGCGGTGGGGTTGGCGGTGCTGGTGGGGCAGCGGGGGCGGGTGGGGGCGAGGGCGGGCTGACGCTTAGCGCGTTTGAGGTCGCGCTGGTGGGGTGGGGGCGGGTCGCGCTGGTGGGGTGGGCTGTGCAGGGAGGCGGGGGGGGCGCGCATGCCGTCCGAGGCGGGGGGTCGCGTACTCCGTCCACGTCGCGGACCCTGGCCGAGCGCGGCCCGGCGCGGTGTCCGGGCGCATCGCCGACGCCGCGCCCGACGTGTCGCGTGCGTTCTCCGGACGCCCGGGGATGTCAGAGGCTGCCGATACGCTCCTCCGTATGGCTCTCAACACGTCCGCGGACGCCCCGCTGCCCGTCGGTGAGGTGTCGCGGCTCATCGGTGGGTGGATCGACCGGCTCGGGGCCGTCTGGGTCGAGGGTCAGATCACGCAGCTCTCGCGCAGACCGGGCGCGGGGGTGGTCTTCCTGACGCTGCGCGATCCGTCGTACGACATCTCGGTGGGTGTGACGTGCTACCGCCAGGTGTTCGACGCGATCGCGGATGTGGTCTCGGAGGGCGCGCGGGTTGTGGTGCAGGCCAAGCCGGAGTGGTACGCGCCACGGGGGCAGCTGTCGCTGCGGGCCACGGAGATACGGCCGGTCGGCATCGGCGAGCTGCTCGTCCGGCTGGAGCGGTTGAAGCAGGCACTGGGCGCGGAGGGGCTGTTCGCGGCCGACCGCAAGAAGCCGCTGCCGTTCCTGCCGCAGCTGATCGGGCTGGTCTGCGGCCGGGCGTCGGCGGCCGAGCGGGACGTGCTGGAGAACGCGCGGCGGCGGTGGCCCGCCGTCCGTTTCGAGGTGCGCAACACCGCCGTGCAGGGCGTGAACGCGGTGGCGCAGGTCGTGGCGGCCGTCGAGGAGCTGGACGCGCTGCCGGAGGTCGACGTGATCGTGGTGGCGCGGGGCGGCGGGAGCGTGGAGGATCTGCTGCCGTTCTCGGACGAGCAGTTGGTACGGGCGGTGGCCGCGTGCCGGACGCCGGTGGTCTCGGCGATCGGGCACGAACCGGACTCCCCGCTGCTCGACCTGGTGGCGGACGTCCGGGCGTCGACGCCGACGGACGCGGCGAAGAAGGTCGTGCCGGACGTCGGCGAGGAGCTGGACCGGGTGCAGGCGTTGCGCGACCGCGCGCTGCGGACGGTACGGGGGCTGCTCGACCGGGAGGAAAGGGGCCTCGCCCACGCGCTCGGCCGGCCCGTGATGGAGCGGCCGCAGCGGATGGTCGCGGAGCGCGCCGCCGAGGTGGACGCGCTGGCGGACCGGTCGCGTCGGGTGCTGCGGCATCTGCTGGACCGCGCGGACTCGGAACTGTCGCACACGCGCGCCCGCGTGGTGGCGCTGTCGCCGGCCGCGACCCTGGAGCGGGGGTACGCGGTGCTCCAGCGTCCTGACGGGACGGTCGTACGGTCTCCGGAGGACGTCACCGCGGGCGCCGAGCTGCGGGCGCGGGTGGCGAAGGGCGACTTCACGGTACGGGTCCCGGAGTGACCGGCACCGCCGTGGACGCCGTGGACGCCGTGGGGTTGGCCCATGAGGGCGGCGCCGCGGATGGCGGCCGTCTCAGCGGTGCCGCCCGGACCGTTCCGCACGCTCGACTGTTGCACCACGCCGGCTCGTACGCCGGCCCGTATGGAGGAGGGATCGCATGGCCACGACGGATGAGAAGGCCGCGCTCGGCTACGAGCAGGCACGGGACGAGTTGATCGAGGTCGTGCGCCGGCTGGAGGCGGGCGGGACGACGCTGGAGGACTCGCTGGCGCTCTGGGAGCGTGGCGAGGAGCTGGCGAAGGTGTGCCGCCGCTGGCTGGAGGGCGCCCGTGCCCGTCTGGACGCGTCCCTGGCGGACGACACCGCCGGTTCGGAGCGGGGCGAGGGCTGAGCGGGCCGGCCGGGGGCCGGGGGGACTGGGCGGACTGGGCGGCCTGGGGGCGGGGAGGGACCCTGGCGGTCGGGAGGGTCGGCGGCTGTCGGCGCGGTTGAGCTTGCGCTCTTGATCTTTGGGCTCGGCCCGGTCCTTGGTTGCGCTTACTGATGTCCTCAATCGCCGGACGGGCTGGGTTTGTCGTGGTGACGGGGGGCGGGGCCTCCGGAGGCACGTATGTCCGGACTGCATGTTTTACGGCGCGTGCACGGTCTTGTCTTGATTAACGGTAGCCATGCGCCACAAAACACGCTTTACGTCCGGCCACACGCACCTCCTCCGACCCCACCCCCCTCACGCCGGGGGTGAACTGAACGACCCCGCCTGCCCCGGGGGTGGCTGTGGCCCGGCACGCGGGCGCGGCTCACCGATGTCCTCAAACGCCGGACAGGTGGATGGCAAACCGAGGCCCTTACGCGCGCCGCAGGCCCGGCCGTGTGCCACGAAGACCGCAGGCAGGCGGGTAGGCGGGCCCGCCGAGCGGCGAGGAGCCGGCTCGGCTCCGTTCCGGGCGCGGCGGCCGGGGACCAGGCGCCTGGCGCGAAACGTGGGTGTCGGCCACGCAGGCAGGCCGGCGGGCGGGCCCGCCGAGCGGCAAGAAGGCGACTCGGTGCCGTTCCGGGCGGGGCGGGCGGCGTCGGCCTGGGGAAGCGGCGGGGCCGACGAGCGCGGAACGTGGGCGTTGGCCGCGCGGGGCGTCGGCCAGCCCGGCCGGCCGCGTCAGCTCGCCGCCGGGGCCGTGCCCAGGGCCGCCGCCATCTGGGCCAGGCGTTCGTACGACGCCGTTCCCGTGACCACCGTCGTCGCGCCTGCCTCCGTGCGGACCAGCGCGTCGTACTTGGGGCCGTCCCAGCGCTGCCACGTCTCGCCGGCCACCTCCTGCGTCCTGCCGGTGTTCTCGGCCCGCTGCGTGACGTCCGTGACGTACTTCCTCGCCGGCATCGTGGACTGCTCAACGGCGACGTACTCCCCGTCGGGGTCGAGGTAGCCGAGGTGCCACGCGTCCGCGTTCTGCCGTTCGTACGAGACCGACGTGGGCTTCCAGCCGTCCGACAGGCCCGTCGGCGCCACCACCGGGTACGGCGCCGCGCGCCGCGCCGTGAGGAGTTCCACGCGGTAGTCGACCGCCCGGACCGGGTCGGCCTTCTCGTCGTGCGGGATGAACACGTAGATCACCGCGACGACCGCGCCGATGACCAGCATCGACAGGAACATGTCCCGTACGGACTGTCTGCCCCTGCCCCGCTTCGCTGCCTCTGCCTCTGCCTCTGCCTCTGCCACGGCCCCATCGTCGCATCACGCCCACCCCGCTCATCCGTGGGCCCCGCTGCTCAATCTGTCGAGGTACGGATAGAGTCGTATCACCCTCTTTTCCGGTCGTCACCGCACAGAAAGGTGCGCTCCGATGTCCGACAGTCAGCTGCCGCCCCCGCTGGAAGTGTCTCCCGAAGCCCCCGACCGCAACCTGGCGCTGGAGCTGGTCCGGGTCACCGAGGCGGCCGCCATGGCGGCCGGGCGGTGGGTCGGGCGCGGTGACAAGAACGGTGCCGACGGCGCCGCCGTCAACGCCATGCGCACGCTCGTCTCGACCGTGTCGATGAACGGCGTCGTGGTCATCGGCGAGGGCGAGAAGGACGAAGCCCCGATGCTGTTCAACGGCGAGCACGTCGGCGACGGCACCGGCGCCGAGGTCGACATCGCCGTGGACCCCATCGACGGCACCACCCTGAACGCCAAGGGCATGCCCAACGCGATCGCCGTGCTGGCCGCCGCCGACCGGGGCGCGATGTTCGACCCGTCCGCCGTCTTCTACATGGACAAGCTCGTGACCGGCCCCGAGGCCGCCGACTTCGTCGACATCAACGCGCCCGTGTCGGTCAACATCCGCCGGGTCGCCAAGGCCAAGCGGGTCTCCCCCGAGGACCTCACCGTCGTGGTCCTCGACCGCCCCCGCCACGACACGATCGTGCGGGAGATCCGCGAGACCGGCGCCATGATCAAGTTCATCTCGGACGGCGACGTGGCCGGTTCGATCATGGCCGCGCGCGACGGGACGGGCGTCGATCTGCTGCTGGGCATCGGCGGGACCCCCGAGGGCATCATCTCCGCGTGCGCCATCAAGTGCCTGGGCGGTGTCATCCAGGGCAAGTTGTGGCCCAAGGACGACGAGGAGCGCCGGCGCGCGATCGACGCCGGACACGACCTGGACCGCGTCCTGTCCACCGACGACCTGGTCAGCGGCGACAACGTCTTCTTCGTCGCGACCGGCATCACGGACGGCGAGCTGCTGCGCGGGGTCCGCTACCGCTCGGAGACCGCGACGACCCAGTCCCTCGTCATGCGCTCGAAGTCCGGCACGATCCGTCAGATCGACTCGACCCACCGGCTGTCCAAGCTGCGCGCCTACAGCGCCATCGACTTCGACCGCGCCAAGTAGGACAAGTAGGACAAGTAGCGCGAGTACGAGCAGGACAAGTACGACGAGTACGCCGAGCAGCGCCTCCGGCCCGTCGCAAGGGGCGCCCCGCACACGCCGCGGGGTGCCCCTTCCCGGGTGGTACGGGCCCTCAGCCCGCCGCCGCGATGGGGCCGTTCGCCGCCGCGGCCGTCCTCAGCTCCACCTCACGGCGCCTGCGCCGCGCCAGCACCACCCGGCGCTCGGCGGCGGTGAGGCCGCCCCACACGCCGTACGGCTCCGGCTGGAGCAGCGCGTGCTCCCGGCACTCGACCATGACCGGACAGCGGCCACACACGCGCTTGGCGGACTCCTCACGCGACAGCCGTGAGGCGGTCGGCTCCTTGGAGGGGGCGAAGAACAACCCGGCTTCGTCCCGGCGGCAGACCGCCTCCGAGTGCCAGGGGCCAGCCTGATCCTCCCGGGCGGGACTCCGCGGGGACGGTACGGCGGCGACCTGCAAGGGCTGGTGCGGCGGATGCGGCACGGGTCTACTCCTGACGACGGCTTCGCGAGCGAGAGACGATGCAGCTGTCCTTACCCGCTGTACGCGCCGCTATGCACTGCGTGGCACGCGGTTCCGGAGTCCGGAACACGGTGCGGAATTCCGGACGCGTAACCACAACCGGACACCTTTGGCCGGAAAACATCGCCCCCGGACAAGCCCGCTCCGCCCGCCCGGCTCCCCCGCCCGTCAGTGTCCGAGGTGCTTCCGCGACCGCCGGTGCAGATCGGTGATCCACTTGCCCCGCTTGGGCTTGGCCTCGACGTTCCCGAACACCGAATAGCCGTTCACGATGACCACCGGCGCGTCGGGATCGGCGGCCTCCAGCGTCAGGACCTCGAAGTTGCCGAAGACGCCGGTGCCGTTGCCGCGCAGGGAGATGTTCTCGGGCACGCGGACCTCGACATTGCCGAAAATGGACGTCGCGTTGATCACGGTTGTCCGCTGCCCGAACAGCGCTTCCGTGAGATCGATCTCCACATTTCCGAAGAGCGCGAACGCGCGCGTGCTCCGGCCGATGCGCCAGCGCCCCTTCCGGGTCGAGCTGCTGAACACCGCGACGAGGCTGTCGGCGGGCGCTGTCGGGTCGTCGGGACCGTAGCCGTACGCCCGCCCGCCGGCGACCGCCGAGCCGGCGGCGTCCCCCGTGCCGGCCCCCGCCACCGGCAAGTCCCGTACCAGCGGTTGCAGTTCCCCCAGGGTCTTCGCGCGGTAGACGGCGTCGATCCGGTCGGAATGTTCCTCTGCGTCCAGCCGGCCCTCAGCCAGCGCCTCCCGGAGGATGTCCGCGATCCGGTCTCGGTCGGCGTCGGAGGCCCGGATACCCGCGGGCTCCACCGGTGCGTCCGGCTTCTGGGAGTGCTTTTCGAGGTCCACACCCTCAGGGTAGCGAAACGCGATAGATCGCGACCAGAGGCAGTCCGCGGGACGGACCACGAGTCGGTCAGGGAGCCGCACCGCGCGCCGACCCGTGAGCCGCACCGCGAGACGCCCGGGACCCGCACCCGT
Source organism: Streptomyces sp. NPDC088261 (assembly GCF_044740805.1). Classification (NCBI taxonomy): domain Bacteria; kingdom Bacillati; phylum Actinomycetota; class Actinomycetes; order Kitasatosporales; family Streptomycetaceae; genus Streptomyces; species Streptomyces sp. NPDC088261. Next base: position 115,902 of record NZ_JBIURL010000016.1, read on the forward strand.
GGGACGCACCCGTGAGGCGCACCTCACCGGCACAGCGCCCGCCCCGCCGCCTACGCTGGGGAACGCGCGGCCAATGGAGGCCGCGCCGCCGCCTGTCGAGTGAGGAATGGCCGTAATGCCAGAGTTTGTGTACTCCGATCTGCTCCCCCTGGGAGAGGACACCACGCCGTACCGCCTGGTGACCGCCGAAGGTGTCTCCACCTTCGAGGCCGACGGGCGTACGTTCCTCACGGTCGAGCCGGAGGCGCTGCGTACGCTCGCCGCCGAGGCCATGCACGACATCTCGCACTACCTGCGCCCGGCCCATCTCGCCCAACTGCGCCGGATCGTGGACGACCCCGAGGCCTCCTCGAACGACAAGTTCGTGGCGCTCGACCTCCTCAAGAACGCGAACATCGCGGCCGCCGGCGTCCTCCCCATGTGCCAGGACACCGGCACGGCGATCGTGATGGGCAAGCGCGGCCAGCACGTCCTCACCCGGGGCGGTGACGAGGAGGCGCTGTCGCACGGCATCTACGACGCGTACACCAAGCTCAACCTCCGCTACTCGCAGATGGCTCCGCTCACCATGTGGGAGGAGAAGAACACCGGCTCGAACCTCCCCGCGCAGATCGAGCTGTACGCGACCGACGGCGGCGCGTACAAGTTCCTCTTCATGGCGAAGGGCGGCGGCTCCGCCAACAAGTCGTTCCTCTACCAGGAGACGAAGGCGGTCCTCAACGAGACCGCCATGATGAAGTTCCTTGAGGAGAAGATCCGTTCGCTGGGGACGGCCGCGTGCCCGCCGTACCACCTGGCGATCGTCGTCGGCGGTACGTCGGCGGAGTTCGCGCTCAAGACCGCCAAGTACGCCTCCGCGCACTACCTGGACGAGCTGCCGGCCGAGGGGTCGCCCACGGGCCACGGCTTCCGGGACAAGGACCTGGAGCAGAAGGTCTTCGAGCTGACGCAGCGGATCGGGATCGGCGCGCAGTTCGGCGGGAAGTACTTCTGCCACGACGTCCGGGTGGTACGGCTCCCCCGCCACGGCGCCTCCCTGCCGGTCGCGATCGCCGTCTCCTGCTCCGCGGACCGCCAGGCCCTCGCGAAGATCACCGCCGAGGGCGTGTTCCTGGAGCAGCTGGAGACCGACCCGGCGCGCTTCCTCCCCGACACGACCGACGAGCACCTGGACGAGGCGGGGGACGTCGTACGGATCGACCTCAACCGGCCGATGGACGACATCCTCGCCGAGCTGACCAAGTACCCGGTCAAGACGCGGCTCTCGCTCACCGGACCGCTGGTCGTGGCGCGGGACATCGCGCACGCGAAGATCAAGGAGCGGCTGGACGCGGGCGAGGAGATGCCGCAGTACCTCAAGGACCACCCCGTCTACTACGCGGGCCCGGCGAAGACCCCCGAGGGGTACGCGTCCGGTTCCTTCGGCCCGACGACGGCCGGGCGGATGGACAGTTACGTGGAGCGGTTCCAGGCGGCCGGCGGCTCGAAGGTCATGCTCGCGAAGGGCAACCGCTCGAAGCAGGTCACGGACGCGTGCGGCGCGCACGGCGGCTTCTACCTCGGCTCGATCGGCGGCCCGGCGGCGCGCCTCGCGCAGGACTGCATCAAGAAGGTCGAGGTGGTCGAGTACGAGGAGCTGGGCATGGAGGCCGTCTGGCGGATCGAGGTGGAGGACTTCCCGGCGTTCATCGTCGTGGACGACAAGGGGAACGACTTCTTCACCGAACCGGCCCCCGCGCCGACCTTCACCAACATCCCGGTCCGCGGCCCCGGCCTGGCCTGAGCCGTACGCCTGACCCGTACACCCGAACCAGCCGTACGGGTCCAACCCCACCGGCGGCGCGCGGACGCGGCGCCGGTGGGAATACACCTGTCGGGCAGCCGCTTCGCCCTGACAGGAGGTCGTCACACATGAACGCACAGAACGCGCAGGACACCCCCGGCGCCGGGGCCGCACAGGAGTACCGCGTCGAGCACGACTCGATGGGTGAGGTACGGGTCCCCGCCCACGCCAAATGGCGGGCCCAGACGCAGCGCGCCGTGGAGAACTTCCCCATCTCGGGCCAGCGCCTGGAGCCCGCCCACATCGCCGCCCTGGCCCGAATCAAGGCCGCCGCCGCCAAGGTGAACGCCGACCTCGGCGTGATCGGTGAGGACGTGGCGGAGGCCATCCAGGACGCGGCGGCCGAGGTGGTCGCGGGCCGCTGGGACGAGCACTTCCCGGTGGACGTCTTCCAGACCGGCTCCGGCACCTCCTCGAACATGAACGTCAACGAAGTGCTCGCCACGCTCGCCACCGAGCGCCTGGGCCGGCCCGTGCACCCCAACGACCACGTCAACGCCTCGCAGTCGTCCAACGACGTCTTCCCCTCCAGCATCCACATCGCCGCGACCGCCGCCGTCACCGGCGAGCTGATCCCGGCCCTGGAGCACCTCGCCGCGTCCCTGGAACGCAAGTCCGCCGAGTTCGCGACGGTCGTGAAGTCCGGCCGTACGCACCTGATGGACGCCACCCCCGTCACCCTCGGCCAGGAGTTCGGCGGCTACGCGGCCCAGATCCGCTACGCCGTGGAGCGCCTGGCCGCCTCCCTGCCGCGCCTGGCCGAGCTGCCGCTGGGCGGTACGGCGGTGGGCACCGGCATCAACACCCCGCCCGGCTTCTCCGCCGCCGTCATCGCCGAGGTCGCCCGCGCGACCGGGCTGCCGCTCACCGAGGCCCGCAACCACTTCGAGGCGCAGGGCGCGCGCGACGGACTGGTGGAGACCTCGGGCCAGCTCCGTACCCTCGCCGTCTCCCTCACCAAGATCGCCAACGATCTGCGCTGGATGGCCTCGGGCCCCCGTACCGGACTCGGCGAGATCTCCCTCCCCGACCTCCAGCCCGGCTCCTCGATCATGCCCGGCAAGGTCAACCCGGTGATCCCCGAGGCCGTGCTGATGGTCGCGGCCCAGGTGACCGGGAACGACGCGACGGTCGCCGCGGCCGGCGCCGCCGGGAACTTCGAGCTGAACGTGATGCTCCCGGTCATCGGCAAGAACCTCCTGGAGTCCGTACGGCTGCTCGCCCACGTCTCCGTCCTCCTGGCGGACCGTACGGTCGACGGCATCACGGCCCACGTCGAGCGGGCCCGCGCGTACGCCGAGTCGTCCCCGTCCGTCGTCACCCCGCTGAACAAGTACATCGGGTACGAGGAGGCCGCGAAGGTCGTCAAGCGCTCCCTGGCCGAGCGCCGGACGATCCGTGAGGTCGTCCTGGACGGGGGGTACGTGGAGCGCGGGGACCTCACCCTGGAACAGCTGGACGAGGCCCTGGACGTCCTGCGAATGACCCGGCCGTGATCCGACCAGTACCCGGGCGCCCTGGGCGCGCTCCCACTAAGATCTGCGCATGACAGACACGGCAGCGGCCGGGCCCTGGGCGCCCGGCACCCAGATCCTGTGGCGGTACCGGCAGAACGCCGGGGACCACGTCCACATCTGCCGCCCTGTCACGGTCGTCCAGGACACCGACGACCTGCTCGCCGCCTGGCTCGCGCCCGGTACGCCGTGCGTGAAGCCGGTCCTCGCGGACGGCACCCCCCTGCACCACGAGCCGCTGCCCACCCGCTACACCAAGCCGCGCACGGTGGTGCGCGACCAGTGGTACGGCATGGGCGTGCTCAAGCTGGCCCGCCCCGGGGACCCGTGGTCGGTGTGGCTGTGGTGGGAGCGGGGCTGGCGGTTCCAGAGCTGGTACGTGAACCTGGAGGAACCCCACACCCGCTGGGCCGGCGGCGTCGACTCCCAGGACCACTTTCTGGACATCGACGTCTATCCGGACCGTACGTGGCGCTGGCGCGACGAGGACGAGTTCGCCCAGGCGCAGCAGGACGGCCTGATGGACGCCCGCCAGGCGCTCCGGGTCCAGGAGGCCGGGCGGGCGGCGCTGGAGGTGATCGGCGCGTGGGGCGCGCCGTTCAAGGACGGCTGGGAGAACTGGCGGCCCGATCCGGCGTGGCAGGTTCCCGAACTGCCCGCGGACTGGGACCGGGCGCCCTCGGGAACGCGACGGGTCAACTCCAGGACCACGGCGTGACCCTCGTGAGCACGGAATCCACGACCACGGCGTACGTCCCGTGAGGGCGAATTCCGGCCCGATTCCGGTACTGGATCCCGCTCTTCCGGATCCGGGCTCATGAGACTCTTGCTACGACCACAGGCTTCAAACGTAGGATCGTCCTCCGCAAGGCCGCACCCGCTCAACGGTTCCGCGGAGCGCGCGACCTGACCGCACATCATCACGACCGCACATCACTGACGAGCACGACCGCACATCACTACGAGGGGGTGGAGCCATGTGTGTCGGGCATCGCTCCGTCCGGTCGTACGCGCACGAACCGCCAGCCGATCCACGAAGATCGACCGGACAGGACCCAGTCGAAGCGATCGCATCGCACCACCGGCCCGGACGGACGGAATCCCACGCGTGACGGAGCATCCCACCTCCCACGAAGGCCGGCAGCCCCTGGTTGCCCGGCCGCAGGAACGCGCGCGGCCGCGGCAGGAGGCGGCGGGAACCGCCGCCGTGCCCGCCCCCGCGCTGCCCACCACGGCGTCGCTCGACCCCACGGGGACGGCGCGGCGCGAGGGCGACCGGCTGCGCTTCGTGGGAGCGGCCACCCGCAGGATCGCCCGCGGCATAGACCTGGACGAGATCGTCCTCGGCCTGTGCCGGGCGACGGTGCCCACGTTCTCCGACGCGATACTCGTCTATCTGCGTGATCCGCTGCCCGTCGGCGACGAGCGGCCGATCGCGCCCTTCGTCCTGCGGCTGCGCCGCACGGACCGGCTGCGGCTCACGGACGGCCGGATCGACTCCGAGGGGACGTTCCTCGGCGGGATGCCGGTCCAGATCGCCGAGGGCGACCTGCTGCCGGTCCTGGACCCGCAGTCCGACGTCATGCCGGCGGCGGAGCTGTGCGAGGTGCTCTCCGGCGGCGCGCTCTCCGAGGTGCTGCGCGGGGTGCGCCCGGTCTTCGGCGACTCCGCGGCGGCCAGGGCCGCGCTGCCCGAGCTGCTGGGCGCCGACCGCACCGTACCGACCGGGCACCGCGCGATCCTGGCGCCGCTGCGCGGGCGGCGGCGGGTCATCGGCGCCGCCGTGTTCCTGCGCAGACCGGACAGGGCGGCCTTTGAGCCGAACGATCTGCTGGTCGCCGCGCAGCTGGCCACGCACACGGCGCTGGGCATCGACAAGGCGGTGCTGTACGGGCGCGAGGCGTACATCGCGGACGAGCTCCAGCGCACGATGCTCCCGGAGAACCTGCCGCAGCCGACCGGGGTGCGGCTCGCCTCCCGTTATCTGCCGGCCGCCGAGACGGCCAGGGTCGGCGGTGACTGGTACGACGCCATCCCGCTGCCCGGCAGCCGGGTGGCGCTCGTCGTCGGTGACGTCATGGGCCACTCGATGACCTCTGCCGCGATCATGGGCCAGCTCCGCACGACGGCGCAGACCCTCGCGGGGCTCGACCTGCCGCCCCAGGAGGTGCTGCACCATCTGGACGAGCAGGCGCAGCGGCTCGGCACGGACCGGATGGCGACCTGCCTGTACGCGGTGTACGACCCCGTCTCGCACCGGATCACGATCGCCAACGCCGGCCACCCGCCGCCCATACTGCTGCACCTGGGCGGCCGGGCGGAGGTCCTGCGGGTGCCGCCGGGAGCGCCGATCGGGGTCGGCGGCGTCGACTTCGAGGCCGTCGAGCTGGACGCGCCGGCCGGGGCGACCCTCCTCCTCTACACGGACGGACTCGTGGAGTCCCGGCTGCGGGACGTCTGGACCGGTATCGAGCAGCTGCGGGAGCGGCTGGCCGCGACCGCCCAGCTCACCGGACCCGACCACGCGCCGCCGCTGGAGGCGCTCTGCGACGACGTGCTGGACGTGCTGGGCCCGGGCGACCGGGACGACGACATCGCGCTGCTCGCGGCCCGTTTCGACGGGATCGCGCCGAGCGACGTCGCGTACTGGTTCCTGGAGCCGGAGGACGCGGCCCCGGGCCGGGCGCGGCGGCTCGCCCGGCGGGCGCTGGCGCGCTGGGACCTGGAGGAGCTGAGCGACTCGGTCGAGCTGCTGATCAGCGAGGTCGTGACCAACGCGGTGCGGTACGCGGAGAGACCGGTGACGCTGCGGCTGCTCCGTACGGACGTACTGCGGTGCGAGGTCGGGGACGACTCGCCGCAGCTGCCCCGGCAGCGGCGGGCCCGGGACACCGACGAGGGCGGCCGGGGCCTGTTCCTGGTCAACCGGCTGGCCCGGCGCTGGGGCGCGACCCGGCTGTCGACCGGCAAGGTCGTGTGGTTCGAGATCGCCACGGGTCCCGGCGATTCCGGCGGGTCGTGAGGCCGGGGCGCCGTAAAGGCGATCTGTCGATAGAGGCGATCTATCCGGTGAAAGCGGAGGAAGAGAAGTCCGGCGGGCAATAGGGGACAAATGTTGCCGACGGGGTGTCGCGGAGGTTCACTGGGGCAGGCGGCCGATGTGACCGCTGCCACGTCCCAGGGAGTGTCGGCGAAGTGGGGTCGTCCGCCCGCGAGCGCGCGTGCCAGGCGTCGCGAGCCGGACACCACGTCGCGGACACTCCCTGGGTCACCCCGGCCCCCGGGGTTTCTATCGACGGGAGGACGTTCGTGTCCGAGTCATCCCCTCAGACTCCTTTCACGACCAACAACGTCGGCATCCCGGTGGAGAGCGACGAGCACTCGCTGACCATCGGCTCCGACGGCCCGATCCTGATGCAGGACCACTACCTGATCGAGAAAATGGCCCAGTTCAACCGTGAACGGGTCCCCGAGCGGGTGGTCCACGCCAAGGGTGCGGGCGCGTACGGCTTCTTCGAAGTGACGAACGACGTCAGCCAGTTCACCAAGGCGGACCTGTTCCAGCCGGGGAAGCGGACGGAGATGCTCGCCCGCTTCTCGACGGTCGCCGGTGAACTGGGTTCGCCCGACACCTGGCGCGACCCGCGCGGCTTCGCACTGAAGTTCTACACGGAGCACGGCAACTACGACATGGTCGGCAACAACACGCCGGTCTTCTTCGTCCGTGACCCCATCAAGTTCCAGGACTTCATCCACTCGCAGAAGCGCCACCCGGCCACCGGGCTGCGCAACAACGACATGCAGTGGGACTTCTGGACCCTGTCCCCCGAGTCGGCCCACATGGTGACCTGGCTGATGGGCGACCGGGGCATCCCCAAGTCGTTCCGCCACATGAACGGGTACAGCTCGCACACGTACATGTGGATCAACGGCGCGGGCGAGCGCTTCTGGGTGAAGTACCACTTCAAGACCGACCAGGGCATCGACTACCTGTCCCAGGCCGACGCGGACCAGATGGCCGGCTCGGACGCCGACCACCACCGCCGCGACCTGTACGAGTCGATCGAGTCGGGCGACGCGCCGACCTGGACCCTCAAGGTCCAGATCATGCCGTTCGACGACGCGGCGGACTACCGGTTCAACCCGTTCGACCTGACCAAGGTGTGGCCGCACGGCGACTACCCGCTGATCGACGTCGGCCGGATGACGCTCGACAGGAACCCGGACAATTTCTTCGTCCACATCGAGCAGGCCGCGTTTGAACCGTCGAACCTGGTGCCGGGCATCGGCCCGTCCCCGGACAAGATGCTGCTCGGCCGGCTCTTCTCGTACCCGGACACGCACCGGTACCGGATCGGCCCGAACTACACGCAGCTGCCGCCCAACCGGTCGCACGCGCCGGTGCACTCGTACTCCAAGGACGGCCCGATGCGGTACGAGGCGTCGGACGCGGCCATGCCGTACGCGCCGAACTCGTACGGCGGCCCCGCGGCCGACCCGGCACAGTTCGGCGGCCCGGCGGGCTGGGCTGCGGCGGGTGACATGGTGCGCGAGGCGTACAAGCTGCACAGCGAGGACGACGACTGGGGCCAGGCGGGCACCCAGGTCCGTCAGGTGCTGGACGACGCGCAGCGCGACCGGCTGGTGGCGAACGTGTCCGGGCACCTGGCGCAGGGCGTGTCCCGGCCGGTCCTGGACCGGGCGCTCCAGTACTGGCGCAACATCGACAAGAACGTGGGCGACCGGATCGCCCACCAGGTCAACGGCGGCTGACGGGTCGCGCGATTCGACGGGTGCGGGGCGGGCCTTCACGGCCCGCCCCGCACCCGTGCGTCAGGGCGTGCGGCCCTGGCCGCCGCGCGAGGTGCCCGGCGGACCGAACGGCTCGAACGGTTCGAGCGTCTCGTCCGGCGGGGTGACGGGCGCCGTGACCGGCGGGGACTGGGTGGCCGACTCCGACGGGCTCTCGCTCGGGGTGGGCGGAGCGCTCGGGGTGTCCGTCGGCGGTTCCGGCGTCTCGGTGGACCGGCTGGGCGACGGGCTGGTCGTGCTCGGGCTGGGGGTGGACCGGGTGGGTGTCGGGGTCGGCGTCGGCTTCTCCCGTACCGGCTTCCGGTAGTCCAGGTCGAACGTCGCGTCCGAGCCGCCGTTCAGCGCGGCCAGCGTGTAGTCCGCCCAGATGCGGGCGGGGAACCCACCGCCGTTGGCGCGGCCCGAGTTGGCCGTACCGGTCAGGCTGACCTGGGTGCCGCCCTTGGGCGCCTCGCCGAACAGCGCCACCGCGGTGGTGAGCTGCGGGGTGTACGCGACGAACCACGCGGACTTGTTGTTCTCCGAGGTGCCGGTCTTGCCCGCCGCCTGGTACGCGTCGGTCCTGGCCGCGCTGCCCGAGCCGTTGGCGACCACGCCCTGGAGGACGTGGGTCACGGTGTCCGCGGTCTCCCGGTCGATCACCTGCTTGCCGATCGGGTCCGGGAGGTCGACCAGCTTGTTCTTGTGCTCGGCCGACTCCAGGATCGTCGGCGTGACCTTCCTGCCGTGGTTGTCGAGGGTCGCGTACACCCCCGCCATGTCCCAGGTGGAGGCGTCCATCGTGCCCAGTGAGATGGCGGGGCGCTCGGGGAAGCTGTCCGCGACGTCCGTCATCCCGAGGTCGAGCGCGGTCTGCTTGACCTTGGCGGGGCCGACGTCCACGACCATCTGCGCGAAGACGGAGTTGATGGAGTCGCTCATCGCCTTCTGGACGTCGACGGGCCCGTAACTGTGGTCGTCCTCGTTCTCCGGGGCGAATGGCGTGTCGCTGCCCTTGACCGGGCGCTTGCTGGTGCCGTCGTACACCGTCCCGATGTCGATCTTCTTGCCGTCCTGCGTCCGCGCGCCGTTCTCCAGCGCGGAGGCGAGCACGACCGGCTTGAACGTCGAGGCCGGCTGGTAGTCCTGGCGGGTGGCGTTGGACAGCCAGTGCTCGGTGGCGCCCACCCCGCCGTAGAGCGCGAGCACCTTGCCGGTCTTCGGGTCGACGGAGGTGGCGCCCGCCTGGACGGTGGCGTCGGTCTTGTTCTTCTTGCGGTCGATCTTGTCCTCCAGCTGCTCGTCGACCGACTTGACCAGCTCCCGCTGCTTCTTCCGGTCGATGTTGAGCGTGATCGTCCAGCCGCCCGCGTCGATCTGCTCCTTGTCGACGCCCTGGCGGACCAGTTCCTCGTCGGCGGCCTTGACCAGATAACCCGTCTGGCCCTCCATGCCGGGCGCGACCTTGGGCTCGTGCGGTACGGGGAACTTCAGGCCCGCGCGCACGGAGGCGTCCAGCCAGTGCTGCTCGACCATGTTGTCGAGGACGTAGTTCCAGCGGGCCGTCACCAGCTTCTTGCCGAGGGGCGTGGCCTCGGCCCAGTCGTACTGGCTGGGGGCCTGGAGCAGCGCCGCGAGGTACGCGCCCTGTGCGACGTTCAGCTTGGCGGCGTCGACGCCGTAGTACGCCTGCGCGGCAGCCTGGATCCCGTACGCCGTACGCCCGTAGTAGCTGGTGTTGATGTAGCCGGCGAGGATCTCGTTCTTGCTCAGCTTCCGGTCCACCTTCAGGGAGATGACCAGTTCCTTGAGCTTCCGCGAGACCGTCTGGTCCTGGGTCAGGTAGTAGTTCTTGACGTACTGCTGGGTGATGGTCGAACCACCCTGTTTGCCCTTCCCCGACAGCGTGTTGAGGACGCCGCGGGCGGTGCCTTTGATGTCGACGCCCGCGTCCTGGTAGAAGGACTTGTTCTCGGCGGCGACGAAGGTCCGCTGGACGGGCTGCGGGATCTCCTCCAGGCCGACGATCTCCCGGTTGACCTCGCCGGTACGGGCCAGGACCGTGCCGTCGCTGTACTTGTAGACGTTGCTCTGCATCTTGGCCTGCGCGTTGGCGTCCGGCACGGACACGGTCAGGTACAGCACGACGAACGCGCCCATGACGAGCAGGCACAGGCCGAAGAACGTGCCGAGCATCTTCTTCCATGTGAAGAGCCGGCGTATGCCGCTCCTCCTGGGCTTGGGTGCCCGGCGGGTTCCCCGGTGCCGGGCCCGTCTCTCGTCAGCACGGCCCATCGCTGTGTCGCTCCGCTCCCAGATCCGTCGTCGACCTTGTTGTTGTTCTTGTCGTTGATCTTGTCGTTTCACCGGCTTTTACCGGAATCAGCTCAGAAAGCTAACATCCGACCCTGTGACAAAGGACGGGTGATCCGTTCTTTTGGGACGTGAGAATCAGCACCCGTCCCACTGAAACCGACTCATGAGGGTTACGGAAGGTTGTGGAGCGTTTCCGTCCTTGTGTCCGCTGTGCCACCATCAGTGACGCGTCGCGACCCCGCCGAATGCGCCGCAAGCCCCCGAAAGGGGACTTCCACCCCCCACAAGGAGTGCGTGTGCTCACTGTTGGTGACACGTTCCCGTCGTTCGAACTGACCGCCTGTGTCTCCCTGGAGAAGGGCGCGGAGTTCGAGGAGATCAACCACAAGACGTACGAGGGCAAGTGGAAGATCTTCTTCGCCTGGCCCAAGGACTTCACCTTCGTGTGCCCGACCGAGATCGCCGCCTTCGGCCGGCTGGCCGGCGAGTTCGCCGACCGGGACGCGCGGGTGCTCGGCTTCTCGGGCGACTCCGAGTACGTCCACCACGCCTGGCGCAAGGACCACCCGGACCTGCGGGACCTGCCGTTCCCCATGCTGGCCGACTCCCGGCACGAGCTGATGCGCGACCTGGGCATCGAGGACGAGGACGGCTTCGCGCGGCGCGCGGTGTTCGTCGTGGACCCGTCCGACGAGATCCAGTTCAGCATGGTGACGGCCGGCTCCGTGGGCCGTAACCCCAAGGAGGTGCTGCGGGTGCTCGACGCCCTCCAGACCGACGAACTGTGCCCGTGCAACTGGAACAAGGGCGACCGGACCCTCGACGCCACCGCGCTCCTCTCGGGAGAGTGATCCACCGTGTCACTCGACGAACTGAAGTCCGCCCTGCCGGACTACGCCAGGGACCTGCGGCTGAACCTCGGTTCGGTCATCGGCAACAGCGAGCTGCCCGAACAGCGGCTCTGGGGCACGGTACTGGCCTGCGCCATCGCCTCCCGCTCGCCCCGCGTCCTGCGCGCGCTGGCGCCCGAGGCGAGGGCCAGGCTCTCCCCGGAGGCGTACACCGCCGCGAAGTCGGCCGCCGCGATCATGTCGATGAACAACGTCTTCTACCGGACCCGGCACCTGATGTCGGACCCCGGGTACGGCGTGCTCCGGGCCGGCCTGCGGATGAACGTCCTCGGCAACCACGGCGTGGACGGCGCCGACTACGAGTTCTGGTCGCTGGCGGTCTCCGCCGTCAACGGCTGCGGCCAGTGCCTCGACTCGCACGAGGAGGCGCTCCGCAAGGCGGGCGTGGACCGCGAGACGGTCCAGGAGGCGTTCCGGATCGCCTCGGTGCTCCAGGCGGTGGGCACGACGCTGGACGCGGAGGCGGTGCTGACCGAGGGGGAGTGACGCGTAGCGCGGAGGAGCCCGACGCGTGGATCCGCGTCGGGCTCCTCCGCGCCCGGAGGGACCGGCGGCCCGTCGAGAGCCGCATCTCCCTTCAATCTTCAATCGTGATCTAACTCACTGTCGACCAACCGAATACACCACGTGACGCATCCGGCTGGGAAAGATGTGCCTTTGGCCGTTAATGTCGCACACCCCCGCCGACCGCCCCGTCACCCTCAGCTTCGTCGGTGTATCCAGTTTCACTAATTCGCTTTAGGCGTCCCGAAAACCGGGTGACGGTTACGCGGAGACCCCCTAGGGTCACTCTTCGTCAGAGACTGGAACAACTGATGGAGGCCCAATGATCGCATCCGGTGCAACCTTTACGAGTTCGGCGTTCGCGACCGCGGCGGCAATTGCGGGAATCCTGGGATTAGCTTCGCCCCAGGCCGTCGCGGTGGAAAGAACACCGGCGGCCGTGACCTTCGCGGCCGGCGCGAGCGCCGAAACACGCGCCATCGTGGCAGTGAATCCCAAGGAAGCGGCTGCTGCCGCGGTCGAGTGCGGAGCGGGCTACGAGTTGAACTTCGCGGAAAGGCTTCCCGACGCCAGCCGCTCGGGAACTCTCTTCAGTTACACCAAGCTGACCGGTAGCAGGTGGGACGCCTGTGCCGTCTTCGAGAACAACACCACCAGCGCGAAATACATGAAGCTCAAGATATGTCCCAGCACCATTGGGGGCACCTGCGCCCAGGACGAGGGAACCTTCAGCAGCTACGCGGGCCCGGTGCACCTCACGAACGCCATGTGCGGCAACATCACGGCTCTGATGAAGAGCAGTTCCTCGTCCTCCTCCTACATCATCAACGCGGTGCGCGGCGCGACTCCGTGTAACTGACGCGGGACGGCTGTCCGGCTCCGCCCGGCCAGTGGCGGAGCCGGACCGCCCTCCGGGCGGGCGCCGCCCCGGTGCCGGCCGGTTCGGAGGTCACTCCGGGTGGGCCGACGCCTCGGGCTCGGCGGGGAGCGACGCCTCGGACGACGGCCCCGGCAGGACCTTCGGCTCTCCGGGCCCGGACGTGGGACGAGGCATCGGCTCCTGCTCCGACTCGGCCGCGGCGGCCTGCCGCAGCGCCTGCTCCTGGCTGTACGAGCGGAGGTAGCCGACCACCGTGTTGGTCACCGCCACCAGCGGCACCGCCACCACCGCTCCCCCGATCCCCGCGACCAGCCCGCCCGCGGCGACCGACAGGACCACGGCGAGCGGGTGCACCCGTACCGCCCGGCCCAGGATGAAGGGCTGGAGGATGTGCCCCTCGATCTGCTGCACGGCGAGGACCACGACCAGGACCATCAGCGCCGTGAACACCCCGTCGGTGACCAGCGCGACCACCACGGCCAGGGCGCCCGAGATCACCGCGCCGACCAGCGGGATGAACGCGCCGAGGAAGATGAAGACCGCCAGCGGCACGGCCAGCGGGACGTCGAGGAAGTAGAGGCCGAGTCCGATGAAGCCCGCGTCGATCAGGGCCACCAGGACCGTGCCGCGCACATAGGCGGTCAGGGTGTGCCAGGCGCGCGGCCCGGCCCCCGCGACACCTTCGCGCGCCTGCGCCGGGACCAGCTTCAGCGTCCAGCGCCAGATGCGCTTGCCGTCGTACAGCAGGAAGAGGGTCGAGAACATGGCGAGCAGCGCGCCGGTCAGGAACTCGACCATCACGGTCACGCCCTGGAGGCCGGCGGAGGTGATCTCCTCGGTGTTCGTGCCGACGGCGTCGCTCAGGTTGTTCGCTATGTCGTTGATCTGCTTCTCGGTGACATGGAACGGGCTGTTGAGCAGCCAGCGCTTGAGCTCGTCGATGCCGTCCGTGACCCGGTTGGAGAGGTCGTCGAGGTTCTCCAGGACCTGCCACACCACGAACCAGCCGATGAGTCCCATCAGGACGAACCCGGCGATCGCGGTGAGGGCGGTCGCGACGCCGCGCGGTACGCCGAAGCGCTTGAGCCAGGCGACCGTCGGCTGGAGCAGGGCCGTGATCAGCAGGGCGGCGGCGAAGGCCAGGACCACCAGCTGGACGGCGCTGATGACCCGCATGAGCACCCAGAGGGTCCCCGCCAGCACCAGCAGCCGCCAGGCGGCCTCACCGGCGACGCGGATCCCCCACGGTATGGCGGCGACGGGGTCGGGCCTGGCGGCCACGGCGGGGGCGTACGCGGGCGGCGGCGGGACGCTCTCCCGCGCGGGCGCGGGCAGCGGCGCGGACGCGGGCAGGTCGGCGGTGAGGTCGTCCTCCGCCTCCGCCCGCACCTCGGCCTTGCGCCGGTCCAGGCGCTCCCCCATCTGGGTCAGCCCCGCACCTACCCGCCCCAGCCACCCCGGCACTCTTGACATGATCTGTCCTCTTCCCCCGTCCCGCCCGCCCACGCGTTCCCTTCCGGGGCCGACTCGTTCCGACCGTACACGCTGGGGGTCGGACTCAGAGGTGCCGGTGGGGTGGCGGGTTCCCATGACAACGCCTCACAGCGCTTCGAGGACACGGAGGCCGGAGCGGACGCGGACCTTTGGAATTGTCTTCGCGGTGGAGGGTCCCGCGAATGCGGTTCAGGGATTCGTGGCCCTGCCGGACATTCACACTTCTGCCACTTCGGAGATTGTCGCCCCTGCCTTGATCGACCCCCGGGGATGAATCCGGGACAAGACCGGAAATTCCCCTCGTTGCACCATGTCCTAATCGCTGCCTCAATCGCGGGCCCCGGATCAAAAAGATCTGGCTCGCTGTCCGCGGAGCGCCTACCGTCCTGAAAGCCCGCGCACGGCCGCCATGAATAAATCGGGCACCTTCCAGCAGGCGGCACGGATCGACACGTAACCCGGAAAATCGCCGCAAGATGCGGAACCTACTTCCTCAGGGACACAGGTGCGTCAACAGAAATCTCCATTCCGTCGAATTCTCAGACCCCGGGCGTCATGGGCGGCCCTGACCGCCGCCGTGATGCTGGGCGGGGTCCTCTCCTCAACCGTCCCGTCCGCGGGCGCCGCCCCCGCCGGTACGCCGGCCCCCAAGCCGTCCGCCCACCCTTCGTCCATCCCGCCGGGTGAGCGCGCCGACCTGCTGGGTGAAAACTGGGCGTCCTCGCCGGACGTCGCCTGGACGACCAGCGGGGACGCCGACGGCTTCCACCTGCTGACCGCGACCGGCGCGTCCGGCTACGCGTGGAAGGCCGTCGCCACACTCGCCGAGCCCGGTTTCGACGCCGACTCCTGGATCGGCAACGCCTGTACGACCGGCACCGGCCGGTACGCCGTCGTCGTGTACGCCCCGCGCACCTTCACCAACAAGCCCGAGCTGATGGCCCGCGGCGGCTTCACCGCGGTGGTGAACCTGGCCTCCGGCGCGGTACGCAAACTGCCCGTGCTGACCTCGCTCTCCTACTACAACCCCGGCTGCGGCAGCGACGACACCGCCGTGCTCACCCAGTCCGGCACCGACGAGCGGCCGGGCACCCGGCTCCTGCGTCTGGACGCCCGAACCGGTCGCACCGACACACCCGTCACCGTGAAGGGGCAGGTCACCTCGGCGGTGCCCGGCCCGGACGGCACCACGCTGGCCGCCCGCGGTGCTCAGGTCGTACGCCTCGACGCCAAGGGCCGCGCCAAGACGGTCACCCGTACCGACGGAGTGCCCTTCCGGCTCACGCCGGACGCACGCGGCGGCCTGCTCTATCTCGACCACCGCGGCGCCACCGCCACCGCCAGACACCTCACCACCCCCGCCCTGACCCGCCCTGACGCGGCGAAGGCCTCGCCGGTGGCCGTTGCGTCCGGCCCGCTCACCACCCTCGGCGTGACCCGCAGCCTCTCCACCGTGTACGTCACCGGCCCGGCCCGCACGGCCCGCACCGCGACACCGGCCGGCGTCGGGTTGCTGCCCGAGGCCGGCAAGGAGAGCCGGGTGTCCACGCACGGCACCGCGCTGGTTTCCCGACAGCGATGGGCCGACGGCAAGGGCACCTTGTTGCAGCCCGCCGAAAGCGAGACCGCACGCCCCGTCGACCTCGACGTGACTCTGCGCCGCTCCGGCACCACCCGCACGCTGCGCGCCGTCACGGCGAAGGTCTCCTCGCGCCACTCCGCCGACGGACGCGCCCTCTCTCCGGGCCTGCGCGCCGGCGGCGCGATGAAGACCACGGGAGCAAAGAAGACCACGGGCGCGAAGAAGACCGCCGCGGTCTCGACGTTCGCCAGTTCGCCGAACGACCCGGTCGAGGACGAGCGGACCTGCTCGGTGCCGCGCAACGACCCCGCCAACCAGGCGATGCAGCCCAAGCCCCGCCAGGTGGAGTGGGCCGTCGACCAGGCGATCCAGGGCTACCTCAACACCCACGTATCCCGGCCCGCCAACTGGAAGAACCTCGGCATGCCGGCCTACTCGCCGCAGAGCCTCTTCCTCAACCCCGTCGTGTCCGGCGGCGGCCGGGCCATGGCCCAGGTCATGCTCGGCGTCACCACCCAGGAGTCGAACATGTGGCAGGCCGGCCGCGAGGCCGTGCCCGGCGTCACCGCCAACCCGCTGATCGGCAACTACTACGGCATCGACCTCTACGACGGCGAGAGCGCGAACGACTGGGACGTCGACTTCGCGGAGGCCGACTGCGGTTACGGCATCACCCAGGTCACCGACCACATGCGGATGGCCGGCCGGGAGGACGGCCACGGTGGAGCCGCCTGGGACTACCAGAAGCAGCGCGCCGCCGCCCTCGACTACACCGCGAACATCGCCGCGGGCCTGGAGATCCTCATCTCCAAGTGGAACGAGACCCGCGACGCCGGCATGATCGCCAACCACGGCACCAGCGGTCGCCCGGAGAACTGGTACTTCGCCCTGTGGGCGTACAACTCGGGCTTCCACCCCGACGAGGGCAACGGCGCCCCCTGGGGTCTGGGCTGGGCCAACAACCCCGCCAACCCCGAATGGGACGCCGGGCGCCTGCCGTTCATGGAGAACGCCGCCGGCGGCGAGGACGCCAGCGCCGCCGCCCACCCCCAGAACTGGCCCTACCAGGAGAAGGTGCTCGGCTTCGCGGCCCACCCACCGTCCTTCCTGGAGTCTCCCGGTGTCATGGTCCCCGCGTTCCGGCCCGCCACCTGGAACGGCACCAACGCGTCCGTCTCGACCAAGGGCAGCGCTCTCTACAACCGTGCCCAGCTCAAGGCACCCGAGGACGCGTTCTGCGAACCGACGTCCAACGACTGCTTCCCCGGCCGCATCTCCGATGCCGCCTCCAACGACAACGGCTCCACGGGCCCCTGCGGGCGCGAGGACTTCATGTGCTGGTGGCACAAGCCCGTCACCTGGAAGACCGACTGCGTCGACACCTGTGGCTACGAATTCCTGCGCTTCTCCACCAGCATGGGTGAGGAACCCGACGGCACCGCCTACCCGCCGCGGTGCACCACGGCCGGCCTGCCCTCGGGCGCGCTCATAGTCGACGACGTGCCCCAGGGCACGGCGGTCCACCGACCAGGCTGCGACAACAGCGGCTGGACCAACAACGGCGCCTTCACCTTCGACTTCGGCAACAACGGCACCGAGAGCGTCTATCCCTCCAAGGTCGACCTCCACCAGCTCGGTGCCGGCTTCGGCGGCCACTTCTGGTTCGGCCACACCCGTACCGACGACGCCAAGGGCAACCGCCTCAAGATCACCGGCACCTGGAAACTCAACAGGTCCCTCGACAAGGACGCCCGTGTCTGGGTTCATCTCCCCGACCACGGCGCCCAGACCACCAAGGCCGAGTACCGGATCAAGACCCGTAACGGCTGGTCGACCAAGACCGTGTCCCAGCCCGGCGACAGCAATCGATGGGTGAACATCGGGGCCTACCGCACCAAGGGCATCACCCCCGAGGTCCAGCTCACCACCACGACGACGGACGGCACCGGCGACCAGGACGTCGCCTTCGACGCCGTCGCCTTTGAACCGGGCAACTGGAGCACCATGCCCCAGTTCGTGATCCCGGAGGCGGACGAGAACGCCCCCGACCCGGAGTGGGAGGACACGGACCGCCAGAAGCAGCCTTCCCCGGACGGCGTCACACCCACGTCGGCCCTGAGGGCCCTGCCGGACGAGACCTGCCGGGACACCGACCGGCCCGGCACCCGCCAGTGCATCACCCTGGACCCGGACATCGACCAGTACGCGAGCCAGGAACAACAACGCTCGCTCGACCGCGCGGCAGCCGCCGACACACCGCTGGTCCCCTGGTGCGACGACCCCGACGTCTCGGGATACACCATCACGCGACGGCAGGGCTGCCACAAACTGGCCGTGCTGATCCGTTGGACCCACGACGGCAAGACCGTCGGCACCGCCGTGTTCATGGTCCGGGAGGAGATCCTGCTGGAGAACAAGGCGTCCTTCCGCGAGAAGCTCTCGGTCAGCGCGCTCTCGATCGACGCCGACCTCGGGCCGGTCACCCTGGACTACTGGGATGCCACCTGCACGCCCAACTGTGACAACACCTACGGAACGTGGTCCGGTTCGCAGGTGTGGGAGCCGGTGATCGACTCGCATTGGAGTTCGACGACCCGCACCTTCACCTGGAATGCCTCGACTCCGGGGACCACCGAGGAGTTCGACCACGGTTCGTTCCTCGGATTCACCGCGGCGGGGCCGGCCGCGGCCGGAGCGGTGAAGACCAAGGAACCCAGCTGGGTCTTCTTCGATCAGGTGCGGTGCGACAACGGGGTCAACGTGGCCAACTCCACCGGCTGCGTGTTCCCCAAGCACATCCCCGTATGGCAGACGAACACCAAGCGCTACCCGGCGGCGGCCACCTACTACTGGCTCATGCGGGAGGAACTGGCGTCCCACCCGGGAAGCGAGAGCCGGCAGACGCCCATGCACCGCCTGGCCAGCAAGGCGGCACAGGACCACAACCGGGACACCATCTGCCGCAGGACCGGGGTGGGAGGGTTCGTGCCACATCCCGAGGCGACCGGCGACGCGGGCGGAGTCCAATGCGACGAATTCCCGTTCGCCGCCACCCGCGAGAGCGGCGGCCAGTGGCTCCCCGCCACGAACGGCGGTGTCTGCGCGCAGCTCTACGCCAAGCAGCAGCCGGACAAGAGCTGGCGGCTGTTCGACGACGACCAGTACGACCCACCGACCTGGGGTGAGCCGTGCGGGCGGGCGACCATGGTCTCCAAGCAGAACGGTGACGCCGGGCGCGGGCCCGGGCTCGCCGGCTTCTACACGAAGGCGCGGGTCGCCGACAACGACGGCTTCTACATGGAGGTCCCGGACGTCGAGGGCTGCACCCTGACCGACGTCTGCACCATCCGTACGTCCTAGGCGACGCACCGGCATACGCCGGGGTCCGGCCGCCCCCGCGCCTAGGGGGTGTCCGGACCCCGGTAGCGGGGCTCCCAGCGCACGTGCGGAAGACCTTCGTTCGGCTCCTCGATGAGCGGTACCGCCGACACCCCGCTGCCGGACGTGACCGGCGAACCGTCCCGGAGCGCGGCCAGGACGGAGGTGAACATCTGCCGCGGGCTGTCCCAGCGCCGTACCGCGTTCACCCCGACCGACGGGTCCACCTCCAGGACAGCCCCGTACCCCTCCCCCGGCCGGTGGTCGACCACCAGGAGACCGCCCGTATGGTTCCTCGCCACCGGCAGCCAGTGGGTGTGCGCCTCCACCCCGACGACGAACTCCTCGTCCCCGTCCTCCACGGCCTGCTCCACGGCCTCCGCCATGTCCGCCAGGCCCAGAGTCATGCCGACCGCGCCGAGGAGCGGGAAGTCCCTGGGGATGAACGCGCCCGCCGCCAGGCGCGGATCGCGCTGCGAACCGTCGTGCCGGGACAACCACGCCAGTACGTCGTCGTGCGCGCGAACCCGCCCCGCGGCCAGTTCGGCGATCGCGTCCGGATCCGCCGGCGGCAACAGCTGGCCGTAGTCGCCCGGCGCGTGCTCCCGCAACCACCGGTCGAGTTCGTCCAAGGTGTGCGAGACCTCATCGGGACGTTCCACGGACGGTCCTTCCTGGAGGGGGAGGGCGCCACATCCGATGAGGCCTCTCCCTTCCGCGGCACCCGGAAGACGGAAGACGGCTGTGGGCCGTGCCGCCGATCCGGTGGCACGGCCCACGGCCGAACGAGATTCCCTTGGTCAGGGACTCAGTAGTAGTTGTTCGCCTGCCAGAACGACCAAGCGCCGCAGGGGCTCTGGTAGCGCTCGTTCATGTATCCCAGACCCCACTTGATCTGGGTGGCGGGGTTGGTCTGCCAGTCGGCGCCGGCCGAGGCCATCTTGGAGGCCGGCAGGGCCTGGACGAGGCCGTAGGCACCCGAGGAGGGGTTCTGGGCCCGGTAGTTCCAGGTCGACTCGTGGTTCACGATGTTGCTGAAGCACTGGTACTGGTCGGCCGGCACGATCTGCCGGGCGATCGCCTGGACCTCGGCGACGGTGTACGAGCTCTGCACGGCGGCGGAGAACGACCCGATGGAGCCGGCGGACTCCTTGGCCGCCTTCTCCTGCTTGGCCTTCTCCTCAGCGGCTTCCTTGGCCTTCTTGGCCTCGGCGATCTTGTCCTCGGCGGCCTGCTTCTTGGCCTTCGCGTCCTTGGCGGCCTGGAGACGGGCGCTTTCCTCGGCGGACTTCTGCGCGGCCGTGTCGGCGGCGGAGGCCTGTGCCTCCGCCTGCTGGGTCAGCGACGCGGTCTGGACCTGCGCCTGCTGGCCCGCGGGGATGTCTGCGAGGAGCGTCGTGTCGGCTGCGGTGGCCTCGAAGTTGTCGTCCGAAACCTGCGCGGTGGCGCCCGAGGCGACCCCCACGACTGCGCCGACGGTGGTGACCGCGGTGGCAGAAGCCACGGCGAACCCCCGGACCGAGATCCGGCTCACACGGTGTCCTTCCAGCATCGCCCGCATAGGTGACCTCGCGGACGCGATCGTGCCCCTGGCACTGGACTCCGCACTACTGGGTCACGGGAGACTCGGGCCCGACGGGCGATCCCCGCTCGGGGATCACCACTTGGTGCTCGGGCGGCATGCGGCGGCAAGTGTGGAGTTGTGTGGAACTGCACCTCTGGAGGTGCGGGTGTGCCGCATGCGGGGGCCTGACGGAAGCAAGACTCTGCCGGAAGCCGACGCCGCGAGGCAATTAATCGTTGCGTGGGATAGCTCACACCCCGTTTGCCGCAGGAGTTTCGAGGAGAAGGGCGCGCGGCACGACGCCGCCCGGCTAAGCTCTTCGGCTTCGCCGGGCGGCGCCCACGGGGATGATACGTACTCAGATCTGGCCGTCCTCCAGCATTTCGGTCACGAGCGCGGCGATCTCCGAACGCTCGGAGCGGGTGAGGGTGACGTGCGCGAAGAGCGGATGGCCCTTGAGCTTCTCGACGACCGCCACGATGCCGTCGTACCGCCCCACCCTCAGGTTGTCGCGCTGCGCGACGTCGTGCGTGAGCACCACCCGCGAGTTGGCCCCGATCCGGGAGAGGACCGTCAGCAGGACGTTCCGCTCCAGGGACTGGGCCTCGTCGACGATGACGAACGCGTCGTGCAGGGACCGGCCGCGGATGTGCGTGAGCGGCAGCACTTCGAGCATGCCGCGCCCCAGCACCTCCTCGATCACGTCACGGCCGGCGACCGCGGAGAGCGTGTCGAAGACCGCCTGTGCCCAGGGGCTCATCTTCTCGGCCTCGGAGCCCGGCAGATAGCCCAGCTCCTGGCCGCCGACCGCGTACAGCGGCCGGAAGACCATCACCTTCTGGTGCTGCCTGCGCTCCAGGACCGCCTCCAGGCCCGCGCAGAGGGCCAGCGCCGACTTGCCGGTGCCGGCCCGGCCGCCCATCGACACGATGCCGATGTCCGGGTCGAGGAGGAGGTCGAGGGCGATGCGCTGCTCGGCGCTGCGGCCGTGGATCCCGAAGGCCTCCCGGTCGCCGCGGACGAGCCGTACGTTCCCCTCCGGGGTGACCCGCCCGAGCGCCTTGCCGCGGTCGGACTGGAGGACCAGCCCGGTGTGCACCGGCAGGTCGCCCGCCTCGGGCACGAAGACCGACTCCTCCGAATAGAGGAGATCGATCTGGTCGGCGGCGAGGGTCAGCTCGCTCATCCCCGTCCAGCCCGAATCGGTGATGGCGAGCTCGGCGCGGTACTCCTCGGCGAGGAGTCCGACCGACGACGCCTTGATGCGCAACGGCAGGTCCTTGGAGACGACCGTGACGTCGTACCCCTCGGCCTGGAGATTTCGCGCGACCGCGAGAATCCGTGAGTCGTTGTCCCCCAATCGGAAGCCGGCGGGCAGAATGCCGGGATCAGAGTGGTTGAGCTCGACACGGAGGCTGCCGCCCAGATCGCCCAGCGGGATGGGGGCGTCGAGGCGGCCGAACCGGATGCGGAAGTCGTCCAGCAGGCGCAGGGCCTGCCGGGCGAAATACCCCAGCTCCGGATGGTGCCTCTTGGCCTCCAACTCCGTGATCACCACGATCGGCAGCACAACCTCGTGCTCGTCGAAGCGGGACATGGCGTTCGGATCGGCCAGCAGGACGCTGGTGTCGAGAACGTAGGTGCGCCGGTCAGGCATGCGGCGCTTCGAGCTTGTCACCACGGAAGGACGTACCCCCTCGGATGAGGTCGGGGTGCGACGGCGTCGCGGGCGGGTGGACCGGGCTGCGGACCCCGTGCGCGGGCCGAGCTCCGGCCCTCCACGTCGCCCGTACGTCTGACCGTACGGTCGTCCTGGTGCAAAGGGCCTCCCGGGCGGACGGCCCCATGCCGTCCGCTGAGATGCGACATCCGCCCGGCAGCTGCTCCCGGAAGGCTTTTCGGACGTCGACCTGGAAGCTGTATTCCCTGGAACGCGCTCAGCCATGCCATGGCATATGACGGACGGCGGGTGAACCTCGGGTGACGTGGGCACGGACCGAGGGGGGTACGGGCCCGGCCCGGCGGCGCTGTCAGGGCGCGGAGGCCTTGGGAAACAAGGGCTCGGTCAGGTTCCGGTCAGGTTCCGTAGCGGCGGTGACGGGCCGCGTAGTCGCGCAGGGCGCGGAGAAAGTCGACTTTGCGGAAGGCCGGCCAGAAGACTTCGCAGAAGTAGTACTCCGAATGGGCACTCTGCCAGAGCATGAAGCCGGAAAGCCGCTGTTCCCCGCTGGTGCGGATGACCAGATCCGGGTCGGGCTGGCCGCGGGTGTAGAGGTGCGAGGAGATGAGGTCGGTGTCGACGATCTCGGCGAGCTCCTCGAAGGAGGTGCCCTTGCTCGCGTGGTCGAGGAGGAGGGAGCGGACCGCGTCCGCGATCTCCTGGCGGCCGCCGTAGCCCACGGCGACGTTGACGAGTATCCCCTTGTTGCCGAGCGTGGCCTGCTCGGCCTCCTTGAGAATGGTCTGGGTGCGGGCGGGCAGCAGGTCGAGCGTGCCCACGTGGTGCACCTGCCACCGGCCGTCGGCGGCCAGCTGGCGGACGGTGTTCTCGATGATGCCGAGGAGGGGGCCCAGCTCGTTCTCGGGGCGGTCGAAGTTGTCCGTGGAGAGCATCCAGAGGGTGACGACCTGGACGTCGGTCTCGGAGCACCAGCCGAGCAGTTCGAGGATCTTGCTGGCGCCCGCCTGGTGTCCTTGCTCGGCCGTACCGCCGGACGCCTTGGCCCAGCGACGGTTGCCGTCCAGGATGACGCCGATGTGCTTGGGCACCTGGTCGTGGTCGAGACGGCCTTCCACCCGGCGTGCGTAGAGCCTGTACACCAGGTCGCGCAGGTTCACTGAGTCCACCTCTCGATTCCGTGGGGACCGGCGCGTCCACTAAGTCCTCTGACGGGATCCTGGGGCCGGCCCAGGGACCCCGAAGCCGTCACAGTACTGCGCGGGCACCACGGGCACCCAACCCGCTCTGTCACAAGTCCGTGATAAGGAAGTATGTGTGACTGATTTTCCTTCTTACCCCGCAGCCGACGACCGGTACGACTCCATGGAGTACCGGCGCAGCGGTCGCAGCGGCCTCAAACTGCCCGCGATCTCGCTCGGCCTCTGGCACAACTTCGGTGACGACTACGCGATCGAGTCGCAGCGCGCCATCCTGCGCCGCGCCTTCGACCTGGGCGTCACGCACTTCGACCTGGCGAACAACTACGGTCCGCCGCCCGGGTCCGCCGAGCTGAACTTCGGCAAGATCTTCGGGCAGGACTTCAGGGCCTACCGGGACGAGCTGGTCCTCTCGACCAAGGCCGGCTATCTGATGCACCCGGGTCCTTACGGCGAGTGGGGTTCCCGTAAGTACCTGCTGTCGTCGCTCGACGCGTCCCTGTCGCGGATGGGCGTCGACTACGTCGACATCTTCTACTCGCACCGCCCGGACAAGAACACTCCTCTCGAGGAGACGATGGGCGCGCTGGCGTCGGCCGTGCAGCAGGGCAAGGCGCTGTATGTGGGCGTCTCGTCGTACACGGCGGCGGACACCGCCGAGGCGGCCCGCATCCTCAAGGAGATGGGGGTTCCGGCGCTCATCCACCAGCCGTCGTACTCGATGATAAATCGCTGGATCGAGGACGACGGGCTCCTCGACACCCTGGAGCAGGCGGGGATGGGCTGCATCGCGTACGTCCCGCTGGCCCAGGGCCTGCTGACGAACAAGTACCTCAAGGGGATCCCGGAGGGGTCGCGGGCGACCCAGGGCAAGTCGCTCGACCCGCACCTGCTGTCGGACGAGGTCGTCCGGCGCCTGAACGGGCTGAACGACATCGCGGGGCGGCGCGGTCAGTCGCTGGCGCAGCTGGCGCTGAACTGGGTGCTGCGGGACCCCCGGATGACGTCGGCGCTGATCGGCGCGTCCAGCGTGAAGCAGCTGGACGAGAACGTGGCCGCGCTGTCGGCCGCGCCGCTGTCCGAGGACGAGCTGGCGGAGATCGACACCTTCGCGGTGGACACCGAGGGCACGAACATCTGGGCCGGGCGGAACTGACGGTCCTGGCTGAGGGCCCTGACCGACGGTCCCGACGGATGATCCTGAGGGTCCTGAGGGTCGGGACATGAAAAAACGGGCCGGTCCGTGGGGGGGATACGGACCGGCCCGAGGGGGGGAGTTCCACCATAACCCTTCGTAAGGGTTGGTGCGCCCCCTGATACGCCCCCAGGGGTCCGGATTGGCGGGCGGGCAGCGGTTCGACCCCGTGCGGGGCCCGGGATTCCGGGGTTTTTCGCGGTACGGCCCCGGGGAAATGGCGAGAAGTCGCCACGCTTCCCCGTCACTCTCAGGAGCGAAGGGGTGACGGCACGGACTTGACGCGGGCCGGGGCAGGACGGGGGCGGGGCGCGCCTACGCGGGCTTGACGGCCTCGATGAGGAAGCGGGTGGTCGTCGCCACGAAGGGGCCGTCGGCGGCGATACGGCGGTGCAGCTCCAGGAGCCGGTCCCGGTACCGCCCGACCGTGAAGCCGGGGACCATCCAGATCACCTTGCGCAGGAAGTAGACGACGGCGCCGATGTCGCGGAACTCGGTGCGCAGGGCGGCCGTACGCAGATCCACGACGTCGAGTCCGGCGGCCTCGGCCTCCTTCGCCGCGCGTTCGGGGTCGCGGCCGGAGCGGATCTCGGGCGGCATCGGGCCGAGGAAGTACTCGACGAGTTCGAAGACGCTGGCCGGGCCGACCTCCTGGGAGAGGTACGTGCCGCCGGGCCGCAGCACCCGGGCGATCTCGTCCCACCAGGCCCGCACGGGGTGGCGGCTGACCACCAGGTCGAAGGCGCCGTCGGCGAACGGCAGCGGGGGCTCGTCCGGGTCGGCGACCAGGGCGACGCCGAGGGGGTGGAGCAGGGCGGTGGCGCGGGCGACGTTGGGGGGCCAGGACTCGGTGGCGACGGTGAGCGAGGGCCTGGCGCGGCCGGCCGCGAGCGCCTCGGCCAGGACCTCGCCGCCGCCGGTCTGGAGGTCGAGGGCGGCGGTGGCGCCGGACAGCCGGTCGGCCAGCAGGCGGGCGTAGCCCCAGTCGGGGCGTTCCTCGGTGGCCCGGCCGTCGAGCCAGGAGAAGTCCCAGCCGTCCACGGACGCGGCTTCGGCCTCCGCGATCAGTTCTTCGAAGGTACGGGCACCGGTGTCAGACATGAGGAGATCGTGGCACCGGGGCGGCGAGTTGGCGACTGTTTTCGCGGGCCGTCCGGGCTTTCACGGAATTTCACCGGCCCGTGGGCCGCTAGCGGGTCGTCAGCCCGGCGGCGAGCAGGCCGAGGAGCGTTCCGGCGATCATGAACGGGCCGAAGGGGAGCGTGATGCCCCGGGTCGTCCGGCGGCGGAGCATCAGGGCGGAGCCGTACAGCGAGAAGATCAGGAAGCCGGCGAACGCGCCGGCGAAGAGCACGCCCCAGCCGTACCAGCCCAGGGCGGCCCCGAGGGCGAGGGCGAGTTTGACGTCGCCGAAGCCGAGGCCGTTCGGGTTGATCAGGAAGAGGGCGAAGTAGCAGGCGCCGAGGGCGAGTCCGCCGAGGACGGCGGTCGTCCACGAGCCGCCGCCCGGGCCGTCCGCGCCGGGGAGCAGCGCGACGATCCCGAGCAGCGCGGCGGTTGCGGCGGCCAGCGGGAGGGTCAGGACGTCGGGGAGGCGGCGGACGGCACCGTCCACGCGGGCGAGGAGCGCGGCGAAGGGCGCGAGCAGGAGCCAGACGGCGAGCGCGGGGCGGGGGCCGGTGGCGGCGGCGAGGGCGGCGCAGGAGAGGGCGGTGAGGGCGGGGAGGAGGAGGGAGGGGGCGTAGGGGGCGCTGCCGGTCGCGTGGCAGCGGGCGCATCGGGGTGCGCCGAGCCAGCCCCCGGCCGGACCGGTGATCGGGTGCCCGGCCGGGCAGTCGGCCCGCCAGGCGTCCTCCGGCCCGACCGAGAGCCGGTACGCGGCACGCGGCACGAGCAGCCCGGTGGCGGCGCCCCAGAGGGCGGCGGCGGCGATCAGCGTGGCGTACACGTCCCTGACTGTAGGACGCGGCCCGGGTCTACGGTCGGGGGATGGGGAACTGGCGTGATGGCAGAGGGACGTTGACGGTCGGGGCCGGGGCGGAGATCGGGGCGGAGGCCGGGGTCGAGGTCGGGGTCGAGGTCGGTCTGGAGATCGCCGCGTCGTACGGGGCGAGGCGGCGCGGGCTGCTGGGGCGGGACGGGATCGACGGCGCGCTGCTGATCACGCCGTGCGGCAGCGTGCACACCTTCCGGATGCGCTTCGCGATCGATGTGGCGTACCTGGACCGGGAGTTGACGGTCCTCGACGTCCACACGCTGAGGCCGGGCCGCCTGCCGCCGCCCCGGTGGCGGGCCCGCCACGTGCTGGAGGCGGAGGCGGGGGCGATGGCGGGGTGGGGGCTGCGGGTGGGGACGCGGGTGGGGGTGCGGACGGCGGAATAGCGGAACCCCGCCCGGGCTGGCGGCCCGGGCGGGGTTCGGTGCGGGTGCAGGTGCGGATGTCGACGCCGGTACGGCTGCCGGGACCGGCGTCGGCACCGGTCAGTCGTTGCGCGGGAAGGACACCTCCACGCGGCGGTTCTTCTTGCGGCCTTCTTCCGTGCCGTTGTCCGCGATGGGGTAGTCCTCGCCGTAGCCGCGGATCTCGTACGTGATCCCGGCGGAGGCCAACTCCGTGTCCAGGACGCCGTGTACCGCCTCGGCGCGCTGCTTGGAGAGCACGTCGCCGTGTGCGGACGAACCGAGGTTGTCCGTGAAGCCGAAGACGCGGACCTTGGTGGAGCCCTGCTGCTTGATCTCGTCGGCGATGGCGGCGATACGGGAGGTGGCGGCGGGGGACAGCCTGGCGCTGTCCTTGCCGAAGAGGACTTCCGCCTGGAGGGCGAACTTGACGTTCTCGTTGGTGTCCTCGCGGCGTTCCTCGCCGCCCTCGGTCTCGACGATGGAGATGATGTCGAGGACCTTGGCGGGCGCGAGGGTGGCCCCGTCGCGCAACCTGAGCCCGTCGGCGCCGGCGTCCACCTCGGGCGGCGGCGAGGTCGACCCGGTCCCCGGCGGAACACTCGGCCCGTCATCGGCGCGCGCACCGGCGGCGAGGGTGAACTGCATGCCGGCGAGGAGGACGACGGCGGCGAGGGTGGCGGTCAGGGGGCGGGGGGTGCGTGCGTACGGCGTGGGAGCGTGCCCGCTGCGTGCGCGGGGCAGGGGGGCACGCATCAGGAGATCGCAATCGTCGCGGTGGGCATCATCGGGAGCTGGAGGTCCATCTGCGACGTCGAATCCGGCGGGGCGGGGAACTGGGCGAAGAACGCGACCCCGTCGCCGGGCTCGACCGCCACGATCCCGGTGGTGGTCAGCGGGAATCCGTCGGTGTCACGCAGCACGTAGTAACGCTTCTTCTCCGCCTTGTCCACGAGCGTCATCCCTGCCAGGGAGCGGCCCGTCCGCTGGACCTGCGGCTCCTGGCCGTTCCACTCGACCGGGGCGACCTCGCTCTTGCCACTGCTGGTCCTGATCGTGCCGGTGACGGTCAGGAATCCGCCTTCGTCACGGTCCGCGGTATGAATCACGATCTGAAAGCCATTGGTGCCATTGATAGTGGTCAACGTCTTGCTGGTGTCGGGCACGGTCGGGCCGCTGCTCTCCGGCGTGGGCGTCTCCTCGGCGGGCGCCGAGGTCGCCGCCTTGCTCTCGGACCCCTTCTCGCCGTCGTCGCCGCTTCCGCTCCCGCTGCCACACGCCGCGAGGGACACCATCAGGGCGAGGGCCGACAGGGTTGTCCCCGCGACCCTGCTCGCCTTCGCTCCATGCCACATTCTCATGAGTGCTCGTTCCTAACGTCGCTCGCGGTCAGTCCTGGGCCAGTCGGACGGTAAACAGGTCGGCCATGTCCGGTAGGAGGTCAGGCTCCGGATCGACGTGCAGAATGGCGCCTTCGCAGTGAAGGTCACCCGGCGACGCCGGCGGGTCGTCGGCGGGGTCGTCCTCCCCGGCCTCTCCCGGCTCCCCGGGCTCTCCCGATTCTCCGGGCTCTCCCGGTTCCCCAGGCGGATTCTCCTGCTCCCCGGCGGCCTCGAAGCTGCACCGGGGCTCGACGACCGCGGTGGCCCGCGCCTCGCCGTGCTTGTTCTCGGTGCCGGGCAGGATGGTGTTTCCCACCGGCTCCTGGGTGACGACGTCGACGGTGAATCCCCATCTCCCGTCGGTGAGCGCCGCACAGCCGCTGACATCCGACCCGTTCTGGCCGGCGAAGTAACCGGCGGCCGCGCAGCCTTCGGCCGATCCAATGGGATTTCCGTTGAACACGTCGTCCAGAAAGCCCGGTGTCAGAAGATCCTTGACGAGGTCGTCCTTGAACAGATCCCTGGATTCCTGCGCCGCCGCCAATGCCGCGGCGTCGGCACCCGACTGGGCGCCGTTGCGCGTGGCACCGGCCTGCCCGACCGCGAAGAACGCGAGCGCGAGAAAGAGCAGGCTCGCCACCATCATGATGTAAAGGGGCGCCGCCTGCCCTGCCTCACGGGAACTCCGCGATATCACCCGCCGAGGATGTTGTTCACCTGCTTGGCGAGGCCGTTGGCGATGGTCCCGGCCACGCCCGACCCCACCAGCGCCGCGATGATCAGCGCCACCAGCACGATCACCCCGACGTACTCCACCGCTCCCTGGCCTTTGTCGCCGCGCCGCTTCATCGCGGTGATCGCCGTGTTCGTCCAGGTGCCGACGTAGTTTTTTGTCGCGGTGGCGGCCTTCAGCGGGATGTTCGACATGGCGTTCCCCTCCGGTGTCGGCCGGCCGAGTGCCGGCCGGCTCGTGCGCTTCGTGTGGGTCGCGCGCGCTACCGGCTTCCTCCCGGCCGGTCTCACGCGTGACATGAGAAACGTACGCCGGGGCAGCCCCTCTCGCCATGGGTCCTTGGGCCCAACGCCGGGCCCAGCAAGGGGTGACGGGGGCCTTCGTTCCGATCGGGACGCCGCCGGTCATGACTCCCCGGCCTCTCCGGGTCCTCCCGGCACGACCCCGTGCCACCGGTCGATCGCCTCACCGCGGTTGCGCGCGTCCAGCTTGGCGAAGATGCGGTTGATGTGATTCTTCACCGTCTTCTGGCTGATGAAGCACGCCGCGGCGATTTGCTGATTGGTCATTCCCGACGCGATCAACTCCATGATCTCCCCCTCCCGCCGGCTCAACTCCGCGCACAGAACAGCGGGTGACACCTGGCGTCCCCCAGAAGAATGTCCCACATTCGATTGCGTATGCAAAGAGTGTGGCGCGAATCGCCGAACATTCGCCAGCAGCGCACCCGCCGCCGAGTGGCTGAAATGTGCCCGTCCCGCCGTGATGTCCCCCACCGCCCGCACCAGTTGGTCCGCCGTGAACTCACCGTGCACGAGATACCCGCCCGCGCCGCGCCTGAGCGCCTCGTACACGATCTCGTTCTCTCGGCTGTACGTCAGCATCAGGACGGGGGCCAGCGGCACCAGGCGGGGCAGGGCGGCGAGGCCGTCCACGCCCGGCATCCGTACGTCCAGCAGGATGACGTCGGGGCGGTGGCGTACGGCCTGGTCGTAGGCCTCCCGGCCGTCCGAGGCCTCCGCGACCACCTCTATGTCGTCGCGTCCCGACAGCAGGACCGCCAGGCCCGCCCGTACCACCGGGTTGTCGTCCGCGACCACGATTCGCAGGGGGCGGGACGGCTCCGGCTCCCCCGCCGGGCCGGTCGTTCGCTGGTGCTCCGCCGGCATCCCTAGTCCCCCCTCACGGGCGGTGCGGTGTCCGTCGTCCCCAGGGCGGCGGACGGGAGTTCCAGCCGTACCTCCGTGCCGTTGGCCGCCGCGCCCCGGCCGATGCGGATACGGGCCCCGATCGACGCGGCCCGCTCCACCATGCCCACCATGCCGAAGTGGCCCGTACGGGCGAGGGAGTTGAGGGAGAGGTCCGGCGGGAGGCCCCGGCCGTCGTCGTACACGCTGATCCGCAGGACGTCACCCGTCAGCCCGGCCGAGACCGAGATCTCCGCGGGGTTCGCGTGGCGGTGGGCGTTGTCCATCGCCTCCGACGCGATCGTCAGCGCGTGCCGCGCGGCCGCCGGCGGGAGCAACGGCACGGTCGCGTCCCCCAGCCGGTGGAAGGTCGTCCGTACGCCGTGCCGTCTCGCGAAACGCGTTGTCTGTAAGCGCAGTTCGGCCAGGATGTCGACGGCCGCCGCCGGTTGGCGCGACGGCCCGGGGTCCGTTCTCAGGTCCGCCAGCAGCTCCCGTGACTCCGCCGCAGCGCGCCGGGCCGCGCGGGCGACCAGTTCGGCCTGCCGGCGGACCGTGAGCGGGTCCGTACGGTCCACCGTGCTCGCGAGGCCCTCCGCCGCCATCGCCAGACCGTGCAGGGTCTTGGCCACCGAGTCGTGCATCTCCCGGGCCAGGCGGGCGCGTTCCCCCTCGACGGCGTCGTGCGCGGCGAGCCGCGCGCGGGCCTCGGTGAGGGCCTGGCTCGCCATGCCGAAGCCCAGGACCAGGTTGCGCAGCGTGCTGCCCACCGCGCCCGCGATGACACAAAGGCCCGGCAGGAACAGGGCGTTGAAGCCCGCCTCCACCTCACCGTTGACGGCGTACGCGGCGGCGATGATCAGCGATTGCAGGACGGCGAACAGGGCCGCGCCGCGCCAGCCGTACACCAGTCCGGCGAGGAGCGGGGTGCAGATGGTGACGTACGCGAGCGTCGAGTCGGGCGACGCCGTCGCGAGGAGGAGCGCGCCGAAGAACATGTCGGCGGCGAGGAGCGCCGGGTGGCGCAGGAGGACGGGTCCGAAGCGCTCCCAGTCGCGGAGCAGGACGTACGACACCATGAAGGTGACCAGCACCGCGGAGCCGACCAGCCAGGTTCCCGGCGTGCTCAGCTCGCGGTCGAGGGCGAAGGGCGCGGCCAGCGCGATCATCGCGAGCCGGAAGCCGAAGGTCTGGCGGCACAGCGCTTGCAGGGCGTTGACCTGGATCGGGAGCGGCGGGACGTGCGGTGCCGTGGTCGCCGTCACGGGTCACCTCCCTTCGGGTTCGTGGTGGTCGCTCGTCCTGCCTGTCAACGCCGCGTCAGCCCGAGAGGACACTTCCGAAGTCGACTCCCGAGCCGTAGTAGAAGCTCAGGACGATCAGGATCATGGTGGCGGGAAGCATCACCATCGTGACGACGAGGGTGGTCTTCGGCACCGCCTGGGCGGCGCTGCGGCGCGCGTTCTGCGCGTCCGTACGGCGCATGTCGTTGGCGATCTGTATGAGCGTGTCCACGATGGGCGCGCCCAGCTCCTCGCCCTGCTGGAGGGCGGTGACGAACATCGACACCTGCTCGGAGGCGTTGCGCCGGCGCAGCTGCTCGAAGGCCTCGCGGCGGCTGACGCCCATGTCCATCTGCCGCAGGGTGATGCGCAGTTCGTCCGACCAGGGTCCGGTGTACCTGTCGGCGACCCGCTCCAGCGCCTGCCGGAAGCCGAGGCCCGCCGAGACGACGACCGCGAGGACGTCGAGGAAGTCGGGGAGGGTCCTTTCGATGTCCGCCTTCCGCCTGCGGACGTGCGCGCGGATGATGACGTCGGGCCAGACGAGGCCGAAGGTGAGGGCGACCACCGCGATGACGGTCTGGCCGCGCGCGACCATCCCGAGGGCGGCGAACGCGCCGAGGATCCCGTACACCGCCCGGCGGGCGGCGAAGCGGTCGACGGTGATGCCGCCGGGGTTGCCCGCCATGTCGAGCCGGTGGCGCAGGGCTTCGACCCGCTTGGGGCCCATCAGGCCGAGCACGGTGGGGGCCCAGCGCATGCCGAGGCGGTCGATGCCGGAGCCCACGGCCGTCGTGCGGGTGGCGCCGATCTCCAGGGCCACCGCCAGATCGCCGGGGAGCTTGGCGTCCGCGCGGTAGAGGCGGACGCCGTGGAACACGCCGTACACCGCCACGCCCATCGCGACGGCGAGCAGGAGCCCCAGTCCCGTTCCTGATCCCATGAGTTGTCCTTTCTCTCCGCTCCGGGCCGGGGTCAGACCTGGATGCGGGACATGCGGCGGATCAGGAGGTAGCCGGCGGCGTACATCGCGAAGGCGACGATCGTGCCGATCTGGCCGATCACCGAGCCGGTCATCTTGTCCAGGGCGCCCGGCGCCATGGCGTTGATCATCAGCAGGAAGCCGAGGCCGAGCAGGGGCACGGCGAGGGCGGTGACCTTGACCTGGGCGAGCATGGTCGTGACCTCCCTGCGGGTCTCCTTGCGCTCCTCCAGCGTCTCGGTGAGGTTGCGCAGGGAGCTGACGATCTGGCCGCCCGCGCGGCTGGACAGCACCACCGTGGTGACGAGGACGACCAGTTCGCGGGAGGGCAGCCGGTCGGCCAGTTCGCCCAGCGCGTCGTCGAGGGAGTGGCCGATGTTGAGCTGGTCGGCGACCCTGCGCAGTTCCTCGCCCGCGGGGTTGTCGAGTTCCTCGGCGGCCATCGCCAGCGCCGTGCGCATCGCCAGGCCGGCGTGGGTCGCGTTGGCCAGGACCCGCGTCAGCTCCGGGAGTTGGCCGATGAACGCCTCCGTACGTTTCACCCGCTGCCAGTTGAGGAACGCGTTGCCTCCCCACAGGCCGACCAGCGCCGCCAGGAAGCCGAAGAACGGGGCGAAGACCGCGCCGACGACGAAGTAGAGGGCGAGCAGGCCGGCCGCCACGTAGACGGTGTACTCGCCGGGGGTCAGGTCGAGGCCGGTGGCGGCGATCTTCCGTTCGATGCGCTTGCCCAGGGTCGTCCCGCGCAGCCGCCGGTCGACTCCGGTGAACCGCCGGCGGCGGCCGGTGTCCGCCGCGAGCTGGCCCGTCTGGGTCATGCGGTCGACGAGCGCCCGGTGTTGGGCCCTGCCCGACGCGTAGACGTGCACGCCGGCGACGGCGAGCACACCCGTGGACAGGGTGAGGCCGACCGTCAGGAGCGGGAGGTTGACCATGGCGTACGGACCTTCTCGGTGGACGGGACGGGGGCTTGGGCGGGACGCGGACCTGGACGGGACGGGGAGTGGGGCGGAGGGGGCCTGCCGGACGCGCGTCAGGCCGGTGAGCTCCGTATCGCCAACTGCGCTTCCGTACGGGCGACTCCGAAGGCCGGCGGCACCGGTTCGCTCTTGAGGTAGAGGCGCTCGGCGACCCGGCGCGGCAGCGGGTAGTACGCGAACTTCCCGTAGATCCGGCCGTCGGGTGCCATGGGCTGGGCGAGGAACTTGCACACGGAGACGATCCGGTACTCCTCCCTGCCCTGCGAGTCGACGATGGCGATCTCGGTGACGCGGCGGGAGCCGTCGGCGTGCCGGGTCAGCTGGACGATGACGTCGACGGCGCTGTTGATCTGGTCCTTGATCGCCACGAACGGGATCCCGGTCTCCGACATGGAGGCCAGGGTCTGGAGCCGCATCAGCGCGTCCTCCGCGTTGTTGGCGTGGACGGTGGCGAGCGAGCCGTCGTGACCGGTGGACATCGCCTGGAGCATGTCGAGCGTCTCGCCGCCTCGTACCTCACCGACGATGATCCGGTCGGGCCGCATGCGCAAGGAGTTGCGGACGAGGTCGCGGATGCTGACCTGGCCCTTGCCCTCCACGTTGGACGGGCGGCTCTCCAGCGTGATGACGTGGGACTGCTGGAGCTGGAGCTCGGCGGAGTCCTCGATGGTGACGATGCGCTCGCCCTCGGGGATCAGTCCGGAGAGGGAGTTGAGGAGGGTCGTCTTGCCGGTGCCGGTGGCCCCGGAGACGATGACGTTGAACTTGGCGCGTACGAGTCCGCCGAGGAGCAGCATCATCTGCTGGTCCAGCGAGCCGAGGCCGATCATCTCCTGGAGGGTGAAGGCCCGGGGGAAGCGGCGGATGGTGAGGATCGGACCGGTCAGGGACAGCGGCGGAATGATGACGTTGACGCGCTCGCCCGACGGGAGCCGGGCGTCGACCATCGGATTGGCCTCGTCCACGCGGCGGTTGACGGTCGACACGATGCGTTCGATGGTCTGCATCAGCTGCTCGTTCGACGCGAAGCGCAGGGGCAGCATCTCCAGCCGGCCCCCGCGCTCGACGAAGACCTGGTCGGCGCCGTTGACCATGATCTCGCTGATGGACGCGTCCTCCAGCAGCGGCTCCAGGATGCCGAGGCCCAGGGCCTCGTCCACGACGCGGCGGATGAGCTGGGAGCGCTCGACGGTGGAGAGGACCGGGCCCTCCCGGCTGATGATGTGGCCGAGGACGCGCTCCAGGCGGGCCCGGCGTTCCGCCGCGGCCAGCGCGGACATCTCCGCGAGGTCGATCTCTTCGAGGAGTTTCGCGCGGTAGACCCCGACGAGCAAGCTCTCCTCGCCGTGCCCGTTGGACGGCTCGGGGCTGTTGATGCGTGCCCGCAGGCTCATGTCCTCAACTCCCACGTTTCGCTCATGTGTTGCCGATGTGCCGGATGGCGCTCATTGCAGGTCGTGGCCGGGGTACGGGCACGGCGGTCAGTCCTTGGGCATCGTCGCGCTCCTGACCGCGGGGCCGAACTGGAAGAGCGGCAGGACGGACGGTACGGGGACGGTGGCGGTGGCCGTCACCGCTTCCCCGCCGTCCGCCACGCTGATGCCGGGGTCGAGCCAGCCGCTGACGGCCGCCTCCCCCGCCGCCTTGGGGTCCACGTCCGCCTGCCGGTACGAGGCCGTACGGGCCGCCGCCCGCGCCGCCGTCCCCGCCTGCTGTACGGCGTAGGCCGCCAGGCCCAGTTGGACGGCGGAGAGCCCGACGATGAGCAGCAGCGTGATCACGCCGGCGAATTCGAGGGCCGCCTGGCCCTTCTCCCGGTCCTTCCGCGCGCTCATGGCGTGGTCTCCCTCAGGGCGGACCCGTGGGCCGTGATGTTGACCGGGATGTTGAAGCCGGGGAAGAGCACGGGTGTGTTGAGGCCGATGTCGACGGTCACCAGATCGCCGTCGCCCCCGCCGCAGTCGACCGCGCCCATGCTCCAGGCGCCGGGCAGATCCTCCGCCGCGGCGGCGCCGCACGGCTCGCCCACCGCCGCCGCCCGCGCGGCCTTGTCGGCCGCGTTGCCGGCGAGCGAGAAGGTGTAGCCGATCAGTGCCGCCTGCCAGAGCAGCACCAGGGTGCCGAGGATGATCGGGATCATGCCGGTGAACTCGAAGGCCGCCTGGCCCCGGTCCTCGC
Source organism: Streptomyces sp. NPDC088261 (assembly GCF_044740805.1). NCBI lineage: Bacteria > Bacillati > Actinomycetota > Actinomycetes > Kitasatosporales > Streptomycetaceae > Streptomyces > Streptomyces sp. NPDC088261. The sequence continues at coordinate 151,876 of NZ_JBIURL010000016.1, forward strand.
GCAGCCGCGCGCCGACCCTCTCCGCGTACGACGAGCCGCCGGACGGCCGGTCTCCGTCACACGTGCGTCCGTCACACGTGTCACAGGAGCACGTGTCACCGGACCACGTGTCACCGCGCCGCGCTTCTCCGTACCGCGCTTCTCCGTACCGCGTACGTATCCCCGTAGGTGTCCCAGGACGGTTCATGGCTCGATCTGCCCTCTCACCCGTCTCGCTCCGATCGCGCTCGGTCCGGGATTCCCGACCCGGTCCCGCTCTGCCCTGTTCCTGGTCCTCGTCCTGCCCGGTTTGCCGTGCTTCCGCTCGCCCTCCTGGGCCTTCACCAGGCCCAGTTCGCCCGCCAGGCCCCAGATCGCCTGTTTCACGGTGGACTTGGCCTCCAGATCCTGCAACCGGCCCGCGTCCACGACCGCCTGGAGTTCCTTGAAGTTCGCGGGGATCGCCGACCGGGAGACCCGGGTGCCGGTGATCCGCTCGATCAGCTGCGGCTGGATCTCGGTGTTCTTCGAGTGGCGGTTGACGACCGTCACGGTCTCCTCCGCCTTGCGGATCTGGAGCCGGTCCCACAGCCGCACCATGCGCTTGGTCGCCCGCACGGACACCACGTCCGGGGTGGTCAGCAGCAGGGTGGTGTCGGCCATCTCGATCGCCGCCGCGTTCGCGCTGTTCATCTGCGTGCCGCAGTCGATGACCACGACGTCGTAGCGGTGGCGCAGCGCGCTGACGATCTGCCGTACGGACCGCTCGTTGACCTCCTCGCCCCGCTCTCCCTCCCCCGGCGCCAGCAGCAGGCCGATGCCCGTGTGGTGGATGAAGACGGCGTCCTGGAGGACCCGGGGCGATATGTCCTGGATGGTGGCGAGGTCCACGATCGAGCGGCGGAACTGCACATCGAGGTACGAGGCCACGTCGCCGGCCTGGAGGTCCAGGTCGGCGAGGGCCGTGGTCATGCCCGACGCCCGTGCCGCCAGGGCGAGTTGTACGGCGGTGAGGGTCGTCCCGACGCCGCCCTTCGCCCCGCTGACCGTGACCACGATCCCGCCGGGGCCGCTGAACACCTCGGCGCCCTGGCCGAGATGGCGCCGTACCCCCACGGACCACCCGGCGGCGGCCTGGACACGCTGCGCCAACTCCTCGTACGACAGCGGCAGTCCGACCAGGCCCCGGGCGCCGGAGTCCATGGCGGCCGAGAAGAGCATGGGGCTGGCGTCGGAAGTAACCAGGACGACGCCGACGGCCGGGAAGCGCAGGGCCACTTCCCGGATGAGTTCGAGCGCGGGCACCGGTCCGATCCGCTCGTGGACCAGGACCACTTCCGGCAGCTCGTCGATCGACTCGGCGGCCAGCCGGGCCAGGGTGTCGATCAGCGACGTCGAGTCGCCGACCGGCGCGGCCGGTTCCGCGTCGGGGAGCTGGCTGAGCAGGGTGGTGATGGACCGGGCGGCGTCGGCGTCACCGACGACCGGAAGGATTCGGGTGGTCATGCGTCCCTCACTTGTCCCCTTCGAGCGTGTAGGTGCTCTCCCCGGGGCGCAGCGTTGTCGGATTGCCGTCGGGGAGGAGGGCGAGTCGCACGTGGTCCGCGAAGGACTCGGCGTACGCGACCCGTTGGGCGTCCTTGGTCTTCAGCGCGAACGTGATGGGGACGGCCTGCTGGAGTCCGGTGCGGGTCCGGTCGCTCTCCTTGGCCTCGAGGGCGGTGAGCTTTCCGACGTCGAGGACCCTGGCGTTGGGGACGATGATCCGGGACTGCGCCGTGGCGCCGTCGTTGTCGCCGGGGAAGGTCGCGAAGATGTTGACCAGATCGCCCGGCCTGATCTTGCCCGCGACACCGGTCTCCGCGTCGATCATGATGGCGATCTCCTGCTCGTCCCCCGCGAGTTCGGGGCGTTTGACGATCATGTCGTCCTGGAGCAGGGATCCCTTTTTCAGGGTGGTGACGGCGATCTTTCCGTTGAGTACGGAGAGGTCGGTCACCGCGTTCTCGGACAGCCAGCGTTCCGGCATCTCGATCTTCTCGAACTGCCCGCTCTGGAGCGGCGTATAGGGCGCCACATCCGCTTTCAGCCGGTACGCGGCGACCTCGGGGCCGACCTTCGAATTCACGTCCCGTATCACCGAGAGCACCCCGGCAAAGGCCGCGACGGCGCAGAGGACCGAGAGGAGAAGGAGTATGACGCCGCGGCGTTGCCGTGCATTCATGGGAGGGGCAACCTCGTTCGAAGACGTGGGTCAGGGAAGCGTGACAGATCGGAGCGGGTACGGGGAGGTCGCCGGGGTCCGGCGGGCGGGCTACGCCCCTTGGCGCGTGGGGCTTCCCCTGGTCAGGACACCGCTGGCGCGGCCGCGGGTCTCGGGCGGACCGAGGCGCGCGGAGCAGAACCCGCAGCGGTCCCCTATGAGTTCGGAGCCGCACCAGCCGCACACCTCGCGGCGGACCGAGGCGACCAGTTGGTAGAGCACGGAGATGTCCGGCAGGAACGCGGCGAATTCGATCATCTTCGCCGTTCCCCACCAGGCCGGGGATTGCGCCGGCAGCGCGCACTCCTGGATGCCCTGGACGCGCCAGGCGGGTGCCAGGGTCTCCGTCACCCAGTCGGACTGCAAGGACCCCGGCGCGACCACGAGGTGGGTGGCGAAATCCGGTCCGTCCAATTCACCGGACCCGATCTTGACCAGCTGGGGCGCGGGGTTGGCGAGCACGCCGAACTGCGCCCCGGGAACCCAGGACTTGGCGTGCGTCTTGAGGCTCACCGGGACCCGGTCGAGCCGGGCGACCGAATTCAGCAGGGCGCCCGCGTGGATGTAGTGGGAGAGCAGCCGGGCGGCGGAGGCGATGATCCCCGGGTGGAAGTCGCAGAGGGACAACTGCCGCAGCTGGCGCACCAGGACGGCCACCGCGAGCGGCGGCAGGTCCACCTTGAGGAGCGCGATCCGGTCGCTCTCCAGGAGGTTGCGGACGGTGTGCAGCCGCCGTTCGTGCGGGGTGGGAATGGTCGCGGGATAGACGGCGACGACATACCCGTACTGCTCGACGAGCACCTGCATGTCGGCCAGCGCGTCGCCCAACGGCTGGGCGTCGGGCGGCTGGAGCAGGGTCGCGGTGGGCGTCTGCTGGTCGGTCGGCGGCAGCACCAGATCGGGGCTGGTGACAGCGATCGCGGTCGGCACGTTGGTTCCCCGTTCAGCCCGGGACGCCGGAGCCCCGGCGACCGCAGATCTCTCCTGCTCCGTTCTCCTGCCCCAGCACTTTATCCACGTCTTACGGTGCAGAGAACACCTTTCGGATACCCGGGCAGTGGCCGTCACATGACGGGCAGCTACAAAATCGGGCGAAGCAGCCCCGCGGGCGTCATCCGGGCCGGTCGGGAGCGCTCCCGTATACGACCTTCTGCCAGAGGTCTTGACAACTTGATTGGTCTGGACCAGTTTCTACGTCCAACGGTGGCCACCGTTCCTCTCACTCTTTACGTACCTCCATCCCCGATCCCCCAGCGGAGGCAGCAAGTGGAACGTGCACCAGGCTCCAGAGGACGCGTCAGAACATGGATCGGCGGGGCGGTGGCCGTCGCGGCCGCCGGAGCGCTGAGTGTCACCGGGCTCGCCGGGACCGCGCAGGCCGCCGACATCAACGTGGCGAAGAACGCGGGATTCGAGTCCGGGCTCGGGAGTTGGACCTGTTCCGCCGGCAGCGGCTCCACGGTCGGCTCGCCCGTCCACGGCGGTGCGGCGGCCCTGAAGGGCACGCCCGGCGGCCAGGACAACGCCAAGTGCTCGCAGGTCGTCGCCGTACAGCCCAACTCGACCTACACGCTGAGCGCCTGGGTGCAGGGCGGGCTCGCCTACCTGGGGGCCGAGGGGACCGGCACGACCGACGTGTCGACCTGGACGCCGGACAGCACCTCGTGGAAGCAGCTCACCACCAGCTTCAGGACGGGCGCCTCGACCAGGTCCGTGACCGTCTACACCCACGGCTGGTACGGCACCCCCGCCTACTTCGCCGACGACGTCTCCGTCTTCGGCCCCGACGGCGGCGGTGGCAGCGACCCCGGCCCGACGATCCCCGGCTCGCCCGCGGGCCTCTCGGCCGGCTCGGTGACCTCGTCGTCCGTGACCCTGAACTGGGGCGGGGTGTCCAACGCCACCGGCTACAACATCTACCGCAACGGTACGAAGGTCCAGTCGTCGACCTCCCCGTCCGCGACCGTGACGGGCCTGGCGGCCAGCACCTCGTACGCGTTCCAGGTGTCCGCGACCAACGCGGCCGGCGAGGGCCCCAAGTCGGCCGCGGTCAACGCGACCACCTCGGCGACCGGCGGCGGCGGGGGCGGCGGCGGCACCAACCCGACCGTGCCCAAGCACGCCCTGACCGGCTACTGGCAGAACTTCAACAACGGCGCGGCCGTCCAGAAGCTCCGTGACGTCCAGTCGCAGTACGACATCATCGCCGTGTCGTTCGCCGACGCGACCGCCACCCCCGGCCAGATCACCTTCAACCTGGACCCGGCCGTCGGCTACGGCTCGGCCGCCGAGTTCAAGTCGGACATCGCCGCGAAGAAGGCCGCCGGCAAGTCGGTCATCCTCTCGATCGGCGGCGAGAAGGGCACCATCTCCATCAACAACGCCGCCTCCGCGACGGCGTTCGCCAACAGCGCCTACGCGCTGATGCAGGAGTACGGCTTCAACGGGGTCGACATCGACCTGGAGAACGGCCTCAACTCCACGTACATGAGCAGCGCCCTGCACCAGCTGGCCGCGAAGGCCGGTCCGAACATGGTCCTCACCATGGCGCCGCAGACGATCGACATGCAGAGCACGGGCGGCGAGTACTTCAAGACCGCGCTGGCCGTGAAGGACATCCTCACCGTCGTCAACATGCAGTACTACAACAGCGGTTCGATGCTCGGCTGCGACGGCAAGGTCTACTCGCAGGGCTCGGTGGACTTCCTCACCGCGCTCGCCTGCATCCAGCTCGAAGGCGGCCTCGCCCCGGCCCAGGTCGGCATCGGCGTCCCCGCCTCCACGCGGGGCGCGGGCAGCGGTTACGTCTCCCCGACGATCGTGAACAACGCGCTGGACTGCCTCACCCGGGGCACCAACTGCGGTTCGTTCAAGCCGTCGAAGACCTACCCGGGCCTGCGTGGCGCGATGACGTGGTCCACCAACTGGGACGCGACGGCGGGCAACGCCTGGTCGAACGCCGTCGGCCCGAAGGTCCACTCCCTCCCGTAGCGGACCCGTACGACCGAAGACCCCCCACAGGGCCGGCAGCGCCGTCGAACCCCACCCGACGGCGCTGTCGCGCGTCCGGTCCCGGCCCCCCGTCCGGCCCCGGCCCCCCCGGCCCCGGCCCCCACGGCCCCGGACTCACCAGAGCAGGTCCTTCACCTGCTTCGCGCACAGCACGACGAACAGCAGCCCCGCGACCGCGAGCATCACATTGCTCAGCACCCCGTTGCGCCACTGGGCGGGCGTACGGGAGGAGTTGAGCAGCCAGATCAGGGTCAGCGCCAGGAACGGCATGAAGAACGCGCCGAGGACGCCGTACACCACGACCAGCCCGAAGGGCTCGTCCAGGAAGAGCAGCCCGATCGGCGGGAAGGTCAGCCACAGCAGGTACGCGCGGAACATGAAGGACCGCTCCCGCTGTCCGGAGGCGACCATGTCCACCATGTCCTCCGTGTCGACCCCGAAGCGCTCCCTGACGAAGCGGTCCACGAAGTCCGCGAACATCAGGCTCACCCCGTGCCACACCCCGATCAGCGCGCCGAACGACGTGGCGAAGAAGCCCACCAGGAAGAGCTTCGCGGTGACGGCCCCGAAGCGGTCCTCCAGGATCGTGCCGAGGTCGATCAGCCCGCGGTCCCCCGAGGTCAGGGCGATCTGCGAGGAGTGCAGCAGCTCGGCGCCGATGATGAGCATGGCGACGACGAAGAACCCTGTCGTGATGTACGCGACCCGGTTGTCCAGCCGCATCACCCGCATCCAGCGCGCGTCGGTCCACCCCTTGGCGTTGACCCAGTAGCCGTACGCGGCCATCGTGATCGTGCCGCCGACCCCGCCGATCAGCCCCAGCGTGTAGAGCAGCGAGCCGTCCGGCAGCACCGGTACGAGCCCCGCGAACGCGTCGCCGAGGCGGGGGGCGACCCGGATCGCTACGTACATGACAATCAGGAACTTCATGCCGATCAGCACCGTCATGACCTTCTCGAAGACGGCGTACCGGTTGAACCACACGAAGACCAGGCCCACCAGGCCGGTGATGACCGCCCAGGTCTTGAGGCCGGGGCCCTCGGGGAAGAGCGCGACGAGCGGCAGGGCGCTGGAGGACATGGCGGTCGCGCCGTACACGAAGCCCCAGACCACCACGTAGACGGCGAAGTAGACCGTCGTCCAGTGGCCGAGGCTGCGCCAGCCCTCGAAGAGGGTGGTGCCGGTGGCGAGATGCCAGCGCCCGGCGGCCTCGGCGAGCGAGATCTTGACGACGCAGCCGATGATCGCGGCCCACAGCAGGGTGTACCCGAACTGGCTGCCCGCGATCAGCGTCGCGACCAGGTCCCCCGCGCCGACGCCGGTCGCGGCGACGACGATCCCGGGGCCGATGTACCGCCAACTGGACCTGCGGGGGCCGGAGGTGGGGGCGCCCGACCGTGCTGTCCCCGGCCGGGCGGGGACGGTCCCGTCCGTACCGCTGTACTCGCCCGTGCCGCTGTCCGTGGTGCCTGCCATGCGTCTCGCGCCTCCGCTCTCGTCCCCGTACGTGACCCACGTCACGAAAGCGGGGCGGGCGGTGATCGCGCAAGAGGGCGTGCGGCGCCACGGGCAGCGGTTCGAGCGGTACGGATTCGTCTCGCACGGACTCTTCTAGATCACCAGGCTCAGCAGCGCCGCCACCACGAAGCCCGCCACCGACAGGACCGTCTCCAGGACCGTCCACGACTTCAGGGTGTCGCGCTCCGAGATGCCGAAGTACTTCGCCACCATCCAGAACCCGCCGTCGTTGACGTGCGAGGCGAAGATCGAGCCCGCGGAGATGGCCATGATGATCAGGGCGAGGTGCGCCTGCGAGAAGTCCTGGCCCTCGACCAGCGGGACCACGATGCCCGCGGTGGTGACGATCGCGACGGTCGCGGACCCCTGCGCGACACGCAGCACGACCGAGATCAGCCAGGCCAGCAGGATGACCGGCAGGCCCACGTCGTGGAAGGTGTCGGCGAGGGCGTCCGCGATGCCGCTGCCCTTGAGGACCGCGCCGAAGACCCCGCCGGCGCCGACGACGAGCAGGATGTTGCCGACCGGCTTGAGGGACGCGGTGGAGACCCGCTCCAGCGACTGGCGCGACCAGCCGCGCCGCAGGCCCAGCAGGTAGTACGCGAGCAGCAGCGCGATCGTCAGCGCCACGAACGGGTGGCCGAAGAACTCGATGACCGAGCGGCCGGTCGACGGGTCCAGCGCGATGGACGAGAACGTCGCCAGCAGGATCAGGACCAGCGGCGTGCCGATGATCGCCAGGACCGTGCCCAGGCCGACCGGCGCCTCCTGCGGGGCGACCCCGGCGGCGCGCTGTTCCTCGGCGACGGCGGCCTTGGCCTCCTCGGCGGCCTCCAGCATGTCCTGCGGGACCTCGACGAAGAGGCGCTTGCCGATCCAGGCCGCGTACACCCAGGCGGCGAGGACGGCGGGGATCCCGACGAGCGCGCCCATCAGGATCATCCAGCCCAGGTCCACGTGGAAGAGTCCGGCGGCGGCGACGGGGCCCGGGTGCGGGGGCAGGAACGCGTGGGTCATGGAGAGACCGGCGAGCAGCGGCATCGCGTACAGGACGATCGACTTGCCGGAGCGCTTGGTGGCCGCGTACACGATCGGCGCGAGGACGAAGATGCCGACGTCGAAGAAGACCGGGATGCCGAAGATGACACCGGTGACGCCCATGGCGAGCGGTGCGCGCTTCTCACCGAAGAGGTTGAGCAGCCGGGCGCTCAACACCTCGGCGCCGCCGGACACTTCGAGGATCGCGCCGAGCATCGTACCGAGGCCGATGATGATCGCGACGTGGCCGAGGATGCCGCCCATGCCCGACTCGATCATCGAGACGGAGGTGGACCGCTGGACCGTGCCGAAGAGTTCGGTGACGGAGAGCCCGGCGGCGAGGCCGACGGCTATGGAGACGCCGAGCAGGGCGACGAAGGGCTGGATCCTGACCTTGATGATCAGGAAGAGGAGGAGTGCGATACCGAGGGCGGCGACGGTGAGCAGCCCGCCGGTACCGCCGAGTATGAGGAGGAAACCCCCGGTGTGGGGCGGGGTTTCAGGGGGTGCGTCGGCAGCGAGCAGCATGGGGGACCTCGTGTTCTGGGCATTTTGGGCAGGGGGGATCGCGGTGCGGCGCCTCCTCGGACGGAGGTGAGGGCGCCGTACCGGACAGGGGAAGGTAAGGCGGAAGGGCTCAACCGAGGACGGCCAGCGCGTCGATCTCGATCAACAGCCCCTTGGGCAGGCCGACATAGACCGTCGTACGGGCGGCGGCGGCCTCCTTGAGGCCCTGCTCCTCGAAGTACTGGTTGTAGATCGCGTTCATCTCGGCGAAGTGGTCGACGTCGGTGAGGTAGACGCGCACCATCATGACGTCGTCCCAGCTCGCCCCGCCCTCCTCCAGGATCGCCTTGACGTTGGCGAAGGTCTGGATCGTCTGCTCGCGCAGGGTCGGGCCCGCCGGGACCGGCGGCTTGCCGTCCACCGCCGGGAGGAAGCCGACCTGGCCGGCGACCTGGAGGATGTTGCCCTTGCGGACGCCGTGCGAGAACTTCGCCGGCGGCGCGGTGTGTGTGGCGGGGGTCAGCGCGGTCTTCGGGAGCTGGGGCGTGTTCTCGCTCATGTGCGTGCTTCCTTGGAGTGGGTGGTGCCGGAGTACTCCCGGCTGATCGCGTCGGCGGTGCGGCGCAACAGCGGGAGCAGGGTGAGGAGTTCCTCGGCCGTGACGACGACGTTCGGCGCGGAGACCGACATGGCGGCGACCGCCCTGCCGTCCGTACCCCGGATCGGGGCGCCGATGCAGTTGATGGACTCCTCGTGGCCGCCGAGGTCGGTGGCCCAGCCCTGTTCGCGTACGGTGGCCAACTCCCGCAGGAACGCGGTGGCGTTGGGGATCGAACGGGGCGTGTACAGGGGGAAGTCGAGCCGCTCGGCGAGGGCGCGGCGCTCGGCCTCGGGGAGGTCGGCGAGGAGCAGCTTGGCGACGGCGGCGACCGTGATGGCGACCGGTTTGCCGATCCTGGAGTACATCCGGACCGGGTAGCGGCTCTCCACCTTGTCGATGTAGAGGACCTCGTTCTCCTCGTGCACCGCCAAGTGGACGGTGTGGCCGACCTGTTCGTTGAGCTGGACGAGGTGGGGGTGGGCGATCTCCCGTACGTCCAGGTTCTCCACGGCCTCCTGGGCGAGCGCGAAGAGGCGGGCGCCGAGGCGGTAGCGGTTGTCCTGCTGGCGGTAGACGAGCCCGTGCTCGTGGAGGGTACGGAGCAGCCGCAGCGCGGTGGACTTGTGCACGTCGAGGCGCTCGGCGACCTGTCCGAGGTCGGCGGGCCCCTGGGCGAGCAGGGGAAGGATGCTCAGCGCGCGGTCGACGGTCTGGCTCATCGGGTACGTACCTCCTGCTCGATGGCCGCCGTCCAGCCGGGGCCGAGACGAAGTCTCTCCCAGGCGCGTGCGTCGAGGCCCGCGAGGCGGTCGGCGTCGGCCCGGGCGGGCGGGGTGCCGAGGTCGCCGGGGACGGTGAGGGTGGCGGCGGCCATGAGGTGGCCGTGGCGGAGGCGGGTGGCGGCGGGCAGGCCGCGGAGGGTCGCGGAGAGGAAGCCGGCGGCGAAGGCGTCCCCGGCGCCGACGGGCGCGACGACGTCGACGTGGAGGGCGGGCATGTCGGTGACGGTGTCGGGGGTGGTGGGTGTGGCACGTCCCGGGTCCGGCGCGGTGCCGTCCCCCGCGTCACGTCCGGTGCCGTACCCGCCGTCCCGCGCCCCCTCCTCCCCCTCCCGCGTCAGCACCGTCGCCCCCGCGCTCCCCCGCTTGACCACCAGCGTCCGCGGCTCGGGCAGCGCCGCGCGGATCGCGTCCGCGCCCCGCAGCCCCCACGCCTCCGCCGCCTCGTCCTCGCCGACGAAGACCAGGTCGGCGCCGCGCGCCAGCTCCAGCAGGGTCTCCGCGCCCGAGCCGTCGCGCCACAGCCCCGGCCGGTGGTTGACGTCGAAGGAGACGAGCGGGCGGCCCGGCCCGCGGCGGGTCAGCTCGCGCATCAGCGCCAGGCAGCCGGCGGAGAGCGCAGCGGTGATCCCTGACAGGTGCAGGACCCGCCCCGCCCACAGCTCGCGGTACGGCACGGTCGCCGGCGACATCGCGGAGGCGGCGGATCCCGCCCGGTAGTACGCGACCTCGTGCGCGTCGGTCGCACGGTCCGTCGCCGTACGGAAGTAGATGCCGGTGGGACGCTCCGGGTCGCGCCGGACCCCCGACGTGTCGACGCCGTACGCGCCAACGGCGCCCACCAGATGGTCGCCGAAGCCGTCCGCCCCGACCCGGCTGACCCACTTCACCGCGTGCCCGGCGGCGGCCAGCGCGCACGCGACGTTCGACTCGGCGCCGCCGATGGCCCGGTCGAAGGACGGCACGTCGGCGAGGCGTCCCGGGCGGGAGGGCAGGAACGTGACCATGGACTCACCGAGACAGACGACCTCCACGCGCGCGGGCACGGGCACAGGTCCGGTCACTCCGGTCACTCTGGGGCTCCTCGCCGCTCGGCCGATGCGTGGAGGGGCCACCATTGACCCGACATCGGCTCGGATGTTAGACAGCGACAAGCGATATGCGCAATGGGTGTTGCAAATGTTGCAACGATAGCGAGCAAAACGATCCCACTTCGACTCCGGAGGCCCGCATGGCGACCGACCGACCCGCCCCGCTCGGCGACGAGCACGTGGACCGCCTCGGCAACGGACGTGTCGACCACCTCCGCGACGAGCGCGTGGACCACCGCTTCAAGGGGCTCCCGCCGGACGCTGAGGGCCTGACGGTCGGCGCGCTCGCCGCCGAGCGCCGCGACCTGTTCACCGGCGGCTTCACCACCCCCGTGCTCGCCCTGTCCGCCGAGTCGCTCGCGCACAACCTCGCCCTGCTGGAGACGTACGCCGAACGCCACGGCCTGGCCTTCGCCCCGCACGGCAAGACCTCCATGTCCCCCCAGCTCTTCGAGCGCCAACTCGCCCACGGCGCCTGGGGCATCACCGCCGCCCTGCCCCACCAGGCGCGCGTCTACCGGGCGTTCGGCATCCGGCGGATCTTCCTCGCCAACGAGGTGGTCGACGCGGCGGCGCTGCGCTGGCTGTCCGGCGAACTGGACCGCGACCCGGACTTCCGGTTCCTCTGTTACGTGGACTCCGTGCGCGGCGTCGCGTTGATGGACGAGGCCCTGCGCGCGGCCGGCGCCACCCGCCCGGTGGAGGTCGTGGTCGAACTGGGCGCGGGCGAGGGGGCCCGTACGGGAGCGCGTACGGAGGCGGAGTGCGCGGCGGTCGCCGACGCGGTGGCAGCCGTCACCACCCTCCGCCTGGCGGGAGTCGCCGGGTACGAGGGCGAGGTGCCGGACGCCGACGGTGACCGGGTACGGGCCTGGCTGCGTCGACTGGTCGCACTGGCTGCGGAGTTCGACAAGGCGGGGCGCTTCTCCGGACCGGACGGCCCGGACGAGATCGTGATCAGCGCGGGCGGCAGCGCCTGGTTCGACGCCGTCGCCGACGTCTTCGCCGAGATCCCGGAACTCTCCCTCCCCGTCCTCAAGTTGCTGCGCTCCGGCGCGTACGTCTCGCACGACGACGGCCACTACCGCCGCCTCACGCCCTTCAACCGGGTTCCCGGGGAAGGCGCGTTGGAGCCCGCGTTCCGGCTGTGGGCGCAGGTCGTCTCGCGCCCGTCCGCCGGGCAGGCGTTCCTGAACGCGGGCAAGCGGGACGCGGCGTACGACCTGGACCTCCCGGAGCCCCAGGTGGTCCGGGACGGCCGTACCGGCGAGGTCAGGCCGGCCACCGGGCTCACCGTCACCGGCCTGTCCGACCAGCACACGTGGGTGTCCACGGCCGAGGGCGCGGAACTGGAGGTCGGCGACTGGGTCGGGCTGGGGCTGTCCCACCCGTGCACGTCGTTCGACAAGTGGCAGCTGATCCCGCTGGTGGAGGCGGACGGCGCGGTCACGGACCTGATCCGTACGTTTTTTTGAGAAGCCGTCAGGACCCCCGGACCCAGTAGCCCCAGGAGCGCAGGCCATGGATCTCGTCATCCAGGACGTACAGGTCGTCGACGGCACCGGCGGCCCCTCCTACCGCGCGGACGTCGGCCTATCCGACGGCCGTATCGCCGCGATACGGCGGGAGGGCGGCGGCCCCCGCCTGAGCGCCGCGCGCTCCCTCGACGCCGCCGGGCTCGCCCTCTCCCCCGGCTTCATCGACATGCACGCGCACAGCGACCTCGCCCTCCTGCGCGACCCCGACCACTCCGCGAAAGTTGCGCAGGGGGTGACGCTGGAGGTGATCGGGCAGGACGGCCTGTCGTACGCGCCCGTGGACGACGCGACCCTCGCGCAGGTCAGGCAGTCCATCACCGGCTGGAACGGCGACGGTTCGGACATCGACTTCGACTGGCGGACGGTCGGCGAGTACCTGGACCGGCTCGACCGCGGCTTCGACGGCGCGGGCATCGCCGTCAACGCCGCGTACCTGATCCCGCAGGGCACGGTCCGTATGTACGCGGTCGGTTGGGACGACCGCCCGGCGACCGCCGCCGAACTGGCCCGTATGGAACGGCTGGTGGCCGAGGGCCTGGAACAGGGCGCGGTCGGCCTGTCCTCGGGGCTGACGTACACACCGGGCATGTACGCCGACGACGCCGAACTGACCGCGCTCTGCCGGGTGGTGGCGCGGTACGGCGGCTACTACTGCCCGCACCACCGGTCGTACGGCGCCGGCGCGCTCCGGGCGTACGAGGAGATGGTCACGCTCACCCGCCGGGCGGGCTGCGCGCTCCATCTGGCCCACGCCACCATGAACTTCGGCGTCAACGAGGGCAAGGCCCCCGACCTGCTGGCCCTGTTGGACGCCGCGCTGGACGCGGGCGCCGACATCACCCTGGACACCTATCCGTACACCCCCGGCTGCACCACCCTCGTGGCGATGCTGCCCAGTTGGGCGAGCGAGGGCGGCCCGGACAGCATCCTGGCGCGGCTGCGCGACGACACCACCGCCGAGAGAATCCGCCACCACATGGAGGTCGTCGGCGCGGACGGCTGCCACGGGGTGCCCATCGAGTGGGACACGATCGAGATCTCGGGGGTCTCGGCGCCGGGCCTGGCCCCGTACGTGGGGAAGACGGTCGCCGCGTCGGCGGCCGAGCGCGCGGAGGCCCCCTGGGTCACGGCCCGCAGGCTGCTGATCGAGGACGGTCTCGGCTCGACGATCCTCCAGCACGTGGGCCACGAGGAGAACGTCCGGGAGATCATGCGCCACCGCGTGCACACGGGCGGCAGCGACGGCATCCTCCAGGGCGCCAAGCCGCATCCGCGGGCGTACGGCACGTTCCCGCGGTATCTCGGCCGGTACGCGCGGGAGTTGGGCGTCCTGAGCCTGGAGGAGTGCGTGGCGCACCTGACCTCGCGCCCGGCCGGGCGCCTCCGCCTGCCCGATCGCGGTCTGGTACGGGAGGGCTACCGCGCGGACCTGGTCCTCTTCGACCCGGCCACGGTGGCGGCCGGGTCGACGTTCGACGTCCCCCGCACGCTGCCGGTGGGCATCCCGCACGTGCTGATCGACGGCCGCTTCGTGATCGAGGACGGCCGGCGCACGGACACGCTGGCGGGGCGGTCGGTGCGGCGGACGGCGTGACGCTTCCGGTGAGCGTGCACAGGGCTCAGGCCGAGGCGAGCCGCAGCACGAACGCGGCGACGGCCAGCACCACGAACACCCCGGCCGGGGCGATCTCGTGGTCCTTGGCGCGCAGGTGCGTGACGACGGCCCCGACGAAGTAGAGGAAGACCCCGACCGCCGCCGCCTCCCCTATGAGCGGCACCCACAGCCCCACGACGAGCCCCACCGCGCCGAGCGCCTTCAGCGTGGCCAGCCTCGGCAGCCAGGAGTCCGGCACGCCGAGTCCGAGCATCGACGCGATGACCTTCTCGTTGCGGGTGAACGTACCGACGGCGGACAGGGTCAGTCCGGCGGCGAGCAGCAGGCCGACGACGGCATAGGCGATGAACACAGGTGCCCCTCTGGAGACGGTGGAAGCGGAGGTGAGGGGGCCCGGTCCCGGGCCCGGCCTTCCGCACAACCTGTCCTGGCCGCGAGCGGCGAGGAAGCCCCGGCCGAGGCGGGTACTGGCAGGGCTACGATCCGGGCGCGGATCCGGCGTAAATTGCCGGGGTGAGCCACAACGAGCTGGGCCTTTTCCTGCGCGCCCGCCGCGAGGCCGTGACACCCGCCCAGGTGGGCCTCCCCGGCGGCAGCCGCCGCCGTACACCCGGTCTGCGCCGGTCCGAGCTGGCGATGCTGGCGGGCATCAGCGTCGAGTACCTGGCCCGCCTCGAACAGGGCCGGGGCCGCCACCCATCGGCCCAGGTGCTCGGCGCGCTCGCCGAGGCGCTGCGGCTGACGGCCGACGAGCGGTTCGCGCTGATGCGCGCCGAGAAGATCACCACCGGCGACCTGGGACTCTGCCCGGGCGCGGGCACCCCGCCGGCCCGGACCGTACGGCCCACGGTGCGGGCCCTGCTCGACCGGCTGGAGCCCACCCCGGCGGTCCTGGTCAACCGGCTGACCGAGGTGCTGGCGTACACGGAGGGGTACGAGCGGCTCGCCGCCCCGCTGGGCCTGCTGGACGCCCCCGCCCCGAACCTCGCCCGCTACGTGTTCACGGACGGGCGGGCCCGTACCGTCCTGGTGGACTGGGAGCGGGAGGCGGACGTACTGGTCTCGCGCCTCAAGACCGACTCCGTACCGGAGGACCGCTTCCTGGCGTCGTTCGTGGAGGAACTGTCCGCGGCGGCCGGGGCTCCTTTCACGGACCGCTGGGCGCGCGCCGCCCTGACGCCCGAGAGCCCGCTGTCACAGCGAGTGGCGCATCCGGCGGCGGGCGCGCTCAGTCTGGCGACCGAGACGCTGGACCTGCCGGGCCTGGACGGCCTGCACCTGGTGGTACACCTGCCGGCGGACGACGCCACGTCGGCGGCGCTGGACAACCTGACGGGGCGCAGGCCAGGGGCGCTGCACGCGGTGGCGGGGTGACCGTCCCGCACGCGCCGTACGGCCCGGAAAGGCACTGGTGAGCGAGCGGGTCCCACGAACTCATGACCATCCGGTGATGACCGGATCCTCCCGCCCCTTCCGCTCGTCTCTCTCCGAGGACGACGCGAGGCGACAGCGGGAGTGGTGGGGACGATGGCACGTACGGGCATTCGACCGGCTCGAACAGCTCGAACGGCGGGGGTACGGGGGGCACGGGCCGCGTTGCTCGCTCTGATCGCCGCGGCCCTGGTCACGGGGCTCACGGGATGCGGCGGCGAGCTGGCGGACGGGTCCCGGGGCGCCGGCGGCTCCGACGACAAGGGCGCGACGGTGCGGTCGGGGGCGACCGGGGAGACCCGTACCCCGGGCACCTCCGCAACCCCACCCACTCCCGCCACTCCCTCCCCTCCCGCCACTCCCCCCACCCCGCCCGGCCAGACCTCGTCCCCCGACCCGAGGCTCCCCCCGCCCCGCGTGAACATGGACATCGCCCACGCGGTCGAGGGCGGCAGCCGCCGGGCCGTCAACATCACCATCGACGACGGCCCCGACCCCACCTGGACCCCGAGGATCCTCAAGATCCTCCAGGACAACGGGGTCAGGGCGACCTTCTGCATGATCGGCCCGCAGGCCGCCGCCCACCCCGGCCTGGTCAGGCGGGTGGTCGCCGACGGCCACCGGCTGTGCGACCACACCGTCACGCACAACACCGCGATGGACCACCGCTCGCGGCGCTACCAGAAGCGCCAGATCCTGGCGGCGGCCGCGCAGATCACCCGGGCGTCCGGGGGTGTCGAACCGCTGTACTACCGGGCGCCGGGCGGCGCGTTCACCCCGTACAGCAGGCAGATCGCCGCGGCGGCGGGCATGCGCCCGCTGGGCTGGAACGTGGACTCGAAGGACTACGAGGAGCGCGGCGTCCGCGCGATCCTGCACGTGGTGCGGCACGAGCTGGACAACGGCCCGACCATCCTCTTCCACGACGGCGGCGGCGACCGTTCCCAGTCGGCGGCGGCGCTCAGGAAGCTGCTGCCGTGGCTGCGGCACCACGGGTACGGCTTCGGCTTCCCGGTCCGCTGACCGCGCCGGCGCGGCGACCGCGCGACCGAGCCCGCGTCATCAGTCCCCCGTCATCAGTCCCCGTCATCAGTACGGAGCAACGTGGGCAAAAACACGACGCGGCCCTCGTCACCCGGCCGTAAGGTGGCGGACATGCAGGTGATCCAGTCGACGAAGCTCGCCAACGTCTGTTACGAGATCCGGGGCCCGGTCCTGGAGGAGGCGACGCGGCTGGAGGCGGCGGGCCACCGCATCCTCAAGCTCAACACGGGGAATCCGGCGGCGTTCGGCTTCGAGTGCCCGCCCGAGATCCTGGAGGACATGCTCCGCAACCTCGGCGACGCGCACGGCTACGGCGACGCGAAGGGCCTGCTGTCCGCGCGGCGCGCGGTGATGCAGCACTACCAGACCAAGGGCATCGAGCTGGACGTCGAGGACATCTACCTCGGCAACGGCGTGTCCGAGCTGATCCAGATGTCGATGCAGGCGCTGCTGGACGACGGCGACGAGGTGCTCGTACCGGCCCCGGACTATCCGCTGTGGACGGCGAGCGTGTCGCTCGCCGGGGGCACGGCCGTGCACTACCGGTGCGACGAGCAGGCCGAATGGATGCCGGACCTCACCGACATCGAGCGCAAGATCACCGACCGCACGAAGGCGATCGTGATCATCAACCCGAACAACCCGACGGGTGCGGTGTACGGGGACGAGATGCTGGCGTCGCTGACCGAGATCGCCCGCCGGCACAACCTGATCGTGTGCTCGGACGAGATCTACGACCGGATCCTGTACGACGGCGCCACGCACACCCCGACGGCGGCGATCGCGCCCGACCTGCTCACCCTCACCTTCAACGGGCTGTCCAAGAACTACCGCGTGGCCGGTTTCCGCTCCGGCTGGATGGCGGTGTGCGGCCCCAAGGCGCACGCCACGTCGTACATCGAGGGCCTGACGATCCTGGCCAACATGCGGCTCTGCGCCAACATGCCGTCGCAGCACGCGGTCGCGACGGCGCTCGGCGGCCGCCAGTCGATCCAGGACCTGGTGCTGCCGGGCGGCCGGATCCTGGAACAGCGGGACACGGCGTACGACCTGCTGACCCAGATCCCGGGGGTGACGTGCGTGAAGCCGAAGGGCGCGCTGTACCTCTTCCCGCGGCTGGACCCGAAGGTCTACAAGATCAAGGACGACCGGGAGATGGTCCTGGACCTCCTCCGCGCCGAAAAGATCATGGTGGTCCACGGCACAGGCTTCAACTGGCCGGAACCGGACCACTTCCGCATCGTGACCCTCCCGACCACCCAAGACCTGACAGACGCGGTAACCCGAATCGGAACCTTCCTGGACGGCTACTCGCAGCCGTAGGCGTCGTCGAGGACGTGGGGCGGGCCGGTACCTGAGATAACTGCTCCTTCGCCTCAGGTACGGGACGTGCGACGGCCGCGACAAGCCGGCCAAGATCTCCCGGGGCGGGATGGAGGTCATCGTCCCGGAGCCGTCCCCCGAGGATCACCGACCGCTGGTTAGAGGCCGTGCCCGAGCACGCCGCCCGCATGATCCGCACCGCCTGGGCCCTCGGCAACCGCGAAGACCTCAAGCACCTGAACCTGCGCCAGTGGGCCCACCTGCTCGGCTTCCGCGGCCACTTCTCCACCAAGACCCGCGCCTGCTCCACCCCCCCTCGGCGCCCTCCGCGCTGCCCGAGCCGCCTGGCACCGCCGCCACACCCCGCCGCCTTCCCGACCACCCTCGTCATCGCCCACTGGGCCTACGACGGCACCGGCCTCACCCCCGACCTCGAACGCCTCGCCACCCTCATCGGCGGCGGCCCGACACGAGCAGAGGCGGTGACAGCCGATGCGTGACGACGAACTCCTCACCGTCCCCGAGGCCATGGCCCGCCTGAAGATCGGCCGCTGCGCCCTCTACGACCTCCTGCGCACCGGCCGCCTGGCCTCCCTGACCATCGGCCGCGCCCGCCGCCACCGCAGACAGCACTATCGGCGACTACCTCACCCACTCGCTGGGCAGCGTCGCTGTCCATCGGCTTCGGGAGAACACCCACACCCGCTACGCGGCCTGTGTCCGCCTCCACCTCGTCCCCGGCCTCGGCACCAAGAAGGTCGCCCGCCTCCGCACCACCTGCCAGTCCTGCACCCAGGGACTCGACGCCGTGCGGAAGGTACTGCGCAGTCGGCGGGTGCTGCCAGAAGCGGCGGTCCGCTTTGACCGTGACCGACGTGCACTCGGTCCTCAAGTCGGCGCTGGAACACGAGGTCCGCGAAGTCGAGCTGCCCCGCAACGTCGCCCGGAATGTCAAAGCCACGGCGCATCGGCCCAGACACTTCCAGCCCCTCACAGCGCCGGAGGCTCACCAGTTCCTCAACGCGGCCCGCACCGACCGACTGCACACGCTGTACAAACTCGCCCCGCGTACCGGACTCCGCAAGGGTGAACTCCTCCGCCTCCAACGCGACGCCATCGACCTCCTCGGCCGCACTCTCCACAACCCTTCCGAGGCTGCCAACCAACCTGACGCTGGCGACGCCCTGCCGCCCTGCGTACAGCCCTGTCCGCTGACGTTGCCGTCAACTACTGCCGTCAAAGACCACTTGGGCCCCTTTCGAATTCTCACGGAGGGGCCCAAACCTGTCCCACGTGCACTCTCATAGGGAATTGACCCGCACAGCCATTGTCCTGCTATTCGAACGCTGCCCCTATGGCGGGCCTGAACGAAATGCTCATACATGTTCCAGCGGGTCGTGAGTTCGTCGAGATTAACGAACCTTAGGCCACGCCGGAGGCGGCAGTGTTAGCGGTCAATTTCGTTATCCAGGAGCGCGAGTTGCGCCGCCTCAAGAAGGCTACGATTCATCGTCCACATAGTCGCCGATTGCCACATCAAAGATAATTGAACGCCAAAACCCTGGATCTTCCCGTAGGGCCGGCGGATCAATCTCCCCAAGCGACCTTCCCAGCAGATCGGCAAGTTCTTCCAGCATTTCTGGATCGTCTCCACCTGCGGATCGAGCGATTTCAAGCTCGAATACACTCAAACATTCAGACAACTTCTGCGGTGATGAGTTCACGGAAAATAGAGACGGATCACCGCTGCCACGGTAGAACACCTCGCCGGTTTTACAGTCGACGCAGTACGCATCATCACCATCCCCGCCAGATCCCAATTTTAGAAGGTCGCGATCTTCGACGTTCTCGACACGGCCACCACCAGCAGCTTCCGAAGCCGAAAAAAGGACATGCTCGACAGGCAGTCCAACTGAAGAAAGGTAATCACGCGCGGCGGAGTTCCTCACGCATGCGACATATTCGATTGAATAGCGGTGGTTAGCCATCGGCGCCCGTCTCAATTCTCACAGCCACGGTTGGCCCGCCACCCGGATGGGTGGCGGGCCAACCGCAATATTAGAGCCACCTTACCAGTTACCCGATACGGCATCCCTGAACATCGAAGTCACCGCTTTACCCTTGGCGGACCTTGCGGCAGCACCCTCGGCCGAAGTGGTCCAGCCCCAAGTCCAAGTCGTTGGTATGCCAGCCTCGGCTAGCCTACTCCGACACTTATTCGTCCCAGTGCACGGCTGGAATTCTGAATAGGCTTCACTGATCGAGTCCCCGTACTCTCTGAGCAGTTTACGCTCTGCGTGGTTGCCCAGACCCTTAGAGGAGGATGCGACCGCAATCTGCGAAACCCCATCTGCATCGGTATACCTCACCGCCGCAAAATTATTGGACTTGTTTCCCGTCTTCAGTCGTTCCTGTATGACGGCCTGGCTGAGTTCATTGCCGCCATATTCGACCTGGCCGCCACAATTATGGACCAGGACCGGCGTGGCCCCCGCCAGCACATAGTACGTGTGCAGGTCGTTGACCGTGAGGTTGTGGACCGTGGCCTTGGGGGTGGTCCAGCGGTCGATCGCGGTGATCTGGACGTGGGTGCCGGCGCTGGTGCGGAGCCATTGGCCGGGTTTGAGGTCGGTTGCGTCGAGCCACTTGCCTACCGCTTCCACCCAGAAGGGGTGGTTGTTGGTGGCGGTGAGGGTGTCGGTCTTGTGGCCCTTGTCGCCGTCGGTGTCGATGGTGATCTTGACGAGGTGTTTTGTGCCCTTGCCGGTGATCTCGGCGGTGACGGTTTCGGGGGTTGTCTCGCCGGTTTCGGGGTCGGTGGCGAGGACCTTGTCGCCGTTCTTGACCTTTTCGATCGGTTTGGTCGATCCGTTGGCCATGGCGACGAGGGTGCCGGGAACGAAGCTGTTGGGTGTGTCGCAGCTTTCTCCACCGCCGGGCGAGGATTCGTCTACGCCGTCCTTGCCGTTTTCCTTCTTCGGCTTCCTGGTGACCCTCTGTGCGGCGCTCTTGACCTTTTCGTTGGCCTTGGCTGCCGCTCGTTTGGTCTTCTGTGCGGCGTTTCCGGTCTTCTCGGCTGCTTTTTTGGCTGCTCGGGTGGCTGCTTGCTGTGCTTTCTTCTTCGCTGCTTGTGCGGCTCTCTTGGCAGCTGCCTTGGCTGCGGCCTTGGCCGCTCTGGCGGCTTCGCGGGCTGCCTTGGCGGCTGCGATGATCTTGCGGGCCTTCTCCTGGGCCTTGCGCCAGGCGCTGATCGCGCTGAAGGTCTTCTCGACGGCGCGCCAGATCTTCTTGCCCTTGCTGAAGACCGAGGTCCACGGGATGGCGTCGATGATCAGGGAACCGCAGGCCCACATGTCGCCGCGGGAGAAGCAGCTGACGACATCGTTCCAGCCGATGAACTCCTTGAAGACGGCCCAGCCGACGTTGAGGATGATCTGGGACATCGACGTGTTGAGCTGCTGATTGGCCCATGCCTCCTCGGCAGTCTCGGCGCCTCCGCTCACACTGCCGCCGGGACCGCCGCCGTCCATCATCATTCCGCTGGGGTCGGCGAAGGTGACGGGGTTGTTCTCGCAGTAGACGTAGCCGTTCGTCTGCACCGGATCGGCCAGGTCGAGCAGCGGGTCGGCCGAGATGAAACGGCCCGTCTCAGGGTCGTACTCACGGGCCCCGAGGTGGATCAGGCCGGTGGACGAGTCGTCCTCGCCGCCGATGTAGCCCTTGTGGGAGAGCCAGGTATTGGCTTTCTTACGCGTGACACCGAACGGGTCGGTCTTGTCGAACTTCACCGCGTTGCCGGCGGCGAGCCTGACGTTGATGTAGGCCGTGCCGTTCTGGTCGGTGACCTGCATCGACAGCTGGTCCGCGCCGCCGGCCTGCTTGACCCGCATCACGACAGGGCCGCCGGGCTGCTGGTAGTAGCGCTCCGAGGAGTTCGGCGTCCCGTCCACGTTCAGCGTGACCGTGGCGTCCCCGAGATAGAGGGTCCGGGTGCTCGCGGTGAGCGCCATCAGGCGTTCGCCCGACGGGCCGTAGACGTACTTCGTCTCGTTGGCCGGGGCCCACGACTGAGCGGCCCCCGCGCTGTCGCAGGTGCCGAGCGTGAGATCCGTACCGGCGGCCGGGTTGGCGCCGGGGACGACCAGGCACTTCCCGGAGGCGACGTGCTTGAGCTTGTGACCGGCCTCGACGGCTGTCCACTGCTGCGCCACCGCACCCGTACAGCCGGCGATCACCACCGCCGTGCCGTCGGCGGTGGCACCGTCCTTCGGCACCGCACACTGACCCAGGACCTTCAGTGCCCCCTTGGACGAGTCGGTGGGGGTGGCGCCGCTGATCCTGAACTGCTGGGCACGGCTGCCGTTGCACGGGAAGAGCTGGAGCGCGGTACCCGCGACCGTCGAGGCCGAGGCCAGGTCCAGGCATTTGCCGGACAGCCCCGTCCAGGCCCCCGCGCCGCTCTCGCCGAAGCCGGTGACCGAGGCGAGCTTCCCGTCCCACGTCCAGGTCAGGCCCTGCTCGTCTCCGCCGTCCGTCCGGGTCTGGGTGTTGCCGGCCTTGTCGTAGGTGCGCGTGGACGCCTTGGTGATCTTGGCGCCCGCGTCCGACAGGTAGGTCGACGACATCCCGGTCAGCGTGTGCGGCTGGGTGCCGTCCGCCTTGCCGTACGTGTAGGACGTCGACGCGTCCTTCGCGGGGTCCAGGACCGTGGTGGTGCCCGGCGCCCCGAGGTAGTGGTCGACCTCGGTCTTGCGGTTGCCCATCGCGTCGTACGTGTACGTCTTGTGGTACCCGTCACCCGCACCGATCGTCGGGGCGCTCGGCGTCCCGTCGGCCTTCACCGCGCACGCCGTGTCCGACGCCGTCCAGGCCTGCGTCATCTGACCGATGGCGTCGTAGCTGAAGCACTGCCGGTCGGTCGACGCGTCGACGGCGTCCTCGATCTTGGTGACGTTGCCGGCGGGGTCGTACGCGTAGGAGCGGCGGTTGACCCGGCTGCCGAGCACCGTCGAGGTGTCGCTGGTGGACTCACGGTCGGTGTACGCGGCGGTCAGTTCACCGGTGCCCTCGTCGTAGAGATTGCTGGTCCAGACCCGGTTCGGGTTCTCACCCGTGACCGAGCGCAGGACCTGGCCGTAGACGCTGTAGTCGGTGTCCGCGTTGTACCAGTCGATACCGGACGTGGAGACCGGCAGACCGTCCTCGTTGTACCGGGTGACGATCTTCTCCGCGGAGAGACCGCCCGCGGCCGGCAGTGAAGCGGTCCGGAGCTGACCGGACTTGCTGTACTCGTACGAGTAGGCGTACGTCTCCTGCAACCCGTACTGGGCCGCGATCGTGGCCGGCAGGGTGAGTGTGGTCCCGGTCGGCTGGTAGTCGGGCGTGTACCCGGTGACGGTGCTCGTGTAGGGCAGGCCGTCCGTGTAGCGGGTGGTGGAGTGCGGCAGCCCGAGTGCGCCGGCCGCGTCGTAGCTCGCGGACGTCAGCAGCTCGCCCGAGGACGAGTTCTTCCGCTCCTCGACCGTGCGGCCGAGTTCGTCGTACTTCGTCCAGACCTTGTTCTCGTTGCCGTCCGTGGTCGTCTCGGGTCGGTTGAGCAGGTCGTACGTCGTGCGGCTCGTCCCGGTGTCCGGGTCGGTCGCCGTGACCTGCCGGCCGAGCGCGTCGTACGTGTAGGACCAGACGTTCTTGGCGGAGTCCTCGGCCTTGACCTGGTCGCCGCGTACGTCGTACGAGTACGTCATCGACCGGAACGCCGTACGTGTCGCGTCCGTGTACGTGTCGATCCGTACGTCCCTGCCCAGGGCGTCGCTCCAGCTGCGCTGGGCGGCGGCGCCGGTGGGCGGGATGACCGTGGACCAGTCGTAGCCGTACTCGTAGCGAGTGGCCTTCTCTTCCACCGTGGCGCCCGCCAGGTACGGCGTCTCGGCGAGGACGCGGCCCTGGCCGTCGTACTTGTACAGGGTCGCGTTGGGGATCTTGAAGTCGGAGTCGACCTCGAACATCACGGGCTGCGGCAGGCCGTCGGCGTAGTAGCCGTTGTTGGTGCGCTCGACGGTGCCGTTGGCGCTGTAGATGGTGTCGGTGATCAGGCGGCCGTCGCCGACCGCCGGTTCCTGGCGCTGGCGTTCGCGGCCGAGGCCGTCGTAGAAGACGATGGAGTCGTCGTAGTCGGTGCCGTTGTCCTTGAGCGTGGAGCTGACGACGGAGACCGGCTCACTGGGCGCGGTGTTGTACGAGAACGTCACCGACGGCTTCTCGTCGGCGCTCTGCGAGGTGGCCCAGCCCTTGGTGGTACGGCCGAGCGCGTCGTACTCGTAGAGAGTCGTGCGCCCGTTGGCGTCCACGTCCTTCAGCGTGGTGCCGCGCGCGGGCTCCAGGTAGGTGGTGGAGGTCTGCTTCTTCGCGTTCTCCTCGACGATCGAGTAGACCTGGCCCGTGGTCGGCAGGTACGTGGTCTTCTCGGTCTCCTTGTTGGCGTTGGTCGTCGTCAGGACGCGCCCGTACGAGTCGTAGGTGAGCTCGGCCGTCTGCTGCCAGGCGGAGCCCGTACCGTCCAGCGACCAGGTGGTGGTCGCCGAGCCCGAGGTCGGGGTGGTGCCGAAGGCCAGGTCGTCGTAGGCGACCCGGGAGCCGGCGATGCGGGCGGAGACAGGGGCGTCGGGCGCCGCGGCGCAGGTGCCCGCGGTGGTCAGCGTCTCCTTGTCCAGGCCGATCAGGTTCTTCGCCGTGTTGTGGACGTAGCTGAGGACCGCGCACGACTCGTCACCGGTCCTCTCCGTGTCACCGAGCGATTCGACGGTGAGCGGCAGCCCGTAGGTGGTGTCGTACGTGGTGTTCGTGCGCAGCGAGCGCCACAGCCGTTTCTCGTCCACGCCGTACGTGCCCGAGGAACGGGTGGTGGTGATGGTGTGGTCGTCCAGCACCCGGTACGCCTTGAGCGGCGGGATGCCGTCGGCCCGGTCGCGGCTGGCGAGTTCCACGACCTTGGGGTAGTCGACGGACCGGGAGACCAGGGTTCCGTCGAGCCCGGTGTAGTCGAGTTCCTCGGCGACCCGGCCCTGGAGGGCGAGGTCGTCCGGGGCTATCTTCACCCCGTCGGTGTCGTTGACGGTCACCGCGCGCTTGGAGCCGTCCGGGAGCGGGTCTCCGTTCATGCCCCGGAAGTAGCGCACCTCCGACATGGACTTCGCGCTGCCCTGGTAGGCGTCCGACGAGTCGGCGCCGCTGACGGTGCGCACGCGGGAGAAGCCGCGCCACTGGTCGTAGGTGCGGGTCTTCTTCTGGGAGAACTCGGCCTGGTTCAGGGCCCAGGCGCCCTTGACGTCACCGTTGTCGCCGTAGACGTACGAGGTGGTGACGTTCTCGACGCCCTTGACTCCGGGCAGTTCCTTCACCCTGTCGACGACGTACTTGTTGAACCATTCGATCGACTCGTCGACCTTGTCCGGGTCCGGATGCCAGTACGCGGGGTAGCACAGTTCGGTGTTCGCCTCGACGTCGGGGAAACCGGAGCCGGTCCTGCACGCGCCGGTGGGCTCGCGGTAGTCGACGAAGGTCTCGCCGCCGTACTCGCTGATGATCCGCTCGATGCGCAGCCGGTCGAACGTCGGATTCGGGTCCTTCTCGCCGCGGCGCACGCGGTTCGGCATCGGCTGCGTGTTCGGGACGAACGTCACCGGCCGCAGGGCCTGGGCCTCGCCGTCGGTGCCGTACCCGGTGCGGGTGACGGAGTTCAGCCACAGTGCCGTGCCCTCGTCGGTACGCTCGGCCGGCAGCGACTGCTCCAGCGTCCAGGAGTCGACCTTGGACAGGGTGGTGGAGCCCTGGGTGCGCTGGGCCGAGGTGGTGATCTGCGCCAGACGCTTGCGGGTCCAGAACGTCGGCACCGGGACGTAGCAGTCCTTGCCGGACTTGCACAGGAGGTCGGCGGGGGTGTCGTACCAGATGTGGTTCTTCGCGAAGTCGCCGGAGGTGAAGTTCTCCTCGGAGCAGGCGATGCCGTCCTCGACGAAGCACCGCTCGTCGACCGCGAAGTCGACCCGGGCCAGCGGCGCGGCACTGAACAGGGTGCTCGCGCGCTGGCCGTAGTCGATGCGCTTGAGGTAGCCGCCTCGGTCGTAGGAGACCGCGGCGTTGAACTTCATGTTCTTGGCGTAGAGGGACTTCTCCTTGTTCCACCACAGGGACATGGCGCTGCCGGAGGTGTCGACGACGTAGTCGAGGTTCCAGCGCCAGCCGCGGTCGCAGAACGACTTGGCGAAGTCGGCGTCGTAGCAGTCCTCGCCGGACTGGTTGCCGGAGACGGGCACGGTCAGGACCGAGTTGGTCACCGGGTCGTCCGCGGCGGAGCCGTTGTCGCTCCAGCCGGGGAGCTTGTGCTTCCCGAAGTAGTAGATCGTGCCGTCGCGGGTGGTGACCTCCCAGTACTCGCCGAGGGAGTCGCCGTTGTCCAGCGAGGTGTCCTTCAGCAGCCGTACACGCGAGCCGTCACCGTTGGCGGTGATCCACTCGTTGCCCGTCTCGTCGTCGTCCTTGACCAGCTCGGTGGTGGTTCCGCCGAGGGTCAGGGTCGCGTTGTCGGAGCCGTAACAGAGGTCGCTCGTCTTGCGCTTGGTGTTGTTGCCGCCGGACGTGTCGTCCCGGCAGGTGCGGTACGTGCGGGTGATCGAACCGGGGTTGTAGTCCCAGCCGTCACCGATCCACGACGCCTGGTTGTTGGTGGCGGAGGTACGGCCGTCCACGCCCTGCGAGTTGTACCCGAAGGACAGGCTCGGTGCCGGGCCGCCGGGAACCGACGGCGGCTGGAGCTGGTACGTGTAGGAGAAGCCGCCCGAGCTGCTGCCCGCGGTCCACGAACCGGCGCTGGCCAGCGGCGTCGCGGAGAAGTCTCCCTTGGCGCCGCTGCCCGCCGACGTCGCCATGAAGACGGAGGAGCCGGAGTTGGCCGCCGCGCTCAGGGCCGCTGCCCGTGTCAGCGGGGGTGAGCCCTCGGCGGGCTCGCGGTACAGCGCGGGGGACATCTTCGCGCCGGACGGTACGGAGGCGGTTCCCGTGCCGGCATCCGTGTCCGTCAGGTCGGCGACGTCCAGGGTGGTCTCGATACGGCGCTCGCCGTCCAGGACACCGTCACCCACGGCGTCGTCGTCCTTCGGTGCCACGACGTTGGTGGTGTCCACCGGCGTCGGCTCCGCGCACCCTTCGGTGTCGGGTGTGGTCAGGAAGCACTCGGGGAATTTGACGATCTGGAGCCGGTCCGCCCAGTTCGCGCCGTACAGCTCGGCGAACTCGGTGTAGTCCACGGCGACCACGGCGTCGCCGGTGGCACCGGCCGGCGGCGTGACGGTGAACACCAGGCCCTCGACGTCGGCCGCCGAGGTCTCCGCCTGGCTGGCCAGGGCGACCTTCCAGTCACCCTCCAGCGCCTGCGTCTCCTCGGTGGTCGCCGTGGCGGGGGCGCCGATCGAGATCGGCAGGCCGCCGATCGGCTGGGTCGTCCCGGGTGTGAGCGCGTCGACCGTGCCGGTCGCCGGCGTCGTGATGCCGGTGCCCACCGGGGCGACCATTTTCGTCGGCTCGTAGTCCTCGGCGGCCCGCACCTCGGCGGTTGTCATGTCCGCCAGCTCGCCCCCGTCCTCGCCGTCTGCCCGTACCGGCTTCGGCAGGTCGACCAGGGCGACCCCGGAACGGTTGCTGGACGGTGGCAAGGCGTAGGCGCCGGGCAAGAGGCCCACCGTGACGGCGGTCGCCGCCACGACGATCACACCGATGCGCGCCCGCCGCCGACGACGGCGCTGCGCCTCGGTACCGGGAAGCCTCCCCCGGCCACTCCATGAAAGTGATCCCCACACGACGGCCGCGGCCCCCCACAGTCGATCCCGACCACCGGCCGAACCGTGCGGAAGCACAGGGCGCCGAAGGCTATCTGATTCGCCGAATGTTCAGCCACGAATTCACAACTCGTCAAATGCATTTGCCGCACAGTGATCTCAATCACATGACAATTCACCTTGAGAAATCCTTTACTGTGTTTATTTGGCCATCGAAGAGTAAAGGGATTTAAATGCATCAAGATCATTTGAGTTGTTGTCATATACACCCAGGGCGCCCAAACGCTGAGGATTCCAAGGGGTGATCTGTCGGGTATTGCGAGGTTTCACGGTCTTCGCGGCCGACGCACTGGAGGGAGCTGGTAGCTCTGCGCTGTCACGGAAGGAGGGGCGGGCGAGGGCCCGCAGGCATACACACACCCTTCACACCTGTGGATTCGACGTGTTTCATCCGGCATGCTTCTCTCTCGCCCCACCTCTGCCGGGAAGACCCTCCGACGTTTCGAAGGGACACCTGGGAGAGGCTTGGGCTCACTGAAAACGTGACGGCGTGCGCCTTTCCGGAGCGCCTTGGCGTAAACGGGTACTCCGACGCCTGGGCGCACCTTCCGGAAATGGCTCACGCCGTTTTGGGGGAGGGAATCCAGCACCGTGGAACGTCGTCGTCCCAGCCGGGCCACCGTCCGGCGCACCGCGGCGGGAGTGGCGGCGGTCGTCGCCGCCGGTCTCGGATTCGCCCTGTTGGGCCCCGCACCGGCGGAGCCGGTCACACAGTCGGCCACCCCGGTCGCGCCGGCCACCGCCCCGCTCGACGAGAGCGGGGCGCGGAAACAGGCCGTCCGCACCGGCAAGCGCGTCGAGGTGGCCGCCCTGCGCGACGCCACCTCGACGACGTTCGCGCTGCCCGACGGCACGTTCGAACTCACCGCGTACGCCGCACCGGTACGCGCGAAGGTCGACGGCGTCTGGAAGCCGCTGGACACCGACTTGGCCCGTACGGAACGGGGTTGGGAGCCGAAGGCCGCCGCCGACCCGGTGGTCTTCTCCGCCGGCAACGGCGCGCGCACGACGAAGGAGCGGAAGGGCAAGGCCGCCGCGGAGCACGCATCGTTCACGGCCGGGACCCGTACGGCCGTACCGGCACCGTTCACGGTGTCGCGAGCCTCGGCGCCCCGTACCGTCACCGCCGCCGAGGACTCCTCCGCGTACCAGGACCTGGTCACGCTCAGCACCGGCGGGCACGAGATCACCATGAGCTGGCCGGGAACGCTTCCGGAGCCGCGGATCGAGGGAGGCACCGCTCTCTATCCCGATGTGCTCGACGGAGTCGACCTGCTGCTGACCGCCCGGGACAGCGGCTTCACCCACGTGCTGATCGTGCATGACGCCCGGGCGGCGGCCGCACTTGAGGCGGCGTCCCTCTCCTACGGGCTGCGCTCTCCCGACCTCACCTTCCACCTGGACCCGGTGACGCACGCCATCACCGCGCGGAACCATGAGGGAGAGGAGATCGCGGTTTCGCCGACGCCGTTCCTGTGGGACTCGGCAGGCAGGCCGGCCGTCACGGAGGGCGCCGACCCCGAGGCGGTCGAGCCCGGTCCTGACCCTTCGCCGTCCTACTCGGAGGAGCCGGGCACCGCGCCGACCGAGGCTCCCGTGGACCCGGACGCGCCCGAGAGCGACGACTCGGCCGCGCCGGAGAACGAGTCCACCCCGGCTCCGGCCCCCTCCACGCCGGCCGGCCCGCGGGACGACCCGTCGGAGGGTGTGGTGCGCTCGGCCTACCGCACAGGGGTGTCCTCCGCCGACGCCCCCGCCGCTGCCGCTGCCGCTGCCGTCACTTCCGCCACCGACGTCACCGCCGTCACCGTCTCACCGGCGGCTTTCCGCTCCGCCGGTGACGACGTCCTGGACCTGCCGGGACTGGCCAGCCCCCAGATCGGCGCGCACACCGCCGTGGGCACGGCCACGCTCACCGGCGAAGGCAGCACCGGAGCCACGCTGGCCATCACGCCGGACAAGGAACTGCTGACCAGCCCCAAGACGCAATGGCCGGTCTTCATCGACCCCTCACTCACCGGCAAGACCAAGAACTGGACCACCACGTACAAGAAGTACCCGACGTCCAGTTTCTACGACGGAGCGAACTACAACTCCGGTACGACGGAGGCCCGCGTCGGCTACGAGTCCACCACCGGCGGCCTGTCCCGGTCCTTCTTCCGCCTCGCCTGGAAGTCCAGCATCAAGGGCGCCACCGTCACCAAGGCGGACATCCGGTTGTACGAGACGTACGCGTGGTCGTGTTCGAGCCGCGAGATGCAGGTCTGGCGCACCGACGGCATCTCCTCGTCGACCACCTGGAACAAGCAGCCGTCCTGGAAGGAGGAGATCGGCAGGAAGTCCTTCGCCAACGGCTGGAGTTCCGCCTGCCCGGACGCTTACGTCGTGTACGACGGCAAGTCCGTCGCACAGGACGCGGCGAACGGCGGCTGGACCGACTTCACCATCGGCCTCCAGGCCAGCACCGAGGACTCCTCCTACTCCTGGAAGAAGTTCAAGTCCGAGGGCGAGTCCGCGCCGAAGATCGTCATCACCTACAACCGCAAGCCCGCCGAGCCCACCTCGCTCGACATCTCGCCCGGTACCGGTTGTGACACCACCAAGCCCTACGCCTCGGTGGGACTGAGCGACCTGACGTTCTCCGCGAAGTCCAGTGACCCGGACGGGGACCTCAAGTATCTGGACTTCGAGGTGTGGCAGGAGGGCAGCGGCACCAGGCTCTACGACGGGAACAGGACGGTCGACTCCTCCGGCGCCGCCAGCGTGACGCTCGACGGCGCCGACGGTACGGCGAGCCAGTTCGTCAACGGCAAGACCTACCTCTGGGCGGTCCGTGCCCTCGACTCCTCGGGAGCCGCATCCACGTACGCTCCGCCCTCCACGGCCAACTGCGGCTTCGTGTACGACTCCTCCGCGCCGAACTCACCGAAGATCACCTCGACCGACTACCCGGAGGACGACGGCAACGGCACCAACTGGAGCACGGTGAAGTTCGGTGCCACCGCGGGCAAGTTCACCTTCAGCCCGGCAGGTTCGACCGACACCGTGAAGTACCTGTACGCGGTCAACTCGACGAACCTCAGCAAGACGACGCCGACCGTCGCCGCGGGCGGGTCCGTCACGGTGACGATCCCGCCGCTGGCCGCGGGGCCGAACGTCCTGTACGCCAAGGGCGCCGACGCGTCCGGCAACACCTCGGCGTCGGCGACCAAGTACCTCTTCTACGTCACGCCCAACGACACCAGTGACGCGGCGGGCGACGTCACCGGGGACGGGATCCCCGACCTCTACGTCCTGGACGCCACCGGCGACCTGAGGCTGTACCCGGCGACCGCCTCCGGCGACATCCACGTCTCGCTCCAGGGGGCGCACCGCGACGGGGTCAGTCTGGAGGCCGACCTCGACGAGGACGGTGTCGCCGACGGTGGCGACTACTGGCTGGACTCGGCGGGGAAGCCGTCCCTGATCACGCACAACGGTGATTTCCTGCCCGGCGACGGCATCCAGGACATCGTCGCCAGGATGAGCGACGGCAAGCTCTACATCTACCGGGGCGACGGCTACGGCAGCGTCGATGTCGAGCAGCGCACCGAGGTGTGGCTCCCCGCCGGCGCTCCCGACCCGTCGACGTTCACCCAGATCCTCGCGACCGGTGACCTCACCGCGGACAGGAGGCCGGAACTCTTCGTCACGTCCGGCGACGCCCTCTGGGTCTTCTCCGGCTACTCCGGCGGCACCTTCCGGACGGCGACCCAACTGTCCGCGACGGCCTGGGCCGACCGTGACCTGGTCAACGTCGGCGACTACAACGCCGACGGTTCCGCCGACCTCGTCTACCGGACCTTCGTGTCGGACCGACTCCTGCTGCGTCACGGCAAGCCCGACCCGGCAGGCGGCACCAGCCTGACGTCGCTCGCCAGCGCGGCGAATTCCGCGACCGGCGTCGACGCCGAGTTCGGCACCGGGTGGAGCAAGGCGAGCATCCCGCTGATGATCGGCACCCCGGACGTCACCAAGGACGGCATCCCGGACATCTGGGCGCTGGTGTCCGACGGCACGCTGCGCCTCTACAAGGCCACTGCCACGTGGGGCGGCACCCCCGTCACGGTCATCAGCGGCGGCTGGGAGAACAAGAAGGCGCTCGGCTGACGTACGGGCCGCTGGCTGGCCCTCGTCCGGGTGGCGCTCGTCCGGACACGGCCCACGACGGCCGCCCAGGGCCACCCGGCAGGCTCCGACGCCACAAGCGCCCGTACCAGACCGCACGTTCGAGGGACACCACACGATGAAGCAGCACGAGAGCGTCAGGGCCGGCGGCACGGGATCCCGCCCTGCCGCCGCCCGCAGGGGTACCGCCGGTGCGCTGGCGGCGGCGGTGGTCCTGGTCCTGGTGACGTCGTGCACGGGGGCGGACGACGGGGGGCCGGACGGATCTCGCACCGGTGTCCCGCGAGACGTGGCCGTCAGCCCTGCCGACAGTCCGTCCGCGACCGGCCCCGCGGGTCTTGCCGCGAAGGCGCTGAAGGACGGCAGTGTCCCGCGTACCAAGATCACCGTGCCGTCCGACGCGGAAGCCCCGAAGGCCGGCGACGTCACGAGCGACGACCGATGTGGCCCGCTGGCCCGTGCGGCGGCCGGAGCGGCCCTCGGCTCCCCGGAGGACACCGTCGTCCGCCGGATCACCGGCAATGGCCTGGTGACAACCGTGACGCTGGCGTCCTACGGGAACGAGCGGAAGGCCGTCGACTCCCTCACCGGACTCTCCGCAGCCGCGGACGACTGCACCGGGGGCTTCACCTTTCGGGCTGTCGGCAAGGAGCACCAGGTGACGTCGGCGGTGCGGGAGTTGGCCCCTCAGGGGGCGGACCAGGCCATGGGAATCGGCCTGACCGAGCGCGCCGGCACCGGCAAGAAGGCCCGCAAGGTGGTCGTCATGCGCCGGGGCGCCACGGTCGCCGTATTCACCACGACTGCCACCGGCAAGGCCACCCCACCCGGTGGCCTGGCGGTGCCTCCTGAGGTCGTCGGTCGCCAGGTCGTCGCCCTCTCCTGAGAAGCCTCGGGCGCGGTCGGCTCGGAAGTCGCGATTGAGGTTCGCGGATCGATCACCAGCTGCTGCCGCGCAAGCCTCCTCGATCCCGACGGGGCTCAACTTTAGACCGGTTCCAATGTAGGATGGTTTCCTGACGCTGCCAGGAGGCCATCTCATGTACGAACCGATCCGCGCCAAGTCGGTCCACACGAGGGCCGACGCCGACTTTCCCCACCGCAGCCGGGAGGAAGAGCTGGACATCCAGCTGGCCGGCCACCTCGCGGCGCTGCTCGCCGTGACCGACGAGCTGGGGCTGGACGAGGCGGGTGGGAGCATCGCGCGGCAGATAGAGCGGCTGCGGGGTGCGGCGCCCGTACGGCCGGCCCCCGCCGCGACCCGTACGGCGGACGACGCGGGCGTCGACCCGACCCCGGATCTCGCGGACGCCGACCGCGCCGAGCTGCACGCCCGCGCGCTCGCCCTCGCGGGGCGTGCGCTGGTGGTCGCGGCCTCGCGCGCCGATACCGCCGCCGCGATCCTGTCCGCCGAGCGGATGGACGCGCATACCGCCGCCCTCGCCGAGGCACCGCCCGCCCCCGGCACCCCCCGCCGGCTCGTCGGCGCCCACTGACGGCCCCGGTCCACGGGCCGCGGAGGCGCGCGGACCGGGTGCCACGCATCACGCATCACGCCTCGCATCGGCAGCCTCGTTAACTAAAGTTGTCGAGACGGGTGGCGGTAACTATAGTTGTCGCATGGCTTCGACAGAGATCACCCCTGAAGAGTCCGCCGAACTGGCGAGAGCCCTCACCGATGCCCTCAACCCGCTCGCGGCCGCCATTCGCTCGCGCGAGTCGGGGGTTCCCGAAGCGCGCATGTGGGAGGCGGATCCGGTTGAGGTGACCCTGTCCGTCCTCGCCGCCTGGAAGGTGGTGGATACGGAGGTCAAGCGACTGACCGCGATCGCGGCGGGAACGGCCGGCTCCTACGGCGCGAGTTACGAGCAGATGGGTGCGGTCTGGGGCATCACCCGGCAGGGCGCGCGCAAAAAATGGCCCGACGCGGTCCCCCGCCTCACGGCCACGGCGGCACAGGCGGGCTCGGTGCTCGCACTCTTCGGCGGCACCGCCGAACTGGTGCGCGACTCGCGGTCCGGCGGCTGGGCCTGGACGGCCGAAGGCGCGGACCAGACACGCGGCGCCGCCGAGGACCACACCTGGTACGCGACGAAAGAGGAGGCCGCCGCCCATGCCGGAGCCTTCTTGCGGGAGCATGCCGCCGATCCGTCGTAGCACCACAGCCGTAGCACCACAGTGAGGCGGACACGGAAACAGGTGACATCACCCCGAAGGCCGCGTTCCGGTTCCTTACCGGGATGGGTACTTCACCCCCCGTACATCCAACTCCGCCCGGAACGTGGGTTTCCGCGAGCACGCTCGTCCTGTGAAACGCATCCTGGGAATCGTCCTGGCGGTGCTGCTGATCGGCGGCGTGGCAGCAGCCGTCGTGGCAGGCCGAGAGAGCCAAGGAACCAGCACGGCAACGAAGACCGTGCGTGGAGTGATCGGGTCGGAGAAGGCGGAGTTCTTCGCCGATCCCAAGGTGGTGAAAGCGCTGGCTGCCCGGGGCTTCACCGTGAGGACGGAGACCTCCGGCTCCTGGGCCATGGAGGAACTGCCCCTGGACGGGTACGACTTCGCCTTCCCCTCGTCGAAGGCCCCGGCCGACGGGCTGGTGAAGAAGTACGCGGTGCAGGGCGGACCCCTGCGTCCCTTCTACTCGCCGCTCGTGGTCGTCGCCCACCGCTCGGCCGCTCGCGTCCTCGCCGACAACGGCCTCGCCACCCTGAACAAGGGCACCTCCCGCGGCACCCTGCGGATGAAGCCGTACCTCGCGGCGGCCGGTGACGGGCGGACCTGGCAGCAGCTCAAGGGGGCAGGAGCACATGCCGAGTTGAGCGGCACGGTGTTCATCACCACCACCGATCCGGAGAGTTCCAGCTCCGGCGCGCTCTACCTCGCCGCCGCCTCCTACGTCGCCGACGGCGGACGCGTGGCCACCGACAAGGCCGCCGTCACCCGGACGGCCCCGCTGCTCAAGAAGCTGATCTCGGTGCAGGGCGCCCAACAGACCAGTTCCGACGCACCGTTCAGGGACTTCATCAGCGGCGTCGGCAATCCGCTGGTGCTGGTGTACGAGTCCCAGGTGGCCTCGCTGCTGCTCCAGAAGCAGGACCCCGGCGATCTGGTGGTCCTCTACCCGGACACCACCGTCAGCAGCGACCACACCCTCGTCCCGCTCACCGAGAACGGCCGGGCGCTGGGCGAATTGCTCTCCACCGACCAGGCGTTGCGCACGCTCGCGGTACGGCACGGCTTCCGCCCGCAGGGCGACGCGGCCGGCTTCACCGCGGCGACCGCGGGCAGCGCCGCCTATCTGAACCAGACACTTTCCGGGGTCCGCCAGGCGCCCGTGCCCACCACCGAGGTGCTGCACGACATGGCCCTGCGCGCCCGGTCCTAGCTTCACGTCCCAGGGGGAGACACACCATGAGCAACGAACTGATCCTCACCCCGCCCGAGCCGGTCGCCCCGGTGCGCACCGAGCAGGCCGCGGGGCTCGTACCGGTGGACGACTCCGTACACGACGAGATGACGCGGCGCGCCGCCGAGTACGTCGGGTCGCTGTCCGGGCTCGACGCCCGCTCGCCCGAATTCACCGCGCGGGTCGGGGAGATCGCGAATCTCGGTTCCGGTGAGATCCGGGGCGCCGCCCAGCAGTCCAACCGGATGCTGGACCGTACGGTACGGACCCTCGCGTCGGGCGGCGAGGACGCGCAGTCGCGCGTCTCGTCGTCCCTGGTCGAACTACGCCGTACGGTCGAGGACTTGGACCCGCGCGACACACCGGGCAAGGGCGCGCGGCGCTTCCTCTCCAAGCTGCCCGGTGGCAACAAACTGCGGGACCACGCCGCCAAGTACGCCTCCTCGCAGTCCACCCTCAACAAGATCGTCGGCTCGCTCCGGGGCGGCCAGGACGAACTGCGGCGCGACAACGCCGCGTTGCACACCGAGCGCACCCGCCTGTGGGACACCATGGGCAAGCTCCAGGAGTACGCGGTCCTCACCGGCGCCCTCGACGCGGCGGTGAGCGAGCGCATCGCCGAGGCCGAACTCGTGGACCCCGCAAAGGCGGACGCGCTGCGGGCCGACGTCCTCTTCCCCGTCCGGCAGAAGCACCAGGACCTGCTGACCCAACTCGCCGTCTGTGCCCAGGGATACCTGGCGATGGACCTGGTGCGGCGCAACAACGACGAGCTGATCAAGGGCGTCGACCGGGCGGCCACCACCACCGTCTCCGCCCTGCGGATCGCGGTGATGCTGGCCTCGGCGCTGGAGAACCAGCGCAAGGTGACCGAGCAGGTGACCGTCCTGCGGGCGACCACGGAGGACCTGATCCGGGGCAACGCGGAGATGCTCGCCACCCAGAGCGGCGAGATCCAGCGCCTCGCGGCGGAGCCCGCGGTGGGCGCGGAGACGCTGCGCGCGGCGTTCCAGCAGATCTACACCACGCTCGACGCGATCGACACGTACAAGATCCAGGCGACGGAGTCGATGGCGGCGACGGTGGAGTCACTGACGACGGAGTTGCAGAACGCGAGCGCGCACCTGGAGCGGACCCGTTCGGCGGGCGTCCTGGAAGGCGGCTCGCGATGAGACGACTCACGGTGGGACAAAGGCTGTTGAGACGACGGCTCCTCCGCGCCACAGCCACGATCGCCGCGCTCCTGGCGACGCTCACCGCCTGCTCCTCCGACCCCACCCCCGCCCGCCCGAGCACCACGAACCAGCCGGGCGGCACAAACGGAAGCGCCGCGGACACCACGTACCAGAAGGGCACGCTCCGCGTGCTCGCCTCCAGCGAACTGTCCGACATGCAGGGCGTGTTGGATCTGGCGGAGAAGCAGACGGGCGTGAAGGTACGGCCCACCTGGACCGGCACCCTGGACGCGGCGGACCTCATCGCGTCCGGCGGCGCCGACGGGAAGTACGACGCGGTGTGGCTGTCGTCCAACGACTACCTGCGGCTGAGCCCGGGGGTCTCCCGGCGCCTCACCAACGAGACCCCGATCATGTCCTCGCCGGTCGCCCTGGGCGTCAAGGCGGCGACGGTGAAGCGGCTCGGCTGGCGTCCGGACCGGGTCACCTGGTCCCAGGTGTACGACGCGGTCGCGGCCGGCAGGCTCACGTACGGCATGACGGATCCCGTACGTTCCAACTCCGGCTTCTCCGGGCTGATTTCGGTCGCCTCCGGGCTCTCCGGCGCGCAGGCGGCGCTCACCGACGCCGATGTGCGCGCGGCGACGCCGAAGTTGGCGGAGTTCTTCGCGGGCCAGAAGCTCACGTCCGGTTCGTCGGGGTGGCTGGCCACCGCGTACACCCGCCACGACACCGTCGACGCGCTCGTCAACTACGAGTCGGTCCTGCTGTCCATGAACCGCGACAGCCACACCGGCCTCACCGTGATCCGCCCCAGGGACGGGGTGGTGACCGCCGACTATCCGTTCACCCTGCTGACGTCGGCGCCCCGCGAGGCCAAGGAGGCCGGGCAGGCCCTCACCACGTACCTGCGCGGCCCGGAAGCCCAACGGGCCCTGACGGACGAGACGTTCCGCCGCCCGGTCGTCCCCTCGGTGAAGCCCGCCGCCGGTCTGGCCACCGAGAAGCGGCGCGAACTCCCCTTCCCCGGCACACGATCGGTCGCGGACGGGCTGCTGAACGCGTACGAGAACAAGCTGCGCAGGCCCTCGCGCACGGTGTACGTCCTGGACACCTCCGGCTCGATGGAGGGCGGGCGCCTGGACCGCCTGAAGGCCGCGCTGACCACCCTGACGGGTACGGGCGACTCACCGACCGGTGACCGCTTCCGTGATCGGGAGGAGGTCACCTTCATGCCGTTCGGCGCGGAGGTGAAGGAGGTCACGACCCATACCGTCGCCCCGGGCGACCCGTCGGCGGCGCTGGACGCGATCCGCGCGGACGCCGCGTCCCTGACGGCGTCCGGCGAGACGGCGATCTACAGCAGCCTGGAAGAGGCGTACTCCCGCCTGGGGCAGGGCAGTTCGGACACCTTCACCTCGATCGTGCTGATGACGGACGGCGAGAACACCACGGGCACGAGCGCCGGGGACTTCGACGCCTTCTACGCCGGGCTCCCGGCCGAGCGGCGTACGACACCGGTCTTCCCCATCGTCTTCGGCGACTCGGACCGGGGGGAGCTGGCCCACATCGCGGAACTCACCGGCGGCCGGCTCTTCGACGCGACGCGGGGTTCCCTGGACGGAGCATTCGAGGAGATCCGTGGCTACCAGTAGAGCGCTCGCGTTCCTCGAATCCCGCAAGAACCTCACCGGCAGCGCGTCCGCGCTGGTCGGCCTGGTGGCCACCTTCACCGGAGTGGCGGGCACGTACTGGCCGTTGGTGGTGGCGGGCCTGTACGGCGCGGGCGCCCTGATAGCGCCACCGGAACGCCCACCGACACCGGCCTTCGACACGACCGAACAACTCACCACTCTCCGGGCCGACTTCACCGCCCTGACGACCTACCTCACGGAGGTGGACCTCCCCCCGGCGGCAGCCGGCCGCCTGACGGAACTGACCGAGGTCCTGGCCGCCCTCCTGGAACCCGGCTGGGTCGCGGACGCGCTGACCCAGGACCCGGAGGCGGTGCACACGCTGTCGCGGGCGATCCGCCAGGACATCCCGGAGTCGGTGGACACGTACGTACGCACCCGCTGGTGGACCCGCCTCCAACCCACCACGGACCCCCCGGAACGCCACCTGGAACGCCAACTGACCGTGCTGTACGACGAGTCCCGCACCCTGGCGACGGCGCTGCGCGAGGCGGAGTCCCGCCGCCAGGAGACCCACACGCGCTACTTGGAGGACCGCAACAAGTCCTCGTGACGCGCGGGTCGTTCACTCCTCGTCCAGCGGAACGCTCCCGCCCAACCCCAGCAACACCCGCTCCAGCAGCCGCCGATAGCCCGACTCCGGCGGATCCGCCGTGAGCGTGAAGACCAACCCCTTCCCCGTCATCGTCGTGACGACGGCCCACCCCGGCGCGAGGAGGTCCAGTAACTCCAGCCCGCGACCGTGGCTGTCCAACGCGCCGTGCGGGCGCCGCTTGGGCTCGGCCTGGCTCCGGTCGTGCACCTCGATCTGGACCGAACCCCGCACCGGGGAGTGGCAGATGAGGTCGAACCCGCCGCCGCCCGCGTGCAGCACGGCGTTGGTGGCCGTCTCGCTCACCAGCAGCTTGACCGTGTCGCGATCCACCCACGGGTACGGCGCGTAGACGCGCCCCGCGAGGGCCCGCGCCTCCCCGACCGCGAGGGCGGTACAGGGGTACCGCTCGACCGCGAGCACGTAACGACGCTGGTCCACCACTCGTACCTCCGGCAGTAGAGGTCATGACGGCCGTCGGGCACGCATGACAGAGGGATCCGCATCCCGGGCGTGTGGCACCGGTGCGCGCCACCCAGCATGAGTCGCGCGACTCGTCGCGCGCAAGTTGTACGCGGGAAGTCGCCCGGAAGAGTCATCCGCGCGAGCCCGCGCGCTACGCTGCTGCCATCGGACGTCATGCCACCCGGAGGGACACCGGTGCCCGTCAGCGTCAACACCAACGCGATCTTCGCCATGCGGAAGGTCGGCGGTGAGCTCGCACGACTGCGCGAGCACGCGCACCTCCGGCAGGACGACATCGCGGTGCGTCTGGAGTGCTCACGGCACAACATCAGCAAGATCGAGCGGGGCAAGGCGTTCCCGAACCCCGAGCAGCTCGAAGAGATGCTGGAGGCGTACGGAGCGAGCGTCGACGAACGCGCCGCGCTGAGGGCCGCGATCGACCAGGGCCGGTCGTTCGGCCGCGCGTGGTACGAACGCCCCGAGATCCAGGCCGTGTTCACGGCGGACTCGTACCGCTACCTCTACCTTGAGGACGCGGCCGAGAAGATCTTCTGCCACAGCGGCACGTATGTCCCGGGCCTTCTCCAGACCAGGGAGTACGTGGCCGCCCTGGTCGAGTTCGGGCAGCAACACGAGGCCACGGAGCACCGTGAGATCTTCATCGACGTACGGCACAGGCGTCAGGGCGTGCTCACCCGTGAACACCCTCCCGCCCTGGACGCGTTGTGCCTGGAGTCGGCCCTGAGGGCGGTGGTCGGCGGACAGGACGCCATGCGAGCCCAGCTGGACCACCTGCTGACCTCGGCCGGACGACAGCACGTCAACCTGCGTGTGATCCCGTTCGAGGCGGGCGCGGCCAGCGTCTCCAGCACTCCGTTCACCATCCTCGACTTCCCCGGCGTCGAACACCGCAGTGTGGTCTCGTCCGAAATGCAACGGGGGGACTCCGTCACCGATGAAGCGGCGACAGTCCGGCATTCGCGACGGAGGTACGCCGACCTGGCGGCCTTCGCCCTGAGCCCCGCACGCACCGTTCAGCTCATCGAAGAGATCAAGAAAGAACTGTCGTGACAGCCGAATCGAAGTCAGACCTGTACGAGCAGCCCCTCCACGGCGAGTGGGAGAAGTCCGCGTTCAGCAGCGGTTCGAGCGAGAATTGCGTGCTCGTCATGGCGATCGACGGCGGCGTCGCCCTCGGTGACTCCAAGGACCGCGGCCGCGACGGCGCACTCCGCTTCACGGACGAGGAAATGCTCGCCCACATACTCGCGGTCAAGGCGGGCCAGTACGACCACCTCATCCCGCGCGGGACCGAGCTCTAGGCCGACCGGCGTGAACACAGAAACCCGCGACCCAGCCGAGTTCGCCGCCCTCCGCGAAATACTCGGGTCCCGACCCGAGGCCGTGGCGCCGGCCGGTTGGGAGGCGGTGCGGTCCTTCGAGGCGGAGCACGGCATCGTACTCCCGGAGCCGTACCGCACGTTCGTGGCGGAGATCTGCGACGGACTGCGCGCGGGACCGCCCCACTACGGTCTGCTGCCCTTCGCGCACACGCCCCCGGACTGGGGCTCGTACCGCCCCGAGCGCCTGCTCGCCGAGCCCTTTCCGCTCACGGCGGCGTGGTCGTGGGAGGAGGACGAGGAGACGCTGTCGGACGAGGAGTTCAACGCCCGTACGGCCCCCGTGTTCGACCACGGCTCGCTGCTGCTGGGGACCGACGGCTGCGGCATGTATTGGCACTTGATCGTCACCGGCCCGCAGCGCGGCCACGTCTGGCTGATCGACGAGTACGGCGCGATGCCCTTCGGCACCCGGCCGGACACCTCGGTGATGCCGGGGACGCCCGGTTTCGCGGGGTGGGTGACCCGCTGGGCCGAGGGCCGCTCCTGGTTCGCGAGCACCTGACGCGGAGCGGGCCCCCGGCCGACGCGACCTGTCAGTCCTGACGGACGACATTCTTTCCGGCGCCGCCGGAGAGCGTGTCCTTGCCGGCGCCGCCGTACAGCTTGTCGTCGCCGGTGTTCCCGTACAACACGTCCGCACCGCTATTCCCGTACAGGATGTCGTTGCCCTTGCCGCCGTACAGCGAGTCGTTGCCGTTCCCCCCGTACAACGAGTCATTGCCGTCGTCGCCGGAGAGGGACTGCGCGCCCGCGGCACCGCGGATCACGTCGTTGCCTTTCCCGCCCTGCACGATGTTGTCGCCGCCCCTGGCGGAGAGCGTGTCGGAGCCGTCACCGCCCAGGATGGTCCCGTACTTGCCGACCGTGATGGTGTCGTTGCCGGCCTGTCCCGAGACGTGATTGCCGTCGATCCCGCTGTTGCCGGTCAGCTTGTCGTTTCCGGCGCCCAGGTCGATGCTGTTGAAGAGGAAGATCTGGCCGGTGGTGTTGTTGATGCTGACGGTGTCGTTGCCGTCACCGAGGCGCATTTCCATTGCGGCGTACGGGTCCTGGCTGTCCACACCGCTGACCGTGCAGACGACCTTGGTGCGGTCCGAACTGACGGGGTGGACGCAGCCGTTCCCCGCACTGATCGGGACGACGTCATCGATCACATAGGTGACCTCCGTACTGCCCTTGACCAGCGATTCCTTGACGGTGGGCCTGTTCGTCTGTCCGGCGGCGGCCGTATAGGTGAGCTGCCAGCCGTACGGGTTGACCTCGGCGGTGGCGGAGGGCGCCGCGGCGACGGCGGCGGGGGCCAGGGCGGCCGGAACGGCGAGTCCCGCGCCGAGAAACAGAGTCAGAGCCGAGGCGGCACGCAGGTATCGGCGACTGATGAGATACGAGTCCATATCGCGTTCTCCGTAAGGCAGTTGTGGTCTCTTGCTCTTGCACACCACACACTTGACTTCCGGCGCGAGTAATTGGTTGCCCTCAATGGCGACTCCCCAAGGGAACCAATGAGACAATCAACAAAGAACGGAGAATGAACAGCCTCACGCACCGGCCGCCAAATACCCTGGGAAAACCAGAGCATTTGGCGGCCGAGAGGCGCTAACGAACCTTCGTTCAGTTGACGTTGAGCGCGGTGTCGTCCACCACGAACGACGTCTGGAGCTTGGAGCCCTCCGTGCTGGTGAACTTCAGCGTCACCGACTGGCCGGCGTAGGCGCTGAGGTCGAGGGTGCGCTGGGTGTAGCCGGTCGCCGCGTTGACGTTGGAGTACGTCGCCGGGGTGCCGAGGACGGTGCCCGAGGAGTTCAGGACCTGCACCTTGAGCGTGTCGTACGCCGTGGTGCCGGTCTCGGCGGTGTCGATGTGGAGCCAGAAGCTCAGCGAGGCCGAGCAGTTGGCCGGGATCGTCACCGACTGGGAGAGCGTCTTCGTACCCGCCGTACCCGCGCCACCGAGCCACGCCTTGTACGAACCGGAGTGGGACGCCTTCGCGGTGCTGGAGGTGATCACGCCGGACGTGGCGCTCCACCCCGAAGTGCCCGACTCGAAGCCGGGGTTGGCGAGCAGCTGGCCCGACGTGGTGCAGGTGCCGCCGCCACCGCCACCGCCGCCACCACCGGTGCTGCCCGTACCGGACAGCCACGCCGTGGCGTTCAGGGCGAGCGCGGCGTTGGTGGCCGACGAGTCGTTCCAGCCGTCGTAGAGGGTGTCGCCCGAGGCGCCCGTACCGTCGTCGATCGGCGAGCTGTCACCCCAGATCGCCACCCGGCCGCTGCCGAAGGTACTGGTGACGAAGAAGGCTCCGGTGGTGCCGGTGGTGCTGGAGCCGGAGCGCCAGAGCAGGCCCTTGACGGCCGGGTTGTCGGCCGGCTTGAGGGTGAAGGTGGCGCCGTTGGCGATCAGGCTGCCGGTGACCTTGCCGAAGGAACCGTTCAGCACCGGGTTCGAACTGTCGCTGATCGCCTTCGGGTTGCCGGAGGCGATGTTGAGCTTGTCGACCGAGAAGCCGAACGGGTTGGTGTTGTCGACGCCGTTGCTGGTCATCAGGTCGTTGATGATCATCGGCGAGTCGTAGCCGTCGTTGTTGCGGTCACTGACG
Source organism: Streptomyces sp. NPDC088261 (assembly GCF_044740805.1). Lineage (NCBI taxonomy): Bacteria > Bacillati > Actinomycetota > Actinomycetes > Kitasatosporales > Streptomycetaceae > Streptomyces > Streptomyces sp. NPDC088261. Next base: position 195,006 of record NZ_JBIURL010000016.1, read on the forward strand.
TCGTGGTCGGAGATCAGGAAGAGCCCGCCACCCGCCTGCACGAACTTCATGACCGCGGTCTTCTCGGCCGTGCTGAGCCGGATGTTGGGCTCGGGCAGGACGAAGGTGTCGAAGTTCTTGAGGTCGAGGGCGCCGGAGCCGCCGTAGGTGATGGTGTTGCCGGCCGGCAGTGTCTTGAGCGAGTAGTCGCCCGTTCTCTGGAGCGCGACACCCCACGCGGAGAGGCCACCGGTCCAGTCGGTCTCCTTGGTGGGGGTGGAGTCCTGGCCGAGCGGGTCGGGCTGGCTGGAGCCGATGACCCAGTCGGCGTTGCCGGCCTGCTCGGCCTTCGAGTTGTCGAACAGGACGCGGTGCGTGGCGGCAGCGGCGGCGGGAGCCGGGGCGGCGGCGGAGGCGGCCGGGGCGGCCGCCTGCGCGGAGTAGCCGGCGCCCGCGGTGACCAGACCGAGGGACGCCGTGGCGGCGATGAGCAAGCGGCGGGACTTCACGGATCCAAGCATCCGTCAACCTCCGTGTGGGGGTGGAGTGATGGGACAGAGGCGGTGCGAGGAACCACTCTGCGCGCGTAGACCCCGCCCCGGAAGACCTTTTTGCCAAAGCTCGATGAACGTTGTACGTCCCTCAGGCACCAGACCGTACGGAGAAGGCCGTACCGGACAATCCACCCCGCCCCTTGGCCTCGCTACGATCTCGGGGCGATCCCCACGACGCCGCCCAACGCTCAACTCACGCACCTAAGAAGGCCAATATCACCTTGCACGCGCTACTGAACTTGATTGGGTGATGTCGGTGCCGTTCGCCTGACAGTTGGGTGTCGGCACCGGTGGCCCTGGGGTGTGAGGTACGCGCAGCGCGGCGGACTGACCGACGCCGAAAGAACTACGCGCGAGCGGTTGCGGCTCCAGGCGTGGAGTGTTTCGAGAGCGGGCAGAAGAACGCGGAGGTTGCCGCTGCCCTGCGGATCAGTGTGCGGTCGGTTGAGCGGTGGCGTCGGGCCTGGCGTGAGGGCGGTGAGGCCGGGGTTCTGTCGAAGGGGTCGCCGGGAAGCCCTAGGTGTTCTGTCCCGGGAGGTTGTGGACGAGTGACGCAGGTCTCGGCTGAGGGATCTTGAATGGGTGAGGGCCTTCCGGGTTCGGTGTGGATTGCGACGTCTACACACGAACGACAGAAGGCCCTCATGCCTCACCGTAATGCACCCCTGACCGAGACCGGACGCCTTCGCCTGGCCCGTTGCGTGGTCGAGGACGGCTGGCCCCTGCGACGGGCGGCCGAACGCTTCCAGATCTCCCCGACGACCGCCCAGCGATGGGCGGCCCGCTACCGGACACTCGGCGACGCCGGCATGCGGGACCGGTCTTCCCGCCCGCACAACAGCCCGCGTCGGACCCCGACCCGGACCGAACGCTGGATCATCAAGGTCCGCGTCCTGCGCCGGTGGGGACCCGCCCGCATCGCCCACCTGCTCGGCCTCGTGCCCTCAACCGTGCACCGGGTGCTGACC
>NZ_JBIURL010000017.1:0-134881 GCF_044740805.1 Streptomyces sp. NPDC088261
ATGGCGAACGTCAACCAATACGACCGGTCGCACGCGACGTAAAACATGCAGTGCAGGACACGACCCCTGACCGGCCCCCGGCAACAACCCGCACCAGCGCCACCGGCCCGCAGCGGGCACCACCAAGCCCGTCCGGCGATTGAGGACAATCAGCGACCGCAACGCGGTCGCCCGGACGCGCGGCAAGCGTCACAGGTGCGCTGCAAGAGCAACGCGCCCACGGCGCCACCACCACCCCGGCTCGTACACTCGCACCGTGGACACCACCCTTCACGACCCCCTCGTCGGGCACCTGCTCGACGGCCGGTACCGCGTCGACGCGCGCATCGCGGTGGGCGGCATGGCCACCGTCTACCGCGCGTTCGACACCCGGCTCGACCGGGTCCTGGCCCTCAAGGTGATGCACCCGGCGCTCGCCGGAGACGTCGCCTTCGTGGAGCGGTTCATCCGCGAGGCCAAGTCCGTCGCCCGCCTCGCGCACCCCAACGTCGTCGCCGTCTTCGACCAGGGCGCCCAGGGCGCGTACGTCTACCTCGCGATGGAGTACGTCGAGGGCTGCACCCTCCGCGACGTCCTGCGCGAGCGCGGCGCGCTCCAGCCGCGCGCCGCGCTCGACATCCTGGAGCCCGTGCTCGCCGCGCTCGGCGCCGCCCACCGCGCCGGGTTCGTGCACCGGGACATGAAGCCGGAGAACGTCCTCATCGGGGACGACGGCCGCGTCAAGGTCGCGGACTTCGGGCTCGTCCGCGTCCTGGGCGACGTCACCAACACCACGGGCACGGTCCTCGGCACGGTCTCGTACCTCGCGCCCGAGCAGATCGAGCACGGCACCTCCGACACCCGCGTCGACGTGTACGCCTGCGGGGTCGTCCTCCACGAGATGCTGACCGGCGGCAAGCCGCACGCCGGCGACACCCCGGCGCAGGTGCTGTACCTGCACCTCAACGAGGACGTGCCCGCCCCGTCCACCGCCGTGCCGGGCCTCGCCGTCGAGCTGGACGGGATCGTCGCGGCGGCCACGGCCCGCGACCCCGGCCGCCGCCCGTACGACGCCGTCGCGCTGCTCGCCCTGGCCCGGGAGGCCCGCTCCCGGCTGAGCGAGGCCCAGCTGGACGCCGTACCGCCGAAGGCCAGGCCCGTCCCGGAGGGCGGTCCCGAGGGGCGTACGAAGGTGATCCCGCGCGTCCTGCCTCCCGAGCAGCCTCCGCGCGACCAGCGGCGCAGGCCCGACGGAGTCCACCGCACCAGCCGGCTGGAGATGGCGCCCCCGGATCTCCCCCGGCCGGCACCTCGCCGCCGCACCCCGCAGCCGCCCCGCCGGGGCGTCATCACCGCGCTCGTCGCCGTCCTCCTCGTCCTGGGCGTCGGCACCGGCGTCTGGTACATCAATTCCGGCCAGTTCACCCGCGTCCCCTCCCTGCTCGGGCAGACCGAGCAGGAGGCGAAGGAGCGGCTGGCCGACGCCGGTCTGGACGTGAAGGTCGGGAACGACTTCAGCGACACCTTCGAGCGCGGCACGGTCATGGGCAGCGACCCCGGCTCCCGCGCGCGGGTGCGCGGCGGCGGCCCCGTGACCATCGTCGTCTCGCGCGGCCCGAGGATCGTGAAGGTTCCCGACCTGGAGGGCTCGACGCTCGCCGGGGCGAGGCGGGCGCTCAAGGAGGCCGGGCTGGCCGCCGGTGTGGTGACCCGGTCGTTCGACGACGACGTCGAGCAGGGCGCCGTGATCCGTACCGACCCCGCGCCCGGAACCGAGGTGCGCCCCGACTCGGGGATCAGGCTCACCGTGAGCAAGGGCAGCCCGATCGAGGTGGAGGACGTGACGGGCGAGACCGAGGAGGACGCCACCGCCCGGCTCACGGACGCCGGCCTCACGGTGCGCGTCGCCCCCGCGCGCGTGAACTCCCCGGAGGACGCCGGTTCCGTCGCCCGGCAGTCCGTCGCGGAGGGCACCGAGCTGGCCCGGGGCGACACGGTCACACTCACCCTCTCCAAGGGGCCCCGGGAAGTGAAGGTGCCCGACGTGACGGGCCAGAAGCTCGACCAGGCGAAGAACGCCCTGGAGGACGCCGGCTTCGAGGTCAGCGTGGACCGGAGCTTCCCGTTCCTGGACGACACCGTCTCCGAGCAGTCCGTCGAGGGCGGCGATACCGCCCCCGAGGGCAGCACGATCACCCTCAAGACCAAGGGACTCTGAACACCGATGCGCAACCCTGTCGGCGGCCACGTACCGGTGGCCGGCGGCCTCGCCACGACCGGTCTGGCCTACGCCCGCGAGCTGGGCGCCGAGACCGTCCAGGTCTTCGCGGCCAATCCGCGCGGCTGGGCGACCCCCGCCGGGAACCCGGCGCAGGACGAACAGTTCCGCGCCGCGTGCGCGGCCGGGGAGATCCCGGCGTACGTCCATGCCCCGTACCTGATCAACTTCGGCTCGCACACGGAGGCCACCGCCGACCGCTCCGTGGACTCCCTGCGCCACAGCCTGCGCCGGGCCCGCGAGATCGGCGCACTGGGGGTGGTCGTGCACACCGGCTCCGCGACCGGCGGGCGCTCCCGCGAGGTGGCGCTCGCGCAGGTACGGGAGCGGATGCTGCCGCTGCTCGACGAGCTGATCGAGGACGACGACCCGTTCCTGCTGCTGGAGTCGACGGCGGGCCAGGGGTTCTCGCTCTGTTCCAGGACGTGGGACTTCGGCCCGTACTTCGAGGCGCTGGACTCCCACCCCAGGCTGGGGATCTGTCTGGACACCTGCCACATCTTCGCGGCGGGCCACGACCTCGCGGAGCCGGGCGGCACGCACCGGACCCTGGACCTGCTGGTGGAGACGGTCGGGGCCGGGCGCCTCAAGCTGATCCACGCCAACGACTCCAAGGACGTGGCGGGCGCGCACAAGGACCGCCACGAGAACATCGGTACGGGCCACATCGGCGAGGACGCGTTCCGCGCGCTCTTCACGCATCCGGCGACCGAGGGCGTACCGCTGGTGATCGAGACACCGGGCGGCAAGGAGGGGCACGCGGCGGACGTGGCCCTGCTGAAGAAGCTCCGCGACCAGTAGACCGACTAGGAAGGCCTAGAGTTCCGGGCCCTCTCCGGGGCCCTCCTGGTACGAGTAGCGCTGCTCCGTCCACGGGTCGCCGACGTTGTGATAGCCGCGCTCCTCCCAGAAGCCGCGGCGGTCGGCGGTCATGTATTCCACGCCCCGGACCCATTTGGGCCCTTTCCACGCATACAGGTGCGGTACGACGAGGCGCAGCGGAAATCCGTGCTCGGCCGTGAGCAGTTCGCCGTCCTTGTGGGTGGCGAAAATCGAGCGGTCGGCGGCGAAGTCGGCGAGGCGCAGATTGGCGCTGAAGCCGTATTCGGCCCAGACCATCACATGGGTGACGGCGAGGGCGGGAGGGACCAGTTCCAGCAAGGTTCTGGCGGGCACTCCGCCCCATTCGGCCCCCACCATGCTGAACTTCGTCACACAGTGCAGATCACCGATCACCGTGGAGAACGGAAGCGCGGAGAATTCCTGGTGATTCCAGCAGCGTTTGCCGCCGTCGAGCGTGGCGCCGAAGACCCGGAATTCCCAGCGTTCCGGCCGGAAGCGGGGGACGGGGCCGTAGTGGGTGACGGGCCAGCCGCGCTGAAGGCGCTGACCTGGTGGAAGTTCGGCCTGATCCGGCTCTTGACGTTCCCGGTTCGGCTGCCCCATACCTTCCATGGTGACAGACCGGAAGGGGTGGTCATGACCAGGTCTCGGCGGATTCGGGCAACTGGTGGTAAGCATGCACTTACTGGACGCCCGCGGGTGGCGGTGCGACGATTCCCGCATTCCTGCCCGTCACCCGCCTGGAAGGAGCCGCCGCGATGCAGGGCGACCCCGAGGTCCTCGAATTCCTCAACGAGCAGCTGACCGCGGAACTGACCGCGATCAATCAGTACTTCCTGCACGCCAAGATGCAGGAGAACTTCGGCTGGACGAAGCTCGCGAAGTACACGCGCGCCGAGTCGTTCGACGAGATGAAGCACGCCGAGCTGCTCACCGACCGGATTCTTTTCCTGGACGGCCTCCCGAACTACCAGCGGCTGTTCCACGTCCGGGTCGGGCAGACGGTCACGGAGATGTTCCAGGCGGACCGCGAGGTCGAGGTGGAGGCGATCGACCGCCTCAAGCGCGGGATCGACGTCATGCGGCAGAAGGCGGACCACACGTCCAAGCGGATCTTCGAGTCGATCCTGGCGGACGAGGAGCACCACATCGACTATCTCGACACGCAGCTCGCGCTGATCGAGAAGCTCGGGGAGCCGCTGTACCTCGCCCAGGTCATCGAGCAGCCGGACAGCTGACCTCAGGCCGCCGGCGCCGCTTCGACGCGTACGGGTTCGGGGCGCACGGCTTCGACGCGTACGGGTTCCGCGCGCACGGACTCGACACGTACGGTCTCGGCGCGCACGGGCTCCTTCAGCAGCTCGCGGCGGGGGCACACCGCTCCCCGGCCGAGGAGGGACTGGATCCGGCGCACGCACGAACCGCAGTCGGTGCCGGCCTTGCTGGCCGAGGCGATCTGGCGCGGTGTGCAGGCGCCGCTGTCCGCGTGTTCCCTGACCTGCTTCTCGGTGATGCCGAAACACGAGCACACGTACACGCGGTTCACCTCCGGCGGGAAACAGTGGGGCAGTGCGGCGGGCGGTCGCCCCGACCGTCCCGGTGAGGCAAACCTAACCTTACCCGCCCCCACTCGCGCGCAAAAGTCCCGGAACGGACGATGGGGCGCGGATCACATCGATCCGCGCCCCATCGGCCGTTCCCGTCACCTACTGCGCCCGGTACATCTCCGCCACCAGGAACGCGAGGTCCAGCGACTGGCTGCGGTTGAGCCGCGGGTCGCACGCCGTCTCGTACCGCTGGTGCAGGTCGTCCACGAAGATCTCGTCGCCGCCGCCCACGCACTCCGTGACGTCGTCGCCCGTCAGCTCCACGTGGATGCCGCCCGGGTGCGTGCCCAGGCCCTTGTGCACCTCGAAGAAGCCCTTGACCTCGTCCAGCACGTCGTCGAAGCGGCGGGTCTTGTGGCCGGAGGCCGCCTCGAAGGTGTTGCCGTGCATCGGGTCGGTCACCCACGCCACGGTGGCGCCGGAGGCGGTGACCTTCTGGACCAGCTCGGGGAGCTTGTCCCTGACCTTGTCCGCGCCCATCCGGACGATGAAGGTCAGCCGGCCGGGCTCGCGGTCCGGGTCGAGCCGGTCGACGTACGCGAGCGCGTCGTCCACCGTCGTCGTCGGGCCCAGCTTGATGCCGATGGGGTTACGGATCTTCGAGGCGAACTCGATGTGCGCGCCGTCCAGCTGGCGGGTGCGCTCACCGATCCAGACCATGTGGCCCGAGACGTCGTACAGCTCGCCCGTCCGGGAGTCGACGCGGGTCAGCGCCGACTCGTAGTCCAGCAGCAGCGCCTCGTGGGACGAGTAGAACTCGACCGTGCGGAACTCGGCCGGGTCGGTCCCGGCCGCCTTCATGAAGTTCAGCGCGTTGTCGATCTCGCGCGCGAGCTGCTCGTAACGCTGCCCGGAGGGCGAGGACTTCACGAAGTCCTGGTTCCAGGCGTGCACCTGGCGCAGGTCGGCGTAGCCGCCGGTGGTGAAGGCGCGGACCAGGTTGAGCGTCGCCGCGGAGGCGTTGTACATCCGCTTGAGGCGCTCCGGGTCCGGGATCCGGGACTTCTCGTCGAAGGCGAAGCCGTTGACGGAGTCGCCCCGGTACGTGGGCAGGGTCACCCCGCCGCGGGTCTCGGTGTCCTTGGAGCGCGGCTTCGAGTACTGCCCGGCGATCCGTCCGACCTTGACCACCGGCACGGACGCCGCGTACGTGAGGATCGCGCCCATCTGGAGGAGGGTCTTGAGCTTGCCGCGGATGTGATCGGCGGAGACACCGTCGAAGGCCTCGGCGCAGTCCCCGCCCTGGAGCAGGAACGCCTCGCCCGTGGCGACGGCCGCCATCCGGGCGCGCAGCTGGTCGCACTCGCCGGCGAAGACGAGCGGGGGGTACGACTCCAGCTCGGCCACCACTCCGCGCAGGGCGTCCCGGTCCGGATACTCCGGCTGCTGGGCAGCGGGAAGATCTTTCCAGGTCGGCACATGGGTCGCGGGGTTCTGAGCGTTCACTGTCACGCGCCCAGATTACGTGGTCGCGGCCTGTGCCATGGCCGAAGCTCACAGTATGGAACGCCACGCGCTTCCGGGGCGGTCGATGCGCTAGGGTGCCGTCCATGTTCGCGCACGCACAGCAGACCTGGTGGTGGACCGCTCACTCGGCGGCCCACTGATTCAGCGCGCGACACGAATCGAGAAGGCCGCCCGAGGGGCGGCCTTCGGTGTTTCCGGGTCCTCTCGGGAGCGGGCCGTTCCTCCCACCCGGAAGGAACACCGCCCATGACGACCACCCCGACCGCCGCCCTCCTCGGCCGGCTCCTGGACGACGACGCCCCGCCCTTCGCCCTGCTCCGCCGCCGCACCCCGGGCCGTGACCACGACGTCGTGGAGCTGCTGACCGGCCCGGTGCACGAGGCCGCGCGCCTCGCGGACCTGCCGGACGGGGAACGCCCGGCGCTCGCGCTGGTGCCGTTCCGGCAGATCAGGGAGCGCGGCTTCGACGTACGGGACGACGGGACCCCGCTGGCCGTGCTGGTCGCGGACGAGCGGTACGAACTGCCGCTGGACGAGGTGCTCGCCCTGCTGCCGGAGCACGCGGTACGGGTCGAGGGGGGCGCCTTCGACCTGGACGACGAGGAGTACGCGCGGATCGTACGGCGGGTCGTGGAGGACGAGATCGGCAGCGGCGAGGGCGCGAACTTCGTCATCCGCAGGACCTTCGAGGGCCTGATCCCCGGCTTCTCCCGCGCCGACGCCATGGCCCTGTTCCGGCGGCTGCTCGCCGGGGAGCGGGGCGCGTACTGGACCTTCGTGGTGCACACCGGGGAGCGCACGCTCGTCGGCGCCAGCCCGGAGGTGCATGTGCGGATGAGCGGCGGGACGGTCGTGATGAATCCGATCAGCGGCACGTTCCGCTATCCGCCGGGCGGTCCGACGGCGGAGGGCCTGCTCGGCTTCCTGGGCGACCGCAAGGAGACCGAGGAGCTGTCCATGGTCGTGGACGAGGAGCTGAAGATGATGTGCACCGTCGGCGACCGGGGCGGGGTGGTGATCGGGCCGCGCCTCAAGGAGATGGCCCACCTCGCGCACACCGAGTACGAGTTGCGCGGGCGGTCCTCGCTGGACGTGCGCGAGGTGCTCAGGGAGACGATGTTCGCCGCCACCGTGACCGGGTCGCCGGTGCAGAACGCCTGCCGGGTCATCGAACGCCACGAGGAGGGCGGGCGCGGCTACTACGCGGGCGCGCTCGCCCTGATCGGCCGGGACGCGGGCGGGGCGCAGACGCTCGACTCGCCCATCCTGATCCGTACCGCCGACATCGACCGCGACGGCGGGCTGCGGGTGCCGGTCGGCGCCACGCTCGTACGGCACTCGGACCCGGCGGGCGAGGTGGCGGAGACGCACGCCAAGGCGGCGGGGGTGCTGGCGGCGCTGGGGGTACGGCCCGGCGGGCCGCACACCGCACCGGAGGGCCCACGCCTCGGGGACGACCCGAGGGTGCGGGCGGCGCTGGACGCGCGGCGCGCGGACCTCGCGCCGTTCTGGCTGCGGATGCGGACCGCGTCGGGCTCCCTGGCCGGGCACGCGCTGGTCGTGGACGGCGAGGACACCTTCACGGCGATGCTCGCGTACGTCCTGCGCTCCTCGGGTCTGGAGGTGACGGTACGGCGCTACGACGAGCCGGGCCTGCGGGCGGCGGCGCTGGCGCACCCCGGGCCGGTGGTGCTGGGGCCCGGTCCGGGCGATCCGGCGGACGCCGCCGACCCGAAGATGGGCCTGCTGCGCGGGCTGGCCGCCGACTTGCTCCGCGACCGGCGGCACGGGCTGCTCGGGATCTGCCTCGGCCATGAGCTGATCGCGGCGGAGCTGGGTCTGGGAACCGTACGGAAGCGGGTCCCCCACCAGGGCGCGCAGACCGCCATCGACCTGTTCGGCCGGGCCGAGACGGTCGGCTTCTACAACAGCTTCACGGCGGCCTGCGACGACGCGGCGGCGGCGGAACTGGCGGCGCACGGCATCGAGGTGAGCCGCGGGGACGGGACCGGTGAAGCGGCGGACGGCGAGGTCCACGCCTTGCGCGGCCCCGGTTTCGCCTCCGTGCAGTTCCACCCGGAGTCGGTGCTGACCCTGAACGGGCCGGAGATCGTACGGGAGTTGCTCGCCGGGGCGATGAGCGGCGCCCGCGCCCGGGTGTGAGGCGGCCGCCCGGACGGGCCCGGGGTCCGTCCGGCCGCGGGCCGGCTCAGACGTCGTCGAGGCCGCGCTCTATGGCGTACCGGACCAGCTCGACGCGGTTGTGCAGTTGCAGCTTGCCCAGGGTGTTCTGGACGTGGTTCTGCACCGTGCGGTGCGAGATGACCAGCCGCTCGGCGATCTGCTTGTACGACAGCCCCTTGGCGACCAGCCGCAGCACCTCGGTCTCCCGGTCGGTGAGCTGGGGCGCCTTCGGTTCGTCGGGGGCGGCGGGCACGGGCTCGGAGGCGAGTCTCCGGTACTCCCCGAGGACCAGCCCGGCGAGGCCGGGGGTGAAGACCGGGTCGCCGGCGGCGGTCCTGCGGACGGCGTCGACCAGCTCGTCCGTACTGGCCGACTTGAGCAGGTAGCCGGTGGCGCCCGACTTGACCGCCTCCAGCACGTCGGCGTGCTCGCCGCTGGCGGAGAGGACCAGGACCCGCAGGCCCGGCTGGAAGGCGACCAGCTCTTTGCAGACCTGGACGCCGGGCAGGCCGGGCAGGTTCAGGTCGAGGACGAGGACCTGCGGGGTGGTGGCCTTCGCCCGGCGTACGGCCTGCGGGCCGTCCCCGGCCGTGGCGATCACCTCGAACCCGGCCGCGTCCAGGTCCCGGGCGACGGCGTCGCGCCACATCGGGTGGTCGTCGACGACCATCACCCTGATCGGCGCCGCCGTCCCCGTCCCCGTCGCCGTCCCCGTCATGTCCGTGCTCATCGCTCCGCCTTCCCCCGTGGAACCCTCAACTCGACTTCCGTGCCCTGCCCCGGGACGGAGATCAGCTCCGCCGTACCGCCCAGGTCCCGCAGCCTGCCAAGGATCGACTGGGCGACTCCGAGGCGCCCCTCGCCCTCCGCCTGCGCGAGCCGGCCCTCGGGGATGCCGGGGCCGTCGTCCCGTACGGTCACGATCACCTCGTCCGGGTCCTCCTCGACCAGGATCCAGGCGCGGGCGTCCGCGCCCGCGTGCCGGCCCACGTTGTCCAGGGCGGCGCCGACTGCGGCGGCCAGCTCCCTCGCGGCGGCGGGCGCCAGCAGGACCGGGGCGCCGGGCTCGGCGAAGGTGACCTTCGATCCGGTGTACGGCGCGAGGAGCGAGCGCAGGTCGCACGGCTCCGGTCCGCCGGTGTCCGCGCCGGACGGGCCGGCTGCCGTACGGAGGACCGCGGCGCCCCCCGGGCCCGCGTCGTCGTGCGGGGCGCGGGCCGTGGGGACGAGGCCGCTGGAGACCAGGGTCCGCAGGGCGACCTCCTGCTCCCCGGCCATCCTGCCCAGTTCGGCCGCCTCGCCGCCCAGGGCCGTACCGCGCCGCTGCACCATGGCCAGCACCTGGAGGACGCTGTCGTGGATGTCACGGGCCAGCCGCTCGCGCTCGCGGGTCGCGGCCTCGATCTCCAGGGCGCGGGCGAGGATGCGTTCGGAGGCGCGGGCCACCTCCACGATGTAGCCGATCGCGATCGAGGCGATCCACACCAGCAGCACGTTGTGGAGCGTGTCCCTGCTGGGGTGCGCCCGCTCGACGAGGTTGGCGACGGCGACGAAGGTCGAGGCGAGCGCCGCCCACCGCCAGCCGCCCTTGATCGCGAACGCGAGGACGGAACCGGCCGCCCATATCGTCGGCAGCGTGGGGCCGTCGACCTGCTGCGCCTGCTCGTCGGCGAGCGGGGTGAGCAGGATGCCGGTCACCGCGACGGTGAGGTCCGCGACCAGGAACGGCTTCGTGCAGCTCGCGGCGTTCGCCACCCGGGGCAGGGTCGCGGCGGTCCAGACGGCGAGGAACGCGAGGAAGGCGAGGGCGACCCAGGGGCGCTCGAACTTGTCGCGCTCGAACGCGAACAGGAGGATCGCGTAGACGGCGGTCAGCACCCGGTAGCCGGTCAGCGCCCGCCACAGCGGCTGCTCGACCGACATCCGTACGACACGCTCCCGCTCGACCATGGCCCCGCCCCCCGTTCCGCGGCCCCCCGGCCACGCCCGCCGTCACTCGCCGGACAGGCTCTTCTCCTTGGCCGCCTCGGCCAACTGCCGCTTCGCGGCCGTCGCGTAGACGTCCACGTACTCCTGACCGGACAGCTTCATGATTTCGTACATGACCTCGTCGGTCACCGAGCGCAGGATGAACCGGTCACCCTCCATGCCCTGGTAGCGGCTGAAGTCCAGCGGCTTGCCGATCCTGATGCCCGGGCGCATCAGCTTGGGCACCACCTTGCCGGGCGGCTGGATCTTCTCCGTGTCGATCATGGCGACCGGAATGACCGGCGCGCCGCTGGCGAGCGCCACCCGGGCCAGGCCGCCGGGCTTGCCCCGGTAGAGCCGGCCGTCGGGCGAGCGGGTGCCCTCGGGGTAGATGCCGAACAGCTCGCCCCTGGCCAGGACGTCCACGCCGCTCCTGATCGCCGCCTCACCCGCCCCGCGCGCCCCGGAGCGGTCCACCGGCAACTGTCCGACGCCCTTGAAGAAGGCCGCCGTCAACTTCCCCTTGATACCGGGCGTGGTGAAGTACTCGGCCTTCGCGATGAAGGTCACCTTGCGGTCGAGGACGGCCGGAAGGAAGAAGGAGTCCGAGAACGAGAGGTGGTTGCTCGCGAGGATCGCGGGCCCTTCGGCGGGAACGTTCTCGATGCCCTCCACCCAGGGCCTGAAGGCGAGCTTCAGCGACCCTCCGACGGAGAACTTCATTGCACCGTAGATCAACTCGGATGCCTCCTGTGTGCTGTCCGACTGACCTTAACGCCTGGGCGTCCCGCGCTCTCCTTCCCGGGGGCCGAACGCACCTGGTCGGTGTCGGTCCGGTCGCGTACGGTGAAGTACATCGTCCGAGCCTCACGAACAGGAGACCCCGGTGCCGGTCCTTCCTGGAGCCGAGCCGTACCACCACGAGGGCGGCGAGGTCGGCGTCCTCCTCTGTCACGGATTCACCGGTTCCCCGCAGTCGATGCGCCCGTGGGGCGAGTATCTGGCGGAGCGCGGGCTGACGGTGTCCGTGCCGCTGCTCCCCGGGCACGGCACGCGCTGGCAGGACTTGCAGTCCACCCGGTGGGAGGACTGGTACGCGGAGGTGGACCGGGAGCTGCGCGAGCTGCGGGAGCGGTGCGCGCGGGTCTTCGTCTGCGGGCTGTCCATGGGCGGGGCGCTGACGCTGCGGCTGGCCGCCAAGCACGGGCCCGCGATCAGCGGGATCGTCGTCGTCAATCCGGCGGTGAGGATGCACGGGGCGGCGGCGTACGCCCTGCCGGTGCTGCGGCACGTGCTCCCCTCGGTCGGGGGCCTGGCGAACGACATCGCCAAGGACGGGAAGGTGGAGCTGGGGTACACCCGGACGCCTCTGCACGCCGCGTACTCGCTGGGGAGGCTGTTCCGTCTGGTGGACGCGGCGCTGCCGCAGGTGACCCAGCCGCTGCTGCTGTTGCGCAGTCCGAAGGACCATGTCGTGCCCCCCTCCGACTCCGCCCGGGTGCTGTCCCGGGTCTCCTCGACGGATGTCCGGGAGATCGTGCTGGAACAGAGCTACCACGTCGCGACGTTGGACCATGACGCGGAGCGGATCTTCGAGGAGAGTCACGCGTTCATCGGCCGGCTCGCTCCGACTGTCGGGAAGAAGGGGAGCACCACCGGTGGCTGAGCAACATGACGCGGACCGCGAGCCGCAGCCGATCGACGAGGACGCCGCCTGGGCGGCGATCGTGGCGGGGTACGGCGACGAGCCGGCGGACCCCCCGGGCGCCAAGCCGTTCAAGTCGGTGGACGGACTGGCCCTGCTGGAGGGCGGGAAGAACAGCACCGGGAGCGGTCCGGAGCCGTCCCCGGACCAGGGCGCGAAGAGCGCTGAGGACGGCGCGGGGAACAGCCCGGAGAAGAGTGCCGGGAAGACCGCCGCGAAGAGCACCGGGGACAGCCACGACAGTGGCGCGGAGAGTGGCGCGGACGGCGGTACGGACGGCGGTACGGACGAGGCGAGGCCCCCGCTGGGGGGCTCGGTGGTCTTCGCTCCCGGGGTGGGGTCGCGGGTGGCGGGCCCGCGCGACTACGAGGCGCCGGAGGACCCCGACGACCCGGACGACGAGGGGCACTTCGTCCCGCCGGAGCCGCCGCCGCTGCCGGAGGCCGACGTCACGTCGAAGTTCGCCTGGCTCGGGGTGGTGGGTGGCCCGGTGCTGATGCTGGTCGCCGTGCTGCTCCAGTGGGACATGACGTGGTGGCTCACCACGATCTGCGTCGGCGGCTTCCTGGGCGGCTTCGCCACGCTGGTGGCGCGGATGAGCCACGGCGACGACGAGGACGACGATCCGGGGCGCGGCGCGGTGGTGTAGGGCGTACGGCAGGGTGTCGCGCGTCCTGGCCCCGGGGCCGGGACGCGCGACGGGTCAGGACGCGGGGACGCGTACCGCCGCCAGCACCGGCAGGTGGTCCGTGGCCGTCCGCAGGTCGTGGTCGGTGAGGCCGGGCAGGCCGCGCGGCACCCCGCAGCCGAGCACCTCCACGCCCTCCGTGGCGAAGATCGCGTCGATGCGCCGGGGCGGTCCGCTCCGGACCCAGGTGTGCTCCCCGCCCCAGGGCGTGGCCGCCCAGCAGTCCTGGAGCTTGGCCGCCAGCCGCCGGAACGCGGGGCGGTCCGGCGGCTCGTTGAGGTCGCCGCCGGCGACCGCGTGCGGGACGTCCAGCGCGTCGAGGCGGTCGAGCAGCATCCCCGCCTGCGCCTCGCGTTCACCGGCGTCCAGGCTCAGATGGCAGCTGAGCACCCCGAGCCTGGCCCGTCCGAACCGTACGACCGCCGTCGCGAACCCGCGCCGGTGCAGGCCCGGGGTGCGGGGCAGCAGGACGTCCTCGGTCCGCTCCACGGTGGCGCGCAGCGAGCAGAGCAGCAGCGGGCCCGCCGCGGTGCCGCCGCCGCCGAGCACCACCAGGTCGGTGCGGGAGGCGAGCCAGGCGGCGCGCTTGCGCCAGCGGAAGAACAGCGGGGCCTCCTGGATCAGCACCAGGTCGGGCGCACAGGCCTTGATCACCCGGACCAGCGCCTCACGGTCGTCCCGCATCGAGCGGATGTTGTAGCTGAGGACCCGGATCACGGCCGAACCGTCCTGCTCGGTACGGGAGTCGGGCAGCGGTGGCGGCATTTCCATGGTCACCAGATTACGTGAGCCACCCATGGGGTACGCGGCCGACACCGGGCGGACAGGCCGGGGCGACACGGCACACCCTGCGGGGACATGGCTGTGCCCGCCGCACCCCCCGCCAGGTCCTGTCCGGCGGGTGCGACGGGCACAGTCGTTCCGGATCAGCCCTGTCTGGCCAGGTCCGCGGCGCCCACCAGCCCGGCCTCGCCGCCCAGTTGGGCGGCCAGGACCTGGGCGTGCGGCCGCCACTCGCCGCCGATCAGCCAGCGCCGGAAGGACTTGCGGATCGGGTCGAGGACCAGTTCGCCCTCGTCCGACACGCCTCCGCCGACGATGAACGCGGACGGGTCGAAGAGCGAGGCCAGGTCGGCCAGCCCCGCGCCCGCCCAACGGGCCAGCTCCCGGAAGGAGTCGACGGCCACCGGGTCACCGGCGCGGGCGGCGGCACTGACGTGCCTGCCCTCGATGCCCTCGGCGGTGCCGTCCCCGAGACCGAGCAGTGTCTCGGCGTTCTCCGGCGTCGCGTTGGCGCGCTGGCGCGCGTACCGGACCAGGGCGCGGCCGGACGCGTACTGCTCCCAGCAGCCCTGGCTGCCGCACCCGCACAGCAGCCCGTCCGGTACGACCCGGATGTGCCCGAACTCCGCCGCCACGCCGAAGCGTCCGCGGCGGAGCTTGTTGCCGATGATGATGCCCCCGCCGAGGCCGGTGCCGAGGGTGATGCAGATGACGTCGTCGTGGCCCTGCCCGGCCCCGAACCTGTACTCGCCCCACGCGGCGGCGTTCGCGTCGTTCTCGACCACGACCGGCAGGCCGACGCGCTGTTCGACCTTGTCCTTGAGCGGTTCGTGCCGCCAGTTGATGTTCGGCGCGAACAGGACGGTGGCGCGCTTGTCGTCGACGTAGCCGGCCGCGCCGATGCCGACCGCCTCGATCTGGTGTCCCTCGCCCGCGCCGGAGACGGCGGCGCAGATCGCGTCGACGATGCCTTCGGCGGTCTGCGGGGTGGGCACCTTGTGCATTCCCCTGATGGTGCCCTCTTCGTCGACCACGCCCGCCGCGATCTTGGTGCCGCCGATGTCGACGCCGATGGTGAGTCCCATGAGTCCCTCAGTTTTCGGTCGTGCCCCGCTAAGGCCAACCGTACCCGAGGGCGGGCGCCCGCCTGTTCAGTCCAGGTCGATGCGGCCGTCCGGACCTGGTCCTTCGTCCCTGGGGTCCGTGGGGTCGTGGGAGCTCTTTGTGTCGTCCGTGACACCCGGGGCGTCCGGAAAGGCCTGCTCGACGTTTTCGTACCCCTTCGGGCCGTCCGTACGCTCCGCGGCCGGCACGCCGGGTCCGCTTCCGGGGCCCTTGGTCCAGCGGCTCTCCTGGCCCTCGACCGCGTCGCGGTAGGCGGCGAGGAGTTCGCTGCCCGCGGCGGCGAGGTGGTCGAAGACGCCGGGGTTGCGCTCGATGACCGGTTCGACGGCGGCCCTGGCCTGGTTGATCAACTGCTGGACGGCGCCCTGCGCGGCCATGCCGAAGAGCGGGTTCTGGAGCGAGGTGACCTTGTCGGAGACGGCGTCGACCAGCTTCCGCAGTTCCTCGGAGGCGGAGGCGGGCGGGCGGCCGTGGACGGCCCGGCGGCGGGCCTTCTCCGCCTCCAGGTCCTCGGCGCACGCCGTGGCCCAGGCGTCCGAGTCGGCGGCGGGGCGCTCGGTGGAATCGCTCATGGGGGTTCTCCTGCGTCAGGGACGGCGGAAGGGTGTACCTCCGACGGTACCCGAACGGCGGTACAGCGTTCAGTCGGAACGCGGCCACAGGGCGGCATCGGGGGTGAACCTGACGCGCAGCAGCCCGTCCGCGAGGGCCGCCCCGGCGACCGTGCAGCGGCGCAGCACGGAGGGCAGCGGAACGATTCGGCGGAACGGGCCGACGGTGAGGACGAGTTCGTCGTCCCTGCGCACGAGGTGGAGTTCGCTCTTGGTGACGCCGGGCAGCGGGAGGCACCAGACCAGCAGTCCGTCCTCGGCGAGCCGGTCCTCGACCCGCCAGGGGTCGTCGCGGAGCCCGGCCCCGGCGGGGGCGGCCGTCTCCACGGCGAGTCCGCCGGCCTCTGCCTCCGTGTCCAGCCGCGCAAGGTCGTCGGGCCCGTGCGGGTCGCGGCCCAGGTGGCGTACCGGACGCAGGTCGGCCGCGGGCGTCCCGGCGCCGCGCCACGCGTCCAGGCTCTTGTGCTGCTGGGCGGCGAGGGCCGCCAGCCAGGGGTCGGCGGAGTCCGCAGGCAGCAGCCGGTTCGGTACGAGCGTGTCGACGGGCAGGCCGTACAGCGCGGCCCCGGCGCGGGCGAGGCGCAGGGCCTCCTCCCCGGCGGGTCCGGGTTCGGCGACCAGGCGCAGGGTGGTGCCCCGGTCCTCGATCACCGACTGGACGGCGGCCAGCTCGGTGTCCCGGTGGGCGGCCATGTCGTACAGCCACTGGGCGGGCAGGGGGACGCCGGCCAGCTGGGCCATCATCGGGCGCAGGGCGCGCGCGGCCTGCCGTTCGCGGGGCAGCAGCCGGCGCAGGTAGCGGCGCAGCTGTTCGGGCAGGGCGAGGGTGGCGAGGGCCTCGCGCAGCGGGGGCAGGTCCACGACGAGGACGTCCCAGTCGCCCTCGGCGGCCCGGCGCAGGGCGTGCAGCACGGCGAACTGGCCGCTGCCCGGCAGCTCGGTCAGCTCTTCCCCGCGCAGCGGGCGGGCGCCGAGGAGGTCGAGGGCGGGCGTGACGCGTTCCTGGAGCGTGAGCAGTTCCGTACGGAAGTGGTCACCGGAGTCGATCCGCGCGGCCCACAGGCCGTCCGCGACCCGCGCGGGGTCGGCGGGGCCGGGGCCCGGGGGCGTACCGAGCAGGGTGTCGAGGGGGTCGGCGGAGAGCAGCAGGGTGCGGCCGCCGCTCCGGGCGGTGGCCAGGGCGGTGGCCGCGGCGACCGTCGTACGGCCCGCACCGCCGGGGCCGGTGACCAGGACCGTACGCATACGGGTCAGACTCCGGGGACGGACTCGACGCGCTTCTTCAGCCCGGCGAGCGCGCGGTCGATGATGACCTTCTCGGCCTTGCGCTTGATCATGCCGAGCATCGGGATCTTGACGTCGACGGTCAGCCGGTAGGTGACCTCCGTGCGGTCACCGGCGCCGACGGGCGCGAGGAGGTACGAGCCGTCGAGCGCGCGCAGCATCTGGGACTTCACGAGCGTCCAGCTGACCTCGTCGTCGCCGGTCCAGGTGTACGCGAGGGTGTGGTCGTCCTTGATCGCGCCGGCGTCCAGGACGAGTCTGACCTGCTCGGCGCGGCCCTTGGCGTCGCGTTGGAGCACCTCGGCCTCCTTCACCTCGCCGGTCCACTCGGGGTAGCGGGCGAAGTCGGCGATCACGCCCATGACGTCGGCCGGTGCCGCCTCGATCGTGATGCTCGAACTGGTGTGTTCCGCCATCGCCGTGCTCCTCAGTGCTGGGTACGCGGTGTGCAGGCTATCGCGACCGCGGGCGTCACCATTCCAGTGCCCACGGGCGTCCGGTGGCGGCGAAGTGACCGACGTTCACGCACTCCGTCGCGCCCACCCGCATCCGGCGCGCGAGGGGCTGGTGGACGTGGCCGAAGAGGGCGTAACGGGGCTTTGAACGGTGGATGGCGGCGAGGAGCGCCCGGCTGCCGCGTTCGAAGCGGCGGGCGACGACGTCGTACGTCAGCTCGGGCACGTCCGGCGGGATGTGCGAGCAGAGGACGTCGACCTCGCCGAGCGCCTCGACCTTGGCGGCGTACTCCTCGTCGGAGATCTCGTAGGGGGTGCGCATGGGGGTGCGCAGCCCGCCGCCGACGAAGCCGAAGACCCGTCCGCCGATCTCGGCGCGCTCACCGTCGAGGACGGTGGTGCCCGGTCCGGCGTACTCGGGCCAGAGCGTCGGGATGTCGACGTTGCCGTAGGTGGCGTACGTAGGAGTGGGGAGGACCGCGAACATCTCCGCGTACTGGCGGCGTACCGCCCCCTCGATGGCGGCGGCGGGCTCGACGTCCAGCGTGGCCCACAGCTCGCGGCCGAACTCCCTGGCCTCGTCGAAGCGGCGGGCGGTGCGCAGCTCCACGATCCGGTCGGCGTTCTCGACGCCGAACAGGTCGGGGAAGATCCCGCGCGCGTGGTCGGCGTAGTCGAGGAAGAGCACGAGGTCACCGAGACAGACCAGGGCGTCGGCGCCGTCCCCGGCGGTGGCGAGGGCCCGGGTGTTCCCGTGCACGTCGCTGATCACGTTGACTCGCATACCCCTACCTCGCATGACGATCACCCTAGAACCTCTGCCCCCTCACCCGGGAGAGGGCGCCGGACCTGCGGTTACCCCGACGGTGTCGGAGGCGTGGACTACTGTGCGCGAGGTACCGTCAAAGTCGTGTGACGCCAGGAACATCTGGCCGGGGCCCCCTATCCGTGGGTCAGTACCGGTGGGTAACGTCCGGGCAGTCCGGTCGTGCTCGCAGCCACCGAGCACCTGCCCGATCTTGGACCGCGGCCGGCGCACCACACCGACGTGGCGCCGGCGCCCGATGAGGAGCAGCAGTCTTGCGCGAGTTCAGCCTTCCGGCCCTGTACGAGGTCCCCGCGGACGGCAATCTGACGGATCTGATCCGCCGCAACGCCGTCCAGCACCCCGACGTGGCGGTCCTCGGCCGCAAGGTGGGCGGTGTCTGGACGGATGTGACCGCGGTCCAGTTCCTGGCGGAGGTCAGAGCGACGGCCAAGGGCCTGATCGCGGCGGGCGTCCGGCCGGGTGACCGGGTCGCGCTGATGTCCCGTACGCGGTACGAGTGGGTGCGGCTCGACTTCGCGATCTGGACCGCCGGCGCGGTGACCGTACCGGTGTACGAGACCAGCTCGGCCGAGCAGGTGCAGTGGATCCTGGGCGACTCCGGCGCGGTCGCGGTGATCGTGGAGAGCGACGGGCACGCGGAGACCGTCTCGTCGGTACGGGACGCGCTGCCGGAGCTGCGGGACGTGTGGCAGATCGACAAGGGCGGGGTCGAGGCGCTGGTCACGAGCGGCGCGGAGGTCGACGACGCGACCGTCGACGCGCGCGCGTCGTCCGCGAAGGCCGACGACCCGGCGACGATCGTCTACACCTCGGGCACCACGGGACGCCCCAAGGGCTGTGTCCTCACCCACCGCAGCTTCTTCGCCGAGTGCGGGAACGTGGTGGAGCGGCTCAGGCCGCTGTTCCGTACGGGCGAGTGCTCGATCCTGCTCTTCCTCCCCGCCGCGCACGTCTTCGGGCGGCTGGTCGAAGTGGCGGCGGTGATGGCGCCGATCAAGCTCGGCTGCGTCCCCGACATCAAGAACCTCACGGAGGAGCTGGCGGCGTTCCGGCCGACGCTGATCCTGGGCGTGCCGCGGGTCTTCGAGAAGGTCTACAACGGGGCGCGGGCGAAGGCGCAGGCGGACGGCAAGGGCAGGATCTTCGACAGGGCGGCGCGGACGGCGATCGCGTACAGCCGCGCGCTGTCCACGCCCCGGGGTCCCTCGCTGGGCCTGCGGATCCGGCACACCCTCTTCGACAAGCTCGTCTACGGCAGGCTGCGCGCGGTGCTGGGCGGCGCCGGGGAGTACGCGATCTCCGGCGGCGCGCCGCTGGGCGAGCGCCTGGGGCACTTCTTCCGGGGCGTGGGGTTCACCGTCCTGGAGGGGTACGGGCTGACCGAGTCCTGCGCCGCGACGTCCTTCAACCCGTGGGACCGCCAGAAGATCGGCACGGTCGGGCAGCCGCTGCCGGGGTCGGTCGTACGGATCGCGGACGACGGCGAGGTGCTGCTGCACGGCGAGCACCTGTTCACGGAGTACTGGAACAACGAGACGGCGACGGCGGAGGCGCTGGCCGACGGGTGGTTCCACACGGGCGACATCGGCACGCTGGACGAGGACGGGTACCTCGCGATCACCGGCCGCAAGAAGGAGATCCTGGTGACGGCGGGCGGCAAGAACGTGGCGCCCGCGGTGATCGAGGACCGCATCCGCGCGCATGCGCTGGTCGCGGAGTGCATGGTCGTGGGCGATGGGCGTCCGTTCGTGGGCGCGCTGATCACCCTGGACGAGGAGTTCCTCGCGCGCTGGGCCACGGAGCACGGCAAGCCGGCGGGGTCCACGGCGGCGACGCTCCGCCTCGACGCGGAGCTCCTGGCGGAGATTCAGGGGGCGGTGGACGAGGGGAACGCGGCGGTGTCGAAGGCGGAGTCGGTTCGGCGGTTCCGCGTGCTGTCGTCGCAGTTCACGGAGGCGGGGGGCCATGTGACGCCGTCCCTGAAGCTGAAGCGGAACGTGGTCGCGAAGGAGTTCGCCTCGGAGATCGAGGGCCTGTACGCGTCTTGAGGGGCGGGGGGGGTGTCCGTTGCGCCCCGGTGGTGGGCGCGGCGTCTTGCGTGCCCTCGTCGCTGGACGGGCGTCTGCGCCCCGGTGGTGGGCGCGCCTTACTACTTGTCCTCAATCGCCGGACGGGCTGGGTGTGTCGTGGTGACGGGGGGCGGGGCCTCCGGAGGCACGTATGTCCGGACTGCATGTTTTACGGCGCGTGCACGAACTCGTTTCGTTAACGGTAGCCATGCGCCACAAAACACTCTTTACGTCCGGACACACGCACCTCCTCCGACCCCACCCCCCTCACGCCGAGGGTGAACTGAACGACCCCGCCCGCCCCGGGGGTGGTTGTGGCCCGGCACGCGGGCGCGGCTCACTGATGTCCTCAAACGCCGGACAGGCTGGGGGTGCGTCCGGGCGGGCTGGATGGTGGCCTCCGCGCGGTGCGCCGGTACGGGTCAAAGATGTCCTCAATCGCCGGACGGGCTTAAAGACCCGGAGCGGGCCGGGTAGTGACGCGGGCCTGGAAGGGGGACGGGCAGGGGTCGTGTCCGGAACGTAAAGCGTGTTTTGTGTCGCATGACTACCGTTACGCAAAACAAGAGCGCGCACGCGACGTAAAACATGCAGTGCAGGACACGACCCCTGACCGGCCCCCGGCAACAACCCGCACCCAGGCCACCGGGCCGCAGCGGGCACAATCAAGCCCGTCCGGCGATTGAGGACATCAGTAAGCCGCGCCCGCGCACCGGGCAGACGCCACAAACAAGCCCGTCCGGCGCTTGAGGACAAGCAGGAAGCCGCGCCCCCCACCGGGGCGCAGACGCCCGTCCGGCGCGAGGACAAAAGCCGGCCGCCACGGCCACCGCTACAGCAGCGCCTCCAGGCGGGACGCCAAGAGGTCCCAGCGCCAGCGTTCGTCGACCCAGGAACGCCCCCGCTCGCCCAGAGCGTGCCGCAAGGACGGATCCCGGAGCAGCGTCACCACCCGGTCCGCCACCGCACTCGACGCCAGCGCCGCCGGAGCCCCCGGCACCACCCACCCCGTCTCCCCCTCCAGCACCGCGTCCGGCGCCCCCCCGGAGTCCCCCGCGATCACCGGCAGCCCCGTCGCCGACGCCTCCAGGTACACGATGCCGAGGCCCTCCACGTCCAGGCCCCCCCGCCGTGTCCGGCACGGCATCGCGAAGACGTCGCCCGCCCCGAAGTGCGCCGGCAGCTCCGACCACGGCACCGCCCCGGTGAAGCGCACGGACTCCGCCACCCCCGACGAGCGCGCCAGCCGCCGCAGCGCGGACTCGTAGGGGCCGCCCCCCACGAGGAGCAGCACCGCGTCCGGCACCGCCGAGAGGATCGCGGGCATCGCCCGGATCAGCGTGTCCTGCCCCTTGCGCGGCACCAGGCGCGACACGCACACCACCACCGGACGGTCCGTCAGGCCCAGCCGGGAGCGCACCTCCGCGCCCCCCGACCCGGGGTGGAACGTCTTCTCGTCCACACCCGGCGGCAGTTGGACCATCCGCCCGGCCGCCGCGGGCGACAACGCGGGGGCGATCCGCGCGCGCGTGTACTCGCCGAGGTACGTGATCGTGTCCGTACCCTCCCCGATCCGCCGCAACAGCTGCCGGGACGCCGGCAACTGCGCCCAGCCCGCCTCGTGCCCGTGCGTCGTCGCGACCAGGCGCCGCGCGCCCGCCCGCCGCAGCGCGGGCCCCATCAGCCCGAGCGGGGCCGCCGCGCCGAACCACACGGACGCGCAGCCGTGCGCGCGCAGCAGCTCCGACGCCCGCCGGGTGACGCGCGGCGTCGGCAGGAGCATCGTCGTGGGGTCGCGTACCACCGTGAAGGGCTGCTCCGCGTCGAACGCGGCGGTCGCCTCCGCGCCTTCACGGCCGCGCTTCCAGGTGGAGGCGTAGACGACGACCTTCGCGGGGTCCAGGCGCAGCGCGATGTTGTGCAGGAAGGCCTGGATCCCGCCGGGCCTGGGCGGGAAGTCATTGGTCACGATCAGGGTCTTGTGCATCGCCCAGAACGATATCGCCGCGCCGTGTCGCCGCGGACCGGGACCGACGGCCCCGCCTCCCCGCCCGCGCCCCCTCCCGCCCGGCATCATGACAACCATGACCAGGTGGGCGGGCCGGGCGGCAACCGGCGGACGAGCGGCGGGGTGGACGGTCGCGGTGTGGGTCGTCACCAGAGCCGCCCTGCTGCTCTGTGTCCTCAAGGTCGTCACCCTGCCGGGCCCCGACGTCACCGGCGACGTCTCGGTGATCTACCGGGGCTGGTTCGAGGTGCTGAGGACCGGCACCTATCCGCTGGACGACGTGACCTGGCAGTACCCGCCCGCCGCCGCGCTCGCGATCGCCTCCCCGGCGGTGCTGCCCTTCCTGGAGTATGCCACCGCCTTCTTCGTGCTGGCGTGTGCCTGCGACGCCCTCGTCCTGGGCCTGCTGCTGCGGGCGGGCCGCCGCCCGGGCGGGTCGGCGCGCGGGGTCGGGGTGTGGGTGGCGGGGGTGCCGCTGCTGGGGCCGACCTCGTACGCGCGGTACGACCTGATGGTGACGGCCGTCGCCGTGGCGGCGCTGGTCACCGGGGCGCGCCGCCCGGTGGTGAAGGGGGCGCTCGCCGGGTTCGGCGCGCTGCTGAAGATGTGGCCGGTGCTCCTGCTGGTGGGCACCCCGCGCGGACGGTCCACCCGCCGGACGTGGGCGGCGGCGGCCGGGACCGCGCTGGCACTGACCGTGGTGTGCGGGGCGGCGATGCCCGGCGCGCTCGCGTTCCTGGCGTTCCAGCGGGACCGGGGTACGGAGATCGAGTCGCTGGGCGCGCTCGTCCTCCACGGCGCGCGGCACTTCGGCTGGGAGGGGGAGGTGCGGCTGAACTACGGCTCGGTGGAATTCCTCGGCCCGTACGTCCCGCTGGTGAGCGGCGCCGCCCTGGCCCTGTCCGTGGTGGCGCTCGGCTGGCTGGTGGTGTGGCGGCTGCGGGCGCGCGAGTTCGCCGCGAGCACGCCGTACGACGCGGCCTTCGTGGCGGTGCTGCTGTTCACCACGACGAGCCGGGTCATCAGCCCGCAGTACCTGTTGTGGCTGGTCGGTCTGGCCGCCGTGTGTCTGGTGGTGCGCACGAGCGGGATGGTGCTGCCCGCGCGCCTGGTGCTGGTGGCCACGGGCGTGACGCTGCTGGAGTTCCCGCTGCTGTTCGCGCACGTCGTCGCGAGCGACCCGCTGGGTGTGCTGCTGCTGGTCGTACGGAACGGTCTGCTGGTCGCGGCGGCCCTGATCGCCTGCCGGCGGCTGTGGGTACGGACGGTGTCGGCGCCCCGGCGGCGGGCGGCGCGGACCGGCCTGGTCAGCCCAGGCGGTTCCGTACGTACGCGCGCCAGCGCACGGTGAAGTCCTCCGGCGTGGTCGACAGGACGTCATTCATGGCCTTCTCGACGGCGCCGTCGGGCTGCCGGCCCGCGCCGACCGCGCGGTAGAAGGAGGTCAGCCGCTTCTCGCCCCAGTGGTCCGCGATCAGTGCGCAGGCGAGCCAGCCGCTCTCGTACGCCCGGGCAAGCGTGTCGGCGTCCCCGCCGAAGGAGAAGGCGTCGTTGCCGGGGAGCGCGGCGGGCACCTCGCCGCGCCGGACGGCCCGCTGGAGTTCGGGGGCGATCTGCGCGGCGGTCCGGCCGGTCGAGCGGTACGCGACCCAGTCCGCGAAGCCCTCGGAGAGCCAGGTGGGGGTGGCGGAGGAGGTGGCGGTGCGGGTGGCGACGTGGGTGGTCTCGTGGGTGAGGACGATCCGCTGCCCGAAGTCGCCGAGGGCGCCGTACGCGGCGGGGTTGACGACGACCCGGTCGGCGGGTGAGGCGCCGGAGCCCCCGGTCTCCCCCGTGGTGACCGCCGCGATGCCCCGGTAACCGTCCTCGGGCGCCCCCAGGAGGGCCGCCATGGCGGGGAGGGAGCCGGGAACCAGCAGGACGACGCGGTGGGCCCAGGCGCCCGTCCAGGCGTCGTCCACGGCGGGCACGGCGAGGTCGGCGGTGGCCGCGATCGCGCGCAGCCGGGTGGTGGTCTGCCCCACGCCGAGGACGAGGCTGCGCGCGCCGCGCACGACCCGTACCGCACCCTGCTGCCAGAGCTGCTGGGCGCCGCCCTCGGCGGGGCGGTCGCCGGTCACGTACCAGCGGCCGGTGTGCTCGGTCAGGCTCAGTTCGCGGGGGGTCGAGACGGGGGCGCTGTCGTAGCCGGCGATCCGGTAGCGCAGTTCGACCTGCGCGGTGGCGCGGCCGCCGGACCGCTCCATCGCGGTGATCCGGTACGCCCAGGAGCTCAGCGGTACGTCGGCGAGGTTCGCGAACTCCGCGCGGGCGGACGCCCGCAGGCGCGTCGCGGCGGGGTCGAGGGCGGCGAGGTAGGCGTTCTCGTGCCGGTCCAGGACACCGGCGGCCCGGCCGTCCAGGGTCCGTTGGACCGCCGCCGCGGCGGGGTCGGGCGCGGGCGGCGCCCCGGAGCACCCGGACACGAGCAGCAGCCCGGAGAGCCCCAGCCCGAGGACGCCCCGCCGGGTCGGGTGTCCTCTCTCCTGCTCCGCGGCAGTACGCCGCTGACCTGCCACGTCACGATCGTACGGGGGCCACCCACGCCCGCCGCGTCCCGGGAGGCTCAGATACGGGTCACCGACGAGACCGGCATCATCCCCACCGGGTCGTACCGCACCGCCGCGCCCGGGTACGGGGCGTGGATCACCTGGCCGTTGCCGACGTACATCCCGATGTGGCTCGCGTCGTCGCGGTATGCCACCAGGTCGCCGGGGAGCGCCTGGGACAGCGGGACCTGCCGGCCCGCGTACCGCTGGGCCTGCGAGGTGCGGGGCAGGCCGACCCCCGCCTGGGCGTACGACCACTGCGTCAGCCCCGAACAGTCGAAGCCGGTGGGCCCGTTGGCGCCCCACACGTACGGGCGGCCCACCGCGCCCGCGGCGGCCCGGACCGCCGCCGCCGCGCGGCCGGAGGCCGGTACCGCGCCGGAGGGGCCGGGCATCGCGTCCCGGCCGGAGGAGCGCGACGCGCGGTCGTAGGACGCGCGGTCGGCGTCCGGCAGGGCGTTCACCAGCCGTCGCGCCTCGACGAGTTTGCGCTCGACGGTCCGCTTGTGGCGGGCGACGGCCGCCCGGCTGCGTTCCAGCTCGGCCAGGTCACGGGCGGATTCGAGCCGCTCCTGCGCCAGTCCGCGCTGGGCCTGGCGGAGTTCGAGCAGCGTGCCGGACTGGTGCTCGGCGACCCGGTCCAGGACGGACGCCTTCTCCAGGTACTCGTCCGGGTGTGAGGAGAGCAGCAGCGCGAGTCCGGGGTCGATGCCGCCCGAGCGGTACTGCGCGCCCGCGAGGGAACCGAGCGCGCCGCGCATGCGGTTGACGCGTTCCTGGCCGCGCGCGGCCCGGTCCTGTGCCTGGTCGACCAGCGCCCGCAGCTCACCGGCGCGTTCGCCGGCCTTGTTGTACAGCTCGGTGGCCTTCTCGGCCTGCTCGAAGAGCCGGTCCACCCGGGCCCGGGTCGCGTCCGGTGTCAGATGGGGGTCGGCGCTCGCCGGGGCCGCGCCGAGGGCGGCGGCCGCCGTGGCCGCCGCGACGGACACGGCCGTCACGGCGCCGCCGCGGACACCGAATCCCTGACCGGGCTGTGAGGGGCGACGATGGGACACCACAGAGCCGCGCTCCCTTCCGCTGTACGCACACGCGCAGCCCCTGCCGCCCGACGGGCGGACCGATGGCCGGGGTTGCGCGTGGCAGACAGTAGCCGGGCGGACACGGGGCGGCCAACGACCGGCTCGCGCACACACAGTGACGCCCCGCCGTGGACCACAGGTCACCGGCGGGGCGTGGTGCCGACACGGGAGCGGGGAAATTCGCCCGAATGGGCGGTCCCCGCCGTGTCGCGCCGCCTTGCGGAGGCGCCGCTCAGATGCGGACGCCGAACTGGTAGCTGCCGGCCCACTCCATGGCCTCGTACCGCACCACGGCACCGGGCTTGGGAGCGTGGATGACCTGGCCGTTGCCGACGTACAGGGCCACGTGGCTGAGACCGCTGAAGAACACCAGGTCGCCGGGGGCGAGTTCGCTGCGGGCGATGCGGGTGCCCTCGTTGGCCTGGGTGTAGGTGGTACGGGTGAGCTGGACGCCGGCCTGGGCGTACGACCACTGGACGAGTCCCGAGCAGTCGTAGGCGTTGGGGCCCTCGGCGCCGGATATGTAGGGCTTGCCGAGCTGGGTCTTGGCGGCGGCCAGGGCGGCGGCGGCGCGGCCCGAGGCGGGCGGCGGGGTGTCGCCGAGGTCCACGCGGTCGTTGCCGCGGCTGGCGCGCTCCGCGTCGGCGGCGGCGAGTTCGGCGCGCTCCTTCGCGGTCAGGGTGTTGAGCACCTGCTGCGCGGCGGCGAGCTTCTTCTGGACTTCCTTCTTGTTGTCCGCGAGCTGCTTGCGGGCGTCGGACAGGTCCTTGACCTTGTCCTGCGCCTCGGTGCGCTGCTGGGCGAGGGACCGCTGCTTCGCCTGGATCTGCTGGAGCGTCTCGGCCTGCTTGGCGCTGACCTGGTCCAGCGTGGAGGCCTTCTCCAGGTAGGTGTCGGGGTCCGAGGAGAGGAAGAGCTGGATGGACGGGTCGATGCCACCGGTGCGGTACTGGGCGCTGGCGATCGAACCGAGCTCGTCGCGGAGGTCGTTGAGGTCGTCCTGGCCGTTGGCGACCCGGTCCTGGAGGGTGCCGACCTGCTTCTCCAACTTGTCCTGGGCGTCTTCGGCGGCGTGCAGCTTCTCGTTGGCCACCTCCGCCTCGTGGTAGAGCTTGTCGACCTGCTCCTTGACCTCGGCCTTGGACGGCTTCGGCGCCGCGTTGGCGGCCTGGGAGGTCAGCGCCACGGCAGCGGCCGCGGTCACGGTGAGAACGGTCACCCGGGCACGGTTGGGCTGCTTGGGACGACGGTGGGACGCCACGAAGGCGAGCTCCTTCTTCCTCAGCCGCCTACCGGGCAGGGGACGTGTGTCCCGGCTCCGCGCGCTCAGCTCCCCCGGGAACCGGGCTGAACGGTGTGGACTCGGCGGTTCCTCCGCTGCCACCCCGAATGAGTGATCGACCGCGCGAAGGTTCGAGGCCTGACCCTAGTGACCTTCCTGTGATCAGTTCAAATCCTCACGGGAAAAATCTCGGCCGCGAGGGGCATAATTTACCGACACCACACAGGCAGTAATGGTCATTTGACGCTGCGGTGGCCACAAGAGACACCAAACCGGTCATTGGCCGCACGAGTTGACTAGCTGCGCGAAAGCCGCTTCAGCAACAAGGCGGACGCGACGGGCCGGGCGCCTGCCTTCGCCACGCCGTCCGCGACCTCGCGGTCGGTGGAGACCACCACGACGGGCCGCCCCGGCGGCTCCGCGCGGACGAGCTGGCGGATCAGTTCGTCCGCCGTGATCCCGGGCTTCGAGAACAGCACCCGTACCCCGCGCGGCGGCGCGAGCAGCACCGGGGCCGCCAGCTCGGCCCCGTCGAAGACACACGTCATCTCGGCGCCCGACTGGGCCGCCAGCATGGCGAGTCCGCCCAGCAGCCGCAGCCGCTGCTTCTCCAGCGGCATCGTCGGATAACCGGTCTTGGTGACGTTGTAGCCGTCCACGATCAGATGCGCCTGCGGCAGCGCCAGCAACTGGTCGAGCAGCGCCGGGTCCATGTCGGACAGGGCCCGCGCCGCCACGTCCTTCGGCGACATCCGGCCCGGCTCGACGGCGTCCACCGTGTCGGCCGGCCGGGCGTTGGCCGGCGGCAGGGCCAGCTCGCGGCGCAGCCCCTGCGCCGACTCCAGAACCGTGTCCAGCAGCAGCCGCAGCCGCATGTCCTCTATCGACCGGCCCTCGCGCGCGGCCCTGCGGCTCGCCTCGACGGTGGACTCGGCCTCGTTCAGCCGCGCCCTGATCCGCCGCGTCTCGCTCTCGGCGGCCGACACCTGCGCGGCGGCCTCGGCCTTGAGCGCCTCGGACTCGGCAGTGGTACGGCGCAGGGCGGCCTCGCCCCGCTTCACATCGCTCTGGGCGCTCCGCAGCTTGCGGTGGAGCGACTCGGCCTCCTTGCGGGCCGCCTCCAGCTCCGTACGCAACCGTTCGTTCTCGGTCTTCGTCAACGCCCTGGCGACGGCCAGCTCCTCGCGCAGCCGCTCCAGCTCACGCCGGGCCTCCTCGCCCGCGCGCTCGGCGTCGGCCCGCTGCGCCTCCTCGCCGGCGGCCGCCACCAACTTCACCCATCCGGGGGGCCGCAGCACGTACGCGGCGGCCGCCACGTCGACGGGATCGGCCGCGGCGGGCGGCGATCCGGCGTCCAGGGCGGCGGACAGCTCGGGCTGCGACTGGGTGATCCGCTCCCCGATCCGCTGGCGGAAGAGCGGGTCGCTCTCCAGCGCGGCGGCCATCGCGTTGCCCGCGAACTTGGCACGCCTGTTCGGGGTGAACCGGGCGTACTGGCGCAGCTGCGCCGGGAGTTCGGTGACGGTCAGCCCGCCGAAGGCGTCCGAGACCAGCGCGACGACCCGGCGTCTCACCCCGTCCGGGAGCGGACGGTCGAGCGCCTCGGCGGCGTCACCGCCGGCCGCACCGGCCGGCTCGGCACCGCTGTCCGGCTGCTCCACGCTCCGTCACCCCACTACCCTCGGGCGGTTCCCTCAGGAACCGGCGCCCGGCCTGTCGACCAGCTCGATCTGGTCCACCGCGTTGCACCAACGGCAGCGCACGGACTCGATGGTCTCACTGACCACCTCACGCTCCTCCACCTTCGGCTCCCCCGCCAGGTCCAGATGGACGTACTCCACGACCCTCGACGAACGGGTCACCGAAGCGCGTGAGATTGCCGCAGAGCGTGCAGCGCCACCGGGTGGCGGCCGTCGGCCGGGGAACCGTCGTCATCGTGCCGTCCTTGAGTGTCGGGGTGGGGCCGGCGGTGCGCCGTCGAACGTGTGGAGGTCCGCCCGTAACCCTACGGCCTCCCGGGTACCCCAGGGTCCGGCGAGGCATTCCCGCCCGATGACTCCCGGTACGCCATGCTCTGTCCGTGATCAATTGGCGCACGGCGAACGACGGCCCCGTGGTGACGTACGGACTGATCGCGCTCTGCGCGCTGACGTTCCTGATCAGCCCCGCGTCGGGCTTCACCCACGCGTACGGGACGGGCGAGGCGCTCCTCGGGGCGCAGAGCGCGTACTTCGAACGCTGGGGCGTCATCCCCCACCAGCTGACGCACGACCCCACCCCGCGCGCCCTGCTGACCCCCCTCACCGCGCTCTTCGTCCACGGCAGCTGGCTGCACCTGCTCGGGAACATGCTCTTCCTCTACGTCTTCGGGGCGATGACGGAGGAGCGGATGGGACGAGTGCACTTCGCGCTGTTCTACCTGGGGGCCGGCTACGCCGCCCTGTTCGTGTACGCGATGGCCAACGCGGGCTCGGAGCAGACCCTGGTGGGGGCGTCGGGCGCGATCTCCGCGGTGCTGGGCGCGTTCCTGCGGCTCTTCCCCCGGGCCCGGGTCACCAGCCTCTTCCCGTTCCTCCTCTTCCTGCCGCTGCGCTTCCCCGCCTGGATCGTGCTGATCTTCTGGTTCGTCCTCCAGTGGGTGGCCGCCCGGAACGCCGGATCGGGGCCCGGGGTCGCCTACCTGGCCCATCTGGTGGGCTTCGCCGCGGGCTTCTGCTACGCCTGGGGGCGTTACCGGCGTAGCGATAGGGTGGAGGTCAAAGCCGTGGCCACCGAGGGAGAACGTCAGCCGTGATCACCGCGATCGTGCTCATCAAGACCAGCGTCGGCCGGATCCCCGAGATCGCCGAGTCGATCGCCGCGCTGGACAGCGTCAGCGAGGTCTTCTCGGTCACCGGTACGTACGACCTGATCGCCATGGTGCGCGTCGCCAGGCACGACGACCTGGCGGACATCATCCCCGGGGCGATCAGCAAGATCGACGGCGTCGAGGCGACGGACACCCACGTCGCGTTCCGTACGTACTCCCAGCACGACCTGGAGGCGGCCTTCGCGATCGGACTCGACGCGTAGACCGCCCCTCCTGAGGTGCCGGGCCCCTCCTGTAGGTGCCGGGGCGGGCCCGTCAGGCCGTACGTCAGACGGTCTCGCCGTCCCGGTCCGGGACGCAGCGGCCCTCCTCGGTGCGGTAGCTCCAGCGGGCGCCCTCGCGCACCAGTTCCTTCACCGCGCCGACGAACCGGTCCACGTGCTCGTCGGGCGTCCCCGCGCCGAAGCTCACCCGGATGGCGTTGAGCGAACGCTCGCCCGGCTCCGCCTCCGGGGCGCCGCACTCCCCCGGGTCCTGCGGGTCGCTGCCCAGCAGGGTCCGTACCAGCGGGTGGGCGCAGAACAGGCCGTCCCGTACGCCGATGCCGTACTCCGCGGAGAGCGCGGCGGCGAAGTGCGAGCTGTTCCAGCCCTCCACCACGAACGAGAGCACGCCGACGCGCGGGGCGTCGTCGCCGAACAGCGACAGCACCCGGACCTCGGGCACCGCGGCCAGTCCGTCCCGCACCCGGCGGACGAGCCGCTGCTCCCGGGCGACGAGCGTGTCGAACCCGGCCTCTTCGAGCGCCTTGCACGCCGAGGCGATGGCGTACACGCCGATGACGTTGGGCGAGCCCGCCTCGTGCCGGGCGGCCGTGGTGTGCCAGTCGACGTCCACCCCGCCGTCCGCGCGCCGGGCGACCTTGCGGCTGGCGCCGCCGCCCGCGAGGTACGGCTCCGCCTCCCGCAGCCAGTCGGCGCGGCCCGCGAGGACACCGGAGCCGAAGGGCGCGTAGAGCTTGTGCCCGGAGAAGGCGACCCAGTCGACGTCCAGTTCGGCGATGTCCACGGGGTGGTGCGGGGCGAGCTGCGCCGCGTCGAGGACGATCCGGGCGCCGTGTCGGTGGGCGGCGGCGGCCAGCTCCCGTACCGGCCAGATCTCCCCGGTCACGTTGGACGCGCCGGTGACGCAGACCAGGGCGGGGCCCTGCTCCCGCCCGGCGAGCGCCCGGTCGAGCGTGGCGACGGCCTCCTCGGGGGTACGGGGCGCGTTCAGGTACGTCACCCGGGCGTCGCGCCAGGGCAGCAGCGAGGCGTGGTGCTCCGTCTCGAACACGAAGACCTGGGTGCCGGCGGGGATCACGGCGGCCAGCAGGTTGAGCGAGTCGGTGGTCGAACGGGTGAAGACGACCTGGTCGGCGGGGCGGCAGCCGAGGAACTCCGCGACGGTGCGGCGGCTGTTCTCGAACAGGTCCGTCGACAGCTGGGAGAGGTAGCCGGCGCCGCGGTGCACGCTGCCGTAGTACGGCGCGTAGGCGGCGACGTCGTCCCACACCCGCTGGAGCGCGGGGGCGCTGGCCGCGTAGTCGAGGGCCGCGTAGGTGACCGCGCCCCCGGTGACGAGCGGGACGGTCACGTCGCGCCCGAGCACGGGCAGCGGCGCCGCACAGGCGGGGTCCTCGGTGGTGGTGCTGCTGGACTGCGACGCGGCGGCGTTCAGGTATGCGGACGTCACGGGACTGCTCCCTCGGGGACCTGGACCCCAGGAAAGCCAGGGGTCCGCGCTTGCCATAGACCTCGCTGCCTACGGCCTGGTCTTCACCCGGGGCACCCCGCCACGGACGGAGGGTTGCCGGACAGCGAGCCGGGGCCTAAATCGCTGTCACTCATGACCTTGTGCACGAGCTTGACACACCCGGGCAGCGGCCTCAAGTCCGCGTCCGGGATGTGGAACAGAGCAGGTGGGGGGAACGGAAGAGGCGGGGCGCGGCCGGTGGCCGTGCCCCGCCCGCTTCCGCTACCGGTGCGACGCCTCGACCCAGCGCGCCAGGGCCCGCCCCGCCGCCCCCGAGTCCACCGACTCCGCCGCGCGCGCGATGCCCGCCGCCAGCTGGAGTTCCAGCACGTCGTCCGTCGGGTCCAGCGCGACCAGCGCCGCCGCCGCGTTCAGGAGCACCGCGTCCCGTACGGGACCGGTCTCGCCGGCCAGCAGCCGCCGCGCCACATCCGCGTTGTACGACGCGTCCGCGCCCCGCAGCGCCTCGACGGGCACGATCGCCAGGCCCACGTCCCGCGGGTCGAACGGCACCTCGCCGACCTTCCCGTCGCGCACGACCCACACCCGTGACGTCGCGGTCGTGGTCAGCTCGTCGAGCCCGTCGTCGCCCCGGAAGACCAGCGCCGAACTGCCGCGCTCGGCCAGCACCCCCGCCACGATGGGCGCCATCCGCACGTCCGCCACGCCCACGGCCTGGGACCGTACCCGCGCCGGGTTGGTCAGCGGCCCGAGGATGTTGAAGGTGGTCTGCGCGCCCAACTCCCGCCGCGCCTTGGCCGCGTACCGCAGCGCGGGGTGGAACTTCACCGCGAAGCAGAAGGTGATCCCCGCCTCCTCCGCGACCTCCGCGACCCGCTGCGGGGTCAGTTCCAGGTTGACGCCGAGCTTCTCCAGGACGTCGGAGGCGCCGCTCGCGGACGACGCGGCGCGGTTGCCGTGCTTGACGACCTTCGCGCCGGTGCCCGCGACGACGATCGCCGCCATCGTGGAGATGTTGACCGTCTTGGCGAGGTCGCCGCCCGTGCCCACGATGTCGACCGTACGGCCCGGCACCTCGATGGTGTTGGCGTGGCCGTACATCGCGCGGACCAGGCCGGACACCTCCTCGACGGTCTCGCCCTTCGCCCGCAGCGCCACCGCGAAGCCGGCGATCTGCGCGTCGGTCGCCTCGCCGTCCATGATCTGGTTCATCGCCCAGGCGGTGTCGTCCGTGGACAGGTTCTCGCCGCGCAGCAGGGGGTTGAGGACGCCCGGCCAGGACCGGGCCGCCACGGTGTCGCCTCCGACGGGGGTAACAGCGCTCATGCTCGCTCCTGGGTGTCAGCACCACGGGCCCCGGCCTGCCGCCGGACCCACGGCCCAGCCTATCGGCGGACACCGCCCCGGCGGGCCCGGTGCCCGTACTGCGGACCATCCGGTCCCGGGGGTGCCGGGGGTGCCGGGACCGCGCCGGAGGACGTCCGCCAACGCCGCGGGCCCCGGCCGGTCTCCGGGGAGGAGACCGGGCCGGGGCCCGCGGTGGTGGCGACCCTGGGGGCCGGTGGGATCAGTGGTGGCCGTGGCCGCTCGTGATCTCCTTGTACTCCTCGGCGGTGGGCTTGGGGATCTGGGTGTTCTCCCCGTAGAAGCCCTTGCTGAGCTTCACCCGCGCCTTCTCGACCGGCGAGACCTTGCGCTCGACACCGTTCTCGTCGACCGTCGGGCCGAGTTCGGCCGGCTTGGGCTGGTCGTGCGCGGTGAGCTTGTACAGGTCGCCCTGGTCCAGCGGCGTGTGGACCTCGACGAACTCGCCGTGCGGCAGCCGCTTGATGAGCCCGGACTCGCGTCCGTGCAGCACCTTCTCCGCGTCCCGGCGCTGGAGGCCGAGGCAGAACCGCTTGGTGACGAGGAAGGTGAGGACCGGGACGACGAAGAACCCGACCCGGACGAACCAGGTGATCGTGTTGATCGACAGATGGAAGTGCGTGGCCCAGATGTCGTTCCCACCGCCGACCAGCAGCACGAAGTACCACGACAGCCAGGCGACACCGAAGGCCGTACGGGTCGGCGCGTTGCGCGGCCGGTCCGCGATGTGGTGCTCCCGGTCGTCCTTGGTGACCCACGCCTCGATGAACGGGTACACCGCGATCGCGACGAGGACCATCGGGAAGATGACCAGCGGGATGAACACGCCCAGGACCAGGGTGTGGCCCCAGAAGTTGATCTCCCAGCCGGGCATGAACCGGATGAGCCCCTCGGAGAAGCCCATGTACCAGTCGGGCTGCGCGCCGGTGGAGACCTGGTCGGGCCGGTAGGGGCCGATGGCCCAGATCGGGTTGATCGTGGCGATCGCCGAGACGACCGAGATCACGCCGAAGACCAGGAAGAAGAACCCGCCGGCCTTCGCCATGTAGATCGGCAGCAGAGGCATGCCGACGACGTTCTTCTCCGTACGGCCGGGGCCCGCGAACTGGGTGTGCTTGTGCACGAACACCAGGATCAGGTGCCCGGCCACCAGGCCCAGCATCAGTCCGGGCAGCAGCAGGATGTGGACCGAGTAGAACCGGCTCACGAAGTCGCCGCCGGGGAACTCTCCGCCGAACAGGAACATCGAGATGTACGTACCGACGATCGGCACGGACAGGATCGCGCCCTGCACGAAGCGCACACCGGTGCCGGACAGCAGGTCGTCGGGGAGCGAGTAACCGGTGAACCCGGTGAACATGCCGAGGACGAACAGCAGGAAGCCGAACAGCCAGTTGACCTCACGGGGCTTGCGGAACGCACCCGTGAAGAACACGCGCATCATGTGCACGAGCATCGCCGCGAGGAAGATCAGCGCGGCCCAGTGGTGGATCTGGCGGATCAGCAGACCGCCGCGGACGTCGAAGCTGATGTCCAGCGTCGAGGAGAACGCCTCCGACATCCGTACGCCCTGGAGGGGGACGTAACTGCCGTGGTAGACGACCTCGTTCATCGACGGGTGGAAGAACAGCGTCAGATAGACACCCGTGAGGATGATGATGATGAAGCTGTAGAGGCTGACCTCGCCCAGCATGAAGGACCAGTGGTCCGGGAAGATCTTCCGCATGTTGGCCTTGGCCAGGCCGTAGATGCCCAGCCGGCCGTCCGCCCAGTCGGCGACCCGTTCCCCGGCGGGCGTCTTGCGGTTGTTCGTCTCGTCCGAGCTGTTACTCATCCGCGCTCCCAGAAGGCAGGGCCGACGGGCTCTTCGAAGTCGCCGAGCGCCTCGAGGTTGCCCTCACCGTTCACTCCGATCCGCAGCTGCGGAAGAGCGTGACCGGCCGGGCCGAAGAGGACCCGGGCGCCGTCGGAGAGGTCGAAGGTGGACTGGTGGCACGGGCAGAGCACGTGGTGCGTCTGCTGCTCGTACAGGCTGATCGGGCAGCCGACGTGGGTGCAGATCTTCGAGTAGGCCACGATCCCCTCGTGGGACCACTCGAGTTCGCGCTTGTCCTTGATGTCGTCCGGCTGGATACGGACGATCATCAGGGCCGCCTTGGCGATCTCCTGCTGGAACTCCTCGCTGTCCTCCTCCAGGCCCTCGGGCATGGCGAAGGTCAGCGAGCCCACGACGACGTCCTCGGGACGCAGCGGCTCCAGGGTGTTCATGTTGATGAGCTGCTTGCCCTTGGCCCACAGGGTGCTGCGGAGCTTCTTCTCCGGCAGCGGGCCGAGGTCGCGCAGCAGCACCACACCGGAGAGCGGTACGAACGCCAGCGCCCCGAACATCGTGTTGCGGATCAGCTTGCGCCGGCCGAAGCCGGACTCCGACGCACCGGCCGCGAAGTCCGCCAGGACCTTGGCCTTGACCTCGGGCGTCGCCGCGATGGGGTGGCGCTCGTCGGTCATCTCGACGTCCGACATCAGCGTGCGCGCCCAGTGGACCGCGCCGGCGCCGATGCAGAACAGGGCGACGCCGAGCGTCACTCCCAGCGAGAAGTTCAGGATGCTGATGTGCCCGAGCGGCCAGATGTAGACGATCTTGTCCACGGGGAACGCGACGAAGGACGCGATGAACGCGACCGTCGCCAGCATCGAGAGCAGGAACAGGAAGGCGACCACCCGCTCGGACCGCTTGGCGGCCCGCTCGTCGATGTCCTGGATCCGCGGCTGATGCGCGGGCAGTCCCGGGTCGGCGAACGGATCGTCCGCCCGCTCGACCGCGCCGCCGTGCCCTGGCTCCTGCGCGCTCGGCAGGTTCTCTTCTTCTGGAATCTCTTGGCTACTCATGACTTCTTGGCCTTAGCGGTGTGGGCCGCGACCCAGATGGCGACTGCGATACATGCGCCGAGCCCGAAGATCCAGCCGAACAGGCCCTCACTGACGGGGCCGAGGCCGCCCAGATTGAGGCCGCCGGGGCTCGGGGAGTCCGCGCCGTTCACCGCCTGGATGTACGCGATGAGGTCCTTCTTCTGCTGTTCCGGCATCGTCGTGTCCGGGAAGGACGGCATGTTCTGCGGGCCGGTCTGCATGGCCTCGTAGATGTGCTTCGGGCTGACGCCGTTCAGGTTCGGTGCGGTCTTGCCGTGTGTCAGCGCGCCGCCCTCGCCCGTGAAGTTGTGGCACTGCGTGCAGTTGGTACGGAACAGGTCGCCGCCCTTGGCGATGTCCGCGCCGTCGGGGCTGTACTGCTCCGAGGTCGGCTGGGCGGGTCCCGCGCCGAGGGACGCGACGTACGCGGCGAGCTGGTCGATCTCCTTCTGCGAGTAGATGACCTTCTTCTTCGGCACCTGCGCGCCGGGCTGCTGGGCCGGCATGCGGCCGGTGCCGACCTGGAAGTCCACGGCGGCCGCGCCGACGCCCACCACGGAGGGACCGTCGCTGCTGCCCTGGCCGCCCACTCCGTGGCAGCTCGCGCAGCCCACGGAGTAGAGCTTCTTGCCCTCCTCGATGGCGAGTGACTGGGAGGTGGTGTCGGCCTGCGCCTTGTCCGCGGGCGCGAACGCCGCGTACAGCCCCCCGGTGGCCGCCAGCGCGAGGAGTAGGACGACGACCGCCGCCAGCGGATGGCGTCGTCGTGCGGAGAGCTTTTTCACGGATTACCCCGGTGTCAGGATCTTCTGCGTCGGTGCTTGCTGGACAGTGTGCGGACGCGCTCAGGGGCGCGGTCCGTTACTTGATCAAGTAGATCGTGGCGAAAAGGCCGATCCAGACCACATCGACGAAGTGCCAGTAATAGGACACAACGATGGCGGCGGTTGCTTGTTCGTGGGTGAACCTCTTGGCCGCGTACGTCCTGCCGAGGACGAACAGGAAGGCGATCAGACCACCTGTCACATGCAGACCGTGGAAGCCGGTGGTCAGGTAGAACACCGAGCCGTACGGGTCGGAGGACAGCGAGATGCCGTCGTTCCTGACCAGTTCGGTGTACTCGAAGATCTGACCGCCGATGAAGATCGCACCCATCACGAACGTGATCACGAACCAGGTGCGGAGCTTCTTCACGTCACCGCGCTCCGCGGCGAAGACGCCGAGCTGGCAGGTGAGTGAGGAGAGCACCAGGATCGTGGTGTTCGTCGCCGAGAACGGAACGTTCAGGGACGACGCCACTTCCTTCCAGTGCTCCTCCCCCGTCACGGATCGCAGGGTGAAGTACATCGCGAAGAGGGCCGCGAAGAACATCAGCTCGGAACTCAGCCAGATGATCGTTCCGACGCTGGTGAGGTTCGGCCGATTGACCGACGGGTGCGCGTGCCCGGTTTCTACTGTCGTTGCTGTCGCCACGACCGACATTATGTCGGTCCCTTATCCCGCCCTCACTCCGGGGGGTGCAGTTCGGTGTGTCCATGCGCCTGTCCAGCCCGAACGGCCCAGCGAAGAGCTGTCATTACCCGTGCTGACAAGCTGTCCGACGGAGTAGCATCCGCGCATCGGTTCAGGGCACGTGCCCTGGAGCCCCTGAAGCCCTCGCAGACACGGATGTCACGGAGGAACAATGCAGCCGACCGCCACGGTGCTGGTCTACAGCGACGACGCGAACACCCGCGAGCAGGTACGGCTGGCGGCGGGACGCAGGCCGGCCGCCGACGTGCCGCCGATCCGCTTCCTGGAGTGCGCCACCCTTCCCGCGGTGATCAAGG
Source organism: Streptomyces sp. NPDC088261 (assembly GCF_044740805.1). NCBI lineage: Bacteria > Bacillati > Actinomycetota > Actinomycetes > Kitasatosporales > Streptomycetaceae > Streptomyces > Streptomyces sp. NPDC088261. The sequence continues at coordinate 37,501 of NZ_JBIURL010000017.1, forward strand.
CCCTGGACCGGGGCGGCATCGACGTCTGCGTGCTGGACGGCGAGGCCGCGCCGTCGGGCGGCATGGGCGTCTGCCGGCAGATCAAGGACGAGATCTTCAACTGCCCGCCCGTGCTGCTCCTGATCGGGCGCCCGCAGGACGCCTGGCTGGCCACCTGGAGCCGCGCGGACGCCGCGGTGACCCTTCCGGTCGAACCGGTCGGCTTCGCGGACACCCTGGCCGCCCTGCTGCGTACGAGGCAGGCCGTGGGGGCGTAGTCCCGCCCGGTCCGGTCCACGACGACGCGAACGGGCGGCTGCGGTGCGGGAGTGGTCCGGTACCGCAGCCGCCCGTCGCCGTCGCCCGTCAGACCTCGGGACGCAGCCGTCCGGCCGCCGCGCGCCCGGTGCCCTCCGGGACCCCGGCGGTCAGGACGCTGCCGCCGCGCCACTTGTCCCAGCTCAGGTTCCAGTCGCCGAACCCGTTGCCGAAGTTCTCCATCGTGTGACCCTCGCTGTTGACGACCCGCACGATGTCGCCCTGGCGGACGACCCCGAAGAACCACTTCGCGTTCTCGGTGGACATCCCCACGCAGCCGTGGCTGACGTTGGCGGAGCCCTGCGAGCCGACGGACCAGGGCGCGGCGTGCACATACTCACCGCTCCAGGTGACGCGGGTCGCCCAGTAGACGGGCAGGTCGTACGACTCACCGCTGCCGGCCGCGATGCCGACGCTCGTTCCCCGCATCCGGACGAACTGCTCCTTGCCCAGGATCACTTTGATCCCGTTACGCGTGGAGAAGCCCGGTTTGCCGGTGGTCACGGGGATGCTTTTTATCTCTTTGCCGTTGCGGAAGACCGTCATGTAGTGCGATCCGGCGTCGGCCACGGCCTCGACGCGGTCGCCGGTGGACAGCTTCAGCGGCTTCACGGGCCCGCCGTACAACCGGCCGACCCTCACTCCTTGGAGCGTACTGGTCGCGGTGACGGTGCCGTTGGCGGGCCAGAACTCCTTCGGCCTGAAGTGCAGGGTCTTGCTGTCCACCCAGTGCCAGGCGCCCTGGGCGCCGGGGCTGGAGCGCACCCTGAGGGAGCGTTCGACGACGGCGCGGTCCGCCTTCGCCTTGACCGGGGCGCTGAGGGTCGCCGTGACGGGCTGCCCGACGCCGTACTTGCCCGCCTCGGGGCCGAACTTGACCGTGAGGAGCTTCTTGCCCTTGGGGGCCTGGGTGTCGAAGGAGAGGGTCCGGGAGCCGGGGGCGCCGCCGTCGTCCTCGGTGGCGACGTGGACGGTGTAGCGGGTGCCGGCGGCGAGCGGGGCGGTGGAGCGCCAGCGTGAGCCGTCGGCGGTGAGTTCACCGGCGAGGTAGCGGCCCGAGGTGTCGGTGGCCGTGACGTCCGTGATGCGGCCGCCACCGCCCTTGGAGGTGACTTCCAGGGGCTTGTCGGGGTTGGCCTTCTCGCTGCCGGAGGGGGCGCTGAACGCGATCTGCCCGGCGGCGTCGTAGGGCTCGGCCGAGAGGGGGTTGTCGTTGCCGTCCCCGCACGCGGTCGCGCCCGCCCCGAGGGACACGACCAGCAGGATGCAGCTGAGAACGGTGCGGAAGCGTGGCGTGTGGTTCATGCCCCTCACGCTATGAAGCTTCGCCTTCCACAGCGCGACGGAGTAGGCCGAACGGGGGGAGGCCGGGCACTCCTCTCGGAGTGTCCGGCCTCTTTTCGCCTCGGGTCGTGCTACTGGGTGCGGCTCTCGCCGCGGTAGTACTCGAAGACCCAGCCCCACAGGCCCACCAGGATCAGCGGCGCCGAGAAGTACAGCAGCCACCAGCCGATCGCGATGCCCAGGAAGCCGAGCGCGCCGCCGACGGCGAGCGAGAAGGGCTGCCAGCTGTGCGGGGAGAAGAAGCCCACCTCGCCGGCCTCGTCCGCGACGTCGGCGTCCTTGTTGTCCTGGGCCATGGCGTCGACACGCCGGGCCGTGAAGGACAGGTAGAAACCGATCATGATCGTCAGGCCGAAGGCCAGGAAGAGCGCCGTGGTGCCGGCGGCCTCCTTGGACCACACGCCGTACAGGACGGCGATGCCCAGGATGAAGACGCTCAGCCAGAGGAAGAGCGTGCCTTGGATCTTCACTTCCCGGCCTCCTTGCCACCGGCGAGGGCGCCGGTACCGGCTCCGTGACCGGCGTTCTCCAGCTGTTCGAGCGCGGCGATCTCCGGGTGGTGGAGATCGAACGCCGGGGATTCGGAACGGATGCGCGGCAGGGTGAGGAAGTTGTGCCGCGGGGGCGGGCAGGAAGTCGCCCATTCGAGTGAACGGCCGTAGCCCCACGGGTCGTCGACCTCGACCTTCTTGCCGTACTTGGCGGTCTTCCACACGTTGTAGAAGAACGGCAGGATCGACAGGCCGAGCAGGAACGAGCTGATCGTGGAGATGGTGTTCAGCGCGGTGAATCCGTCGGCGGCGAGATAGTCCGCGTACCGCCGTGGCATGCCTTCCGCGCCCAGCCAGTGCTGGACGAGGAACGTGCCGTGGAAGCCGATGAACAGCGTCCAGAAGGTGATCTTGCCGAGCCGTTCGTCCAGCATCTTCCCGGTGAACTTCGGCCACCAGAAGTGGAATCCGGCGAACATAGCGAACACCACGGTGCCGAAGACGACGTAGTGGAAGTGCGCGACCACGAAGTACGAGTCGGAGACGTGGAAGTCCAGCGGCGGCGAGGCCAGGATGACGCCGGTCAGACCACCGAAGGCGAAGGTGATCAGGAAGCCGATCGTCCAGAGCATCGGTGTCTCGAAGGACAGCGAGCCCTTCCACATCGTGCCGATCCAGTTGAAGAACTTCACCCCGGTCGGGACCGCGATGAGGAACGTCATGAAGGAGAAGAACGGCAGCAGGACTCCGCCGGTGACGTACATGTGGTGGGCCCACACGGTCACGGACAGGCCGGCGATGGAGATCGTCGCCGCGATCAGGCCGATGTAACCGAACATCGGCTTCCGGCTGAACACCGGAATGATCTCGGAGATGATCCCGAAGAAGGGCAGGGCGATGATGTACACCTCTGGATGCCCGAAGAACCAGAAGAGGTGTTGCCACAACAGGGCTCCGCCGTTGGCGGCATCAAAGACATGTGCTCCGAACTTGCGGTCCGCCTCCAGTGCGAAGAGGGCGGCGGCGAGCACCGGGAAGGCGAGCAGGACCAGCACACCGGTCAGCAGCACGTTCCAGGTGAAGATCGGCATGCGGAACATCGTCATGCCGGGCGCGCGCATGCAGATGATCGTGGTGATGAAGTTGACCGAACCGAGGATCGTGCCGAAGCCGGAGAAGGCCAGGCCCATGATCCACAGGTCGGCGCCGACACCCGGCGAGCGGACCGCGTCCGACAGCGGGGAGTAGGCGAACCATCCGAAGTCGGCGGCACCCTGGGGGGTGATGAAGCCGCTGACGGCGATGATCGAGCCGAAGAGGTAGAGCCAGTAGGCGAACATGTTCAGCCGCGGGAACGCCACGTCGGGCGCACCGATCTGGAGCGGCATGATCCAGTTCGCGAATCCGGCGAACAGCGGCGTCGCGAACATCAGCAGCATGATCGTGCCGTGCATCGTGAACGCCTGGTTGAACTGCTCGTTCGACATGATCTGCGTGCCGGGACGGGCCAGCTCGGCGCGCATGAAGAGCGCCATCACCCCGCCGATGCAGAAGAACGCGAACGACGTGATCAGGTACATCGTGCCGATCGTCTTGTGATCGGTGGTGGTCAGCCACTTCACGACGACGCTGCCGGGCTGCTTGGGGCGTACCGGAATCTCGTTCTGGTACGCGTCCTCCGCCGCGGCGGCACCCTGGGGTTCGTCGAGGATGCTCACAGGTTCTTGTCCTCCGCGTTCCTGGCGGGGTCCGTCTGCGCGATGCCCGCCGGGATGTAGCCGTTCTGGCCTTCCTTCGCCAGGTCCTTGAGGTGCTGCTGGTAACGCTCCGGGGAGACCACCTTGACGTTGAAGAGCATCCGGGAGTGGTCGACGCCGCAGAGTTCGGCGCACTTGCCCTTGAAGGTGCCCTCCTGATTGGGGGTCACCTCGAAGGCGTTGGTGTGGCCGGGGACGACGTCCATCTTCATCAGGAAGGGCACCACCCAGAAGTCGTGGATGACGTCGCGGGAGGTCAGGATGAAGCGGACCTTCTCGCCCTTGGGGAGCCAGAGGGTCGGGCCGGGGTTGCCGGTCTGCGGATTCCGCTCGCCCGGGACGCCGGCGTCGTAGACGCCTTCGGCGCCCTTCGGGAAGTCCTTGAGGAACCGGTTCGGGATGGAGCTGATCTCACTGGGGATCTTCGTCCCGGTGGTCGCGTCGCCGTCCACGTTCTCGATGTAGTTGAAGCCCCAGCTCCACTGGTAGCCGACCACGTTCACAGTGTGGGCCGGCTTGTCGGAGAGGTTGAGGAGCTTCGTCTCGTCACGCGCGGTGAAGTAGAAGAGCACCGAGACGATGATGAGGGGGACCACGGTGTACAGCGCCTCGATGGGCATGTTGTACCGGGTCTGCGGAGGTACCTCCACCTTGGTGCGGCTGCGCCGGTGGAAGATGACGCTCCACAGGATCAGACCCCATACCAGTACGCCCGTGATGAGCGCTGCCGCCCACGAGCCCTGCCAGAGGGAGAGGATCCGAGGGGCCTCTTCCGTCACCGGGGTGGGCATACCCAGGCGGGGGAAGTCCTTGTACGTGCAACCGGTGGCGGTCGCAAGGATCAGGCCCGCAGTCAGCACCTGCGGCAGCGTCCGCCGCATCGGGCGCCGCGACGAGCGGTCGGAGCCGTTGGGACTCACGTAGCGCCTTCCCGAGAGTCTCGCCCGCACGGCCGGCTGCGGCCGTGTCGGTCGGTCGCCGGCCCTGACGCGGGCAGGGGTTTGGATGTTTATGCGGACCAAACCCTACTGGACGCAATTTGGGGTCACGCAGCGAGGGTGCCCAACGCGCCGCCGCGCACCTCGAAGGGGTGGAATACCCCCCTCCGGGACGCTTCTGACACCCCCTCCGGGCGCCGTCGCCGACTGGGCCGCCGGGCCCCGGGGTTAGCGTGGCGGCGTGCCCTACTTCGACGCCGCCTCGTCCGCCCCGCTCCACCCCGTCGCGCGCCAGGCGCTCCAGGCCTCGCTGGACGAGGGGTGGGCCGACCCCGCCCGGCTGTACCGGGAGGGGCGGCGGGCGGCGCTGCTGCTGGACGCGGCGCGGGAGGCCGCGGCGGAGGCCGTGGGCTGCCGTCCCGACGAGCTGGTGTTCACCCCGTCCGGGACGCACGCGGTGCACGCGGGCGTGGCCGGGGTCCTCGCGGGCCGCCGGCGTGTCGGCCGGCACGTGGCCGTCTCCGCGGTGGAGCACTCCTCGGTGCTGCACGCGGCGGCGTCCGGCGGTGACGTGACCGAGGTGCCGGTGGACCGGTTCGGGGCGGTTTCGCCCGAGTCGTACGGTGAAGTCCTGCGTACGGACACGGCGCTGGCCTGTCTCCAGTCCGCCAACCACGAGGTGGGGACGGAGCAGCCGGTGGCCGGGGTCGCCGGGGTGTGCCGGGACCGGGGGGTCCCGCTGCTGGTGGACGCGGCGCAGTCGCTGGGGTGGGGGCCGGTGGAGGGCGGCTGGTCGGTGCTGACCGCGAGTGCCCACAAATGGGGCGGTCCGGCGGGGGTGGGGCTGCTGGCCGTCCGCAAGGGGGTGCGGTTCGCGCCCCAAGGCCCGGCCGACGAGCGGGAGTCGGGGCGGACCCCCGGCTTCCAGAACATTCCGGCGGTCGTGGCGGCGGCGGCGTCCCTGCGCGCGGTACGGGCGGAGGCCGCGGCGGAGGACGCGCGGCTGCGGGCGCTGGTGGACCTGGTCCGGGCCCGGGTGCCGGAACTGGTCCCCGATGTCGAGGTGGTGGGCGATCCGCTGCGCCGACTCCCCCACCTGGTGACCTTCTCGTGTCTCTATGTCGACGGCGAGGCGCTGGTGCACGCGCTGGACCTGGCGGACTTCTCCGTCAACTCCGGCTCGTCCTGCACGAGCAGCACGCTCACCCCCAGCCATGTGCTGCGGGCGATGGGCGTGCTGTCGGAGGGGAACGTACGGGTCTCGCTGCCGCCCGGCACCCCGGCGGCGGAGGTGGAGCGGTTCCTGGAGTTGCTGCCCGGGGCGGTGGCGGGGGTACGGGAGCGGCTGGGCGCGCCGGTCACGGTCACCGGTCCGGGCGCGACGCCCCCGCTCGTGGTGGACACGCTGGTGGTGGACGCGCTCGGGCGTCGCTGCCCGATCCCGGTGATCGAGCTGGCGAAGGTGATCGCGGACGTGCCGGTCGGCGGGACGGTGACGGTCCTCGCGGACGACGAGGCGGCGCGGCTGGACATCCCGGCGTGGTGCGCGATGCGGGGCCAGGAGTACGTGGGCGAGGAGCCGGCGGACCACGGTGCCGCGTATGTGGTCCGCCGGGTGTCGTGAGGCGGGGGGCGGGACCGCCCGGCGCCGCCTCAGACCAGGTGCGCCCTGACCTCGGTGGCCGCGTCGTGGCCGTACGCCTTGGTGAAGCGCTCCATGAAGTGCGTGCGGGCGAGCGTGTACTCCTGGGTGCCGACCGTCTCGATGACGAGTGTCGCCAGCATGCAGCCCACCTGGGCCGCGCGCTCCAGGCCGACGCCCCAGGACAGGCCGGAGAGGAAGCCCGCGCGGAAGGCGTCGCCGACTCCGGTGGGGTCGGCCTTCCTGTCCTCCTCGGGGCAGCCGACCTCGATCGGGTCCGCGCCGACGGATTCGATGCGCACGCCGCGCTTGCCGAGGGTGGTGACGCGGTGGCCGACCTTGGCGAGGATCTCCTCGTCGGTCAGGCCGGTCTTGGACTCGATGAGCCCCTTCTCGTACTCGTTGGAGAAGAGGTAGGTGGCGCCTTCGAGCAGGGTGCGGATGTCGTCGCCGGTCATCCGGGCGATCTGCTGCGAGAAGTCCGCGGCGAACGGGATCTTGCGGGAGCGGCACTCCTCGGTGTGGCGGAGCATCGCCTCGGGGTCGTCCGCGCCGATCAGGACGAGGTCGAGGCCGCCGACGCGGTCGGCGACCTTCTTGAGCTCGATCTGGCGGGCCTCGCTCATCGCGCCCGTGTAGAAGGAGCCGATCTGGTTGTGGTCGGCGTCCGTGGTGCAGACGAACCGGGCCGTGTGGAGGACCTCGGAGATCCGGACCGAGGCGGTGTCGACGCCGTGCCGGTCGAGCCAGGCGCGGTATTCGTCGAAGTCCGCGCCGGCGGCGCCGACCAGGATGGGTCCGGTGCCGAGCTGGCCCATGCCGAAGCAGATGTTCGCGCCGACACCGCCCCTGCGTACGTCGAGGTTGTCGACCAGGAAGGAGAGGGAGACCGTGTGGAGCTGCTCGGCGACCAGCAGGTCGGAGAAGCGGCCGGAGAAGGTCATCAGGTGGTCGGTGGCGATGGAGCCGGTGACTGCGATTCGCACGGCGTGAACGCTCCTGGGGAGGAGAACGGTTGACAGTTCACGCTACCGGTTGCCCGGCCGCCCTCCTAAGAGGCCCCAACCCGGAAAATGACCCGAAAGTACAACTTTCTTCGCGAGCCGGTCCGTGCGACGCTTCGTCCATGGCCATGGACAGCGTGCCGTTCGAGAACCCCTTGAGTACCCCTCCGGCCGGAAGTGAGACCGGAAGTGAGACCGATGGTGGGGACGAGGTGACCCTGGCCGGGCTCCGCGAGGACTGCGCGCGGATGGCGGCGCACTGGGCAGCGCGGTCCGCCGGGACGCGGGCCCCCGTACCGCCGTCCCTGATCCACGGCGTGACCGTACCGCCGGGATCAGTGCGGCTGCTGGACAAGATGTCCGGGTACGGCGACTGCTGATCCGGATCGGCCGCGCGCGCCCGATCCGGGCCGACTCCCCGCCTGTCCCCCCTTCGGGGGAACCGCGCGGCGCTCCCTTCCGTCCCACCGGTGTCCCCGTCCGGGGACACGTACGTGGTCGAAGGAGCGAAGCCGTGACGAGTACGGAGGGTACGGAGCCCGACCCGAGCACCGGTACCGGCGGTCCGCGCCGGCGGCGTTCCCCGCTGGCCGTCGCGACGGTGGTGGCAGCGGTCCTGATCGCGGGGGGCGGCGGGCTGTATCTCGCGGGCGCCACCCCGGGGGGCGGGGGTGGCGGCGCGGGGGCGAAGAGCGAACCCCCGCCCCTCGCCCTGGACAGCGCGGCCCGGGCCGCGGAGCCGTCAGCGCCGCCCCCGGGGATCGCGCCGGGCGAGCCGGACCCGAACGGGGTGACGTACCGCGCCGGTGTCGAGCTGCCCGAAGGGCCGGACGCGGCGCCCGTCTTCCGCACGGACGGCACGGTCACCTCGGCCGACGTGGCGGAACTGGCGGCGGCGCTCGGTGTGGCGGGGACCCCGCGCACGGACGGGACGACGTGGAAGGTGGGCACGGACCAGGACGGTTCCGGGCCGCTGCTGCGGGTGGAGAAGCAGGCCCCGGGGACGTGGACGTTCGCGCGCTTCGGTCCTTCGCCGGGCGGTGACAACTGCCTCAAGGGCAAGAGCTGCCCGAGCGGGGACCTCGCGGCCGGCGAGGGGGCCGCGGTGAGCGAGGCGGCGGCGAAGAAGGCCGCGGCCCCGGTGCTCAAGGCGCTGGGCCAGGACGACGCGAAGCTGGACGCGCGGCAGGTGATGGGCGCGGTCCGGGTGGTGAACGCGGATCCGGTGGTCGGCGGGCTGCCCACGTACGGCTGGTCGACGGGGATCCAGGTCGGCGCGGACTCCACGGTGACCGGCGGCAGCGGGCAGCTCCTGGCCCCGGAGCGGGACCGGGAGTACCCGGTGGTCGGCGCGGACGCGGCACTGGCGGAGCTGAACCGTACGGCCGGCGGCCCGCCCGGGCCGGGGATCGGCGGCTGTGCGACGGCGGAGCCGCTGGAGGGCGAGATGAAGCCCGCCGCTCCCTGCGAGCCAGGGACGGGTCCCGCCGCCCCGGAGCCGCTGGTGATCGACCGGGCGGTCTTCGGGCTCGCCCTGGAGGCCGAGGGCGGCGCACCGGCGCTGGTGCCCGCGTGGCTGTTCCGGGTGGCGCCCGGCGGGGGCGCGGAGCCGTACACGGTGACCAGGACGGCGGTGGCGCCGGAGTTCCTGACCGCGCCGGCGGCACCCTCCGTACCGCCGCACAAGGAGGCACCCGGCGGGGGCGGGTCGGGGGCTGTCGATCCGGACGGCGCCGGTGGGGCGCTGCGCCCCATGATCTCGTACGACTCCGAGGGCACGACCCTGACCGTGCGCTTCTGGGCCGGGGTGTGCGGGTCGTACGCGGCCCGGGCCGACGAGAAGGGCCCGGACGTGAAGGTGACCGTGTACCAGGCGGATCCCGACCCCGACCGGGTGTGTGTGGCGATGGCGAAGGAGCGGACGGCGACGGTGGCGCTCAAGGCGCCGCTCCGGGAGCGGAGCGTGGTCAACGCGGCCACGGGTGAGCCGGTGCCGCGAGGCTGAGGAGGTGACACGGGGCCCGTACGGTCCCGTGGTCACGCGCACGCGAAAGGCGGCGGTCCCGGTCGGGGCCGCCGCCTTTCGGTGCTGGTCCGGTACGGCCGGACCGGCCGTACTAGCTGAAGGAGTCTCCACAGGCGCAGGAGCCCGACGCGTTCGGGTTGTCGATCGTGAAGCCCTGCTTCTCGATGGTGTCGACGAAGTCGATGGAGGCGCCGCCCAGGTAGGGGGCGCTCATCCGGTCGGTGACGACCTTGACGCCGCCGAAGTCCTTGACGACATCCCCGTCGAGCGAGCGCTCGTCGAAGAAGAGCTGGTAGCGGAGGCCCGAGCAGCCGCCGGGCTGGACAGCCACGCGCAGCGCGAGGTCGTCCCGGCCTTCCTGGTCCAGCAGGGCCTTGACCTTGCCCGCGGCTGCATCCGACAGGAGGATGCCGTCGCTCACGGTTTTGGTGTCGTCCGATACGGACATCTGCTTCTCTCCCGGGTTGGTACGGACTGCTTGCCGACACTGCAACCGGCGCGGCCGCGGATTCATTCCGGACCCTGGCGTGTGTCATTCCCTTCTTCATGCTCGCACACGGGGTCGCGGAACGGGAGCGGGAGCCTTCGCGGGATTCCCGAACGGGAATGCGTCACATCGACGCTATCGCCATCGTCAAAGTGACATGAAGCGGTTATGATAGATAACGTCAAATAGACGAAAAGGCTCGTTCGCAGAGAAGAAAGGGTGCGTGACGTGACCACCGCCCAACCCCAGCAGGACCTGGCCGTCCAGCCGACTCCCCTCGCCCTGCTGCTGCTCGGCCGCCAGGCCGACCCGCGCAGCGAGCGGGGCGTGGAGTGTCCCGGCGATCTGCCCTCCCCGTCCGACCCGGACCTGGTGGAGCGCGCCCGCGCGGCAAAGGAGAAGCTCGGGGACAAGGTGTTCGTCCTCGGCCACCACTACCAGCGCGACGAGGTCATCCGGTTCGCCGACGTCACCGGTGACTCCTTCAAACTCGCCAGGGACGCCGCCGCCCGCCCCGAGGCGGAGTACATCGTCTTCTGCGGGGTGCACTTCATGGCCGAGTCGGCGGACATCCTCACCGGCCCGGGCCAGAAGGTGGTGCTGCCGGACCTGGCGGCGGGCTGCTCCATGGCCGACATGGCGACGGCCGAGCAGGTCGCGGAGTGCTGGGACGTCCTGACGGAGGCCGGGATCGCCGAGCGGGTCGTGCCGGTCTCGTACATGAACTCGTCGGCGGACATCAAGGCCTTCACCGGCAGGCACGGCGGCACGATCTGCACGTCCTCGAACGCCGAGCGCGCGCTGAACTGGGCCTTCGAGCAGGGCGACAAGGTCCTCTTCCTGCCGGACCAGCACCTCGGGCGCAACACCGCCGTACGGGACCTGGGGCTGTCCCTGGAGGACTGCGTCCTCTACAACCCGCACAAGCCGAACGGCGGGCTGACCACCCAGGAGCTGCGGGACGCCAAGATGATCCTGTGGCGCGGCCACTGCTCGGTGCACGGCCGGTTCTCGGTCGAGTCCGTCCGTGACGTGCGGGAGCGGATCCCGGGGGTGAACGTCCTGGTGCACCCGGAGTGCAAGCACGAGGTCGTCAGCGCCGCCGACTACGTCGGCTCGACCGAATACATCATCAAGGCGCTGGAAGAAGCCCCGGCCGGCTCGAAGTGGGCGATCGGTACGGAGCTGAACCTGGTCCAGCGGCTGGCGAACCGTTTCGCCGCCGAGGACAAGGAGATCGTCTTCCTCGACCGTACGGTCTGCTTCTGCTCCACCATGAACCGCATCGACCTGCCACACCTGGTGTGGACGCTGGAGTCGCTGGCCGAGGGCAACGAGGTCAACCGGATCCAGGTCGACAAGGAGACGGCGGACTTCTCCCGGCTGGCGCTGGAGCGGATGCTGTCGCTGCCGTAGGCACGTACACGTACGACCGCATGACCAACGGCGTACGACCACATGACACCGCCCCCGGAGCAGTCGCTCCGGGGGCGGTGCGGTGTGCGGTGTGCGTGCGTGGACCGGTCGGTCAGACCTTCGCGGGCTCCGGAGCCGAGGGCTCCGACGGGGCGGATCCCGCCTCGGGGTCCCGCTTGGCCGCCTTCTTGGCCGCCCGGCGCTCCTTGCGCAGCTCGACCATCGCGTACAGCGTCGGTACGAGCAGCAGCGTCAGGACCGTGGACGAGATCAGACCGCCGATCACCACGACCGCCAGCGGCTGGGCGATGAAGCCGCCCTCGCCGGTGATGCCCAGGGCCATCGGCAGCAGCGCGAAGATCGTCGCCAGGGCCGTCATCAGGATCGGGCGGAGCCGGTGACGGCCGCCCTCGACGACGGCCTCGACCACGCCGAGCCCCTGCTTGCGGTACTGGTTGATCAGGTCGATCAGCACGATCGCGTTGGTGACCACGATGCCGATCAGCATCAGCATGCCGATCATCGCCGGGACGCCCAGCGGGGTCCCGGTCACGATCAGCAGGCCGAGGGCGCCGGTCGCCGCGAACGGGATGGAGACCAGCAGGATCAGCGGCTGGATCAGCGACCGGAAGGTGCCGACCAGCAGCATGAAGACGATCGCGACGGCCGCCAGCATGGCGAGCCCCAGGTTGACGAACGCGTCGTCCTGGTCCTGCGAGACACCGCCGATGGAGGCGGTCGCCCCGGCCGGCAGCTTCAGCGCGTCGATCTTCGTCTGGAGCGTGGCGCTCACCGCGCCGGTGTTGTCACCGGTCGGCCTGGCCGTGATCGTCGCCGCGCGGGCGCCGTCGATCCGGGTCATCGAGACCGGCCCGGGGACGAGCGCCACGTCGGCGATCTGGCCGAGCTTGACGCCGTTCAGCGGCAGGTTCTTGAGCTGGGCGATCGTCACGGCCGGGGTGGCCGAGGTGACCACGACGTCGCGTTCGGTGTCGTCCAGGATCGCCGTACCGGCCTGGGTGCCGCGGACGGCCTGGCCGACCACCGCCCCGAGGGTCGCGTCGTTGTAGCCCGCGTCCGCCGCCTTGGGCGTCGCCTTGACCGAGATGCGCGGCACGCTCTGCGCCAGGTCGCTCTGGACGTCGGTGACGTCGTCCAGCGTGGCGACGGCGTCCCGTACCTGCGCGGCGGCCTTTTCGAGCACCGCCCCGTCGGAGGCCTTCACCACGACGCTGAGGTCCTGGCTGCCGAAGCCGCCGCCCGCGGAGACCGTGGTGTCGCCGATGCCGTCGACGCCGGCCAGCTCCTTCTCGATCCGGTCGGTGGTCTCCTCGTACGTCGAGGCGTCCTTGAGCGTGATGTTGTACGACGCCTGGTTGGCGCCCGTACCGCCGCCGAAGGCCGCCAGGAAGCCGGACGAGCCGACCGTGACCTGGTAGTCCTTGATCGTGTCGATGCCCGCGAGGACCTTCTCGACCTTCTTCGCGGCGGCGTCGGCCGTGGTGAGCCCGGTGCCGGCCGGCAACTCCTGGTTGAGGGAGATGACTTCCTGGTCGCCCTGGTCGAAGAAGTTGGTCTTGAGCAGCGGCGCCATGCCGAACGTGGCGATCAGCACGACGGCCGCGATGCCCACGCTGGTGAGGCGCTTGCGGGTGGCGAAGCGCAGCACCGGCACGTAGAAGCGCTGGAGCCGGCTCTTGTTCTCCTTCTCCTCCGCCAGGCGGCGGGCCTCGGCGGGTTCGACGCCGACGGACTCCTTCGGCGGGCGCAGGAACCAGTACGAGAACACCGGTACGACGGTCAGCGAGACGAGCAGCGAGGCGAGCAGCGCCGCCGTCACGGTGAGCGAGAACGAGCCGAACAGTTCGCCGACGATGCCGCCGACCAGTCCGATCGGCAGGAACACGGCGACGGTGGTGAGGGTGGACGAGGTGACCGCGCCCGCGACCTCCTTGACCGCCACGGTGATGGCGCTGTAGCGCTCCTCGCCGTAGCCCAGGTGCCGCTTGATGTTCTCCAGCACCACGATCGAGTCGTCGACGACCCGGCCGATCGCGATGGTCAGCGCGCCGAGGGTGAGCACGTTGAGCGAGAGGTCGCGCGTCCACAGGACGATCAGCGCCAGGACGACGGAGAGCGGGATGGAGATCGCGGTGACCAGGGTGGAGCGCAGCGAGCCCAGGAAGACCAGGATCACGATGACCGCGAAGAGCAGGCCGAGCGCGCCCTCGGTGGTCAGTCCGGAGATCGACTTGGAGACGGCCGGGCCCTGGTCGCTGGCGACGGTGAGGGTGGCGCCGGAGCCGAGGTCCTCGCGCAGGTCCGGCAGCTTGTCCTTGACGGCGTCGGAGATGGCGACGGCGCTGCCGTCCTTGTCCATCGTGATCGCGATCGCGAGGCTGGGCCTGCCGTTCGTCCGGGCCAGGGAGACCGCGGTGGACGGCTTCTCCTCGACGGTGGCGAGGTCACCGAGCCGTACGGGCTTCGCGGGCCCGGCCGGGCCCGCGCCGCCGGGGGCGGGCTGGGGGGTGATCCGCAGGTCCTCGATCTGCCGGAGCGAGGTGTAGCCGCCGCCGACCTGCACGGTACGGCTCTTGCCGTCCTCCTCGAAGGAACCGGCGGGGACGGTCGCGCCGCCGGTCCGCAGCGCGTCGGCGAGTGCCTGGTTGCTCAGACCGGCCGCGGCGAGCTTCTTGGGGTCGGGGGTGACGGAGACCTGGAGGTCCCGCACGCCGTCCACGGTGACCTGGCCGACGCCGTCGATGTCCTCCAGGGCGGGGACGACCGAGCGGTCCAGCTGGTCGGCGAGCGCCTGCTGGTCCTTGTCGGAGGTGACGGCGAGGACGACGGTCGGGATGTCGTCCGTCGAGCCGGCCACGACCTGCGGGTCGACGGTGTCGGGGAGCTGGCTGCGGGCCCGGTTCACGGCCTGCTGGACGTCCGCGACGAGCTGCTTGGTGTTCTCGCTGCCGAAGTCGAAGCTGGCCATGACGACGGCGTTGCCCTCGCTGGCCGTGGAGGTGACACCGCTGATGCCGTCGACGGCCTTGAGCGAGTTCTCCAGGGGCTCGACGACTTGCTTCTCGACCACGTCCGGCGAGGCGCCCTGGTAGGGGGCGAGCACGGAGACGATCGGCAGTTCGATGGACGGCAGCAGTTGTTGCTTGAGCTGAGGGATCGCGATCGCGCCGAAGACGATCGCGATGATCGACATCAGCCCTATCAGGGCCCGTTGCGCGAGGCTGAATCTGGACAGCCAGGACATGGGGTCTCTCTTCTGTGGTGTACGCGGCAGGGTGGGCGCGGGAGCCCGACCGGGGAAGTCTGCGGGGACGGTCCCACCGTGCGGGCACAGTGACGGCCGTCCTCCTCTACGATCTGCCATCCCCGGGGCGGATGCGTAGCCCGTAGGTCCATTTCCTTACGCACCGCATACCGCGTCTGGAGTACGTGGCGGTGTGGCGTCACTCCACCCTTGGACGGACCAGGCCCGATTCGTACGCGATTACCACCAATTGGGCACGGTCGCGGGCACCGAGTTTGGCCATCGCCCGGTTCACATGGGTCTTGACGGTCAGCGGGCTCACCGCGAGGCGCTCGGCGATCTCGTCGTTGGAGTGGCCGCCCGCGACGAGCACGAGGACCTCGCGCTCGCGCACGGTGAGCGCGGTGAGGCGCTCGGAGTACGCCGCCATGTCCCGGTCGTCCACCGAACTGCCGCCCTGGGCGAGGAAGGTGGCGATCAGGCCCTTGGTCGCGAGGGGCGAGAGCAGCGCCTCGCCGGCGGCGGCGATCCGGATCGCGTTGAGCAGTTCCTCGGGCTCCGCGCCCTTGCCGAGGAAGCCGGAGGCGCCCGCGCGCAGCGACTGGAGCACGTACTCGTCCACTTCGAACGTCGTCAGCATCACGACGTGCACCCCGGCGAGTTCGGGGTCGGCGCTGATCATGCGGGTGGCGGCGAGGCCGTCCGTACCGGGCATGCGGATGTCCATCAGGACGACGTCCGCGCGCAGTTCGCGCGCGAGGGTGACGGCCTGGGCGCCGTCGGCGGCCTCGCCGACGACCTCCATGTCGGGCTCGGAGTCGACCAGGACGCGGAAGGCGCTGCGCAGCAGCGTCTGGTCGTCGGCGAGCAGCACCCTGATGGTCATGCGGTCTCCCCGGTGGGCGCGGTGGGTGTGGGCGGTGGTACGGCGGGGGTCCGCGCGGGCGGCGCGGAGGAGGCCGCCTGGAGGTGCCCCTTCACCGGGAGTATGGCCTGGGTGCGGAAGCCTCCCCCGTAGCGGGGTCCCGCGGTGAGGGCGCCGCCGAGCGCGGTGACCCGTTCGCGCATGCCGAGGAGGCCGTGGCCGCCGCCGTCGGCCGGTTCGCCGGTGCCCTCGCCGTTGTCGAGGACGGTGACCTCGACGGTCGGGCCGACCCGTACGACACTCACCTCGGCCCTGGCGCCGGGCCCCGCGTGCTTCCGCGTGTTGGTCAGGGCCTCCTGGATGATCCGGTACGCGGCGAGGTCGACGGCGGCGGGCAGGCGCGGGACGCCCTCGCCGGCCGCGAAGGTGACGGGCAGGCCCGCGTTGCGGAAGGTCTCCAGGAGCCCTTCGACGTGCGCAAGCCCGGGGGCCGGTTCGGTGGGCGCCTCCGGGTCGCCGGACTGGCGCAGCAGCCCGACGGTGGCGCGCAGCTCGTTGAGCGCGGAGCGGCTGGCCTCCCGTACGTGGGCGAGGGCTTCCTTGGCCTGGTCGGGGCGCTTGTCCATGACGTGGGAGGCGACGCCCGCCTGGACGTTGACGAGGGCGATGTGGTGCGCGACGACGTCGTGCAGGTCGCGGGCGATACGGAGGCGTTCCTCGGCGACGCGTCGGCGGGCCTCCTCCTCGCGGGTCCGTTCCGCGCGTTCGGCCCGCTCCCGTATCGCGTCGATGAAGGCGCGCCGGCTCCGTACGGCGTCCCCGGCCGCGCAGGCCATGCCGCTCCAGGCGAAGACCGCGAGGTTCGCCTGCGCGTACCAGGGGCTTGAGCCGAAGCACATCGCGGCGGCGGTGAGGACGGTCATGGTGGCGAGGCCGACGCGCCAGGTGGTGGGGCGGTCGGTGTGGGCGGCGACGGTGTAGAGCGCGACGACGGCGCTGACGACGACGGGGGCCGGGGGGTCGCCGGTGACCAGCTCCACGGCGGTCACCGCGCCGGTGCACAGCAGGACGGGCATGGGGGCGCGGCGGCGCAGGACGATCAGGGCGGCGCCGAGGAGCATGAGGCAGACGCTGAGGACGGTGGGGCTGCGGGTGCCGAAGGTGGGGGTGTTGTGGCCGGTGCTCGGATCGGCGAAGGAACCGACCAGCATGGCGACGAAGACGGCGGCGGCGAGGACGCCGTCGGGCGCGAGGGGGTGCGCGCGGGCCCAGGACCGGGAGCGCGTGAACGCGGTGCCGAGGGAGGTCGTCGTCACCTGAGCCACGGTACGGGGTGGGGGAAGCGCGGGAGCCGCCGCGGACAGGGCGGTGCCCCACGTCCCTGAGGAGGTGGGGCAGCCGGGGTGCGGGATGTGCGTGTGCGCCCGACGGGCACGCCTTCGACCGGACCTGTCGTCCGACCGGACCTGTCCTTCGACCGGACCGGTTCAGACCGACGGGATCAGCTTCAGACCGACGGGATCAGCCCGTCGTCGTCGAGCAGCGCGCGGACCTCGTCCAGCGTCGCGCCCGGCGCCGGCAGAATCAGCCCCGACGGCTCCAGGGCGTCCTCCGCCAGCGGCTCGCCCAGCTCGCGGACCTTGCCCAGGAGAGCGTGGAAGGTACGGCGGAAGCCGTCCTCGTCGCCGCCCCTGACCTCGGCCAGCAGTTCGTCGTCCAGCGTGTTCAGTTCGGCCAGGTGGCTGTCCGCGAGCTTCACCTGGCCCTCCCCCATGATCCGTACGATCATGACGAGCCCCTACTGTTTGTTGAATTTGTCCTGGTTCTGGGGGGCGTCCTGCTTGTCGCCCTGGCCGCCCTCGATCGCCTGCTGCGGCGAACCGCCGGCGAGCTCCGCCTTCATGCGCTGGAGCTCCAGCTCCACATCCGTACCACCGGAGATCCGGTCCAGCTCGGCGGCGATGTCGTCCCGCGCCACGCCCGACTGGTCCTCCAGCGCGCCCGACGCGAGCAGCTCGTCGATCGCGCCCGCCCTGGCCTGGAGCTGGGCCGTCTTGTCCTCGGCCCGCTGGATCGCCATGCCGACGTCGCCCATCTCCTCGGAGATGCCCGAGAAGGCCTCCCCGATCCGGGTCTGCGCCTGCGCGGCGGTGTACGTGGCCTTGATCGTCTCCTTCTTCGTACGGAAGGCGTCGACCTTGGTCTGGAGGCGCTGCGCGGCGAGCGTGAGCTTCTCCTCCTCGCCCTGGAGCGTCGTGTGCTGCGTCTCCAGGTCGGTGACCTGCTGCTGGAGCGCGGCGCGGCGGGACAGCGCCTCGCGCGCCAGGTCCTCGCGGCCGAGCGCCAGCGCCTTGCGGCCCTGGTCCTCCAGCTTGGTCGACTGCCCCTGGAGCTGGTTCAGCTGAAGCTCCAGGCGCTTGCGCGAGGTGGCCACGTCGGCCACACCACGCCGCACCTTCTGGAGCAGTTCGAGCTGCTTCTGGTACGAGTAATCGAGGGTCTCGCGCGGATCCTCGGCCCGGTCAAGGGCCTTGTTTGCCTTCGCGCGGAAGATCATCCCCATACGCTTCATGACACCGCTCATGGGCTTCGCGCGCCCCCTTCTGACGGACGTGAGATCCAGCACTTCAACAGAACCCACAGTACGGGCCCTGTCTCTATTACCGCACTGTTCGGAGGCGAATGCGCTCCTCCCCAAGGACGACTGTTCCCCGATCCGGTCAGGCGCGAGGAGTAGCCGACCCTGAGGAAACTCAGGTACACCATGCGCACAACAGGCGCACAACAGGCCCGGAACGGACAAAGTCCGCGTCTGTACCGGTAGAGACGTCCGCTGTTGCGGGATCGTTCCCCGCGGGGGTGGGGCCCAACCGCGACACCCCGTACCCTTGGGCTTTGTGTTCCGTAGCCGCGCCAATACAGAGAAGGCCGCCACTCAGGTGACGTCGGACCTCTCCACGCAGACCCGCGACCCGCAGGCCCCGAAGGGCCGCCCGACCCCGAAGCGCAGTGAGGCACAGTCGCAGCGGCGGCGTGCCTCGACGCCGACCGACCGCAAGTCGGCCATGAAGCAGCAGCGCGAGGCGCGCCGCACCGACATGGCCCGCCAGCGCGCCGCGCTGGCCAGCGGCGACGAGCGGTTCCTGCCGGCCCGCGACAAGGGACCGGTGCGCCGCTACGTCCGCGACTACGTGGACTCGCGCTTCTGCATGGCGGAGTTCTTCCTGCCGCTCGCGGTGGTGATCCTGGTCCTGAGCATGGTCCGGGTGGGTTCGCTCCAGAACATCGCGCTGCTGCTCTGGCTCGGCGTGATCGTGCTGATCGTCGTCGACTCGATCGGCCTGTGGCTGCGGCTGAAGAAGCAGCTGGCGGTGCGCTTCCCCGACACCCCCAAGCGGGGCGCGGTGGCCTACGGGCTGATGCGTACGCTCCAGATGCGCCGCCTGCGTCTCCCGAAGCCGCAGGTCAAGCGCGGACAGCGGCCCTGAGCAGCGGAGTCTCCGGTTTCGCGGGAGCCTCGAAAGGCTGGCTCGCCGGGCTCGGAGGGGTACGCAACGTCGTCCGCCAGGAACTGGTCGCACGGCAGCTGGACGAGCAGATCGCGGCCCGCTACCCGGTGGGGCAGCGGCTGAGGATCCTCGACGTCGGCATGGGCCAGGGCACGCAGGCCCTGCGGCTGGCGCGCGCCGGGCACACGGTGACCGGCCTGGAGTCCGACGCGGACATGCTGGCGACGGCCCGCGAGGCGCTCGCGGGCGAGCCGGCGGGGATACGTGAGCGCGTCACGCTCGTCGAGGGCGACGGCCTGGAGACCGGGGTCCACTTCCTGCCCGGCAGTTTCGACGTGGTGCTCTGTCACGGCGTGCTGATGTACGTCCAGGAGCCCGACGCGATGCTCGCGGGGCTGGCCAGGATGCTGGCGTCCGGCGGCCTCCTCTCGTTACTGGTGAGGAACGCGGACGCGCTCGCGCTGCGCCCCGGCCTCGCCGGGGACTGGCCGGGGGCGCTGAACGCCTTCGACACGGACACGTACACCAACCGCCTGGGTGTCCAGGTCCGCGCGGACCGGCTCGACGCCCTGACGGCGACGCTCGCGGGGATCGCCGCGCCGCTGCACGCCTGGTACGGGGTGCGGGTCTTCACGGACCTCGCCCCGAACGGCACCCCGCCGCCGGACGACGGTGACCTGGAGCGGCTGCTGGCCGCGGAGGACCGCGCGGGGCGGACGGAGCCGTACCGGCGGGTCGCCGCGCTGCTCCATCTGTGCGGCGTGCGGGGCTGAGACCGCGCGGACGGCACCCCCTGATCGGCCGCGTACCGCAGGCGCCCCCCTGCGGACAAAAGGGATACTCCGGGCATGAATGCTTCCCTTCTCCGGGGCCGTGCGCGCCGGCTGCTGCTGCCCCTGACCGCCGGGATCTGCGCGGTGGCCCTCGCCGCCGGCTGCTCGGGCACCGGCTCGGGGCGCGACGACACGGGGGCCGCCGACGTGGCCGGGGCCGGCCTCCCGGCGCGGGCCGCGTCCGTGGAGCGCGCCCAGAACGACCTCCAGAGCGCCTACGAGAGCGTCATCAAGAACGTGCTGCCGTCGGTCGTCGAGATCGACGCGGGGAACGCCCTCGGCTCCGGCGTCATCTTCGACACCCAGGGCCACATCGTCACCAACGCCCATGTCGTCGGCTCGAGGAAGACCTTCGCGGTCACCGTCGCCACGCGGGAGCAGCCGTTGGAGGCGCGCCTGGTCGCCAGCTTCCCGCAGGGGGACCTCGCCGTCATCAAGTTGACGAACGTCCCCTCCGGGCTCAAGGCGGCGAAGTTCGGCGACTCCTCCCAGGTGGCGGTGGGTCAGATCGTGCTGGCCATGGGGTCGCCGCTGGGCCTGTCGAGCAGCGTCACCCAGGGCATCGTCTCGGCGGTCGGCAGGACCGTGACCGAGAGCGACTCGGGCGGCGGGACGGGCGCGACGATCGCCAACCTGGTGCAGACGTCGGCGGCGATCAACCCGGGCAACAGCGGCGGGGCGCTGGTCAACCTGGACAGCCAGGTCATCGGCATCCCGACGCTGGCCGCGACCGACCCCCAGGAGGGCGACAGCGCCGCGCCGGGCATCGGGTTCGCGATCCCCGGGTCGACGGTGCAGAACGTCGCCGGGCAGATCATCAAGAGCGGGCGTGTCACCAACTCGGGCCGGGCGGCCCTGGGGATCACCGGCCGTACGTTCCTCGGCACCGACTTCCAGCCGGCCGGGGTGGCCGTCGTCTCGGCCACCAAGAACGGCCCGGCGGCCGGCGCGGGGATCAAGGCCGGGGACATCATCACGAAGGTGGGCCCCGACCAGATCACCACGATCCAGTCGCTGTCCGAGACGCTCGCGTCGGACAGCCCCGGGGAGAAGGTCCGGGTGACGTACGTCCGCCAGGGCACGACCCATACGGCGAACGTGACCCTCGGCGAGATGTAGGGGTACGGGGTACGGCTCCGGGCGCACGGCGCGCGGGGCACTGCACGCGGGGCGCGGGGCGCGGGAAAGGGCGTCCGGGGACCGCCTGGTCCCCGGACGCCCCGCCCCGGTCAGACCTGGTCGGTGGCCGGGTCCTCGGCCTTCGCGTCGGACGCCGTGTCGGACGCCGTGTCGGCCTTCGCCCCGGCCTCGGCCCCGGGCGCCGCCTCGTCGGGCGCGTCGCCCTGGTCCGCGTGCAGGCTCATCGGGCCGTAGATCTTGGTGCCGTCCTCGAAGAGGTGCACCTGGTCGGCGCCGCCCGCGAGCAGCTCCTTCCACGCCTCACCGATCCAGGACTCGGCGTCCCCCTGCGTGGTGAACTCCTCGGGCTCCACCGCCGGCGGGACCTCTGTCCCGTCGGACTTCTCGAACCGCCACGTCCACGCCATGTGCGCCTCCCGGATCCCGCCCGACTGATCAGCTTCCTGCCCGCAGCGTAGCCGGGCGCGCACCGTACGAGGCGACACGGGAGGATCATCTCCGTGGAACTGACTCTGCTCGGCACCGGAGCCCCCGCCGGACTCCCCCGCCCCGACTGCCCCTGCGCCGCCTGCGCCGCCGCCCGCGGCGCCCTGGCCCGCGCCGCGACGGCGCTGCTGGTGGACGGGGTCCTGCTGCTCGACCTGACCCCCGGGGCCGCGCTGGCCGCCGCGCGCGCGGGGCACTCCCTGGCGGGTGTCCAGCAGGTCCTGCTCACCCATCCGCACGACGGGCCCGCGGTGGAGCTGCCGGCGGGGCTTCCGGCGGCGGGGCGGGTCGCGGACGGGCGGGTGCTGACGCTCCTGAGCGGGCACCGGGTCAGGGCGCTGGCGATGGACGCGCCCGGCACGGGGTACGAGGTGACGGCGCCCGGCGGCGAGCGCCTGCTGTACCTGCCGCCGGGCGGCGCGCCCGCCGGGCTCCCGGACGGCTCCGGGAGGGGTGCGACGGCTCCGTACGACCTGGTGGCGGCAGATGTGACCGGCCGGCCCGACGCGGTGGCGCGGCTGCGGGCGGCCGGGGCGGTCGGGCCGTCCACGGACCTCGTCGCCGTCCACCTCGACCACGACGTGCCGCCCGGGGCGGAGCTGGACCGGCGGCTCGCGGCGGCGGGCGCGCGGGCGGTGGCCGACGGGACGACGGTGACGGTCGGCGCGTACCGCGCGGTGCCCCGGGTGCCGCGCCGCACGCTGGTGACGGGCGGGGCCCGGTCGGGCAAGTCGTGGGAGGCGGAACGGCGGCTGGCCACGTTCCCGGGGGTGGTGTACGTGGCGACCGGCGGCGGCCGGGACGGCGACGCGGAGTGGGACGCGCGGGTGCGGGCCCACCGGGAGCGCAGGCCGGGCAGCTGGGGGACGGTCGAGACCCGCGACCTGGTGCCGCTGCTCGCGCGGGAGGGGCCGCCGCTGCTGATCGACTGTCTGTCGCTGTGGCTGACGGACGCCATGGACCGGGTGGACGCGTGGAATGAGGAGGCGTGGGAGCCGGGGGGCCGCCGGGCGCTGCGGGAACGGACGGCGGAGCTGGTCGCGGCGGTCCGGGCGACCCCCCGCACGGTGGTCCTGGTGACGAACGAGGTCGGCTCGGGCATCGTCCCGGCGCACGTCTCGGGGCGCCTGTTCCGCGACGAACTGGGCCGCCTGAACGCGGCGGTCGCCGAGCAGTGCGAACACGTCCTGCTGGTGGTGGCGGGCCAGTCCTTGGCGCTGCGGGGGTGAGGCGGGGGCGGCGGCGGGCCGGGGCGCGCGCCGCCGCCGGTCCCTCCGCCGGTCAACCACGGCCCCGTTCGCTAATGTTCGGGCAATGAGCTCGCTGAATCTCGACGACTTCTCCGATCTGATCGAGCGCCCCGACGGCGGTACGCGGCGTGACGCCGAGGAACGCCGGGAGCGGCTGGTCGTGCCGCCCGGGGCGCTCGGGCGCCTCGACGAGCTGGGCGAGTGGCTCTCCGCCGCGCAGGGGTCCGTCCCGGTCGGGGCGATCCGCCAGCCGCGCGCGGTGGTGTTCGCCGGGGATCACGGGGTGGCCTCACTGGACGTCTCGGGACGCCCCGCCGGCAGCACCCACGCACTGGTGCGGGCGATGCTGGAGGGCGAGAGCCCCGCCGCCGTGCTGGCCCGCCGGACGGGCGTGCCGGTGCGGATCGTTGACGCCGGGCTGGACTGCGATCCCGGGCTGCTGCCCGACGAGGTCGTACGGCACCGGGTGCGGCGCGGCAGCGGCCGTATCGACGTCGAGAACGCGCTGACCGTCGAGGAGGCCGAGCAGGCCGTACGCCTCGGCATGCGGATCGCCGACGAGGAGGCGGACTCCGGTACCGATCTGCTCGTCCTGGGCGACCTGAGCGTCGGCGGTACGACTCCGGCCTCCACCCTGATCGCCGCCCTGTGCGGCACGGACGCGTCGGTGGTCACCGGGCGCGGCGGCGCGGGCATCGACGACCTGGCGTGGATGCGCAAGTGCGCGGCCGTCCGGGACGCGCTGCGCCGGGCGCGGCCGGTCCTCGGCGACCAGCTGGAGCTGCTGGCGACGGTGGGCGGCGCGGACCTGGCGGCGATGACGGGCTTCCTGCTCCAGAGCGCGGTGCGCCGGGTGCCGGTGGTCCTGGACGGTGTGGTGTCGGCGGCGTGTGCGCTGGTCGGCCAGCGGGCGGCGTTCCGCGCCCCCGACTGGTGGCTGGCGGGCCACCTGAGCGGCGAGCCCGCCCAGGCGAAGGCGCTGGACCGGATGGCGCTGGTGCCGCTGCTCGACCAGGGCGTCACGCTCGGCGGGGGTACGGGGGCGCTGTTGGCGCTGCCCCTGGTGCAGGCGGCGGCCGCCCTGGCGGCGGAACTGCCGGAGGCGCCCCTCTCCCCCGCTCCGGAGACGGACGCGGAGGACGACCCGGAGGACGGGACGGACACGGACTGACCGCGCGCCCGCCCTCGTACCGGCGCACGCGGATCCCTCAGTGCGGGGTCCGCGCGGGGTCCGGGGTGGGGGCGCCGCCGATCAGGTCCTGGAAGCGGCGGCGCGGGCCCACCCAGCGTTTGTCGTGGTGGTACGCGCGCAGCGTGCTCCTCGCCCGCTTCTTGTGGCGCCCCCGGTAGAAGCGTTTGGCCCAGGGCGAGCCCGGCCGCGCCAGCCGGATCGCGCCCGTCAGCGCCACGAACGGCACCAGCGTGCCGATCAGCGCCATGCGCAGCTTGCCCTTGAACGCCGCGATCAGCACGAACGCGAAGTTGACCAGGAGCGTCACGATGACCGACGCCCGGTTCTCCTGCTGCTGGGTCGTCAGGGAGTTGACCTCCACCGGCGAGAACCCGCTGAGCACGAGCAGCGCCAGCGCCGCCGCCGTCACCACCACCTCCACGCTCTGGCGGCCCTGTTCGGACCAGTAGACGTCCTGGAGGTGCAGGATCAGCGCGAACTCGTCCAGCACGAGCCCCGCGCCGAGGCCGAAGATCACCGCGCACACGCAGGCCGTGACCCCCTGGGTCCCGCTGCCGACCGCGCCGAAGCCGCCGATGACGGTGAGGATCACCCCCGGGACCACATGATGGATGTGCGTCCCGCCCGGTGAGATGTTCCGGAACGGCCCCTTCCCGGCCCGGATGAGCCGGGTCACCGTACGGGTCACGGCGAAGGTCAGCACGAAGGACGCGAGCGCGAGCAGGGCGGGCAGCTTGCCCGGCTCGACGATGTTCTGGTGAAACCAGTTACCCATGCCACCTGCTTCCGAGTGCCGGACGGGACGGTACGACGTGACGGTATGGGAAGTTTGCGGGATTCAGCGCCTTTTGAGGGGGCGTTGGGTGTCAGCGTCCGGTGACACCCCCCGGCTACCCTTCGCGCGATGACTTCTACGGACGGCTCCACCGACGGCTCGACGGACGGCCCCGCGGGCGGCATACCGGCGGACACCTCCCGCGCCTCGCCCGCCGACGGCGTGCGGTTCGCCTTCGGCACCCTCACGGTGCTGCCCGTCCGGGTGACCCGCTGGGACCGGCCGGCCGCCGGCGCCGGGATGCGGGCCGCGCCGCTCGTGGGCCTGGTGGTCGGCGTGGCAGCGGCGGCCGTCGGCGCCGTCCTGCTGCGAGCGGGCGCCGGGCCCCTCCTCGCCGCCGTCGCCGCCGTCGCCGTACCGGCCGTACTGACGCGGGGACTGCACCTGGACGGCCTCGCGGACACGGCGGACGGGCTGGGCAGCGGGAAGCCGGCCAAGGACGCCCTGCGGATCATGAAGCGCTCGGACATCGGGCCGTTCGGCGTGATCACGCTGCTGCTCGTCCTGCTCGGGCAGGTCGCGGCGGTGTCCGAGCTGTACGGGGAAGGCCCCGCGCACGGCGCGGTGGCCGTGGCCGTGTCCGGGGTGGCCGCCCGGCTCGCGCTCACCGTCGCCTGCCGTACGGGCGTGCCCCCGGCCCGCCCCGACGGCCTGGGCGCGGCCGTCGCCGGAGCCGTACCGGTGCGCGCGGCGGTCCTCACGGCGCTGGCGGCGACGGCGGTCTGCGCGGTGGCGGGCGGGGTGTTCGGCTTCACCGGGGCGATCCACCACGCGCTGGCGGTGGCGGCCGCGCTGGGCGCCGCACACCTGCTGCTCGGGCACTGCGTCCGGCGCTTCGGCGGGGTGACGGGGGACGTCCTCGGCGCGCTGGCCGAAACCGCCGCCACCACCGCGCTCGTCGTGCTGACCCTCGGCTGACCCCGGTACGGGCGACCGGGGCCCGTCCGCTCCGCCAACGCCCCCGTGAAGGCCGGATCTCACCGAGCGTAGGCTCGTTCCCGGCGGGCACCAGGCCGAATCGGTCTTACTATGCGGCGGGCACGGTCGGCCCATCCCTCGACCGCCGAAAAACTCAACGGAAGCGAGAATTCACCACCGTGACTGCTCTCACTCTCAGCACAGCCGGGGCGGCGACGCTGCGCGCCGACGTGATCGTCGTCGGCGTCGCGAAGGGCGCCGGGGGGCCGGTTGTCGCGCCCGGCGCCGAAGCCGTGGACCAGGCGTTCGACGGCAAGCTCGCCGCCGTCCTGGAGACCCTGGGCGCGTCGGGCGCCGAGGGCGAGGTGACCAAGCTCCCCGCCCCGTCCGGCCTGAAGTCGCCGGTCGTCCTCGCGGTCGGCCTGGGCTCCGCCCCGGACAAGGACGGGGCGTACGGCTCCGAGGCGCTGCGCCGCGCCGCCGGCGCC
Organism: Streptomyces sp. NPDC088261; assembly: GCF_044740805.1. Taxonomy (NCBI): domain Bacteria; kingdom Bacillati; phylum Actinomycetota; class Actinomycetes; order Kitasatosporales; family Streptomycetaceae; genus Streptomyces; species Streptomyces sp. NPDC088261. The sequence goes on from NZ_JBIURL010000017.1 coordinate 63,684, forward strand.
GCCGCCCGCGCCCTGTCGGGCACGAAGAAGGCCGCGTTCGCGCTGCCCGTCGAGGCCGCCGAGGACGTCGAGGCCATCGCCGAGGGCGCCCTCCTGGGCGCGTACGCCTTCACCGTCTACCTGGGCGGCGAAAAGTCGGCCAAGAAGAACGGCAACGGCCCGAAGCTGCCGCTCGGCGAGGTCGCCCTGCTCGGCGCCAAGCCCCGCGACAAGGCCCACAAGGCCGCCGCGGACCGCGCGATCGCGCTGACCGAGGAGGTCAACCGCGCCCGCGACCTGATCAACACCCCGCCGAACGACCTCACCCCCGAGGGCTTCGCCGCCGTGGCCACCGCCGCCGGCAAGGACCACGGCGTCAAGGTGCAGGTGCTCGACGAGAAGGCGCTCGCCAAGGGCGGCTTCGGCGGCATCCTCGGCGTGGGCCAGGGCTCGGTGAACCCGCCGCGCCTGGTGCGGCTCGCGTACACCCACCCCGAGGCGGAGAAGACGCTCGCGCTGGTCGGCAAGGGCATCACGTACGACTCGGGCGGCATCTCGCTCAAGCCCCCGGGGCACAACGAGACGATGAAGTGCGACATGAGCGGCGCCGCCGCCGTGTTCGCCGCCGTCGTCACGGCCGCCCGGCTCGGCCTGCGCGTCAACGTGACGGGCTGGCTCGCCCTGGCCGAGAACATGCCCTCGGGCTCCGCCACCCGCCCGGGTGACGTCCTGCGCATGTACAGCGGCAAGACCGTCGAGGTCCTCAACACCGACGCCGAGGGGCGGCTGGTCCTCGCGGACGCGCTGACCCGCGCCTCGGAGGAGAGCCCCGACGCGATCGTGGACGTGGCGACGCTGACCGGCGCGATGGTCCTGGCGCTGGGCAACCGCACCTTCGGGATCATGTCGAACGACGACGCGTTCCGTACCTCCATCCACGAGATCGCCGAGGAGGTCGGCGAGGCCTCGTGGCCGATGCCGCTCCCCGCCGACCTGCGCAAGGGCATGGACTCCCCCACCGCCGACATCGCCAACATGGGCGAGCGGATGGGCGGCGGCCTGGTCGCCGGACTCTTCCTGAAGGAGTTCGTCGGCGAGGGCATCACGTGGGCGCACCTCGACATCGCGGGCCCCGCCTTCCACGAGGGGGCGCCGTTCGGCTACACCCCCAAGGGCGGTACGGGCTCCGCGATCCGCACCCTCGTCAAGCTCGCCGAGCGCACCGCCTCCGGCGACCTGGGCTGAGCCTTCCGCCCGGTCCGGTCCCGCCACGGCGCGGGCCGGACCGGGCGGGCCCGCGCGGCGGGCGGCTCCCCGCGAAAGAAATACGGACGTTCGTGCGGGCGTTACGGCATCCGGGGTGCTCCATCACACGTCCCGGACCCCGGCCCCGCGTCCCGCGTGCCGTGAACAAGTGCGAAGATGGGTTCTCGGCAGGACAGGGCCCCCACCACAGGGCCGAAGAATCAGCGGCCGAAGACCAGCCGCCGCGACGGTCGTCGACGACCGCGCCCGGCGCACATGCATGGAGGACGTGACGTGGCGAACGACGCCAGCACCGTTTTCGACCTAGTGATCCTCGGCGGCGGGAGCGGCGGTTACGCCGCGGCGCTGCGCGGAGCGCAGCTGGGCCTGGACGTCGCACTGATCGAGAAGAACAAGCTGGGCGGCACCTGCCTGCACAACGGCTGCATTCCCACGAAGGCCCTGCTGCACGCGGGCGAGATCGCCGACCAGGCGCGCGAGAGCGAGCAGTTCGGGGTCAAGGCCACCTTCGAGGGCATCGACATCGCGGGCGTCCACAAGTACAAGGACGACGTGATCGCCGGCCTGTACAAGGGGCTCCAGGGCCTGGTCGCCTCGCGCAAGGTGACGTACATCGAGGGTGAGGGCCGGCTGTCCTCCCCCACCTCCGTGGACGTGGACGGGCAGCGGATCCAGGGCCGTCACGTCCTGCTCGCGACCGGTTCCGTACCGAAGTCGCTGCCGGGTCTGGTCATCGACGGCGAGCGGATCATCTCCTCGGACCACGCGCTGACGCTGAACCGCGTCCCGGAGTCCGCGATCATCCTGGGCGGCGGCGTCATCGGCGTCGAGTTCGCCTCGGCGTGGAAGTCCTTCGGCACCGACGTCACGGTCATCGAGGGCCTCAAGCACCTCGTCCCGGTCGAGGACGAGAACAGCTCCAAGCTGCTGGAGCGGGCCTTCCGCAAGCGTGGCATCAAGTTCAACCTCGGCACCTTCTTCGACAAGGCCGAGTACACGCAGGACGGTGTCCGCGTGACGCTGGCCGACGGCAAGACCTTCGAGGCGGAGGTGCTGCTGGTCGCGATCGGCCGCGGCCCGGTCTCGCAGGGCCTCGGGTACGAGGAGCAGGGCGTCGCGATCGACCGCGGCTACGTCGTCGTGGACGAGTACATGCGCACGAACGTGGAGACGATCTCCGCCGTCGGCGACCTCGTCCCGACCCTCCAGCTCGCGCACGTCGGCTTCGCCGAGGGCATCCTCGTCGCGGAGCGGCTGGCCGGGCTCAAGCCCGTCCCGATCGACTACGACGGCGTGCCCCGGGTGACGTACTGCCACCCCGAGGTCGCCTCCGTGGGCATCACCGAGGCCAGGGCCAAGGAGGTCTACGGCGCGGACAAGGTCGTCGCCCTCAAGTACAGCCTCGCGGGCAACGGCAAGAGCAAGATCCTCAAGACCGCGGGCGAGATCAAGCTCGTGCAGGTCAAGGACGGCGCCGTCGTCGGCGTCCACATGGTCGGTGACCGTATGGGCGAGCAGGTCGGCGAAGCTCAGCTGATCTACAACTGGGAGGCTCTGCCGGCCGAGGTCGCGCAGCTCATCCACGCGCACCCGACCCAGAACGAGGCGCTCGGCGAGGCCCACCTGGCGCTCGCGGGCAAGCCCCTCCACTCCCACGACTGACTCAGTCCGGGCGACGACCACCTACCGCACATTCGTTAGGAGCAACTGAAACCATGGCGGTTTCCGTAACCCTGCCGGCGCTCGGCGAGAGCGTCACCGAGGGCACTGTCACCCGCTGGCTGAAGGCCGAGGGTGAGCGCGTGGAGGCCGACGAGCCGCTGCTCGAGGTCTCCACCGACAAGGTCGACACCGAGATCCCCGCGCCCGTCGCCGGTGTGCTCGCGTCCATCAAGGTCGCCGAGGACGAGACCGTCGAGGTCGGCGCCGAACTGGCCGTCATCGACGACGGCTCCGGCGCGCCCGCGGCCGACGCGGCGCCGGCCGCCGAGCCCGAGGCCGCACCGGCCCCCGCCCAGGAGGCCCCCGCCCCCGAGCAGGCACCGGCCCAGGAGGCCCCGCAGCAGCCGGCCCCGACGGCCGAGGCGGTCCCCTCGACCGAGACCCAGGCCCCGGCTCCCGCCCCCACCGCGCAGGCGGCGGCGGGCGGCGGCAGCTCCGAGGGCACCGACGTCGTCCTTCCCGCGCTCGGCGAGAGCGTCACCGAGGGCACCGTCACCCGCTGGCTCAAGGAGGTCGGTGAGTCGGTCGAGGCCGACGAGCCGCTCCTGGAGGTCTCCACCGACAAGGTGGACACCGAGATCCCCGCCCCGGTCGCCGGCGTCCTGCTGGAGATCGTGGTCGCTGAGGACGAGACCGCCGAGGTCGGCGGCCGGCTCGCCGTCATCGGCGCCCCGGGTGCCACTCCGGCCCCGGCGGCCGCTCCGGCCGCTCCCGCCCCGGCGGCGGCTCCGGCCCCGGCTCCCGCGCCGGCCGCCCAGGCTCCGGCACCGGCGGCTCCCGCGCCGACTCCGGCTCCGGCTCCGCAGGCCCCGGCCGCGCCCGCCCCGCAGCAGGCCGCCCCGGCGCCCGCTCCGGCGGCTCAGGCACCGGCTGCCCCCGCCCCCGCCCCGGCCCCTGCCCCGCAGAAGGCCGCCCCCGCCCCGGCCAAGCCCGCCACCCCGGCCCCGGCTCCCGCCGCGACCGCCGGTGACGACGGCGCGTACGTGACCCCGCTGGTCCGCAAGCTCGCCTCCGAGAACGGTGTCGAGCTGGGCTCGGTCAAGGGCACCGGCGTCGGCGGCCGGATCCGCAAGCAGGACGTCCTCGCCGCCGCGGAGGCCGCCAAGGCCGCCGCCGAGGCCGCCGCTTCCGCCCCCGCCGCGCCGGCCCCGGCCGCCGCGCCGAAGGCACCGAAGCTGGAGACGTCCCCGCTGCGCGGACAGACCGTCAAGATGACCCGGATGCGCAAGGTCATCGGCGACAACATGATGAAGGCCCTGCACGAGCAGGCGCAGCTGACCACCGTGGTCGAGGTGGACATCACCAAGCTGATGCGTCTGCGCAACCAGGCGAAGGAGTCGTTCGCGGCCCGCGAGGGCGTCAAGCTCTCGCCGATGCCGTTCTTCGTCAAGGCGGCGGCCCAGGCGCTGAAGGCCCACCCGGTCATCAACGCCCGGATCAACGAGGGCGAAGGCACGGTCACCTACTTCGACACCGAGAACATCGGTATCGCGGTGGACTCCGAGCGCGGTCTGATGACCCCGGTCATCAAGGGCGCGGGCGACCTGAACATCGCCGGCATCTCCAAGAAGACCGCGGAGCTGGCGGCGGCGGTCCGCGCCAGCAAGATCACGCCGGACGACCTGGCCGGCGGCACCTTCACCATCAGCAACACCGGTTCGCGCGGCGCGCTGTTCGACACGATCATCGTGCCCCCGAACCAGGCCGCGATCCTCGGCATCGGTGCCACCGTCCGGCGCCCGGTGGTCATCAACCACCCGGACCTCGGCGAGACCATCGCGGTGCGCGACATGGCGTACGTCGCGCTCTCCTACGACCACCGCCTGGTGGACGGCGCCGACGCGGCCCGTTACCTGACGGCGGTCAAGGCGATCCTGGAAGCCGGCGAGTTCGAGGTGGAACTCGGCCTGTAAGGCTCTCGGAGACACCCATACGGCGACGGCGCCCCTGTCCGGATCACTCCGGGCGGGGGCGCCGCCGTATCGTCTACCCATCGACCCTGTCCCCGAGGAGCGCCTCCCATGACTCCGCCCGTCGTCCACTCGCTGCGCGAACAGATCCGCGAGCACATCGTGGAGGGGATCGTCAGCGGCCGCTGGAAGCCGGGCGAACGGATCGTCGAGCGGCGGATCGCCACCGAGCTCCAGGTCAGCCAGACGCCGGTGCGCGAGGCGCTGCGGGAGCTGGAGAGCCTGCGGCTGATCGAGTCGGCGCCGAACAAGGGTGTACGGGTACGGAACCTGACGGCGGCCGACCTGGAGGAGAGCTATCCCGTACGGGCCGGCCTGGAGCAGATCGCGGCGGAGCTGGCGGCGGAGCGGCTGGCCCGGGACTGCTCGGCGCTGGAGCCGCACGTGGCGGCGCTCTACGACGCGGACCGCACGGCCGACGGGACCGCGCAGGTGCGGCACACCGTGGGGTTCCACCGGGAGCTGGTGCGGGCCGCCGGGAACGCGGTGCTGCTGCACACCTGGGAGGGGCTGGGCATCGAGGTGTTCACCGCGCTGTCGATCCGCTGGCTCGGCACCGTACAGAAGTCGTACGCGGAGGAACACCAGGATCTCGTCGAGGCGTTCCGGCGGCGGGATCCGACCATCGGCGCTCTGGTGAAGGTCCATGTGCTCGGATGCGCGCCGCGCGCCTGATTCATGCCCTTTTGACGCGGCTTATCGAGCGTCACTGGGTGCCCTGGTCCACGGCACCGGATGCCACTTTCTTCAGAACGTGAAGTTTTACCCCGTACCCCTTTGATCGATCATCGATCAGCGATTTACAGTCGAACACGGGCTGCACCCAGTCCTTCGCCCTGTCCTGCCAGACAAGGCCTTTCTCCACCCCCCTCCTGTCCGGAAGGCGGCGACCATGCCCGACCCCGTAGGCAAGCTTCCGAGCGAGCTCGACCAGCTCCCGGACCGTGACACCGAGGAGACCGCCGAATGGGCGGCCTCCCTGGACGCCGTCACCGAGCATGCCGGCCCCCACCGCGCCGCGTACCTGCTGCGCCGCACCCTCCAGCACGCCGGGACCGCCGGGGTCCAGGTGCCGGCCCTGCTGGAGTCCGACTACGTCAACACCATCCCCACCGCCGCCGAGCCCGCCTTCGACGGCGACGAGGCGATGGAGTCCCGGATCACCGCCTGGAACCGCTGGAACGCGGCCGCGATGGTCACCCGCGGAGCCCGCTACGGCGTCGGCGGCCACATCGCCACCTTCGCCTCGGCCGCCTGGCTCTACGAGACGGGCTTCAACCACTTCTTCCAGGGCAAGGAGGGGGACGGCAGCGGCGACCAGCTCTACATCCAGGGCCACGCCTCCCCCGGCATCTACGCCCGCGCGTTCCTCGACGGACGCCTCAGCGAGCAGGACCTGGACCACTTCCGCCAGGAGGCGGGCGGCCAGGGGCTCCCCTCGTACCCGCACCCGCGCCGATTGCCCTGGCTGTGGGAGTTCCCCACCGTCTCCATGGGCCTCGGCCCGCTCTCCGCGATCTACCAGGCGCGCTTCAACCGCTACCTGGCCAACCGCGGCATCAAGGACACCTCCGCCTCGCACGTGTGGGCCTTCCTCGGTGACGGCGAGATGGACGAGCCCGAGTCGACGGCGTCCCTCGCCCTCGCCTCCCGCGAGCGGCTCGACAACCTGACCTTCGTCATCAACTGCAATCTCCAGCGCCTCGACGGCCCGGTCCGCGCGAACTTCAAGATCGTGCAGGAGCTGGAGGCCCAGTTCCGCGGCGCCGGCTGGAACGTGATCAAGTCGCTGTGGGGCTCCGCCTGGGACGAGCTGTTCGCCCTGGACACCACGGGCGCGCTGGTACGGCGCCTGCGCGAGGTGCCGGACGCGCAGTTCCAGACGTACGCGACCCGTGACGTGGCGTACATCCGCGAGCACTTCTTCGGCGCCGAGCCGGCCCTCGTGGAGCTGGCCAGGCTGCTGACGGACGCGAAGATCGCGGAGTGCTTCTTCACCTCGCGCGGCGGCCACGAGGCCCGCAAGGTGTACGCGGCCTACCGCGCCGCCCTCGCCCACAAGGGCGCGCCGACCGTGATCCTCGCCCAGACGGTGAAGGGCTACACGCTCGGCGCCAGCTTCGAGTCGCGCAACGCCAACCACCAGATGAAGAAGCTCTCGGGCGACCAGTTCCGCACCATGCGCGACCTGCTCGACCTGCCCATCCCGGACTCCAAGCTGGACGAAGGGCTGGTGCCGTACGGCCACCCCGGCGCCGACTCCCCCGAGGTCCGCTACCTCCAGGAGCGGCGCGCGGAGCTGGGCGGCCCCGCCCCGGCCCGCCGTACGCACGCGGTCGCGCTGCCCGCGCCCGCCGAGAAGCCGTTCCAGACGGTCTACAAGGGTTCGGGATCCCAGCCGGTCGCCACGACCATGGCGTTCGTCCGGCTGATGAAGGACCTCATGCGGGACAAGGAGACCGGCAAGCGCTGGGTCCCCATCGTCCCCGACGAGGCGCGCACCTTCGGCATGGAGGCGCTCTTCCCCGCGTACGGCATCTACTCGCCGCTCGGCCAGACGTACGACCCGGTCGACCGCGACCAGTTGCTCTACTACAAGGAGGCCAAGGACGGGCAGATCCTCAACGAGGGGATCACCGAGGCCGGTTCGATGGCCGACTTCATCGCCGCCGCGACGTCGTACGCGACGCACGGCGAGACGATGATCCCGTTCTACATCTTCTACTCGATGTTCGGCTGGCAGCGCACGGGCGACCAGATGTGGCAGCTCGCCGACCAGCTCGGCAAGGGCTTCATCGTCGGCGCCACCGCGGGCCGTACGACCCTGACGGGCGAGGGTCTCCAGCACGCCGACGGCCACTCCCACCTCATCGCGTCCACGAACCCGGCCGCGCTGAACTACGACCCGGCGTTCGCGTACGAGATCGCCGTGATCGTCAAGGACGGCCTGCGGCGGATGTACACGCCCACCCCCGAATCCCCCTCGGGCGAGGACGTCTTCTACTACCTGACGGTCTACAACGAGCCGATGCCGCAGCCCGCGATGCCCGAGGGCGTCGAGGAGGGCATCCTCAAGGGCCTCTACCGCTTCAAGGAGGGCGTGCCCGCCACGGCCGACGCGCCCCGCATACAGCTCCTCGCGTCGGGCACGGCGATCCACTGGATCCTGGAGGCCCAGGACCTGCTGGCCGCCGACTGGGGCGTCACCGCCGACGTGTGGTCCGCCACCTCCTGGGGCGAGCTGCGCCGCGACGGCCTCGCGGCCGACGAGGCGCTGCTGCGCGGCGAGGAGCGGGTGCCGTACGTGACCCGCGCGCTGGCCGGCGCGCCGGGCCCGGTGCTGGCGGTCAGCGACTGGATGCGCCAGGTCCCCGACCAGATCAGCCAGTGGGTCGAGCAGGACTACACCTCGCTCGGGACGGACGGCTTCGGCCTCTCCGACACCCGCGAGGCGGCCCGCAGGCACTTCGGCGTGGACGCCAGGTCGGTCGTCGTCGCGGCGCTCGCGCAGCTCGCGCGGCGCGGCGAGGTCAAGCCGGAGAAGGTCCTGGAGGCACGCGAGCGCTACGGCCTCTGAGCCGCCCGCGCCGCACCCCCCGGCCTCTCCCCCGCACGGATCCTGCCTCCCCGCACGGATTCCGCCCCGAAACCCCTGCCGCCGCGCGGCAGGGGTTTCCCGGCGTTTTCCCGGCATCATGGGAGCCATGCGCGCAGCCAGGCTGATCAAGATGGTGCTTCTCCTCCAGTCCAGACCGTCCATGACGGCCGCCGAGCTGGCCGGTGCGCTGGAGGTCTCGGAGCGCACCATCACGCGGGACGCCCAGGCGCTCTCCGAGGCGGGGGTGCCGGTGTACGCGGACCGGGGCAGGACCGGCGGGTACCGGCTGGTCGGCGGCTACCGCACGCGGCTGACGGGGCTGGCGCGCGGGGAGGCGGAGGCGCTGTTCCTGTCCGGGGTGCCAGGGGCGCTGCGGGAGATGGGGCTGGACGACGTGTCCTCGGCCGCGCGGCTCAAGGTGTCGGCGGCGCTGCTGCCGTCGCTGCGGGACGCGTCGGAGTCGGCGGCGCGGCGCTTCCATCTGGACGCGCCCGGCTGGTACCAGGAGCCGGAGACCCCCGAGCTGCTGCCCGCGATCGCGGAGGCCGTGTGGGGCGACCGGCTGCTGTCGGCCCGCTACCGGCGCGCGGACGGGGAGGTGGAGCGGGAGCTGGCGCCGTACGGGCTCGTGCTGAAGGCGGGCGTCTGGTACCTGTGCGCCTGCGCCGGGGGCAGCTTCCGGGTGTACCGGCTCGACCGCTTCACGGCGGTGGAGCCGCTGGCGGAACGTTTCGTACGGGACGAGTCCTTCGACCTGCCGGGCTTCTGGGAGGAGCGCGCGGCGCAGTTCGCGCGCTCCCTGCTCCGTACGGAGATCGAGATCCGCCTCTCCCCGGAGGGCGTCCGCGCCCTGCCGTACGCCGTGGACCGCGCGTCGGCGCACGAGGCGATCGAGGCGGCGCCCGCCCCGGACGACCAGGGCCGCGTGACGCTGACGCTGCCGGTGGAGTCCGAGGAGGTGGCGCACGGGCAACTGCTGGCGCTGGGGGCGGAGGTGGAGGTGCTGGCGCCCCTCACCCTGCGCCGGCGCTTCGCGGAGTCGGCGGAGCGGGTGAGGGCGCTGTACGGGTGAGCTCTCTGTACGTTAAGCGCCCTGTACGGGTGAGGGGCGGCCGGCTCCTCCGCCTCAGCGGTAGTCGCTCGCGGGGGCGTTCTTGCCGCCGTTCACGACGTCCGTGATGTACCCCCAGGCGTCCGGGGTGCTGCCGTCCGCGTCGGTGAACCCGTACGCCCGCGCCAGCGAGAAGCTGGACAGCGACTGGCCGGTCCAGCGGTGCCGGTCGGGGTCCGAGGCGAGCGCGGCGACCGCGCGGCCGACGAAGACCGGCGACTCGGAGATCGCGAACGCCGCGTCCTTCCGTACCCCGTCGCGCCAGTTCTCCTCCCGTACCCCGAAGTGGTCGAGCATCTGCTCCGAGCGGAGGAAGCCCGGGGTGACCGACACGGCCGTACCGCCGACGCTCCTGAGATCCTCGGCGAGGTTGAACGCCATCCTGATGGGGCCGTTCTTGGCGAGGTCGTAGTAGAAGTTCTCGCGGAAGTTCCTGTTCGACTCGGCCGTGCCGTCGGTGACCTCGACCACCAGACCGCCGGGCCTGCGGACCAGCAGCGGGAGCGCGCAGCTGCTGGTGATGGCGTGGGTCTTCACGCTCAGGTCCAGCATCCGCAGCCCCCGTTCCAGCTCGGTCTCCCACATCTTCTTGCCGAACTCGACCAGGTGCTCACCGCCCCAGACGTCGTTCACGAGCACGTCCAGCCGGCCCTGCTCCCGGTCGATCCTGGCCACCAGCGCGCGGACCTGGTCCGGCTCCAGATGGTCGGTCGGTACGGCGATCCCCTCACCGCCCGCGGCGGTCACCAGCTCGGCCGTCCCCTCGATGGTCTCCGTGGTCCGCCCGACCTCGCTGGCCTTCTCGCGGGTCGTGCGCCCCGTCACGTACACGGTCGCGCCGGCCGTCCCGAGCGCCACCGCGATCGCCCGCCCCGCGCCCCGGGTCGCCCCCGCCACGAGCGCGGTCCTCCCCGTCAACGGCTGTTCCGTCATCCGCCACCTCCATCGGTTCCGGCCAGCTCCCGGCCGTGCACCGACCGTCACACAAAATGGCGACACCTTCTGTCCGACTTCTTCCGGCTCATGATTCACCCCCTCATTTCGGTGCCTCCGCGTGCGCGGGCCCCCGCCAACCACGATGCTGGACCCGTGATGGACGAGACGGAGTTCTGGGAGATCATCGACAGCACCCGCGAGGCCGCCGACGGCGACCCCGAGGACCAGGCCGAGCTGCTGGTGGAGCGGCTGCTCCAGCTCGACCCCGACTCCGTCCTGGACTTCGCGCGGCACTTCGAGGCCCGGTACAACCGCGCGTACCACTGGGACCTCTGGGGTGCGGCGGCCGTCCTCCTCGGCGGCGCGAGCGACGACGCCTTCGACTACTTCCGCTGCTGGCTCATCGGCCAGGGCCGCGAGATCTTCGAGGGCGGGCTCCACGATCCGGACAGCCTCGCGGAGCTGCTGGACGAGTTCGACGAGGATCTGGACGGGGACGGCGAGGAGCTGGGGTACGCGGCGGACGAGGCGTACGAACAGCTGACGGGTGTGGTGGCGCCGGACCTCGGCGTGGCGGCGCAGCCGGCGGAGCCGGAGGGCACGCCGGTCGACTTCGAGGACACGACGGCGCTGGCGGACCGTTTCCCGAGGCTGTCGGAGCGCTTCGGTACGCCGTGAGGTTCCGGCCTCACGCCAGGGCCAGGGGTCCTCACCCCAGGAGCGAACGACCCATCAGCACGTCGTCCACGTACTCCCCGTCCAGCAGGAACTCCCCGGGCAGCACGCCCTCCACGGCGAAGCCCTCGGCCTCGTACAGCCGCCGGGCCGGCAGGTTGTGCCCCAGCACCCGCAGGGTCAGCCGGCGCGCGCCCTGGTTGCGCGCGTGCAGCGCCGCCGCGCGCAGCAGGGCGCGGCCCATGCCGAGTCCGCGCGCGGACTCCGCCACCGCGAGGCCCTGGATCTGCCGTACGTGCGCGTTGCACGCGAGCGGGGTGGGGCGGGCGATCCTCACGTACCCCACCAGGCGGTCGCCGATCTCCGCGACGAGGTGTTCCTCGGGGCGGTGCCGGTCGTCGAAGAACGGGTCGTAGGGCGGGCGCGGGCGGGGGGACACGGCGTGGAGCGGCGACCAGGTCTCCCGGTCGAGCCGTCCCAGCGCCTCGTCGTCGTCCTGGACGGCGGGACGTATCTGCGATTCCGACATGGCATAACTGTGCCATGGGGTGTCCCGGGGGCAGGATGGGTGCATGAGGATCGCGGTCACCGGCTCCACCGGGCTCATCGGTACGGCTCTTGTCAGCTCCCTGCGCGCGGACGGGCACGAGGTGGTGCGCCTGGTGAGACGCCCCTCGCGGACCGGCGACGAGGTGGAGTGGGATCCGGTGCGGCAGTACGTCGACACGGCGGGGCTGCACGGGTGCGAGGCGGTCGTCCACCTGGCGGGCGCGGGCATCGGCGACCACCGGTGGACCGACGCGTACAAGAAGGAACTCCGCGACAGCCGTGTCCTCGGCACGGCGGCGATCGCGGAGGCCGTGGCGTCGCTGGAGGTACCGCCCCGCGTGCTGGTCTCCGGTTCCGCCGTGGGGTTCTACGGCGACACGGGTGACCGCGCGGTCGACGAGTCGGCGCCACCCGGGGACGGGTTCCTGCCGTCGCTGTGCGTGGAGTGGGAGGAGGCCGCGTCGGCGGCGGAGGAGGCGGGCATCCGGACGGTGTTCGCGCGCTCGGGGCTCGTGGTGTCGCCCAAGGGCGGTGCGTGGGGGCGGCTGTTCCCGCTGTTCCGGGCGGGCCTGGGCGGGCGGCTGGGGTCGGGGGACCAGTACTGGAGCTTCATCGCGCTGCACGACCACGTGGCGGCGCTGCGGCACGTGATCGACACGGAGTCGCTGACGGGCCCGGTGAACCTGACGGCACCGACACCGGCGACGAACCGGGAGGTGACGGCGGCGATGGGGGCGGCGTTGGGGCGGCCCACGCTGTTTCCGGTGCCGGGGGTGGTGTTGCGGGCGGCGCTGGGCGAGCTGTCGTCGGACATCCTGACGAGTCAGCGGGTGCTGCCGGGGCGGCTGTTGGAGTCGGGCTTCACGTTCGCGTTCCCAACGGTGGGGGAGGCGGTGCGCTCCGCGTTGTCGTGACGCGGTTGTGGTTGCCCTCACGCCGGACGAGCGCCAGCCTCCCGGTGGGCGGCGACTTCCTACGAGTCCTCGCGCCGGACGAGCGTCTGCGGCCCGGTGGGGGGCGCGGCTTCCTGATTGTCCTCAATCGCCGGACGGGCTTGGTGGTGCCCGCTGCGGGCCGCGTTTTCCGGCGCGGGCCGGTTGCCGGGGGCCGGTCAGGGGTCGTGTCCTGCACTGCATGTTTTACGTCGCGTGCGACCGGTCGTATTGATTGACGATCGCCATGCGACACAAAACACGCTTTACGTTCCGGACACGACCCCTGCCCGTCCCCCTTCCAGGCCCGCGTCACTACCCGGCCAGCTCTGGGGCGGGGCGGCAGGCAGCCCGAACCCGCACCGGGGCACTTCAAGCCCGTCCGGCGTTTGAGGACATCGGTAACCCGCACCCGGCTCCGGCACGGAGGCCACCATCCAGCCCGCCCAGACGCACCCCCACCCCACCCGGACGCCCCCCAAGCCCGTCCGGCGATTGAGGACATCCCTGCCCCTCAACCGCGCACGCGCAGGGGCACCATCCAGCCCGCCCGGACGCACCCCCAGCCCGTCCGGCGATTGAGGACAACTGTGAGCCGCGCGCAACGGACCGCGGGGACCCTGGGGTGGGCGGGGTCGTTCAGTTCACCCTCGGCGTGAGGGGGGTGGGGTCGGAGGAGGTGCGTGTGTCCGGACGTAAAGCGTGTTTTGTGGCGCATGGCCCCGGTCAACTGAACGACCCGTTGAACGCGCCGTAAAACATGCAGTCCGGACATACGTGCCTCCGGAGGCCCCGCCCCCCGTCACCACGACACACCCAGCCCGTCCGGCGATTGAGGACATCAGTAAGCCGCGCCCGCGCACCGGGCAGACGCCAAAACCACGCCCGTCCGGCGATTGAGGACAAAGCAAGAAGCCGCGCCCCCACCCGGGCGCAGACGCCCGTCCGGCGGGAGGACAAGACGCAACCGCAGCGGACACCGGGCACACGCGCCGCCCATGCACCCATGCCCCACCCCACGCGCGGCCACCCCCACCGCGACCCCTTCCTACGCTCGTCGTGAACTCGGGCAGACGACCTCGGGGAGGGCCACGTGCTCCACAGCGCACACACCGGCACCGCGCACACAGCGCAAAGCGCGCAAGACGTTGTCATCATCGGCGCCGGCATCGCCGGCCTCGCCGCCGCGCATCATCTGACCGCCGCGGGCGTGAGCGTCCGCGTGCTGGAGGCCGCCCCTCACCCCGGCGGCCGCATGAGCACCGAGCTCGTGGACGGCTTCCGCCTGGACCGGGTGGGGCCGTTGCTCAGTACCGCGTATCCGGAGCTGCTCCACACCCCCGCCCTGGAGGGCATCGCGCTGCGGATGTTCTCGCCCGGCGTGCTCGTCCGGCGCAACGGGCGGCTCCACCGGGCGGGCACGATCGACAGGACCGGCCTCGCCGGAAGCGCGAGCTCAAGCACAAGCCCCGGCGCCGCCGAAAGGAGCGGCGCCACGGAAAGGCGGCGCCTCGACCTGAACCCCCGCACCCCCAGGCGCGCACACCGCGCACTCACCACCGCGCGCGCCCTCGCGAGCGCCCCCGGCCGCGCCCGCCAGGACCGGACCGCCGCCCCCGGCGACGGCGCCCCCGGCAACGCGCCCGGCCGCCGCGCACCCCGCCCCGACCGCCCCACCCACGACGCCCTCGCCGCGAGCGGACTCCCCGCCTCCGCGGTCGACGGCTTCGTGCGGCCGCTCCTGACCGCGCTGCTCGGCGACCCCGCCCTGTCGACGTCCAGCCACCGCGCCGACCTCGCGCTGCGCGCGTACGCGCGGGGCCGGCTGTGCGTCCCCGCGGGCGGCGCGTCCACCCTGCCGGAACTGCTCGCGCGGACGCTGCCGCCCGGCACCGTCGTGACGGACGTGTGCGTGACGGAGGCGTCGATCAACCGCGTCGCCACCAAGGAGCACGGCGAGATCGCCTGCCGCTCCCTGCTCGTGGCGACCGGCGCCCGCGCCGCCGCCGAGCTGCTGCCGGGGCTGCGGGTGCCGGACTTCCACCCGGTGACGGTCCTTCACCACACCGCCCCCACCGCCCCGTCGGCCGATCCGGCCCTCGTCCTGGACGCCGAGACGGGCGGCCCGGTCGCGCACACGGCCGTGATGAGCGCGGTCGACCCCTCCCGTACGCCCGACGGCCGGATCCTGGTGTCCTCCACGGTCCTCGGGACCCCGCCCCCGGCCCGCGAGCTGGACCGGCTCGTGCGGGCGCAGCTGGCCGGGGTGTACGGAACCCCCACGGACGACTGGGAGGTGCTGGCCGTGCACCACACCCCGGAGGCCGTCCCCGCGATGCCCGCGCCGCACGACCCGCACCGGCCGGTGCGGCTGCTGTCCGGCCTGTACGTGTGCGGGGACCACCGGGACACCAACACCGTGCAGGGCGCGCTGTTCTCGGGCCGCCGGGCCGCCCACGCCGTCCTGCGCGACCTGGGGGTGAAGCCCGCGCACGGCACTCCCCCGCTGTCCCCGGCGGCGTAGGACCCGGGGTGCCCGGTACGCGTCAGCCGATCGTCGCGACCCGGTCGCGGTAGGCCCGTACCGCCGCCGCGTCCCGGAACGGCTCCAGGCGGCGTTCAAAGTCGCGTACGTACTCCACCGCCCGTGCCGACCGCATCTCGGCGGCCTGCTGGGCCGCCTCCGCGCCCAGCAGGCACGCCTGGTCCAGTTCGCCGAGCCCGAGGCGGCCCGTGGCGAGCACCACCCGGCAGAAGAGCCGGCTGCGCGCCAGGGCGGGCGCGCGCAGCTGGAGGGAGCGTTCGGCGTGCTGGACGGCGCCGCGGTACTGCTGGAGGTCGCGGTAGGAGTGCGCGAACTCGTCGGCGAGCTGCGCCTCGTCGAAGTACCGGCCCCAGTGCGGTACGTCGTCCCCGGGACGTGAGGTCTCCAGGGCCCGTTCCGCCCGTACGAGGGACGAGGTGCAGGCCCGCGCCTCGCCCAGGACCCCGTGTCCGCGCGCCTCGACGGCGTGCAGCAGGGCCTGGACGACCGGCGGCGCGGAGGAGCCGACGCCCTGCTGGGCGACGCGGGCCAGCTGGACGGCCTCGCGGCCGTGGCCGAGGTAGACGGCCTGGCGGCTCATGGTGATCAGGACGTACGAGCCGTAGGCGCGGTCCCCGGCGGCCTGGGAGAGGCGCAGGGCCTGGACGAAGTACCGCTGGGCGAGGCCGTGGGCGGCGATGTCGTACGAGGTCCAGCCCGCCAGCCGGGTCAGGTCGGCCGCGGCGGCGAACAGGCGGCGCCCGGTGACCTCTCCGTACAGTCCGCGCAGTATCGGCTCGACCTCGTGTTCCAGGTACCGGACGAGGGCCTGGCGGGCGTGGCCGCCGCCGTACGCCTGGTCGAGCGCGCGGAACAGCTCGCCGACCGACCGCAGCGCGGCGATGTCCCCGGCGGTGACGCGCTGGCCGGTGGCGCGTTCGGTGCGCGGGCGGGGGACGGTGGCGGGGTGGCCCTGGGCGGGGACGCGGGCCTGGCGTTCGCGGGCGGCGGGGTCCCGTGGCCCGCGCGGGCTCTGGTCGTACGGGGCCACCGGCCCGTTGGCCCCCGGCCCGGGCGCTCCGGGCCCGGGCGCTCCCGGCCCGTTCCCGGTGGCGTGGTCGGGGCGGCCGACCCGTTCGTCGGCGCGGCCGATCAGCCAGTCGCGGCTGGGGACGACCAGTCCGGCCGGGGTGAACGCGATCTTGCGCAGTTCGGCGTGGCTGCCGGAGTCCTTGCGCCAGAGCCCGCCGACGATGTCGACGGCCTCTTCGGGGCTGGCGGCGAATTCGAGCCCCGCGTAGACCGGCGCACACGCGTCGAGCCCGAGATCCTGGGCCGAGAGCCGGCGCCCGAGCCGGCGCGTGAAGACCTCGGCGATCAGCGCGGGAGTGGTGCCGCGCGGCTGCTGCCCGCGTAACCAGCGGGTCACCGAGGTCTTGTCGTACCGCAGGTCGAGGCCGTGTTCGATGCCGAGCTGGTCCACGCGGCGGGCGAGCCCGGCGTGGGAGAACCCGGCCTCCGCGATGAGCGCGGCGAGCTGGCGGTTGGGGATGCGCTGGGGTGGTCGTTCCGACATCAGCTGTAGGGTCTCCTGCCTTCCGGGCCCCGGAGCAGCCCTCATGGAACGGCGTGAATTTAGCGGCACGGGGCGTCCGTACCGCCACCTTCGTCCTACATTCATCCGATCGTGTGAGGATTCACGGCGCCGCTGACGCAAGCGCGTGCGGCAGGGGCGGGGGGCGTGTGCCGGCGGCAACTGCCCGGCCGGCTCAGGGCAGGGTCGGCTCCGGGCCGGAGGCCCCGTACACCTGCCCGGTGGTTCCGTCCCGCGCCGCCGTACAGTGGCGAGGGCGTGACGAACGCGCCATGGAGCTTCTTGAGGAGGCACGGCCCGTGAGTGAGTTGCGGTACGTCCATCTGGGGTTCGGCGACGAGGCGGTCGAGTACCGGGAGGCCTGGGAGGAGCAGCGCCGGGTCCACGCGGCCCGCTTCGCGGACGAGCTTCCCGACACCTGTCTGATGCTGGAGCACCAGTCGGTCTACACCGCCGGACGGCGCACGGAGGACAGCGAGCGCCCCCTCGACGGCACTCCGGTCGTCGACGTGGACCGCGGTGGCAAGATCACCTGGCACGGTCCCGGCCAGCTCGTCGGCTATCCGATCCTCAAGCTGCCGCGCCCGGTCGACGTCATCGCGCACGTCCGCCGGCTGGAGGACGCGCTGATCCGCGTGGCCGCCGAGTTCGGGGTGGAGACGTCCCGGGTGGAGGGGCGCAGCGGGGTGTGGGTGCTCGGGGACCCGGTGGCGGACCGGCCGGCGACGGGCGGGCTGACGCTGGACTTCGACCCGCGCCTCCGGGACGACGAGTTCGATCCCCGGATGAACGGACCGGAGTACGCGCCGTCCAACGCCGGCCAGCGCCGGGAGGACCGCAAGCTCGCGGCGATCGGGATCCGGATCGCCAAGGGGGTCACGATGCACGGCTTCTCGCTGAACGTGAACCCGGACAACACCTGGTTCGACAAGATCGTGCCGTGCGGGATCCGCGATGCCGGGGTCACCTCGCTCGCGTACGAACTGGGGCGCGACGTCACGATCGCGGAGGTGCTGCCCTCCGTGGAGCGGCACCTGCGGGACGTACTGGAGAGCACGGAGCCGAAGCCGCGCGAGATCACGCGCGAGCCGGAGCACGCGACCGCGTAGGCCGTGTACGCCCGTCGGGGGCCGCGTGCGCCCGTACGGGAGCCGTGTGCGCCCGTGATCGGGAGCCGCGTGCGCCCGTGGTGGGGCCGACCGGGGGAACGCGCCCTCGCGGCCCCGGGTTGGCCAGACGTAATGCCGCGCAAACAACGGGCGTAACCTGGTGTTCGCCGAAGAATCGAATGCCGCGCCAGCAGAGAGAGGTGCCGGACGTGTCCGCTGTCGCACCCGACGGACGCAAGATGCTGCGTCTGGAGGTCCGGAACAGCCAGACTCCCATCGAGCGCAAGCCCGAGTGGATCAAGACCCGGGCGAAAATGGGTCCCGAGTACACCAAGATGCAGGGCCTCGTGAAGTCCGAGGGCCTGCACACCGTCTGCCAGGAAGCGGGCTGTCCCAACATCTACGAGTGCTGGGAGGACCGCGAGGCGACCTTCCTCATCGGCGGTGACCAGTGCACGCGACGTTGTGACTTCTGCCAGATCGACACGGGCAAGCCGCAGGCGCTGGACCGTGACGAGCCGCGGCGCGTGGGCGAGTCCGTCGTCACGATGGACCTGAACTACGCCACGATCACCGGAGTCGCCCGCGACGACCTGGAAGACGGCGGCGCGTGGCTGTACGCGGAGACCGTGCGCCAGATCCACGGGATGACGGCGGGGCGCGAGGCCGGCGGTACGAAGGTCGAGCTGCTCATCCCCGACTTCAACGCGGAGCCCGCGCAGCTGGCCGAGGTCTTCTCGTCCCGCCCCGAGGTGCTCGCGCACAACGTCGAGACGGTGCCGCGGATCTTCAAGCGGATCCGCCCCGGTTTCCGGTACGAGCGTTCCCTCGACGTGATCACGCGGGCCCGCGAGGCCGGTCTGGTGACCAAGTCCAACCTGATCCTGGGCATGGGCGAGGAGCGCTCGGAGGTCAGCGAGGCACTGCGGGACCTGCACGGGGCGGGGTGCGAGCTGATCACGATCACGCAGTACCTGCGTCCTTCGGTACGGCACCACCCGGTCGAGCGCTGGGTGAAGCCGCACGAGTTCGTGGAGCTGAAGGACGAGGCCGAGGCGATCGGTTTCTCGGGTGTCATGTCGGGGCCGCTGGTGCGTTCGTCGTACCGCGCGGGCCGGCTGTACCAGCAGGCGATGGACCGGCGGGGCGCGGTGGTGGGGGCCGAGGCGGCTGTGTGAGGTCGCGCGGGCGTCGTACGAGTGCGCTCGCGCGCTCGGTGTGAATCCCAGCACAAGCGATTACTGGCGATTACCGCCGAGTGGCGCGCCGGTGGAAGCCCGGCGGAACGCGGTCCGTACCCTCCCCGCAGGTCGGGGGCGGCCTACGGGCCGCGTCCGCGTTCCCGGGCGACGGCGGGGGCGTACACCGGCTCCGTACCCAGGCTTCATGGGCGTTTGACCGGTCGGTCACGCCCTGGTAACACCAGTCCGTGACGCTGAAGCCACGCGTCACGGACACGCTCCATGCCGTTCCAGGCCCCACCGGGCCGCTCCAGGGGGAATGCCACCATGCAGGTCGCGCACATACGGCCCGTCCGCTCCGTCACCCGCTCCGTCACCGCGTCCGGTGCGGACGCCAGGACGACAGTGATCCGCCCCACCACCTCCCTGCCCCGCACCTCCCTGCCCGCCGTCGCGCTCCCCTCGGTGGGGACCGCGCTGCGCGTGGTGGAGTCCCTCCTCCTCAGCGGCGGGCAGCGCACGGCCCGCCGCAACGCCTGGACCGCCGTCCAGGAGGACCGCCGCAGGGCCAGGGACCGGGTCGAGGCACAGCACGTACTGGAAGCGGTGTCGGGCCGTACTCCCGAGGCCGCGTCGGACCGCGCTTCCCGGGCCACGTAAACTCCCCTACATGGCGGCGAAGGAAAACGCAGACTCTGCTGCGAACACCGGGCGACTGAAACAGATCGCCCTTACCTACAAGATGACCCGGCGGGCCGACTCGAAGGTCGGTCTTGTCGTCGCGGGTGTGGGAATCGTCACCTTCGGTGTCTTCCTCGCGGTCGGGTTCTTGATCGACCACCCCATCTACCTGGGGATCCTGGGCTTCATCCTGGCGTTCCTCGCGATGGCGATCGTGTTCGGCCGCCGTGCCGAGCGGGCGGCCTTCGGTCAGATGGAGGGCCAGCCGGGGGCGGCGGCCGCGGTGCTGGAGAACGTCGGGCGCGGCTGGACGACGACTCCGGCGGTCGCGATGAACCGCAGCCAGGACGTGGTGCACCGGGCGGTCGGCAAGGCCGGCATCGTGCTGGTGGCCGAGGGCAACCCGAACCGGCTGAAGAGCCTGCTGGCCGCCGAGAAGAAGCGGATGGCGCGGATCGTGGTGGACGTGCCGGTGCACGACATCATCGTCGGGGACGGCGAGGGCCAGGTGCCGCTGAAGAAGGTGCGGACGACCCTGCTCAAGCTGCCGCGTGTGCTGGCGGGGCCGCAGGTGACGTCGACCAACGACCGGCTGCGGGCGCTGGGGGATCTGATGAGCAACATGCCGCTGCCGAAGGGGCCCATGCCCAAGGGGATGCGGATGCCGCGGGGCGGGAAGATGCGCTGAGCGGTCGCGTACCGCTGACGTACCGCTTGACGTATTGCTGACTGCTGACGGAGGAGGGCGGCGCGGGAAGACTCCCGCGCCGCCCTCCTCCGTTCGTTCAGGTCTTCATTTCTTGATTCAGATCCGGACCTGTACGGCGCCGGAGAGGCGGTCGTGGAGGCCGCGGCCGTCCCGGTCCCAGATGAGGGCGGGGACGGCGAGGCAGAGCAGTACGGTGCGCACGAGGACGCGCACGAGGGAGAGCCGGCCGCCGCGCTCGGCGATGACGCGGAGGCCGAAGACGCGCTTTCCGGGCGTGAAGCCGACCGTACCGACGGTGAGAAGACTGAGGACGAAGAGGACGCCGAGCGCCCAGTTGCCGGTCTTCTGCCAGTCACCCGCCGCGAGCAGCCCGTATGCGATCAGCATGCACAGCGCCCAGTCGAGGAAGAGGGCGCCGAAGCGGCGGCCGAGCGGGGCGACGGACCCCGGGCCGTGCTCCGGGAGACCGAGCCGCTCGCCCCGGTAGCCGAAGTCGACGCCCATGTGCTCGGCGGCGGCGCGGGGTCCGGAGAGCCAGGATCCGATTACTTGCCTGTTGTCCACCCGTCCACGGTACTGGGCGGGGATTTACCCCCTCTTGACGGGGGTCGGGGAGCATCCCGGCGGCGTCGTACGCGCCGGGGCTGGTTAACTTCAACGAAACAAATGGGTCACGCTTGAGAAATCCCGGAAACCTATGGTCGGCTCCAGCGTGTGCCACCGCACTGGCCGCACCACCGAGCGACAAACCCCCGCCCCTCCTCGGGTCGGGAGGAGGAGGAGCTGGATGTTCCAGAACGCCGACGAGGCAAAGAAGTACATCGCGGACAACGACGTCAAGTTTGTCGACGTCCGCTTCTGCGACCTGCCTGGCGTGATGCAGCACTTCACGATCCCGGCAAAGGCGTTCGACCCGGCCGAGGAGCTCGCCTTCGACGGTTCGTCGATCCGCGGCTTCCAGGCCATCCACGAGTCGGACATGGCACTGCGCCCGGACCTGTCCACGGCGCGGGTCGACCCGTTCCGCCGTGACAAGACGGTGAACATCAACTTCTTCATCCACGACCCGATCACGGGCGAGCAGTACAGCCGCGACCCGCGCAACATCGCCAAGAAGGCCGAGGCCTACCTCGCGTCGACCGGCATCGCGGACACCGCGTACTTCGGCCCCGAGGCCGAGTTCTACGTCTTCGACAGCGTGCGCTTCAACACCACGTCGAACGAGAGCTTCTACCACATCGACTCCGAGGCCGCCGCGTGGAACACCGGCGCCCTGGAGGACAACCGCGGCTACAAGGTCCGCTACAAGGGCGGTTACTTCCCGGCCCCGCCGGTCGACCACTTCGCCGACCTGCGCGCGGAGATCTCCCTGGAGCTGGAGGCGTCCGGGCTCCAGGTCGAGCGCCAGCACCACGAGGTGGGCACCGCCGGCCAGGCGGAGATCAACTACAAGTTCAACACGCTGCTCGCGGCGGCCGACGACCTGATGCTCTTCAAGTACATCGTGAAGAACGTCGCGTGGCGCAACGGCAAGACCGCGACCTTCATGCCCAAGCCGATCTTCGGTGACAACGGCTCCGGCATGCACGTGCACCAGTCCCTGTGGCAGGGCGGCACGCCGCTGTTCTACGACGAGCAGGGTTACGCGGGCCTGTCGGACACCGCCCGCTACTACATCGGCGGCATCCTCAAGCACGCGCCGTCGCTGCTGGCCTTCACGAACCCGACGGTGAACTCGTACCACCGCCTGGTCCCCGGCTTCGAGGCCCCGGTCAACCTGGTCTACTCGCAGCGCAACCGCTCCGCCGCGATGCGCATCCCGATCACGGGCTCGAACCCGAAGGCCAAGCGCGTCGAGTTCCGCGCCCCCGACCCGTCCTCGAACCCGTACCTGGCGTTCTCGGCCCTGCTCCTCGCGGGCCTGGACGGCGTCAAGAACAAGATCGAGCCGGCCGAGCCGATCGACAAGGACCTCTACGAACTGGCCCCGGAGGAGCACGCGGGCGTAGCCCAGGTCCCCACCTCGCTCCCGGCGGTCCTGGAAGCCCTGGAGGCGGACAACGAGTACCTCCAGGCGGGCGGAGTCTTCACGGCGGACCTGATCGAAACCTGGATCGACTACAAGCGCACGAAGGAAATCGCCCCGATCCAGCTGCGCCCCCACCCGCACGAGTTCGAGCTGTACTTCGACATCTAGGAGTCGGGGTCAGAACTGCCGCGAGGGCCGCTACCCCATGGCCGGGGTAGCGGCCCTCGCCGGCTCGCGCACGCGCTTGGGCCTCCGGAGTAGCGTCCTCGGGTGAACCTTCATCTCATCAACGATCTCCCCGACGGTGGCTTGAGCGGGACGTTCCACCAGCGGTGTCTGACGGACACCTGGTGGTGAACGGAGACGACTTCCGCGCCGCCTTCCTGTGGCTTCTGGCTGACGGCTTCGGCCCGTGGGAGGCTGCCACTTCGGGCCGGCCCGAGCCCGATTGGGCTCCGCAGGCTGTCGCGGAGCAACGGCCTTCGTCGGCTTGTTCGGTCGCCGCGCGGGGTGGCTGGTGTCATCAGCGCCGGGTGTGGGCTCTCCCGAGCCGCGCTCACCGCTCTCGGGGGCCCGACGGCCGGAACGGCCAGGGATGGGCGATCGAGCCGTCGATCTCCAGGCCGTAGCGACGTGCCCGCTCGGCCTCGTCGGCTCTGCCCGTGTCCTCCCAGTGAGCGAGGAGCGGGCCGAGGCGGCCGCCGCCGTTGACCGCCGCGCGGTGCAAGCGCTCCGCGTCGGCCGTGTTCCGGTGCCGTTCCATCAGGGCCAGCCGCTCCAGCGCGTCCAGGTCCTCCCGGTCTGCCGCGCGCCGATACAGCGCCTTGGCCCGAGCCGGACGGCGCGCCTCCTGCGACCAGGCGGCCACTGCCCAGGTCTGCGGATTCCGGAACTCCGTCAGGCGGTTCAGGACCGACTCCGCGCTGTCCTCGTCGTCGGAGCACATGCCCATCAGTACCTCGACCGCGGCGAATGTCCCACCCGGCCAAGGGCGTTGCGCAGCGCCGAGCGCGTGCCGGTCAGCCAGTTCGACGACCGTCCAGGCCAGTCGTTCGGCCTCGGTCTCGTCACCGTCATCGTGTCGTTCGATCGCCATCATGGCCAGTTCGAAACCGTCGCCGCGTTCCGCGAACGAGCGGGCCAGGCGCTCGGCCTCGGCCCACTCGCCGGCGCGGCACTTGTGCCCCACCAGTTCGCCCCTGGCATTCGGATCACCCGCCGATGCCCCCAGCCGCAGGAGCCGTTCGTACTCCGCGAGGTCGCCCGCGCTCCGGCGTACTTCGGCCAGCAGGAAGTGCGCCTCCGGATCTCCGAGTGCCACAGCCTCCGTCAACGCCGCTTCCGCCTCCGGGCCGTGGGACAGAACCGAGGCCAGCGCGGTCAGCGGGGAGGCCCGCCCGCTCGTGGTCGCTTCCCTGATCAGCCGCTCGGTCCCGTCCTGGTCGCCGAACTCGCTGAGCGTCCAGGCCAGGGCCAGCATCGGCTCGGGGTCCCCGTTCCGGAGCACCGATCGCGCCAGCGTCTCGGCCTCCTCGGTCAGTTCCCGGTACGCCATCATCGTGACGATTGCCTCCCAGGCCGGACCGTGCCCCGCCTCCCCCGCCAGGCGCAGCAGCGCGGCCGCCAGGCGCAGCCGCCCCCGGCGCTGTGCGGAACGGGCCAGTTCGTACAGGTCGGCGGTGGTCGCCGCGTGCTGTTCGACGGCGTACCAGAACGAAGCGGGCGGGAAGCACGTCCTCCGAGCTGTCCGGGCGTAGTGGTCGAGGTAGTCCGCCAGACGGCACACCCCCGGCCGGGCGCCCATGCCGTGGTCGTGGGCAACGTCGTCGAGCGCCACCACCACGTCCTTGATCCTGGTCCGCGCGAAGGCCGTCGCGGTCTCGAACCAGTCCGCCGGCGCTGCGGCGCGCTGGGCATCCGTCAGATATCCGGGCGCGGCCGCTTCCAGCAGCGCGAGCGGAAGCGGGGAGGTGTGGCCGAGTCGGCGCGCGTCCATCGCGGCCGTGACCACCGCCTTGCCGTAGCAGTCCGGTGCTCCGTCCGCCTGCTCGTACCACTGGACCAGGGACGGGCCGCCCGCCAGGGTCTGGGTGACGGAACCGTCCGGAGCGGTTCGCGCGGCGACGGCCAGCGACCCGTCGTCCGTGTCGTGCAGCCGCCCCAGCGCCGGGCCGTCGAAGACCGCGGGAACGGTGATCACGCGCGCCGCCGCGAGCAGCGCTCTCGCCTGGGGGTGGCGGTCCTGCGTACCGGTCGGGCGAGCGGTCAGTTTGTCGCGGTGGTCCGGCCAGAGGGTGGCGATGACCACCAACGGCTCCGGCCGCTCCAGCCGGCGGCGCAGGGCCGCGGCAGCGGCCTCACCGCCCTGGCCGCCGAGGAGTTCCTGGGCCTCGTTGAGCCACAACACCGTACGCGGGCCGAGGGCGTCGGCGGCAAGCAGCCGGTTCAGGCCATCGGCGTCCTTCGGATACGCCAGCGCCCAGTCGGCGAGACAGGCCGTGACCGCCTCGTACGCGGTACGGGTCTTTCCGGTGCAGCTGTACCCGCTCAGCACGAGCAGCACGGGGTCCTCTCCGGACGCCGCGTCCTCCAGGAGCTCCCGCAGTTCGTGGTCGTGGCGGCGGGCGACGTACGCCGGAAGCACGAAGCCCCGGGAGGCCGTTCGCGACGGATCGGCGATGGCCGCGTGCACACCGAGCCGCTCGGGCCGCCAGTCGGCCAGCGGACGTGGAAGATCGAGGGAGCCTACGATGCCGGGCTCTTCGAGGGAGTGCGCCGGCCGGCGCGCGGTCCCGCCGTTCTGCCCGCCGATCCGCTCGGCCGTGGAATCCCGATGCCGGCGGCGCCAGTGTTCCCCGTCGAACAGGTGCCGCTCGTCGCGCGACGGCTCCACGCCTTGGCGCTTCGCCTCGGCGCCGATCGCGCGCACCAGTCCGATCAGGCGCTCCGCGGACGTCGGCAGGTTCCGGCCGAGGAGCCAGCCGCCGACCGTCGAAGGCGACTCGACACAAGCGCTCCTCGCCAGTCTGCGCAAGCCCGGCACGGGCCGGAGTCTGCTGAGGCGCCACTCCCCCAGAGTCCGCAGGTCGGATCGGAATCGTTCCTCAGCACTGCCCGGCACGCCGCCCCGCCTGTCCGATCCGTCTCGCCCCGCCGTTGGACGGCCACGTGACGTACGCCCGGTGACCTCCCGCTCTCGGCATCGACTGTACAAACGGAGAATCCGGGTTCCGTACGAGCCACCGGACGGCGAGAGTCCCGATCGACCTGTTGTCCACGAAAGGGCCCTCTTGTGCCATTCACCGATGCCGTCCGAACCGGTGCGGCCGCGCTGTCCTCTCCGAGCGCCGTCGTCCTAGTGGTGGTCCTGGTCGTCGGCCTGGTCTTCGGCCTGGTCGTCTTCCTGTTGTTCTATCTGGGCGTGGTCCTGCCGGCGGTGTGGTCGCGTCGGAGTCATCGGCGGCACGCCGCCGCGCGGGTCTTGGAGCTGATGCTCGTCCACCCGCTGCTCGTGACGCGCGTGTTGGCCGGACTCTTCCGTCGCTGAACGACGCGGGTGGCCCGGTCGCGGGCCGGCGCGCCAGACCGTTTTACGGCACCCCCGGGCGCCGCAGCACCGAAGCCCGGCCCGTGAGGTCGAGTCCGTGGGCGAACGGGTCCAGGCGTGGCCCCGTCAGTGCGCCGAGGGCGTCGCGCAGCCACGACTCCGCCCAGGCGCGGAACGCCGACGCGTCTGCCGGAATCGCCCGGGTCACCGTCACGGTCATCCGGTCGTCGAGCGGCGTAAGAGACGAGGGGTTGAGCCTCGTACGGAACGAGGGCTCGTCCTTCGTGGTCAGTGGAGGACGTCGAAGACGTTCTTCTGGAGGCCGTTGGGGTAGGCCTCGTGTTCGGTGAGGTGGAGTTTTTGGGTGTCTTTGTCCGTGGTGCTGAACAGGCGCTTGCCCGCGCCGAGGAGGAGGGGGAAGACCAGGAGGTGGTAGCGGTCGATCAGGCCGGCGTCCGCGAGGCTGTGGTTCAGGGTGGCGCTGCCGTGGATGATGATCGGGCCGCCTTCGGTTTCCTTGAGGGCGGCGACGTCGTCGAGTGTGCGCAGGATCGTGGTGTCGCCCCAGTTCGTGACCAGGTCGTCGTCGGTGAGGGTGGTGGAGACGACGTACTTCGGCATCACCTTGTACGTGGCGAAGTCCTCCATGTCCGGCCAGACCGCGCTGAACGACTTGTAGCTGGTCCGGCCCAGGAGCATCGCGGCGGCCTCCTCCTGTTCGCGGCCCTTGATCTCGAAGGCCTCGGGGAGGAATTCCACGTCCTTGAAGGTCCAGCCCGAGTTCCGGTAGCCGGGCTCGCCGCCCGGGGCCTCCATGACGCCGTCGAGTGAGACGAAGGCGGTGCTGATCAGGGTGCGCATCTTGCTCTCCTGCGGTGACTGGTTGGTTGCTTGATGGGGTGGGTGGTTGCTTGGTTGGCTGGTTGCTCGGCAATGCTGGGTTGACCGGTGATCGTCGGGAAACTCATCGGCCCGCCGCCTACCGTTGTAGGTGGAACTCGTCCTTTGTCGATCGGAGTGCTATGGGTACGTCACGTCAGGTCGAACGTTTTGGAGTTCCCTGGGAGGAAAGCTACGGGTACGCCCAGGCTGTCAGACACGGCGATACGGTCTATCTCTCCGGTCAGGTCGCCCACGACGGGAAGGAACTCGTCGCCCCCGCTCCCGTCGACGCGGACGGACTGGTCACGGACTTCTCCCACATGGGTCAGCAGCTGCGGCAGTGTTACGCCAACGCGGCGGAGTTGCTGAAGCGGTTCGGCGCGTCGCTGGACGACGTCGTCGAAGAAGTCCTCTACGTCGTCGACGCCGACGCGGGTGACGCCGCGGCCGGGCCCGTACGCAAGGAAGCGTACGGGCGGCCCGATCCGCAGGTCGCGAGCACGATGATCGGCGTCGCTCGGCTGGCCTTCCCCGAGTTGCTGGTCGAGGTCAAACTCACCGCACGGCTTTGATCGCTCGGCGTCCAGGGGGGGACCTCTAGGGGGTGTCCGTGCGTTTATCGTTCAGCAGCGGAACAAAACCCCGTCCAGGTGCGAGGAGCGAATGACGTGAGTGCGAGTGCGGCGCCCGTGCGGTTCGGGCTGGTGGGGACCGGGTGGCGGTCGGAGTTCTTCGTGCGGCTCGCTCGGGCGCTGCCCGGTCGGCTCGACGTCGTCGGAGTGGTCAGCCGGTCCGCCGAGCGGGCCGCGGAGGTGGAGGCCGCGTGGGGCGTGCCCGTCCATCGGAGCGTTGAGTCCTTGATGGCGGGGGCGGGGGGCGCAGCCGTACCGCCGGAGTTTGTTATTCCGTCCGTGCCGTGGGACGCCACCCCCCGCGTGACCAAGGAACTCGTCGCCCTCGGCGTCCCCGTCCTCGCCGAGACGCCCCCTGCCCCGGACGCCGAAGGGCTGCGGGATTTGTGGCGGGCGACCGGTGCCGGCGGGCTGGTGCAGGTCGCGGAGCAGTATCCGCTGATGCCGGGGCACGCGGCGCGGCTCCGGCTGGTACGGGACGGGGTCATCGGCGACGTGACCTCCGTACAGCTGTCGTCCACGCACCTCTACCACGCCGTGTCCCTGATCCGGCACCTGCTCGGGACCGGTTTCGAGCCCGCCACCGTGACGGCGCGGGCGTTCACCGCGCCGCTCGCCGATCCGCTGTCCCGCGACGGCTGGACGGACGATCTGACGCCCCGGGACGCCGAGACGTGCCTGGCCTTCCTGGACTTCGGCGGCGGGCGGATGGGGCTGTACGACTTCACCGACAACCAGTGGTGGAACCCGCTGCGCGGCCGGCGCATGGTCGTACGCGGCTCGCTGGGCGAGATCGTCGACGACCAGGTGGTCCGGATGGCCGACCCCCGTACACCCGTGGAATCCCCCCTGGTCCGCCGCCTGACCGGCACCGACCTCAACCTGGAGGGGCGGGAGCTGCACCACATCTCCTTCGACGGCCGGGTGGTCTACCGCAACGAGTACGTCGGGGCGCAGCTCTCCGAGGACGACCTCGCCGTCGTCGACCTGCTGTGCCGTACGGGCGCGTGGGTGCGCGGCGAGGGGCCGGAGCCGTACCCCCTCGCCGAGGGGTGCCAGGACCATCTGCTCAGCCTGGCGATCCAGGAGTCCGTACGGACCGGGCGTGCCGTCACCACGGAACGGGAGGCGTGGGCGGGGTGACGGCGCCCCGGGTCCGGTGAGGGGCGGGACCCGGGGGGGAGAGGCGTCAGGAGGTGATCGTGTTCCGCCAGGAGTGCCGCGGTGCGAAGCCGAGCGCCTCGCGGGCGCGGTCGATGCTCAGCAGCGTCTCGTACGTGCCGATCTCACGCGTCAGCTTCACCCCCGGGAACACCTCGGCCAGCAGCTCCGCCGACGGCCGGTCCATGACGGTGTCCGCCGCCGCGATGACGAAGCTCGGCGCGCCGGTCACGGGCGCGGTGAGCCCGAGGCGGCAGGCCGCGGCGGCGTCGCGGGCGTCGATGTAGCCCCAGAGGTTCCACTTCCGCAGGTGCGGGTCCGACCAGTAGCCGGGCACCAGCCGGTAGTCGTCCTCGACGTGGACGTTGGACAGCCGCAGCGCCACGAAGGGGATGCCCGACCACTCGGCGACGTGCTGGGCGGTCGTCTCGCTCGCCACCTTGGAGAGGGCGTAGGTGGAGGTGGGGTACGGGTAGTGGTCCTCGTCCACCGGCGCGTACCGGGGCGGGACGTCGAAGGGCAGGCCGAGGGTGGTCTCGCTGGACGCCCACACCACGCGGGAGAGCTTGTTGTGCGCGGCGGCGAGGAAGACGTTGTTGTTCATCGCCAGGTTGGTGTGGAGGGTGTGGGCGGCGGGGAACAGGCCGGGCGCCGGGATGTTGGCCAGATGGACCACCGCGTCGACCTCGCTGAGGGCGTCGACGGCCTGCCCGTAGTCGGTGAGGTCGGCGAGCAGGAGGGGTACGTCCGTACCGGCCGTCCTGCCCCGCTCACCGCCGTCGGTCGCGATGTCCACGGCGAGGACGTCGAAGCCGTGATCCAGGAGATCCGCTACGACGACCCTGCCGGTCTTTCCGGTGGCTCCGGTGACTGCGACGGTGGTCATGGGTGTGCTCCCTGCTCGATGGCGTCGTTCCATCCTCCCCTGCCGGCGTCCACGTCACCACCGCGTCCGGGCGCTTGCTCCTGCCTTGTGCCTGCTCCTCGCGCCCACTCCCCGTGCCTGCTCCCCGTGCCTACTCCTCGATCGCCCCGCCCACCGCGCGAAGGTGGTCGCGGAAGGTCAGGTCGGGGGTACGGCGCCGCTCGGCCAGGTACGTGTCGAACCGGACCTGGGAGCGGAGGGAGTCCCCCGCGCGGATCCGGTCCGCCTGCCGGTGTTCCGTGTCGCGGATCGTCTCGGCCAGGGTGAGGAGGTTCCCGATCCCGGCGGCGGGCAGGAAGAGGGCGCCGTCCTCGTCGGCGACGACCAGGTCGTCGCGGCCCACGGTCCACTCCCCCACCGTGGCGGAGGTCAGGGCGTCCTCGGGGCGGGGGTCGAGGCGTTGGGGGCCGGTGGGGAGCGCGCCCAGGCTGAAGACCGGGAGTCCGATCGCGCGCAGGTCGGCGGTGTCGCGGTGCAGGCCCCAGATGACGATTCCCGTCAGTCCGGCGATACGGGCCTCCAGGGCCACCAGGTCGCCCACGCAGGCCTCGTCGTGCCGTCCGGCGTTGTCCACCACCAGGACGTCGCCGGGGTCGGCCCCTTCGAAGGCCTCCAGGAAGACGTCGACGCTGCCGGCGTGCCGGGCGGGGACGACCCGGCCGGCCAGGCGGCTGCCGGGCTCCAGGGCGCGGAGAGCGGTGGGGGCGCAGCGCACCGGGATACGGGCGCGGATGCAGGCGTCCGCCAGGTGGGCGGTGGTCAGGGCCGCGAAGCGGCTCCGGAGATCGTCGCGGTTCAACTCTGCCGTCTCTGCCGTGCCTGCTGTGTCCGCCGGGCCTGTCGTATCCGCCATGTCTGCCATCCTCGCGTCCCGTTCTCTCCCTGTACTGGGGAAAGTCTGGCATCGGCCGCCGGAATGTGTCCCTTGTCGGTGGGCGCTGGCACCATGACCGCATGAAGATCTACAACTGGCGTCCGTTCCTGGACCGGTGGAGTGCGGACTGGATCGACTCACCCGGCGTGGAGGGGCGCGAGGACGCGGCCGAGGAGATCGTCCGGGACCGCTGGCTCGGGTTCGCGCCGGCCGGCGACGAGCGGATCGCCGCCCTGGAGGAGCGGCTGGGTGCGGAGTTGCCGCCGTCCTACCGGTCCTTCCTCGCGGTGACGGACGGGTGGCGGCCGGCCGGGACGGCCGTGGGGTTGCTGGGGACGGTGGACGGGGTCCACTGGCACAAGGGCGCCGAGCTCCAGGAGTGGTACGAGAGCGCGCTGGACGAGGAGTCGTCCGACGACGAGGTTCTACGGGCCGGGATGCGGGGGCGTGCGCTCCGGCTGTCCGTCGCGTCGGACGGCACCGACCTGCTGCTGGACCCGGGTGACGTGGACGCGGACGGTGAGTGGGCCGCGTACCTCCACCGGGCGGGATCGGGTGAACTCCCGGTCCGTTACGCGTCGTTCCTCGACCTCATGCAGGCGCTCTTCCGGGACTTCCACCGGAGCAACGCGGGGCCGGAGTTCGTCAACGCGACCACGCGCGAACTCGACACGGCGGTGGAGGAGGCGAGGGTGGCGTGTCTGGCGGGCGACGACATCGACGCGCGGCTCGATGTGTTCGAGGACGCGGCGGAGCACGGCCGGCCGGGGGCGGCCGGGTTCCGGGACGAGCTGACGGCCCTGCTGGACGGCCGGCCCGGGGGCGGTGAGGGGGGCGGGCTGCTGCCGTACGAGCCGGAGGGGCCGTTCCGCCGGGCAGTCGACACCGCACGGGAGCAGGCCCGTTGGGGCGACACCGACGGAGCGTGGCGCACGCTCGCGACGGCGGTGGGCACGTGGGAGCCGTACGGCAGCGAGCGGATCGCCCCGGTCGGGCTGCTCGCCGATCCGATCCTGGGGCCGGTGATCACTCCGGAGCGGGGGCGGTACCTGCTGGAGACGCCGCGCGGGGGCGGGCAGGGCGGCGGGGAGGCTCGGGGGCCGGGTGGTGGGCAGGGTGATGGGCAGAGTCGTGGCGAGTGGGACGCGGCCGGGCTGGTGTCCCGGGAGGTCGGGCTGAGCTGGCTCGCCGACCACGTGGAGCAGCCCGGGGACTACCGTTTTGTCCTCGTCCGCGACGTGTCGCCGGAGGAGGTGGCGGCACGGGTCGGCGAGGGGCCGCTGCTCCCGCCGAGCGACGAAGCGGATGTCCAGGGGCGGCCGTTCGGCCCCGACGGCCGGCCGCCGGTGGTGGTACGGGTGGGGTCGGCCGGGGAGGGCTGGAGTTTCGCGTACGGGACGGTCCTGGAGCCCTTCGCGTCGGGCCGGTTGAACGATCCGGGCGAGCGGGCCTCACGCGGCACCGAGGCGGTCACCATATGGGTCGAGCGGGGCGACACCTCGGCGGGGCGGCCGGGCGTCTTCTACCTCTCGTGCGCGGAGGACGGGCGGCGCGTGTACGGATTCGCCGTGCGGGGGGACGAGATCGAGGAGTGGGGGGAGGTTCCCGAGGCCCTCGATCCGGAGGAGCTGTTCCCGGGCGCGGAGGTGCCGGAGGGGTACGAGGAGCCCGGGGCGCCCGAGGAGGGGCCGGCGCCGGTCGCGCTCGACGTGGACGACGAGTACGAGGCGCTCGACGCGGTGACGGAGACCTTCGGCGTCGCACTGCCCCAACTCGCCTTGCGGCGGGGGCGGTTGCACGCGGTCGCGACCGGGCCCTGGATCGCTGCCCGATGACGACCACGCTGCGGCCGGAGCCGATCGAGACGGAACGCCTCACGCTGGTACCCCTGCGGGTCGAGCACGCGCGGGAGATGGCGGTGGTGCTCTCCGACCCCGCTCTGCACGGCTTCATCGGCGGGACCCCGGAGACGGAGGCGGAACTGCGGGTGCGCTACACGCGGATGGTCGGGGGGTCCCCGGATCCGGAGGTGTCGTGGTGCAACTGGGTGCTGGGTCTCCGTACGGAGGGGGTGGAGGACGGCGGCAAGTGGCGGGGCGGCGAGGGCACGCTGGCCGGGACCGTGCAGGCCACGGTCACGTCGGCCGGCCCCGGCAGCACCCCCGGTCAGGGCGCCGTCGCCGAGATCGCCTGGGTGGTGGGAACCCCCTGGCAGGGCCACGGGCTCGCGTCCGAGGCCGCGCGAGGGCTCGTACGGTGGCTGGAGGCGCGAGGGGTCGGCACGGTCATCGCGCACATCCACCCGGAGCACGGCGCCTCGGCCGCCGTGGCCCGCGCATGCGGTCTGACACCGACCGACAGGTGGCACGACGGGGAGGTCCGCTGGCAACGGCGTCTCAACGGATGACCATGGGGGCCGGGCTACTGGTCCCTGGGCGCTGGGCGGAGGCTTCTGCCTGGGGACAGGGCGCCCTTCGGCGGAGGCGTTGCTGGGGCCGCCGCTGAACCCCGCTGACACGGCGGTGACTCGGCGGACGACGGACGTCGGGCCCCCGGCCCGGGTGGGGACGGTGGCCACGGTACGACTCATCGCCGCGACCTTCGCCGAGGACGGCGGCGCCGCGCCGTACTGAACACGGACCGGGCTGCGCCACGCTCTCACGGGCCCGGGCAGCGCGCCTGACGTCGCGGCGGGCTGCCGGGGCGCGTCGGAGATCTTGGCGTGGGTGGCCGATATGCCAAGCCGATGTCGGCTCCTTCAGCCCGCCGCATGGTGGTGTCGGCACGACGAGTCGGCGGGCGGACGGCTGACGTCGGCCGGCATCCGCCCGTGACCGTGACGAGCGCTTCGAACGAAGCACCGGGGCGACCCCCGGGTCGGTGAGGCGGCGGAGGCCATCGCGCCCGGCCCCCAGGGGGCGGTCCGCGTCGGGCCCCGGAGCCGGGCTGCCCCGACGCCGGGAAGCAGGCCGTGCCCAGCTCACGCGAAGGGGTCCGCCCAGGCCCCGAAGGCGCGGGGCGGGGCGCGTCCCCGGAGTGTCGGGCAGCCGGGGTCAGCTCGGGAACATGCCTGCCGTCGCGTTGATCCACGTGCCCGTGATCGCCGCGGCCGCGTCCGAGGACAGGAATGTCGCCAGGGCCGCGATGTCCGCGACCCGAGGGGAGCGCCTCGTCATGCGCAGGGTGTCCAGGTGAGCGACGACTCCGGCCACCGCTGCCTCGTCCATGGGCGGGGCGCCCGCCGCCGACAGCTTCTCGGGCGTCAGGGAGTCCGCCACCCCCGCCGTCCAGATGCCGCACACCCGGACGCCCGACGGGCCCGCCTCCTGCGCCAGTTGGCGGATCAGCGCGTCGATCGCGCCGTCGGCCGCGGCCGTGCCGCCCATCATCGGGCTGCCGTTGGCGGACCCGCTGTTCAGCGACAGGATCACGCCCGACCCCTGCGCCGTCATCCGGCGGGCCGCGGCGCGCGCGGTGATGAACTGGCAGGCGATGCCCCGTACCACCGGCCTCGTGTAGTCCTCCACGGACATCTCCGTGAGAGGCACCCCCTGGAGGTCCCCGCGCGGGACGAGGTTGACGGAGATGTCGATCCGGCCCGCCCGTTCGACCACCGACGCCGCGTGTGCCTCCACCGCTTCCTCGTCCTGCGCGTCGAGGACGTCGTACGCGGCGCCGGCCGCCGCGGCGGCCTTCCGCAGCGTGGACTCCGTACGGCCCGCGAGGAACACTCGCGCCCCGGCCTCCGCGTACGCCTGGGCGATGCCCGACCCCAGCGAACCCGCCCCGCCGTAGATGACCGCGATCTTGTCCTTCAGCATCGGCTGCGTGGTCTGCATGGTTTCCGCGTCCTTCCCTCGTCCGGGCGGGGCGCCGTTCGCGCCGCCCTTCACCCCGTAGGACGCGGCGGAGCGGAAAACTCATCGCTTCCCGGCAGCGTCATCGGCAGGCCGAACGACGCGAACAGGTGCGGTTCGAACGTCGTGATCTCCGCGATCCCGCCACCCGCCACCCGCAGGACGTCGATCACCTGCGCCCGGTGGACGCTGGTGCCGGGCCGCCGCAGGTAACCGGCCACCGCCAGTTGCCCGTTGGCGTGCACCGGGACGTGCCGCCAGTGGCCGGCGTACAGGGGTGAGGCCGGGTCCAGGTTCGGCCGTACGAACGCGAACAGCGCGTCCCTGGTGGTGAACCAGAACGGGTTCGGCGGCATCGTGAGCACCGCGTCCTCCCGTACCAGCGCGACCATCGCGTCGATGTCGGCCCGCGCGGACGCGTCCATGTAGCGCTCCAGCAGCGCCACGTCCTCGGCGGTCGGTTCGGCCGCCGACCAGTCCTCGCGCCGTTCGGGCAGCGCCGCCCTCAGCGCGGACCTGCCCCGCTGGACGGCGCTGTTCGCCGAGGCCAGGCTCGAACCCAGCAGGTCGGCGGTCTCCTGGGCCGACCACCCCGCGACATCGCGCAGGATCACCGCCGCGCGCTGCCGCGCGGGAAGCCGCTGGATCGCCGTCAGGAAGAGCAGTTCCAGGGTCTCGCTGGCGACGGCCTGGATGTCCGGCTCGTGCTGCGGCGCGGGGGTGTCGGGCAACTGGTCGTCGGGGAACGGCTGGAGCCACGGCAGCCGGGGCGGTGGCGGCCCGTCGCCGGAATCGAGGCCCGGGACGGGGTCGTACGTCGTCGGGCGCCGGTGGTGCTTGCGGAGGAAGTCGAGGCACACGTGGGTGGCGATCTTGTAGAGCCAGGCCCGGGGGTGCTCGATCGCGCCGCTCGTCTCCCAGGCGCGCCAGGCGCGCAGGAACGCCTCCTGCGTCAGGTCCTCCGCCTCGTCGTACGAGCCGAGCAGCCGGTAGCAGTGCGCGCGCAACTCACGCCGGTACTCCTCGGTGAGGGCGGTGAAGGCGGCTTCGCCGTGATCCGTCCCGCCGAGAGGATTCGTCACGCCGGGTAAATTCGTCACATCGAGCGGTGTGACGTTTTGCGTGTCGTCCGTGACGCCGGCGCCGGTCGTGGTGGTGGTCCCGTCGTCCCCCGCCCCCGCCAGGCGCGCCAGCCGCCGCAGCCGGGCGAACTGTGCCGACACCGCCTCCACGTCCGCCCGGAACGCGGGCGCGGGGGTCAGTCGCAACTGCCGCAGCCGTCCGCCGATCCCGGCGATCAGCTCCTCGACCGGCAATCCGTCCGGCTGCCGCCGCTCGCGGTAGGCGCGTTGGCGGCAGGCCTGCGAGCAGTACGACGCCGTCCGCCCCGGCCGCCCACCCGTCGCGATCGGCCGACCGCACGTCCGACACTGCCCCGTTCCCGAACCCGTTTCCGTCCCTCTTCCCATCCCCAACCCCATCCCCGTCCCCCTGGTCACGGCTACGACACCGGGACGCCGGACGCCGGAAACCATCCCGTACGCCCGGCGCCCCGGCCCGCTCCCCTACGCGATCAGCGCGCGCACCATCCGGCACGTCGTGTCGGACGGCGGGTGGATGCCGATCCTGGCCGCCGTACTCCTTATCCTGCGGTTGCCGGCGTTCGCCGGGTGGTACACGCCCGAGTCCAGCAGGGCGATGGCGAGGCGCATGGCCTTCAGGCGGCGGTTGTGGGTCTCGTACCACTCACGCGGCTGTCCCGCGGGCAGTGGCTTGCGCTCTGGCGTCGGCTGGATCCGGATCGTTTTTGTAGTAATTGTCGTGACTGTGGCAACGGCCATCGGCGACCTCCCGGCACGGTGGTGGAACCCTCACGAACTCCCTCAATTCTACCGCCCCCCACTGACAATCGGGCCTGGCCAGAGGCGGTTTGGCGAAGAGACGGGCGGTGAAGGAGAGGGGCGCGGTGCGGGATGGGCCGGTAGTCGGGGACGCGAGCCCGCGCCGGTGGAGTTACGCGGGGGTCCTCGACGCGTTGTGGCGCGTCTTGCCGTCGGGGTGAGACTGCTGTCGCGGGCCGGAGGGAGCCAACCGACCTGCGGAAAGGAGAAGTTGATGTTCCCGTCATTGAGCGGAACCGCCGGGGCGCCCGTATCCCAGGGCACACGGAACCCCAGCCGGTCCGCCGTGCGCGGCCGGGAACAGGAGCCCCCACACGTGTCCCGCAAGAAGACGCTCAGCCGTAAGAAGAAGATCAGCCTGCTCGTCGGGGCGGCAGCCCTGGTCGGCGGTACGGCGGTGGTGATGACCGGTACGAGCCAGGCGTCCGTCGCCTGTGACGGGTTCGCGACGGCCCTCGGCAACAACGAGGAGTTCATCGCCGGGCAGCGGTCGGCGCCCGACGCGCAGTCCGAGGCGCGGATCGCCAACCGGGTGGCGGTCATCGAGCAGATCAAGGCGCAGCAGAAGGCGTCCGGTTGCACGGTCGGCGAGGGCAGTAAGGGAGTGGTCGCCGCCGGTGGTGCGGCGCAGAAGCCCCCGGTCGCCAAGCCCCCGGTCGTGAAGACTCCGCCCGCGACGACGGCTCCGGTCAACACCCCGCCCGCGCAGCAGCAGCCCGCCCCCGGTGGGGCCACCAACGGTGCAGGGCAGGTCGTCTGCCCCGGCTCGACCGTCACTCTCTTCAACGAGGAGGGCGCCCCAGGCGCCTCCAGCGGTCAGTTCCCGGTCGGTACGACACTCCGCGTGACCAACCTCGACAACTCCAAGTCGACCACGGTGAAGGTCACTTCGACCTCGGCGAGCTGTGTCCTGCTGAACAACGCCGCGTTCGAGCAGGTCCGCGAGCCGGGCAAGTTCCTGATCCGCAAGGCCCGGATCGAGCGGATCGGCTGAGGGGGGAAGCGGGACCCTGCGGCGGTACGGGTACGGGTACGGGTTCGAGGCCCCGTACCCGTACCCCCCGCCCCTACTTCCCCGCCGCCGCCACCCGCTCCTCGGCCTCCGCCAGGATCTCGGTCAGCCGCAGTCCGAACCGCACGTCGCACGCGTGCGGCAGCCCCGAGCGGACCGACGCCAGCAGCGCGTCGACCGCCGCCCCGAAGGAACCGATCGGGTCGCCCCACTCCTCCGGCAGCGACGCGATGCCGTGCTCCCCGTTCACGACGAACCCCGTGCCCGACCCCTTAGACGGCGCGCTCAGGCTCAGCGCGGCGGTGCTCGTCGCGCCGGACGTGTGCCGCAGGACGAGGTGGGTGAGGTCGGGCTCGCCCCGTACCGCCGTCACCTCGGTGACGTCACCGAGCAGCGGGATCAGCACGGACAGCGCGTGCGGGCCGACGTCCCACAGCCCGCCCTTCTCGCGGCGCCACGGCGAGTCCGCGAACGGGCTGCTCTCCGCGCTCGGCCCGTACAGCGAGCCCAGCCAGTGCGCGTGGGCCGTGAACCAACCGCCCGTGGCGACCTGGTCGTCGATCCAGGCCGAGGTCACGGGCGAGAAGCGCAGCGTGCAGAAGACCACCGACGCGACGTTCGCGGCCGCGGCGGCGTCCGCCACGGCGCGGGCGCCCTCGACGGTCGTCGCGACCGGCTTGTCCATGATCAGGTGGCAGCCGGCGGCCGCGGCCCGCACCGCGAGCGGCGCCTGGACGTCCGGCGGCAGGGCGAAGGCGATGGCGTCGCTCTCGGCGAAGAGCGCGTCTATGCCCGCCTCGCCGGAGTGCGCGGTGGTGTCGTGGGCGGCGGCGAGGGCCGCGGCCGCCTCGGGGCGCCGCCCCCAGACACCGCTGAATTCGAGGCCGGAGTGGGCGGCCAGGGCCGGGGCGTGCGTGCGCTCCGCCCAGGGGCCGGCGCCGAGGAGTCCGATACGTGGTGGCTTGCTCATGGCGCTCAGTGTGCACCGGGCGTGCGACGGGGGCGCGGCCAGGGCGGAAACGCGCCTTGGCCGGAAAATTCCGTGGCCGCCGCGGTGGGGGTCGGTGTTACGTTGCACGGGCCGGCCGCGGGCCTCCGGCGCGACTTCCGGGACTTGCCTCTTAAGCAAACATTTCGCTGTTCGCGCCTCCATGCCCCGGCCGGCATCCGACGGCACGCACCGGGGGGACACCGTGGCCGAGACCTTCGCGGATCTGATCGCGGCCGAGGACGTGCTGCTGTTCGTGAACGCGGCCGTGACGGCGACGGGCCAGCGGGAGTTCCGGTCCGACGCGCACGCGCAGCGGCTGTCGCTGGACTTCCTGCATGAGTACGTGTGCGTCAACTACCGGCCCCTGTACGCGGCCGCGCTCGCGCTCGACATCAACGACCACAACGCGGCGCGGATCATCGAGACGCTGCTGCGCGGCGCCGGTGGGGCGGGCGCGGAGGAGAAGCGGGTGGAGGGGCGGCTGATCGCCCGGCGGCTGGCGGTGCTGCCGCCGCAGCGGGTCTACCGGCTGTTCCGCGCGCTGCGCGCGGCCCGGGTCAACAACCGCCGTACGCGCGCGATCCTGCGCGACTGGCTGGCCGCGCGGCCGGATCTGGGGCACGACGCGGTGAAGTACCGGCGGGGTCTGAAGACGGCCGCGCGGCACGCCCATCTTCCGCTCGGGGCGGGCACGGGGCGCGAGAAGGAGACGCCCGGTGAGGTCGGTGACTTCCTCTTCGCGCCCGGCCGGCGCACGAAGTACCGGCATCCGCTGCTCGACGCGCACCGCCGCGCCCACTACGAGCAGGGAGCGCTGTACGAGCTGCCGTTCACCGTCGCCGAGGGGTTCGCGGGCCGGCACGGCGTGGGCCGGGAGGCGCTCGTGGAGCGGATCGCGCCCCGGATGACCCGGCTGGAGCGGCTGCGGACCCAGGGGTCCACGGGCGTGGGGCCGGAGCGGACGGATCAGCGGACGGATCTGACCGTCATGCCGCTGACCCGGCTGGCGCTGTACGTCCTGTCGCTGCCCGTGGACGAGCGGGTACGGCGCCGGGCGGAGCTCACGAAGGCGCTGCGGGCGGCGGCGCGCCGCACGGCGGGGCCGTACCGGGGGACGTGGGGGCGGGTCGCCGCCGTACTGGACGACAGCTATTCGTCGTCCGGTTCGGGCAAGAAGCGCCGCCGCCCGCTGGGTACCGCCCTGGCCTGCCACTTCCTCTTGGAGTCCCTGGCGGCGCCGGGCGCGTACACCGCGTGGTGGACCTCGGGGGCGGCGGATCCGCTGCTGGTACGGCCCTGGGGCCCGACCCCGCTCGGTACCCGGATCCTCGACGCCCTGGAGCACGCCCCCGAGCGGCTGGTGATCGTCTCGGACGGGTGGGACAACGCGCCGCCCGGGCTGGCGGGCGAGGTGCTGCGGGTGTGGCGGTCGCGGCTCGACCGGGAGGGGCGGACGAGCGTGGTTCATCTCAACCCCGTATACGACACGGATGGTTTTGACGTACGCCGGCTCGCACCGGGCGTGCCGACGGCGGGGATCAGGGACGCGGAGGATCTGCCGGCGCTGGTGGAGATCGCGCAGTTCGCGGAGGGGCGCACGGGCATGGCGGAGCTGCGGGAGTACCTGGACCGGCGGGTGTCGCTCTTCGTGGAGGACGATCCGTTCTGTTACGTCCCGGGTGAGCCCGTGGGTGGAGCGGACGCGCCCGCGCGGGAGGGACGGCGGTGACCCGGCTCGACCTGACCGGGCTGACCACACGCCCCGCGCAGGTGTGGGGCGGCATCCGGCTCGTCCCGCTGGTGCGCGCGGAGCCGATGCCCGGACTGCGGCTGCACGCGGAGATCTACGCGGGGCTGGGCGCGGTCGCGCTCGACGACGGCACGGAGTACCTGTCGTACGTCCCGCACGGCTTTGTCGCGGACTGGTCCGGGGAGGAGACGGAACCGGGAGCGGGACAGAGACAGGGACAAGGCCAGGGACCGGGACGGGGCGACGGGCAGAAGGCCGGGCAACGCGCCTCCTACGGGACCCAGTTGGGCGCCGGGCGGCCCGACACCGTGACAGTCCACCGCCACCACCGCATGGTGAAGCGCCGCAGACCCGGCAAGGGCCTGTCCGGCGGCGCCGCCCCGACCCGCTGCCGCTTCCTGCCGCTCCACCTGGCCCTGGAGGGCTATCTGGCGCTGCACTTCGGCGGTCCCTCGGTCGCCTGGGAGGAGTGGTCGCGGCAGGCGGTACGGCAGGGGTTCTCGCCCCGCGAGGAGGAGGCGTACCTGGGACTCGACGTCCGGGGACTGGCCGACGCGCTGCGGGTCTTCGAGATCCATCCCGGCCAGTGCGGGGTGCTCGTCCACACGGCCGACTCCCTCGCCGCCGCCTTCGTCGTACCGCATCCGGACGACTACCGCGCGCTGCACCCGAGCCTGCTCCAGGACCTGTACGGCGAACTGGTCCACCAGTACGCCCACTTCGGCCCGCCCGTCGCGGAGTTCGAGGCACGGATCTCCGACCGGTACGTGACGACGCTCGCCGATCTACGGGCCCGCGCGGTGGCGCAGGAGCGGCTGTGGAGCGAGACCCACGAGGCCGTCCTGGCGCGGAAGTTGCTGACGGAGTCGTACGCCTCCGAGCGGGTCTACCGGATGGGCCCGTACGAACTGCGCCGCTTCCTGCCGCCGTTCCGGCGCGGCGGCGCGGAGCAGCACATCGGTGAGCTGATCACGGACCACAAGGGGCGCACGGCGTACCTGAAGACGTTCCGGCTGTCCGACGCGCAGATCAGGCGCGGTCATCTGCTGAGCGTGCTGGCCGCGCACGACTGGCGGCTGGACGGGACGGCGGCGGCGCTGGGCACCACGTACGAGGAGCTGGTGCGCCGGATCCGCGCCGCCGGGTTCGCGCCCCTGCTGAACGAGCACGTGGTCGCGCGGAGGATGCGGGGGACGCGGGGGACGCCGGGGACACGGGGTATCGCCGAAACAAAATAAACCTGAGTAACACGCAGTTCATGAATGGGCAACAACCGGGACATGACTGATTGCGACGCTTCTGGCCACAACTGCTGCACCCGCAAAGGATGAGGCCCCGTGACCTTCAAGGCTGAGTACATCTGGATCGACGGAACCGAGCCGACCGCGAAGCTCCGCTCGAAGACGAAGATCCTGGACGACGGTGCCGAGCTGCCCATCTGGGGCTTCGACGGATCGAGCACCAACCAGGCGGAGGGCCACGCCTCCGACCGTGTGCTCAAGCCGGTCTTCTCCTGCCCGGACCCGATCCGCGGCGGGGACGACGTCCTCGTCATGTGCGAGGTCCTGAACATCGACATGACGCCGCACGAGTCCAACACCCGGGCGCAGCTGACCGAGGTCGCGGAGAAGTTCGCGGGCCAGGAGCCGATCTTCGGCATCGAGCAGGAGTACACCTTCTTCAAGGGCGCGCGCCCGCTGGGCTTCCCCGAGGGCGGCTTCCCGGCGGCGCAGGGCGGCTACTACTGCGGTGTCGGCGCGGACGAGATCTTCGGCCGTGACATCGTCGAGGCGCACCTGGACAACTGCCTCAAGGCGGGTCTGGGCATCTCCGGCATCAACGCCGAGGTCATGCCGGGCCAGTGGGAGTTCCAGGTCGGCCCGCTGTCGCCGCTGGAGGTCTCGGACCAGCTGTGGCTGGCGCGCTGGCTGCTCTACCGCACCGCCGAGGACTTCAACGTCTCGGCGACGCTCGACCCGAAGCCGGTGAAGGGCGACTGGAACGGCGCGGGCGCGCACACCAACTTCTCGACGAAGGCCATGCGCGAGACGTACGAGGCGATCATCACGGCCGCCGAGTCGCTGGGCGAGGGCTCGAAGCCGCTCGACCACGTCAAGAACTACGGCGCGGGCATCGACGAGCGCCTGACCGGTCTGCACGAGACCGCCCCGTGGAACGAGTACAGCTACGGCGTCTCGGACCGCGGCGCGTCCGTCCGCATCCCGTGGCAGGTCGAGAAGGACGGCAAGGGGTACATCGAGGACCGCCGTCCGAACGCGAACGTCGACCCGTACGTGGTCACGCGCCTGATCGTGGACACCTGCTGCACCGCGCTGGAGAAGGCCGGACAGGTCTGACCGGCCCGCATCACAACGGGACCACACAGCTGAGGGGCGACCGCCGGGCAGGCGGCCGCCCCTCACGCATGGGGCCGCAAGCCCTCCGGGAAGCGTCCGGGAGGCGACTTCCGGGCCGCCGGAACGCGACGTCCGCGCCACCGGGAGGTGCCGCGCGACCCGTCCCGCGCCCGGCGTGCGCGTAGTCGAGTGAAAAGGGTCTGCTGCCCCGGACAGCTATCTGCTTCAATGGGGGCATGGCCAGCTTCCAGCACACCGCGACGGGTCGCATCGACCTGGAGCCGTTCTGGCCGTCCCGGCAGCATCACGATTTCGACCGGGTGTGTTGTCGCGCGAAGAACGCGCCGGCCCTCTAAAGCTTCCTTTCTGGCCTTCGGCCGCCGCGCATGACGTACGTCCTGTCGACACGACGACTCCTTCGCGCGAAAGAGCTGACCTCTCATGGCGAACCCCCGTTCCTTCTCCACGGCGACCGCCGCCGCCCCGCTCAACCAGAAGCCGCCCGCCCCCGGCCGTCACCGGCTGCGGGCCGTCGACCGTGACGAGACCGTCCCGGCCGCCTTCCCCGCCGCCGTCACCGCCGGGCAGGCCGTGGACTTCCTGCCGCCGGGGGCGACCTGGCTGCCCGCGCCGCAGCACACCCTGCCCTCCCTGCCGGGCCAGCCGCCGATGGTCGGCTACCTGGTGCTCGTCCCGGCCGACCAGCACGCGGCCGCCCTGGCCGCCTCCGTGCCGTACCTCGCCGCCGATCCCGCCGAGCGGGCGGCCCGGGGCGCCGCGCCCGGCGCGGAGAGCCCCGGCGGTCCGGTACGGATCGACAGCGTCCAGCGCACGGCCCTGGTGGACGGCGAGCAGCTGGACCTGACGTACCTGGAGTTCGAACTGCTCGCGCATCTGGTGGCGCACCCCCACCGGGTCCACACCCGCGACCAGCTGGTCACGACGGTCTGGGGCTACGGACACGTGGGCGACGGCAGGACCGTCGACGTCCATGTGGCGCGGCTGCGCCGGAAGCTGGGCGCCGAGCACCGCCACACCATCCAGACGGTACGGCGGGTCGGGTACAAGTACGCCCCCTGAGCCCACCGGGCCCCCGGCCCCGT
Source organism: Streptomyces sp. NPDC088261 (assembly GCF_044740805.1). Classification (NCBI taxonomy): domain Bacteria; kingdom Bacillati; phylum Actinomycetota; class Actinomycetes; order Kitasatosporales; family Streptomycetaceae; genus Streptomyces; species Streptomyces sp. NPDC088261. The sequence continues at coordinate 107,241 of NZ_JBIURL010000017.1, forward strand.
GAGCCGCCGGCCACGACGCGCACCGGCACGAGGACGCACCGGGACCCTGACGGGCCGGTGCGTCCTCGCTTCGTGTCTCAGACCGTCTCCTTCGGGCCCTGCCTCGTCCGCGCGCGGGCCGACAGTCCCAGCGCGCCGTCCAGCAGCAGGAACGCGAGCAGGCTGATCCCCAGCAGCGGGACGAACCAGCCGACCACCGCCGTCACCGCCGCCAGCGGCAGCAGCACCTTCAGGGGCACCTTCCGCCAGGCGCCGCGCGCCATGGGCCGGCCGACGCCCGTCCGCCGCTCCTGGGTGGGCCTGCGCTGCCACCACATGCGGTAGCCCCAGAGGATGACCAGGATCAGCGACAGGGCGAGGGCGGCGAGGGCCAGCTGGTTCACGAGCCCGAGGAAGACCCCCATGTGGGCGTCGATGCCGAAGCGGGTGAGCTGGGCGAGCACGGGGTAGTCCGCGAAGCGCAGCTCGTCGATGACCATGCCGTCGGCCGGGTCGACCGCGACCGAGTCGAGCCGGACCGGGAACTGGGTGTCCGTCTGTGCGACGACGTACCCGTTCCCCTCCGTCGGCAGGGTCACCTGGAGCGGTCCGTCGAGGCCGGCCTGGCGGGCGGCGACCACGGCCAGGTCCACGCCGACGTCCATGCCCTCCATGCCCGGCATGTCGTCCGTCATGCCCGGCATGTCCTCGTGTCCCTCGTGGCCGCCGCCCGTGGAGCCCGTACCGCCGTCGAGGGTGGCCGAGACGGAGGGGGTGGAGCCGCCGAGCTGGTCCTGGATCTCGCCTATGTTCGCCCCCGCGTACGTCGACCAGGTCAGGCCCGTCGCGGAGAGCAGGACCAGCCCGGTCACGGCCCACAGGCCGAGCGAGCCGTGCAGGGTGAGCGTCCTGCGCCGGCCCGTGGCCCCGCTCTCGGGGAGGAACAGGGCGCGCTTCGAGGTACGCCTGCGGGCGAGCCACAGGACCAGCCCGCCGAGGGCCACGACCCAGAGCCAGCTCGCGGCCAGTTCGCTGTAGAGGCGGCCCGGTTCGCCCAGGTGGAGATGACGGTGCAGCTCGGAGAGCCAGGTGCGCAGCGGGAGGGCGCCCGAGCTGCCGTAGCTGGCCAGCTGCCCCCGTACCTCCGCGGTGTACGGATCCACGAAGACCGCGAGGGACTTGCCCTCGCCGACCTCGGGGGTGGACATCAGGACGCGGGTGGTGGCGCCGTCCTCGGACGAGGGGCGTACGGACGTCACCTTGCCGTCCGGGTGGGCGGTACGGGCCGCGTTGACCTGGGTGGAGAGCGGGAGGACGCGGTCGCCGACCGGGACGCGCAGCTCGTGGCGGTAGACCACCTTCTCCGCCTGGAACGAGAGCGAGTAGAGGAGGCCGCTGACGGCGGCGACGAGCAGGAACGGGGCGATGAGCACGCCCGCGTAGAAGTGCAGGCGCAGGACGAGCGGGCGCAGCGAACTCCACGCGGACGGGGTGCCGGTGGGGGTGCCGGTGGTCGTGGCGGTGCCGGCGGTGCCGGTGTCGGTGGGGGTGGCCGCCGGGTCGGTCAGGGTGTCGGAGACGGGGGCGTCGGTGCCCTTGATGGGGTCCGCGTCCTTGAGGGGATCGTCAATGGCCATGACTGTCCTAGGTGTGGGCGTGGGCAGGGGGGAAGCGGCCCCGGTGCCGGCCGGCGTCGGACAGTGAGGACGTCAGACAGTGAGGACGAGCGCGGCTCCCGGGTCCGTGGTGCGAGCGGTACGCACGACGGGCGGACCGCGCCGGGACAGGCTGTGCGCGAGGACCACGCCGCGGAAGCGGCGCGGGGCGGGGGCGCCCGGGGCGAGCGGGGCCGGCCGGGGTACGGCGGGCAGGCGGGCCGGGGTGAGCGGCAGCCGGAGCGGGACGAGGGCGAGGGCGCCGAGCGTCCGCGCGAGCTGGAAGAGCGCGGCCTCGCCCCGGGCGAGCCAGAGGGCGCAGACGGCGGCGGCGAGCACGTGCGCGGCGATCATCGCGACCGGGGTGTCGGCGACGGCCCCGAGCGCGGGCTCGGCCGCACCGCCCGCCCCCATGTCCATGCCGGGGCGCCCGCCCATGCCGAGCCCGGCGCGCGCCCCGGCCCCCGTCCCGGTCATGGAGTGCCGGTCGTGCGAGGCCGGGGACGGCCCGTACGGCAGCACCCCCGCGAAGAGCAGATGCAGCGTGCCCTGAACCGTGAGCAGCCCGGCGCCGAGGGAACGGAACCCCCGGCGGCGGCCGCCAGCGAGCCAGGCGACGCCTCCGGTCGTCCCGAAGGCGGTCAACAGCGCCCCGAACGGGATCTCGTGCCCGGACGTGTACAAATGCCCCAGCGCGGCCAGCGTCACACACACCGCCGCGAAGGCCGCGGCCCGCAGGGCGCGCATCGGCGACCGGGCATCTGTCATGGTCCGCACATGCTGCCATCCGACCGGCCCGCGCGGCAGATCCCAAAAGCCGCCGATTCGCCTGTCGGCGAACTCCACTCGAAGCGAACTTCTCTTTCCGGGGCGCGTGTCGGCGGGCAGAGTCGGTGCCATGAGACTTCTCCTCCTGGGTGGTACGGAATTTGTCGGGCGCGCCGTCGCCGAGGCGGCGGTGGAGCGGGGATGGGAGGTGACCGCCTTCCATCGCGGCCGGCATGAGGCGCCGGCCGGCGCCACGTCCGTGCTGGGCGACCGGACCGGTCCGGACGGGCTCGCGGCGCTCGCCGGCGGAGCCTGGGACGCGGTGGTCGACACCTGGTCGGCGGCGCCCTCCGTGGTGGGCGAGGCGGCCACGGCGCTCAAGGGGCGCGTCGAGCGGTACGTGTACGTCTCCAGCCGGTCGGTGTACGCCTATCCGACCCCGGCCGGGCTCACCGAGGACGGTCCGCTGGTCGAGGGCGCGTCGGCGGACGCCGGGCAGACCGCCTACCCCCAGGACAAGCTGGGCGGCGAACTGGCCGCGGAGGCCGCCTTCGGCGACCGTGCGCTGCTGATCCGTCCCGGGCTGATCCTCGGTCCGGGAGAGAACATAGGCCGGCTGCCGTGGTGGCTGGGGCGGATCGCCCAGGGCGGTCCCGTGCTCGCTCCGGGACCGCGCGACAACCCCCTCCAGTACATCGACGCACGTGACCTCGCCGCCTGGACCGTGGGCGCCGTCGAGCAGGGTCTCGGTGGCCCGTACAACCTCGTCAGCCCTCCCGGGCACACGACCATGGGCGAACTGCTCGACGCCTGCGTCCGGGGCACGGGCTCCGACGCCGAGCTGCGCTGGACCGACCCCGAGCCGATCCTCGCCGCGGGTGTCGAGCCGTGGACGGACCTGCCCGTCTGGCTCCCGCCGGGCGAGCTGCACGACACCCTGCACCGGGGCGACGTCACCAAGGCCCTGGCCACGGGCCTGCGCTGCCGCCCGGTGGAGGACACGGTCAGGGACACCTGGACCTGGCTCCGCTCCCTCGACGGCCCGGCCCCCCAGCGCCCGGACCGCCCCCCGGTCGGCCTGTCCCCCGAGGTGGAGGCGAAGCTCCTGAACGCGGGGGCGTGAGCGGCGGCGTGAGGGCCCGAGACCCGTGGACCGCGCGCCGGGGCCCTCAGAGCGCCGGGCCCCTCAGACCGAAGGCCGGACCGCCCCCGACAGCTCCGGTATCGCGGCCGGAATCGGTGCGGGTATCGGATCCGGCGCCCCCGCCACCGCCGCCGCCAGCGCCGTCCTCAACGCGACCACCCCGCGCCACCACGGACCCGCCTCGCCCTCGGCGTCCGCCCACAGCTCACGCAGCTCGGAGCCCTCCGCGAGGACGCAGTCCAGGGCCAGGACCGCCACGCCCCTCAACTCCTCCGGGAAGCGCGGCAGCGGCTCGTCGGGGCCGTACACCGTCTCCACCGGCGGGCCCCCGGGGCACTGCGCGGCCACCAGCGCCGCCGCCGCGACGGCCACCACCGCCGCGCTCTCGTCCAGGCCGCCGGGAACGCCGTCCGTACCGGTCGCCCGGACCAGCGCGTCCCGTACCAGCTCCGTCCGGCCTTCCACGGTCGCGGCGTCGAGATCGGCGGCGAAGTCCGCCGCGGTGTCGCTGTCGAAGTGTCCGGTGTCCCACGTGCCCATCGTCCGCCCCTGTTCGCCCGATCCGTCGATGGTCCGATCGTGCCACCCGCCACTGACAATCCGCTCTGACCAGGGGTGATCGGGGGGTGGTGCTGGCAACACCCCCGGCCGGGGGGCGAACCGGCTGCCCTCCCCCGCGCGCCGCCGCCAGACTGAGGGTCTGCCCGGGGGCCGGGCCGGGGCCGTCCGGCCGTGCGAGGAAGCCGTGCGAGGAAAGGGACCGTCATGAAGGCAATCGACATACGAGACGCGGTGCGGGCCGCCGGCCGGGGGCTGGTGCTCGGGCTCACCGCGATCGTGGGATCCGTCGTCCTCTTCGTCCTGACGGTGGTCTCGCTCGCGCTCACCCCGCTGGGCATCGGCTTCCTCACCACCCCGTCGGCACTGGCGGCGGTCAGGGCGCACGCCAACCACCGCCGCCTGCTGGCCGCGAAGTGGTCGGGGGTACGGATCCCGCCGCCCTACCGGCCCCTCCCCGACGACGTGCGCGGCGGACTCACCGGCCGGGTCGAGCGCACCGTACTCCTCCTCAAGGAGCCCGCCACCTGGCGTGATCTCCGGTGGCTGCTGGTGGACATGACGGCGGGCTTCACCGTCGCGATCACGGCCACCTGGCTGATGCTCTTCCCGGTGGAGGGGCTCGTCCTCGCCGCCGGCCTGTGGCGGGTGTTCACGGACAACCGGTACTGGTACGCGTTCGTCCCCGTCGACAGCCAGCTGACCGGCCTGCTCGCGTTCGCCCTCGGCCTGGTGGTCCTCGCCGCCGGCGTGCGGTTCGCCCCGGCGCTCGTACGGGCCCACTTCACCCTGACCAGGGCCCTGATCGCCCCCACCCAGGAGGAGGAGCTGGCGCGGCGGATCGAGCGGCTCACCGAGTCCCGGCACGACGCCGTCGACACGTCCGCCGCCGAACTGCGCCGCATCGAGCGCGATCTGCACGACGGGGCGCAGGCCAGGCTGGTCGCGGTGGGCATGGACCTGGGCACGGTCGAGGCGCTGATCGAGAAGAACCCGGCCAAGGCCAAGGAGTTGCTGGGCCAGGCACGGTTGTCGTCCGCCGAGGCCCTGACCGAACTGCGTGATCTCGTACGCGGGATCCACCCGCCGGTGCTCGCGGAGCGCGGTCTGGGGGACGCCGTACGGGCCCTGGCGCTGCGGCTGCCGCTGGAGAGCGAGGTCAACGTGGAGCTGCCGGGGCGGGCCGACGCACCCGTCGAGTCCGCCGCGTACTTCGCGGTGAGCGAGGCGCTGGCGAACGTGGTGAAGCACGCGGGCGCCGAGCGGATCTGGGTGGACATCTCGCACGGCGACGGGATGCTGCGGATCGCGGTCACCGACAACGGCGGGGGCGGGGCGGCGATCGGGAAGGGGTCGGGGCTGAGCGGCCTGGAGCGGCGACTCGGTACATTCGACGGAGTCCTGGCCGTCAACAGCCCTGTGGGCGGTCCCACCATGGTGACCATGGAGATTCCTTGCGCGTTGTCCTAGCCGAAGACCTCTTCCTGTTGCGCGACGGTCTGGTACGGATGCTGGAGGCGTTCGACTTCGAGATCCTCGCCGCGGTGGAGTCGGGGCCCGAACTGACCAAAGCCCTGGCGGAGTTGGAGCCGGACGTCGCGATCGTCGACGTCCGGCTCCCGCCGTCCCACACGGACGAGGGCCTCCAGTGCGCACTCGCCGCCCGCCGGGCCCGTCCCGGCCTGCCCGTCCTCGTCCTGTCCCAGCACGTCGAGCAGTTGTACGCGCGCGAGCTGCTGGCGGACGGCACCGGCGGGGTCGGCTACCTGCTCAAGGACCGGGTCTTCGACGCGGAGCAGTTCGTCGACGCGGTGCGCCGGGTCGCCGGCGGGGGTACGGCGATGGATCCGCAGGTGATCCGGCAACTGCTGTCCCGCCGGGGCCAGGACAAACCGATCGCCGCCCTGACACCGCGCGAGCGGGAGGTCATGGAGCTGATGGCGCAGGGCAGGTCGAACGTGGCGATCGCCGGTCAACTGGTGGTCACGGAGCGTGCGGTGGCCAAGCACACGTCCAACATCTTCGCGAAGCTGGGCCTGCCGGTGTCGGACGACGACAACCGGCGGGTGCTGGCCGTCCTCGCGTATCTGGACCGCGGCCGGACGTGAGCGGGCGGGGACGCGCCGCGCGAAGCCTACGGAGCCTGACGAGCCTGCGGAGCCCGGGACGAGTCGTGCGGCAATGGGGGGTATCCGCCCGTTTTGCCGCCGGAGATCTCAAGGAATTCTCAGAACCTCTGAACACTCCCCGAATGCCGTCCGTATGGAACGGAGCGCTTCGCTTCCCCTGCCGCGATTTCCCTGTAACCGGCAACGAAGCTTGAGGAGTTCCATGTCACGCACAGCGAGAAGAAAACGTTCCACAGTGGCAAACCGGGCGATTGCCGCCACGGCTGCCTTGCTCCTGGGCGGGGGTGGGCTGATAGCGGCCAATTTCTACGCATCCGCGGGTGAGGGCTGGTCGAAGGACAAGCAGCCCCCGGCCCAGGCCGAGAATGCCGCGCAGCAGATGTCGACCATCGACTGCCCGGAAGTGGCCAACGCCATCACGGACGTGCCGGAGGCGGCCCGTGCGGCGGTCGACCAGGAGCTGGCCGGGATCGACAGCCAGATCACCGAGGCTTACCAGAAGTTCGCCGATCAGAAGGCACAGATCGAGCAGGACCCCACCGTTGCCGACAATGCGATTCTCAATCCGTTGAAGGACAAGCGCCTGGAGAGCTTCGGCAAGATCTCCGCGGCGATCACCGGCGCCGGCGGCCAGCAGCCGCAGGGCCTCGACGCCCTCGCGCCGTGCACCCTGCGGGCGCAGGCGGCGCAGGACCCTGCCGCTTCCCCGGCCCCGTCCGCCGCCGAGAGCGCCCCGGCCGAGGGCCAGGACGCGGGCGCCGGGGACAACGGCCAGGCCAGTCCCAGCGCCAGCGCGCCCCCGGCGGCCGGCCAGGGCGGCAACGGCCCGGACGCCTCGGACTTCGTCAACATCCGGTCGGTCCGGCCGAACGTGGTGAAGCCGCGCACGCTGCGCCAGGCGTCCCGGGGTTCGTTCATCACCTCATGCGGGGTGAACAAGAACAAGAAGTATAATTCCGACAACGTCATTGTCGCGCCGGGTGTGAGCAACGGCGCCCACCACATGCACGATTATGTCGGGAATCAGGGCAACAACGCCTTCGCCAGTGACGACGCGCTCGCCGCGGCCGCCACCAGCTGCCGCAATCAGGGCGACAAGTCGACTTACTACTGGCCGGTGCTCCGTCTCCAGAACGGCCAGGCCGAGTTCGACGTCAACGCGGACGGCGGCGGCAAGGAAGGAAATGCCGGAAAGATTCAGACGCCCAACGAGGTGACTCTGAAATTTGTCGGCAACCCGACCTCCAAGGTCGTCGCGATGCCCCGCTTCCTGCGGATCATCACGGGTGACGCCAAGGCCTTCGTCAACGGAAACGCGAACGCCAACGCGTCGTGGAGTTGCACCGGATTCGAGAACCGCCAGCTCAAGGACAAATACCCGATCTGCCCGCGCGGCAGCAAGGTGGTCCGTACATTCAATTTCCAGAGCTGCTGGGACGGCCAGAACACCGACAGTGCGAACCACCGCACCCACGTGGCCTTCGCCGACGCCAACGGCCGTTGCCAGAACGGGTTCAAGGCGATCCCGCAGCTCCAGCAGCGGATCGTCTACCGCGTCCCGCCGGGCCCAGGCTTCGCGGTCGACTCCTTCCCGGAGCAGCTGCACAAGCCGGTGACCGACCACGGTGACTTCATCAACGTGTTCGACACCCGGATCATGAACAAGATGGTGAGCTGCCTCAACGCCGGGACCACGTGCCGCTGAGGCACCCGGCCCGACGTCGTCGGCACCCTCACGCCGGTCAGGGCGTGGACGGCATGTCCTCCATACCGTCCATGCCGTCCATCCCTCCCATGCCGGGCATGTCACTCATGTCATGACCGGACGGATCGGCACTCGTCCCACCACCGTTCCGCGCGTGGTGGGACGAGCCCGTTTCCACCTCCCCGCCCAGCCGGCCACGCACCGTGGCGACCACGGCCGCCTCGCCGACCACGACCCACTTCCGGCCGACGAGGTACGAACCGCCGTAGTCCTTGGCCTCGTTGATCCACTCGCGCTGGCCGCGGTCGGTGGCGAAGGTCGCCAGGACGTACTTCCCGTCCCCGGTCACGCAGTTGGCCTGCCGCAGCTCGGCGGCGTCCGTCGAGATGTTGGGCTCGCACTTCGCCTTCGAGGCGAGCTGTTCGAGGCTCCCCGTCGCCGTCTTCGGCACCTGGGGAGCCTTGTCGTCGTTCGCGCCGCAGCCCGCCGTCAGGGCCAGGGCCAGGACCGCTATCGCCACGCCTGCTCGTTCCGTACGCATGCGGCCCATCGTGCCCTGTCGAACGCGCCTCCGTGGGGCCGGGGACGGAATAAACGGAATGAGCGGAATGACTCATTCCGGGGTGCGCGGCAGATCCCGGGGTGACCATCGGACCAATCGCTCGTTCTGCTGCACGTGCGCCCACACGACTCCGTCACCGCCCCCGCCGCCGCCACCGCCACGGCCGCCGCCCCCACCGCCGGCCCCGTCGACGTCGACCAGGCGGAGGCGGCGCTGGTCGAGCACTACCCCCGTCTGGTACGGATCGCCTATCTCGTCCTCCCCCCGTCGCTCGGCCGCAACCGGCGCGTCCTGACCGCGCACGCGCTCGTCCAGCGCTCGCTGCCCCGCGGCCGTACCGCCACCGTGGACAGCGTGCTCCCCGGACCGCGCCGGGCGGACGGCGGAGGCGGCCCCGGCGGGGCGCGGAACCCCGGGTACACGTACGTACGCGCCCGCGTGCTGCGCCAGGCCCTCGACGCCGGCCGCCCGCTGCTGCGCCTCGCCCGGCCCCGCCGTGCCCAACTGCCGCCGGTGCTGCCGCGCGTGTGGGGCCTGCGGCTCTTCCCGCGCTCCGGCGGGGCCGACGAACTCGCCCTCGACCAGCGGCTCTCCGCCCTCTCCGGGCCGGCCAGGGCCGCGTTCGTCCTGCGCGGCCTGGAGGGGCTGGCGGACGCCGACGTGGAGCGCACGCTCGGCGCGGCCGGGGCGGACGACCCGGCGGGCGCGCTCGCCCGGGCGGTCGCCGCCGAGACGCCGGAGAGCGGCGCGCTGCTGCGGTCGGCCGAGTTCGACCCCTGCTCGCTCCAGGCCAGGCCCACCGACCTGATGCGCAGGCGCCAGCACGCGAAGGCCGCGCTCGCCGCGACCGCCGCCCTGCTCGTCTGCGCGGCGTTCCTCGGGCTGCCGGGGGACGGCTGGGGGCCCGGGGGTGCGGCGGCCCCCTCGTACGCCCGCAACCCCATGGCCCAGGCCGCCCTCGACCCGGCGAAGGTGCGCCGGGTCGCGCCCGCCTTCTGGGAGGGCTCCGCCCGTACCGACTTCTCCGCCTGGCCCACCCGGGGCGCGCTGGCCGGTGACACGGGGCTGCTGCGGCGGGCGCTGGCGGTCTGGGCGCGGCCGGGCCGTACCGTACAGGTCTCCGCGACCCCCGGGACCCCGTCGGGACCGCCCATGGGACCACCGCAGTTGCTGTACGCGGGCCGGGTCGACGCCGTGCGGGTGGTGCTGCTGTACGACGGCCTGCGGGTCGTGCGGTACGCCGAGGCGACGGACGGCGGGGGCGCGGCGGGGCTGGACTTCGCCCGGGTCGACGGCGCGGACGGGTCCGCCTCCGGGGCGCTGGTGCTGGCGCGTTCGGACAGCGACGTCCGCTTCCTGACGGCGCCTTGGGTGACCCGTACGTCCGTACGGGATCTGCGCGACCCCGAGGCGCCCGCCCGGCCGCTGGGACGGGACGCGGACGGGGTGACGGACCCGATGGACAGCCCGGCGACGGCCCGCGACTGCGGGTCCTGGGACACCCTCGACGTCCGGGACGGGTCCCACGACCGGCTGCTCACGGACCTCGGCGAGCTGACACCGGCGCGGCTGACGTCCGGGCCGCCGTCGTCCCCCTCGGACGTGTCGAGCGCCCAGGACCGGGTGGTGTGGGCCAGGACCGCGTGCCTGCTGCCCACGGTCCGCTCGCACGGGGTGCGGTCGGTGAACTCCTGGGCGTTCGCGCGCCAGACGCTGCCGGAGGCGAACGGCACGGCGGAGTGGCTGTGCACCCGCGCGGAGACCTGGCGGGGTACGGGGAGCCGGGTGCTGGCGCAGTTCCAGCCCCCGTCGGCCACGAAGCCCGCGCCGGCGGGGGCGATCGCGGCCCGCGCGGAGGACTCGCCCGCGTGCGGGGCGCGGGAGCCGCGTGCGGTGCTGGCCGGGGTGCTCTGGAAGTCCCGGGGCGGCCGGTGGTACGTCCTGGCGGCGGGCAGCGAGGAGTTCAGGTCGCTGGCGGTGTCGGGCGGGGTGAAGGGTACCGCCAAGGGGCGGATGCTGGCGGTACGGGCCTCGGCGGGCGCGCGGGCCGAGTTGAAGGGGGCCGTGGAGGGCGGCGGGTCGGTGGGGGCGCTGCGGTGACCGGGACGTACAGCCGCGCCGGAAGGGCGGGCCGGGGCCGTACGCCGTCACCGGGCGCGGCCCCCCGTCCTACGGCAGCAGCCAGTCCGCGCCCAGCGCCGACAGCAGGCACACCGCCAGCAGCCAAGTGCCCAGGCGGGTACGGCCGTTGCGGCTCAGCTCGATCACCACGCCGCACAGGACCATCGCCAGCCCGTACACCCCGACCACCAGGACCGACGTGCGGTCCGCGAGCCGTACGGCCAGCAGCACGGCCATCGCGACCAGCAGCACCGACGCCAGCGTGACCCGCAGGGCGCGCGCCTGACGGGGCGTCAGTTCGCGTGCCGGACCGGACGCCGGACCCTCGGCGGGTGTCTCTGTCGGCTGGTCCGGGTCAGTTGAGGTCATGGACCGGCAGCGTAATCGACGCCCCGGGGAGCGTGCCCGTTAGGCTGTTCGTATGACGACCGGGGTGCGCCGCAGGATGGGCGTCGAAGAGCGGAAGCGACAGCTGATCGGTGTCGCGCTGGACCTGTTCAGCCACCGCTCCCCCGAGGACGTCTCGATCGACGAGATCGCCGCCGCGGCCGGCATCTCCCGCCCCCTCGTCTACCACTACTTCCCCGGCAAGCAGAGTCTGTACGAGGCGGCGCTGCGCCGGGCGGCCGACGAGTTGGCCGAGCGGTTCGTGGAGCCGAGGGAAGGACCGCTCGGGGCCCGGCTGTCGCGGGTCATGGGGCGGTTCTTCGACTTCGTGGAGGAGCACGGTCCCGGCTTCTCCGCGCTGATGCGCGGCGGCCCGGCGGTGGGTTCCTCGACGGCGAACGCGATGATCGACGAGGTGCGGCAGGCCGCGTACGTACAGATCCTGTCCCACCTGGACGTGACGACCCCGCCCGCGCGGCTCCATCTGGTGGTCCGGTCCTGGGTGTCGCTCGCCGAGTCGACCGCGCTGATCTGGCTGGACGGGCGCCGTATCCCGCGCGCCGAGCTGGAGTTGCAGCTTGTGCACGACTTCGCCGCGCTCGCCGCGGTGAGCGCCGCGTACGACGCGGAGATGGCGGCGATCCTGCTGCGGATCGTCGCCGACGAGCCGGCCGAGGGCCCGTTCGGCGATCTGCTCGGCCGGCTCATGGGGCTGGCTGCGCGACTGCCGGGCCAGCGCCTCCCGTAGAAGGTCGCGGCCCGGGATCAGCTGGTGCCGTAGACGACGGTGACCTGGGTGAAGCCGAGGGACCGCAGCAGGCCCTCCAGCATGCTGGTGGTGTTCTTCTCGGCGCGGTCGGCCAGTTCGCTGTCCTTGGCCGCCTCCCCGATGTGCTTGGCGGCCAGCTGGTTCACGGCCCGCTCGCTCGCCGCGTTGTCCGAGAACAGGTCACCGAGCCGGTCCAGCAGACCCCGCTGCTTGGAGACGGCGTAGGAGCGGTCGGGGTCGAGCGCGGGCTTGCCCAGCTGCGCGTGCGGCAGCCGGATCGTCGCCATGGTCCGTTCCTTGTCCGTGGTGACGCTGTTCTCGCCGATGCCGCCGAAGTCCACGTAGGCGCTGACCGTACCGGCGCCGACGTAGAGGGTACGGGTGCCGCGGATGGCGTCGGGCAGGTACTTGGCGTCCTTCTCCAGGTCCACGACCACCTGGAAGTTGCCCGAGGCGGCTTCGTAGCGGTCGAGGTCCTGCATGGACTGGAGCAGGGTCGGGCCCGTCCGGTCCTTCGTCTCGCTGCCGAAGACGTCGCCGAACCCGGGGATCAGGTCCAGCTTGCTGCCGGCGAAGAGCAGCGCCGCGACGGCGACGAGGGTGATGAGCAGCTTGCTCCACCAGGACAGCCCCGCCGGGCGGGGCTTGTGCTGGCTCTGTTCCGGTTGCACGTCGGTGGACGTCATACCCCTCTGATTTCCCGCCGCGCGCGGTTCACACGGACGCGGCGGGGTCCGTTACAAGATCCGTATCAAACGGCCCCGCCGCGCCCGTTCAGGTGCCGGGTGTCAGCAGTTCCTGGCGCCCGTGTGGAGGGCAACGGCCGTGTTGGAGCCGAGCGTTGCCGTGAACCGCCCGGCGCTGTCGACGGTGACCCGCCGGCCGCTCTGGACGTCGCAGTAGTTCCCCGCGGGCAGCGAGGTCTCGAACGTACGGGTCAGCGCGGAGCCTTCGTGGTTGAGGGCCACGTACCCCTTCGTCCCCCGGCCGAACGCGATCTGGTCGCCGCCGTTGTCCCACCACCGGGTGACGGCCTGGCCCCGGGTGGTGTTGCGGAAGGCGACCATGGAGGCGATCTCCCGCCAGGCGTGCTGGCACTTCCAGCCGTCGCTGTAACAGGCCCTGACCGTGCCGCCGTTGGGCGGTCCGGCGTCCCGGTCGGTGAACTCGTAACCGGAGTTGATGTCGGGTGAGCCGTAGGGCCAGGCCAGCATGAAGACGTTGGCGAGGGTGTAGTTGGCGCCGTCCTTGTAGCTGAGGGTGTCGCCGCCGCGCTCGGTGTCGTGGTTGTCGACGAAGACGGCCGCCTTGTCGCCCCGCATGAAGGCCCAGCCCTCGCCGTAGTTCTTCAGGTAGGCGAGGTTCTCGTTGTTGAAGACCTGCTTGAGGCTGCGCCCGTACCGGAACTCCTGTACGTCACCGGTGTTGAGGTACTCGTCGGGCGATATCGCCTCCCCCGCGCCGTAGATGACCTCCTGCTTCCAGTAGGCGCCGGGGTTGGTCAGCCGGCTCTTGATGTCGGCGAGGTCGCCGGCCGGCATGTGCTTGGCCGCGTCGACGCGGAAGCCGTCGACACCGAGCGAGAGCAGGTCGTTGAGGTACGCGGCGATCCGGCCGCGTACGTACGGTTCACCGGTGTCCAGGTCCGCGAGGCCGACGAGTTCGCAGTTCTGTACGTTCGCCCGGTCCTGGTAGTTGCTGATCTGGGCACGGCAGTCGTCCAGGTCGGCGCCCGAATAGATGCCGGGATACGTGTACTTGGTGTACGGGGAGCCGCCGGTGCCGGTGCCGTCGCCGGCGGCCATGTGGTTGATGACGCTGTCGGCGACGACCTTGACCCCGGCCGCGTGGCAGGTGCCGACCATGGCCGAGAAGGCGGCGCGGTCGCCGAGGCGGCCGGCGATCCGGTAGCTGACCGGCTGGTACGAGGTCCACCACTGGCCGCCCTGGATGTGCTCCTGGGGCGGCGAGACCTGGACGTATCCGTACCCGGCCGGGCCGAGGGTGTCCGTGCACGCCTTGGCGACGGACGCGAACGTCCACTCGAAGAGGACGGCGGTGACGTCCTTGGTGCCCGGCGGGACGGCCTGCGCGGTCCCGGCGGGGACCGCGAGGGCGGTGGCGGCCGCCCCGAGGGCGAGCGCGGCGGCGAGAGATCTGCGGACCATGGTTCCTCCAGCACTGGTGGGGGTGTGCGGGTGACGGTGGTGCGGCCTCGCGTGGCGACGCGCTCTGCCCTCAAGGCTCCTTACGGTGTGGTGCGGTTCGGGGGGACGGGTGCGGGTGCGGCCAGGGGTACGGCTCCGGCGCCGGCTCCGGTCAGAGCGTCCACCACGCCGTCGTGTCCGGCGGCAGGTCGGCGTGGGTGCCGTCGGGCGTCACCGGGCCGCTCGACAGCAGGAGCCGGCCCGGTACGGGGATCCGTACCGGCTCCGAGGTGGTGTTGACCGTGCAGGCGAAGCCGTCCCGGGTGAAGGCCAGCACACCCGGGGGCGTGTCCTGCCACGCCACCGAGTCCCCGGCCCCGAGCCCGGGATGCTCGCGCCGGACGGCCAGCGCGGCGCGGTACAGCTCCAGGGTCGAGGTCGGGTCGCCGGTCTGCGCCTCGACGCTCAGCTCGCCCCAGCCCGCCGGCTGCGGCAGCCAGCTGCCCGCGCTGCCGAAGCCGTACGAACTCCCCTCGCGTGTCCAGGGGAGGGGGACCCGGCAGCCGTCGCGGAAGCCGTCCTGGCCGTCCGCGCGGAAGAACGACGGGTCCTGCCTGGCCTCGTCGGGCAGGTCGGTGACGTCGGGCAGGCCCAGTTCCTCGCCCTGGTAGACGTACGCGGATCCGGGCAGCGCCAGCATGAGCAGCGTCGCGGCGCGGGCCCGCCGCAGGCCCAGTTCACGGTCGCCGGGCTCGCGCGTCTGGGTGCCCGCGAAGGGCGGCCCGGCGAAGCGGGTGGCGTGGCGGGTGACGTCGTGGTTGGAGAGCACCCAGGTGGCGGGGGCGCCGACGGGCCGCATCGCGGCGAGCGAGGCGTCGATGACCTCGCGCAGCGCGTCGCCGTCCCAGGAGGTGGCGAGGTACTGGAAGTTGAAGGCCTGGTGCAGTTCGTCGGGGCGTACGTACCGCGCGGTGCGCTCCACGGTCCGCGTCCAGGCCTCGGCGACGGCGATGCGCTCGTCCGGGTACTCCTCCAGGATCGTGCGCCACTGCCGGTAGATCTCGTGGACGCCGTCCTGGTCGAAGAACGGCGTGATCTCGTTGGCGAGCAGCCGGAGTTGGGCGTCCCCGCCGAGGTCGGGGAGGCCGTCGGCCTTGACCAGTCCGTGGGCGACGTCGATACGGAAGCCGTCCACGCCCATGTCCAGCCAGAAGCGCAGGATCGAGCGGAACTCGTCGGCGACGGCGGGGTGCGTCCAGTCGAAGTCGGGCTGTTCGGGGGCGAAGAGGTGCAGGTACCAGTCGCCGGGGGTGCCGTCGGGGTCGGTGGTCCGGGTCCAGGCGGGGCCGCCGAAGACGGACTGCCAGTCGTTGGGCGGCAGTTCACCGTGGGCGCCCTTGCCGGGGCGGAAGTGGTAGCGGGCCCGCAGGGCGGACCCGGGGCCCTCGCGCAGGGCGCGCCTGAACCAGTCGTGCGCCACGGACGAGTGGTTGGGCACCACGTCCACGATGATCCGCAGGCCCAGATCGTGCGCATCCCCGATCAGCGCGTCGGCGTCGCGCAGGGTGCCGAACATCGGGTCGATGGCGCGGTAGTCGGCCACGTCGTAGCCCGCGTCGGCCTGCGGGGAGGCGTAGAACGGGCTGAGCCAGACGGCGTCGACCCCGAGGTCCTTGAGGTACGGGAGCCGGCGGCGTACCCCGTCGAGGTCGCCCATCGCGTCGCCGTTCGCGTCGGCGAAACTGCGGGGGTAGACCTGGTAGATCACCGCGTCCCGCCACCAGCCCGGGCGGTGGCCCCGCGCGTCGTCGGACGTCCTGGCGGCCGGGCGGGCGGAGGGGGCGGAGGGGGCGGTGAGGTGCTGGGTCATGTGGTTCCTGGAGTCTCTGAGGGGTGCGGAGAGGTGTCCGGGAGGTGCGGCGAGCGGGCGGCCCCGCACGGGGTCAGCCCTTCACCGCACCGGCGGACATGCCGGTGACGAGATGGCGCTGGGCGAAGAGGAAGACCAGCGCGGCGGGCACGGCGATCAGTACGGACGCGGCGGACATCGGGCCCCACTGGGCCCCGTACTGGTTGACGAACTTCTGGAGGCCGCCGGCGAGGGTGAGATTGTCGTCGCCGACCATGAACGCGGAGGCGTAGGCGACCTCGCCCCACGCGGTGATGAAGGAGTAGAAGGCGGTCACCGCGAGCCCCGGTTTGGCGAGCGGCAGGACGAGCCGCCAGAAGGTGCCGAAGGGTGTGAGCCCGTCGACCATGCCGGACTCGTCGATCTCGCGGGGGATGGTGTCGAAGAAGCCCTTCATCATCCAGGCGCAGAACGGCACGGCGATGGTGAGGTACGTGATCACCAGGCCGACCGGGTCGTTGAGCAGCCCGAGCCCGGCCATGATGTTGTAGATCGGCACGATGAGGACGGCGACCGGGAACATCTGGGTGACCAGCAGCGTCCACATCAGCCCGCGCTTGCCGGGGAAGCGGAAGCGGCTGACGGCGTAGCCGGTGGTGGCGGCGACGAAGACGCCGAGCACGGTGGTGAGTCCGGCGATGACCAGCGAGTTGCCGAACCACGTCAGGAACGGGGTGTCGCGCAGCAGCCCGGTGTAGTTCGCGAAGGTCGGGTCCTTGAAGAAGTCCGTGGTGGTGGCGTACGCGGGGGGCTTGAGCGAGGTCAGCAGGACCCACAGGACGGGGAAGACCGCGATCACCGAGGCGACGACGAGGGTGGTGTGCAGCGCTACGGAGGCCAGGGGGGAGCGGCGGTTCCGGTGACCGGTGCGGGGCACGGCGGTGACCCGCGCGGCGGCGGACGGGGTGTCGGTCGCGGTGTCGGGGGCGGCGAGGGTCACCAGCTGTCTCCCTGGTTGCGGAGGACGCGCCGGTAGAGCGCGGCGAAGAGCATCAGCAGGACGAGGATCAGCACGCCCCAGGTGGAGGACTGCGCGTAGTCGCGGGGGCTGATCTCGAAGGAGAACTTGTACGCCTGCGTGACGAGGATCTGGGTGGCCTCGCCGGGTCCGCCGCGCGTCAGCAGGAAGATCACCGGGAACATGTTGAACGTCCAGATGGTGGAGAGCAGGATCACGGTCGTGCTGACGGGCCGCAGCCCCGGCAGGGTGATGTGCGCGAAGCGCTGCCAGGCGTTGGCGCCGTCCATCTCGGCCGCCTCGTACATCTCGCCGGAGATCGACTGGAGCCCGCCGAGCAGGGCGACCATCATGAACGGCACCCCGAGCCAGATGTTCACGGCGATGACCGAGAACTTGGCCCAGGCCGGGTCGTTGAGCCAGGGCACGGCGTCGATACCGCCGCCGGCGAGCAGTTTGTTGAGAAGCCCGCGGTCCTCGTTGTAGAGGAAGCGCCAGGCGAAGACGGAGACGAAGCCCGGGACGGCCCAGGGCAGGATCAGCAGCATCCGGTAGACCGAGCGGCCCGCGATGCGGCGGTTGAGGAGCGTGGCGAGGCCCAGGCCCAGCGCGAAGGTGACGGCGACGCAGGACACCGTCCACACCAGCGTCCAGCCGAGGGTGGAGAGGAACTGATCCCCCGTCAGGGCCGCCCGGTAGTTGTCGAGTCCGACGAACTCGTAGGTGGCGGGCAGGTTGTTGACGCCGATGTGGCGTGCGACGTTGCGCTCGTTGGCGTCGGTGAGCGACAAGTAGACGCCCCGTACCAGCGGATACCCGATGATCACGCCGATCACGGCGACGACCGGGGCGACCATGGCCCACGCGTACCAGTGCGTGGAGACGGCGCGGCGGAGCCCGCCGGAGGGGGTGCCGGTGCCGCGGCGGGGCCCGCGGGCGGTGTGCTCGCCCGGGGTCCTCGCCACCGACCGGCCGGTCTGGACGGCCATCAGCCGGCCCGCCTTCCTGTTACTTCCAGCCCTTGAGCAGCTTGCGGTACGCGTCCCCGGTGGCGGAGGCGCCCTTCTCCGGAGTGGTCTGGCCGGTGAGGACCTTGGTGTACTCGGTGACGAGCGGCGCGAAGAGGCTGCCGGTCTCCGGGATCCAGGGGCGCTCGACGGCCTTGTCCACGACGGGCTTGAAGAAGCCGACGATCTCGTTGTCCGCGACTCCGGGCCGGGTGTAGACGGAAGTACGGGTGGGCAGCAGGCTCAACTTCTGGGCGACCTGCGTCTGGCTCTCCGCGGACGTCATGTACTCGGTGAAGGCGTACGAGGCGTCCAGGTTCTTGGAGCCCGCGTACACGGCGAGGTTGTGGCCGCCCTGGGGCGCGCCCTGCGCGGCGGATCCGGCGGGGACGGGCGCGATGCCGAGGTTGGCCCTGTCCTTGAACTGCGCGCCGCCGTACGTGTCGGTGACGGCCCACGGACCGTTGATCATCATGGCGACCTTGCCGTCCTTGAACGCGGCCTGCATGTTCTCCCAGCCGTCCGTGGCGTCGGTCTGGGCGGCGCCGGAGTCGACCAGGTCCTTGACGACGGTCAGGGCCTTGACGCCGGCGGCGTTGTCGACCGTGACGGTCTTGCTGTCGGCGTCCACGAGGTTGCCGCCCTCGCCGTACAGGAAGGACAGGAACCAGTACGCGTCGTCGCCGCGCAGGTAGAGCCCCGTCTTCCCGGTCTTGCTCTTGATCGTCTTGGCGGTCGTCTTCAACTCGTCCACGCTCGCGGGGACTTCGACCCCCGCCTCCTTGAAGATCTTCTTGTTGTAGAAGATGCCCATGGAGTCGATGACCTGCGGCACGGCGTAGGTCTTGTCGGCGTAGCGGGTGGAGGCGGCGGCCTGCGGCAGGAAGTCCTTCTCGTCCTTGAGCGCCGGGGTGCCGTCCAGGGGCGCGAGGTAGCCCAGGTCGGCGAACTCGGGTGTCCAGGCGACCTCGGAGCGGATGACGTCGGGGGCGCCGGAGTCCGCCTGCGCGGCGTTCTTGAACTTGTTCTGGGCGTCGCCGAAGGGCACGTTGACGTACACGACGTCGACCTTGGGATGCAGTTTCTCGAAGCCCTCGGCGAGCTGCTTGAAGACCTTGTCCTCGCTGCCGACGGTCGACGTGTCCCACCAGGTGACCTTCCCCGACAGTTCACCCCCGGCACTCTTGCCGCCGTCCGACGTGTCGTCACCACCGCACGCGGTCACGGCGAGGGCCAGGGTCACGGCCAGGGCTGTGGCCGTTATGCCACGTCGCATCCGAACTCCTTCAACTGCCGTACCGCTCCGTTGCGGCTCCGGGTCGGACGTGAAGGTAACAGCGTTGCAAGAAGCCCGAAAGACCTTGCGGAAGATTTCCGCGAGAACCGGTGAGAGCGACAAGTGCCCCTACGGCATGGGCCAGTGGGACCTGACGGGGTGCGGAAGCCCGGCACGGACAGGGCAGAAAGGTTTCGCAAGATCTTGCAGAACGGGGGGTGCGCCCGCTCCCCGGCCGTCCGGTGGGCAATCCGGTGAACCACCGGTACAGTCCACTCCCATGACCGCACGGCTTGCCGACATCGCAGCCCAGGCGGGGGTCAGCGAAGCGACGGTCAGCCGCGTTCTGAACGGCAAGCCCGGGGTTGCCGCGGCCACCCGCGAATCCGTACTCGCCGCACTCGACGTCCTCGGGTACGAGCGCCCCGTACGCCTCCGCCGGCGCAGCGCGGGGCTGGTCGGCCTGATCACCCCGGAGCTGGAGAACCCGATCTTCCCGGCCCTCGCCCAGGTGATAGGCCAGGCGCTCACCCGTCAGGGGTACACCCCCGTCCTGGCGACCCAGACCCCCGGCGGCTCCACCGAGGACGAGCTGACCGAGATGCTGGTCGAGCGGGACGTCTCCGGCATCATCTTCGTCTCCGGGCTGCACGCCGACACGTCGGCGGACATGCGGCGGTACGAGAAGCTGCGCGCCCAGGGGGTGCCGTTCGTCCTGGTGGACGGCTTCTCGCCGAAGGTGCGGGCCCCCTTCATCTCGCCCGACGACCGGGCCGCCGTACGGCTCGCCGTGACGCACCTCGTCTCGCTGGGGCACCACCGGATCGGCCTGGCGGTGGGGCCGGAGCGGTTCGTGCCGGTGCTGCGCAAGATCGAGGGGTTCCGGGCCACGGTCCACGAGCTGCTCGGTCTGTCGCCGGCCGGGACGGACGAGCTGATCCAGCAGTCGCTGTTCACTCTGGAGGGTGGTCAGGCGGCGGCCACCGCCCTCATCGAACGGGGCTGTACGGCGGTGGTGTGCGCGAGCGACATGATGGCGCTCGGCGCGATCAGGGCCGGGCGGCGCCTGGGCCTGGACGTGCCGCGGGACCTCTCGGTCGTCGGTTTCGACGACTCCCCCCTCATAGCCTTCACGGACCCGCCGCTCACCACGGTCCGCAAGCCGGTGCCGTCGATGGGCCAGGCCGCGGTCCGTACGCTCCTGGAGGAGATCGGGGGCACCCCCGCCCCCCACAGCGAGTTCGTCTTCATGCCCGAGCTGGTGGTCCGCGGCTCGACGGCGTCGGGGCCCGGACGCCGTCCGTAGGAGGTCCCGGCCCTCGTCGGTGGGGCGTCCGGCCCTCGTCCGCGAGACCTCCCGGCCGTCGTCCGCAAGACGTCCGGACGTCGTCCGCGAGACGCAGCGAATGCGGGACCGACCCGACCGGGGGATGATCGGTCGGGGAGTCCAGATCTGGCAGACTCCTCGCTATGGGTGAATCGACCGTGAAGGCGCAGACGGCCCGAAGGGCCGGCTCGTCGTCCTTCACCGACGAGGTGGCTGACACGACAGACACAGCGAGGGACACGGAAACCGAACCGGTGGAGATGCACACGTTCATCCGGCGGCTCCGGACACCCCGCAAGCCCCGCCTCTGGTTCGAAATCCTGCTGATCGCGGTGAGTTACTGGATCTACTCACTGATCCGCAACGCCGTACCCGAACAGCGCGAGAAGGCCCTGGAGAACGCCGACCGGATCTGGCACGCGGAACGCCTGCTGGGGCTCGGTTTCGAGCGGGCCGTCAACCACGGCGTCAATTCCGTGACGTGGCTCATCGTAGGGATGAACTACTACTACGCCACCCTGCACTTCATCATCACCCTCGGCGTGCTGATCTGGCTGTTCCGCAGCCATCCGGGGCGCTACTCGGCGGCCCGCCTGGTCCTGCTGGCGACCACCGTCGTGGCCCTGCTCGGCTACTACCTGTTCCCGCTCGCGCCGCCCCGGCTGATGACCAACGGCCACTTCATCGACACCGTCTCCCTGCACCACACGTGGGGCTCGCTGTCCTCGGACAACCTCAAGACCGTGTCGAACCAGTACGCGGCCATGCCGTCGATGCACATCGGCTGGTCGACCTGGTCGGGGCTGACGATCTTCGCGCTGTGCCGGGTCCCGTGGGTGCGGATCCTCGGGCTGCTCTACCCCGTGGTGACGCTGCTGGTGATCGTCGCCACCGCGAACCACTTCTGGCTCGACGCGGCGGGGGGCCTGGTGTGCCTGGCGTTCGGCTTCACCGTCTCGTACCTCTGGTACGGCTCGCTCCCCTACCACCTGCCGCGTTACGTGGACGGGCGGCGGCCGAAGAAGAAGCAGGGGTCGCGTACGACGCCCGGCGGCGGGGCTCACTCCGCCCCGTAGAACAGCCTCTCCATCACCCCGCGCGCCCGGCGCGTCGTCCTGCGGTAGTCGTCCAGCATGTCCCCGCTGTGCACCTCCAGCGTCTGGCCCCGCGTGGGCCCCGCCCCGTACCCCAGGTAACGCCCCATCGCGCCCAGCTCGCGGCCGTCCGACGGGAAGGTGTCGCCGGGCCTGCCCCGTACGAGCATCACGCCGTTCCTGACCCGGGTCGCCAGGACCCACGCGTCGTCCAGGGTCTGCGCGTCCTCCGCCGACATCAGCCCGGCCTCCCGTGCCGCCGCCAGCGCCCGGCGGGTCCGGGTGGTCCGCAGGCCCGGCACCGCCCAGGCGTGCCTCATCTGAAGCAGCTGGATCGTCCACTCGACGTCCGAGAGCCCGCCCCGGCCCAGCTTGGTGTGCAGGGTCGGGTCGGCGCCCCTCGGCAGCCGTTCCGTCTCCATCCGCGCCTTGAGGCGGCGGATCTCGCGCGCGGCGTCCTCGGCCAGGCCCTCGGCCGGGTAGCGCAGCGGGTCGATCAGCTCGACGAAGCGGCGGCCGAGGTCCGCGTCGCCCGCCATCGGTTCGGCGCGCAGCAGGGCCTGGCTCTCCCAGACCAGTGACCAGCGCCGGTAGTACGCGGCGTAGGAGGCGAGGGTACGGACCATGGGGCCGCTCTTGCCCTCGGGGCGCAGGTCGGCGTCGATCAGCAACGGCGGTTCCGAGCTGGGGACTTCGAGGAGGCGGCGCATCTCGGCGACCACGGCGTTCGCCGCCTGGGCCGCTTCCTGCTCGTCGACGCCCTCGCGGGGTTCGTGGACGAAGACGACGTCCGCGTCGGAGCCGTACCCCATCTCGTGGCCGCCGAACCTGCCCATGCCGATGACGGCGAACCTGGTGGGGAGGGTGTCGCCCCAGCGGCCGCGGACGGCGGCGCGCAGGGCGCCGGCGAGGGTGGCGGCGTTGAGGTCGGTGAGGGCGTTGCCGACCCGGTCGACCAGCGCGCCCGGGTCCTCCTCGGCGGGGCTCTCCTCGGTGCCGTACGAGCCGATGATGTCGGCGGCCGTGGTACGGAACAGCTCGCGGCGGCGCATCCCGCGGGCCGTCGCGACGGCGCCGTCGGCGGTCTCCGCGCGGCCGATCGCGGCGATGACCTCCTGTTCGAGGTGGGCGCGGCCGTGCGGCACGAGCCCGTGGGGGTCGCCGAGGATCGCGACCGACTCGGGGGCGCGGAGCAGCAGGTCGGGGGCGAGGCGGCCGGCGGACAGCACCCGCGCCAGGTTCTCGGCCGCCGCGCCCTCGTCGCGGAGCAGCCGCAGGTACCACGGCGTCTTGCCGAGCGCGTCGGACACCTTCCGGAAGCCGAGCAGACCGGCGTCGGGGTCGGCGGAGTCGGCGAACCAGCCGAGCAGCACGGGGAGCAGCGTCCGCTGGATCGCGGCCTTGCGGCTCACCCCGGACGACAGGGCCTCCAGGTGGCGCAGGGCGGCGGCCGGGTCGGCGTACCCGAGCGCTTCGAGGCGCTGGCGGGCCGCCTTCGTACTCAACCGGGTCTCGCCGGGGGCGAGTTGGGCGACGGCGTCGAGCAGGGGCCGGTAGAAGATCTTCTCGTGCAGCCGCCGGACGACCGAAGCGTGCCGTTTCCAGGCCCTGTTGAGCTCCACGACCGGGTCGCCGCGCAGGCCGAGGGAGCGGCCGAGGCGGCGCAGGTCGGCCTCGTCCTCGGGGACCAGGTGGGTGCGGCGCAGCCGGTGGAGCTGGATGCGGTGCTCCATGGAGCGCAGGAAGCGGTAGGCGTCGTCCAGTTGGGCCGCGTCCGCCCTGCCCACGTAACCGCCGGCGGCCAGCGCGCCCAGCGCGTCGAGCGTGGAGCCGCTGCGGAGGGAGGTGTCGCCCCTGCCGTGCACCAACTGGAGGAGCTGGACGGCGAATTCGACGTCGCGCAGACCGCCGGGGCCGAGCTTCAGCTCGCGGTCGAGCTGGGCGGCGGGGATGTTGTCCACGACGCGGCGGCGCATCTTCTGCACGTCGGGGACGAAGTGCTCGCGGTCGGCGGCCTGCCAGACGAGGGGCGAGACGGCGTCGATGTACTCGGCGCCGAGCGGTACGTCCCCGGCGACCGCGCGGGCCTTGAGGAGGGCCTGGAACTCCCAGGTCTTGGCCCAGCGCTGGTAGTAGGCGAGGTGGCTGCTCAGGGTGCGGACGAGGGGGCCGTTGCGGCCCTCCGGGCGGAGGTTGGCGTCGACGGGCCAGATGGAGCCCTCAACGGTGGTCTCGGAGCAGATGCGCATGAGGTGGGAGGCGAGGCGGGTGGCGGCCTGGACGGCCTTGCCCTCGTCGGTGTTGAGGCCGGCGCTCCCGTCCTCGCCGTTCTCCATCGTCCCGGCGGGGGCCTCGGGGAGCCCGCCAACGAAGATCACGTCCACGTCGGAGATGTAGTTCAGCTCGTGGCCGCCGCACTTGCCCATCGCGATGACCGCGAGCCGGCAGGCGGCCGCGTCCTCGGGCGCGGCGGCGCGCGCGATCGCGAGGGCGGCGCGGAGGGTCGCGGTGGCCAGGTCGGCGAGTTCGGCGGCGGTCTGGGCGATGTCGATCGTGCCGCAGACGTCCCGGGCCGCGATGGCCAGCAGGCAGCGGCGGTAGGCGATGCGCAGGGAGACGGGGTCGGTGGCGTCGGCGAGCCCGCGCTCGAACTCCTCGACCCCGGGGTGCAGGTCCGACGACTCGTACGTCACCAGGACGTGCCAGTCGTGCGGGTGCCTGGCCAGGTGGTCGCCGAGCGCCTCGGACGCGCCGAGCACGCCGAGCAGCCGGTCCCGGAGGGGCTTGGCGGTGAGCAGGGTGTCCAGCAGGACCCGCCGCTCCCCCGGGTTGGCCGCCTCGATGAGCCGTACGAGACCGCGCAGGGCCAAATCGGGGTCGGCGGTGGCGCCGAGCGCGTCGAGGAACAGCGGGTCGGACCGTACGGTCGCCATCTCCGGGACGTCGAGAAGCCGCTCGGCGCCGGACGGATCGGTGAAGCCGTGGCGGAGCAGACGGGTGAAGATACTGCTCCTGCGCCCCGGCATCGTCATGTCGCCGTCTCCCGTCCGCGTTCCCGCCAGCGTTCCCGATCAAGCTGAGGGGATCGAGCGTAACCGCAGGGCGGGGAGGCGGGACCGGCCGCGTGCGGCGCGGCCGGAAACGTGGTCGGGAAGCTGACGTCGACGGAGCTGTTCCGGCTGACGACGGTACGGCCCGGGGGCCGCCCGCACGTCACCCCGCTGCCGGCGGTGCGGCCGGACGGCGCGCTGTCCTTCCGCACCGGCGCCGAGGAGCGCGAGAGCCGGAACCTCGCCCGGAACCCGGAGGTGGTCCTGACGACCGGCACGAACGCCCTCGCCGGGGGGCTGCGACCTGGTGGTCGGGGGTACGGCGGTCCGCGTGGCGGACGAGGCGCGCCTGACGGCGCCGGCCCGGGCGTGGGAGGCGGAGTACGGCGCCGGGTGGCACTTCGACGTACGGGACGGCGGCTTCGCGGGCGACCGGGGAACGCGGCCGTGGTCCACGAGGGGCCGCCGCGGACGGCCTTCGGCTTCGGCAAGGCGCCGTACCGCCAGACGCGGTGGCGCTTCTGACGCGCCGTACCGCGTAAATCACTGGTCCGGGACGGTGACCCGGTGATGTGCTTCCGAGGTGACACACCACCCGACAGCCCCACGCGGCCCGCTCGACCGGGTCGACCGGTACCGCGACACCCTGCCCCGCCGGATCGGCCGGGCCGAGGACTTCGGAGCGCTGACCCTGTTCGTACGGGAGGACGGGGGCAGACCGCTCCATGCCCGCCCGACCCGGGGCTGGCGGGGCCGGCCCGTCACCGCGGCGGACGTCGCGGCCGTCCGGGCGCGTCAGCGCGAACTGGGCGTCCCCGAGAGCTTCGAGTGGGTCCACGAGTCGGCGCCGGGCCTGCGTCCGGCGGTGGAGGAAGCGGGCCTGCCGGTCACGCCCTGCCCGCTGCTGATACTCCCCGAGGAGGCCCCCACCCCGCCCCTGGCCGACCTGATCCCACCAGGGGTCCAGGTCGTGACCCTCGCGCCGGACGCCCCGTGGCTGCCCAGCGCGGTGGCCACCGCCTACCTGTCCTTCGCGCACCTGGGCACCCAGGTGGGCGACGTGGGCCCGGCGGACCTGCCGGAGGCACAGACACGCCACGCCCCCGAGACGGCCCTCATGGCCCGCCGCATCCGCGAGGGCAGCACCACCCTGGTCGCGGCGGTGGAGGACGGCGTCGCCGTCAGCTCGGGCCTGCTCCCGGGAGTGGTGGACGGAATCACCGAGATCTGCGCGGTCGCCACCCTCCCCGCGGCCCGCCGCCGGGGCCTGGCCCTGGCGGTCACCGCGGCCCTGATCCACGAGGCCCGCACCCGCGAGGCCCACACCATCTTCCTGGGCGCCACGGACCCCCAAGTGGCCCGCGTCTACACCCGCCTGGGCTTCCGCCTCACAGCAACCGCCCTGGAGACCTGACACGGCTCCGGCCCGCTCAGAAGATCGACTCCCGAGTCGCGGTTCGTACCGCCGGTGCGGAGCCGCCGTGCTCTGGCACCACCTGAGTGGGGCCGAGTTCAATGGCCTTGAGCTCTGGGCGGTTCTCGTCCCACTCCTGATTCCCTGTCGCGGAGGAGCTTGCGCGCCGTTGTACCTACCCGATCCATACGTGACCCCCGTGCCAGCATCGCAATGCACGGACTCACCTTGGAAGTCCGGGCCGTTCAGTTACTTTCGTCGGCGCTTCACGGCGTTCTTCTCGGCCTCGGCAGCCTTCCGCTTCGCTACTCCGTAAGGCGATCAAAGCCCTTGGTGCTTTGCACAGCGGGAAGTACCGAGCACGGCGAGGTTCCGACATGCTGCATCAACCTTGGTACGAGCACCACACCGAAGAGGCCAACTCCACGCCTCCGGAAGGCTTCCACCTGTGCGGGGCAGGCATGAGGGCATCCCTTCAAATTTTCACGAAAGGGGGCGGGTCGGGGACCCTTGGCCAGCAGGGGCCGGGTGGCTGACCAAGCTGTGCCGACAACTCACCTGGTCCCGAGGGCTGCGTGACACATGCTATAGGGCGAGCCGTCACCGGGATTCAACACGAGGCCTACACACTACGAATGTCCGAATCTTGTTCCGCGGGCATCCAAGAAGCCGGGCGCAGGCTTGTCCCCAAACGGGCACCCTGTACAGGTTGTCAATGCTGGGGTGACTCATGGGCCGTCGCTGGAAAGACGACACGGCCGGCGCTAGTGGTCAGAACCGATTCGCCGTTCGGCGGGACCTTGCGTGCGCTCAGGTCGCTCCACGCTTCCCATGTCAAGCGCCACAGCCCTGGTAGAGCTGCCGAGTGGTTCGCGCCACGGGAACGGCTCTGTGCCTGGTTCCTCGGGCGCCAGTCACCGTCGCGGTGCCGACGGCGGCTGTTCAGAGGTGGTGTGGTGGCAAGTTGCAGCATGTGTTCCAGTGCAAGGCCACAGATGAGGGAGCCCAGCTCCGCGGCGGCGGCCTGTTCTTCGGCGGGAGTCTTTTCAAGAAGCGCCGGCCACTGTACGACGACCACCCTCTCCCACAGTTCAGGCGGAATAGTGTTGGCCAGGTGGTGACTCTCCCCGACAGGCAGATCGCGTAGACGGCGATCCGCCTCTTGGGTTTGCCCTACGTAGCAGAGTCCCGTTCCGGGGATGAACACTCCGTAGAGGACTGCACCGGTGACGCCGGGGGAGTCTCCGGCCGGCCCACACAGCAGGCTTCCAACCGAGTGAGCGAACCCGAAGCGTCGCTCCTGCCACAGCGCCAAACACGACGCATCGGACATGAGCGTATGGAGAGAGCTGCGCCAGCTCCGGTAGGCATCCTCGTAGTACTGATCGGTCACAGAGACATTCTGGGTCACGAACGTCGTAGCCCACGCCTCCCAAGTCGCTTCCTCTACTTCCGCTGGAGTCTACCGGGCCTGCGTCGATCTACTAGTCTAGTAGAAACTAGTAGATCAGTAGTAGTTAGCCGCAGGCAGCCATGCCCAGCCCAGACAAGTCAGCCACAGACACCTGAGGCCTGAGCTGCGAGCATGCGTCGATCTACTAGTCTAGTAGAAACTAGTAGATCAGTAGTAGTTAGCCGCAGGCAGCCATGCCCAGCCCAGACAAGTCAGCCACAGACACCTG
>NZ_JBIURL010000017.1:134977-179758 GCF_044740805.1 Streptomyces sp. NPDC088261
CCTGGACACTCGCGAGAGGAGTGCCCCATGAAGCGACCGATGCCGCCACCGGAGCCCGATGAGCTCATCCGGTGGATGTTCAGGGCGACCACTCCAGAAAAGCTGTCCCTGATCCTTGAAAATCCCGGCGCAGGACCGGCTGACGAATATTTCCCGTGGGATAAAATCAGGCACAAGACCCCGCCGGATGGGCTCAACCACAAAGAGTGGTGGGCCGGCATCAAGTTCATCCGCCGTCAAATGAGTCGCAGCCTCCCCCTCACAGACGTTAAAGGTGAGCCGTTTACCTTTGCCCTCCCGGATAAAATCCTGAAAGCACTTGAGCAAATCACCCGTGACGCCAGCGGAAAAATCACAATCAGCGAAGAGGTGACCAATCCAGGAACAAGAGATCGCTATCTCGTAAATTCACTTATCGAGGAAGCGATCAACTCAAGCCAGCTTGAGGGCGCCTCTACCACTCGACGAGTCGCGAAGGAAATGCTGCGAGCAGGTCGCGCACCCCGCTCCCGCGACGAACGAATGATCGTGAATAATTACCAAGCCATGCGAATGATTGGAGAAATCAGAGACAGACCTCTAACTCCTGAGCTGATCTGTGAGATCCACAGGATCGTCACCGACGGCACGCTGGACAATCCAAGCGCGTCCGGAAGGTTCCAACTTCCGAACGAAGAGCGGGTCAGCGTCTACACCGACGACGGAGTCCTCCTGCACAGCCCTCCACCGGCTGAACTCCTGCCCGAGAGAGTGGCACGGTTGTGCCGGTTCGCCAACGGCGAGCTAGATGGAGGTGGCTACGTCCCACCGGTCCTTCGAGCAATGACCATTCACTTCATGATCGGCTATGACCATCCCTTCGAGGACGGGAACGGCCGTACCGCTCGGGCGCTGTTCTATTGGTCAATGTTGAATCAAGGATATTGGCTGACCGAGTTTGTTGTAATCTCACAGATCCTAAAGAATGCACCGGTCGACTATGCGCGGAGTTACCTACACAGCGAAGACGACGAAAATGATCTCACCTATTTCCATCTTTACCAGCTGCAAGTTCTTCGACGATCGATCGAGAATTTGCACAAATACCTTGCAGAAAAGACCAGAGAGGTGAAGGCTCTCCAGAAGAAAATCTCTCGTGCGGCCGAAGCGTTCAATCACCGGCAGATCGCACTCCTGGATTATGCGCTGAAAAATCCAGGCGCATCGGTGACCGCTCAATCTCATATGAGCAGTCACAATGTTGCCTACGAAACAGCTCGACAGGATTTGATCGGGCTTGAGAGCCGCGAGCTGTTCTTGAAGCGGCGCGCGGGCAGATCATTTACCTGGACGCCAGTTTCGGATCTCGATGTGAGGCTCCACCATCTGGACGACGCCTGAAAAAGGCCGCCACGATCGGATCTGAGAGCCGCAGCCGCAGGTCTGGGACTCGCCGCGCTCTACCGGGTGTCCGCTGGACGCCCCCGCGGCCCGGACTCATACGCTGAGGCGACGTCGACCAGAAGCGGAAGCTCAAGCCGCCCGTTCTCGGTGAAAGTCCACCGCCGTATCAATCACACCCGGATCATGACGGCAAGGTCCGACGGTACGGTCCGAGAGTTCAGCACTCTCGGCCCGTAGTCGTCAGACACATGGGATATAGCTGCTGGAACAGGGTTACAGGACCGGGAGGTTTTTGCGGAGTTCGAAGGCCGTTACCTCGCTGCGGTATTCCTCCCACTCCTGCTTCTTGTTGCGGAGGAAGAAGTCGAAGACGTGTTCGCCGAGGGTTTCCGCGACTAGTTCGCTGCGTTCCATCAGGGAGATCGCCTCGCCGAGGTTCTGCGGGAGGGGTTCGATGCCCATCGCGCGGCGTTCGGCGTCGGAGAGGGCCCAGACGTCGTCGTCGGCGCCGGCCGGGAGTTCGTAGCCCTCCTCCACGCCCTTGAGGCCCGCCGCGAGGAGGACCGCGTAGGTCAGGTAGGGGTTGGCGCCGGAGTCGATCGAGCGGACCTCCACGCGGGCCGAGCCGGTCTTGCCGGGCTTGTACATCGGGACCCGGATCAGCGCGGAGCGGTTGTTGTGGCCCCAGCAGATGTACGAGGGAGCCTCGCCGCCCGAGCCCGCGGTGCGGGTGGAGCCGCCCCAGATGCGCTTGTACGAGTTGACCCACTGGTTGGTGACGGCCGAGATCTCGGCGGCGTGCTTGAGCAGGCCGGCGATGAACGAGCGGCCGACCTTGGAGAGTTGGTACTCCGAGCCGGACTCGTAGAACGCGTTGCGGTCGCCCTCGAAGAGGGAGAGGTGGGTGTGCATGCCCGAACCCGGGTACTCCGAGAAGGGCTTGGGCATGAAGGTGGCGTTGATGCCCTGCTCCAGCGCGACCTGCTTCATCACCAGACGGAACGTCATGATGTTGTCGGCCGTGGAGAGCGCGTCCGCGTAACGGAGGTCGATCTCCTGCTGTCCCGGCGCGCCCTCGTGGTGGCTGAACTCCACCGAGATTCCCATGGATTCGAGCATGGTGATCGCCTGGCGGCGGAAGTCCATGCCGACGTTCTGGGGCGTGTGGTCGAAATAGCCGGAGTTGTCGGCGGGGGTGGGGCGCGAGCCGTCCAGCGGCTTGTCCTTCAGCAGGAAGAACTCGATCTCGGGGTGGGTGTAGAAGGTGAAACCCAGGTCCGAGGTCTTGGCGAGCATCCGCTTGAGGACGTACCGCGGGTCGGCGAAGGACGGCGAGCCGTCGGGCATCAGGATGTCGCAGAACATCCGCGCCGTGCCGGGGGCCTCCGCGCGCCAGGGCAGGATCTGGAAGGTGCCCGGGTCGGGCTTGGCGATCATGTCCGACTCGTACACGCGGGCGAAGCCCTCGATCGCCGAGCCGTCGAATCCCATGCCCTCGTCGAAGGCCTGCTCCAGCTCGGCGGGCGCCACGGCGACCGACTTCAGGAAGCCGAGCACGTCGGTGAACCAAAGGCGCACGAAGCGGATGTCGCGCTCCTCCAGTGTGCGGAGCACAAATTCCTGCTGCTTGTCCATATCGCTGTCCTACCCATCCTTGCTGGTCAGGCCACCTGCTCCCATGCCGAGGGGCA
Organism: Streptomyces sp. NPDC088261; assembly: GCF_044740805.1. NCBI lineage: Bacteria > Bacillati > Actinomycetota > Actinomycetes > Kitasatosporales > Streptomycetaceae > Streptomyces > Streptomyces sp. NPDC088261. Next base: position 138,052 of record NZ_JBIURL010000017.1, read on the forward strand.
CGTTGGGGCACACGAGCATCCCACCACACGATTTCCGGCGCGTTGCGAACCCCGGTCCAACGCCTTCCGTCGCGCGGATGTACGGGTCTCTGCCCATAGTGCCTGTTCGGCGGGTACGCCGGTACCTCCGGCGGCCGGTCGGTCCCCCGGTCCGGCCGTCGGCCGCTCGTCGCCTCAGCCGTCGGTCCGGTCGTCGGGCCGGTGGTGGGGGCGGTCGTCGGGTCGGTCGTCGGTCCGGTGGTGGGGTCGGTCGTCGCTCTGCCTCGTGTGGGTGTCCGACCAGCCCAGGGGGTACGGCTCCGAGTCCCCGACCGGAGCCGGAGGTTCCCCGCCCGCCTCGGTGAACGCCGTCAGCGCCGTGACCAGATCGGCGCGCTGTCCGGGTGGCAGCCGTTCGACGATGGCCGTGATCTCGCGGCGGCGGGCGGCCGAGACCCCGTCCACCAGCCGCCTGCCGTCCGGCGTGAGCCGCAGCAGGGTCTCACGGCGGCTGGCCGGGTTGCTCCGCCGGGCGGCGAGGCCCGCCGCGATCAGCCGGTCCAGCATGCGCATGGCGGTCGAGGGGTTCACGCCGAGCAGCTCGGCGACCTCCACGAGCTTGGCGTCGCCGTGGGTGTCGAGGACCACCAGCAGCCGGTACTGCGGGAGGGTCACCCGGTCCGGGACCGCCGCCAGCGCGCGTGCGGAGATGGCGACGAGCAGCCGGGAGGCGGCGAGCACGGCGTGCGTCACCGCGTCGACGTCCCCGGGGACCGCCTCGCGGGGGTCGGCGGCCGGCGCGGGGGTCGGGTCGGCGGTCCCGTCGGCGGCCGGATCAGCAGTCGGCGCGGCGGTCCGATCGGCGGCCAGGTCTGCGGCCGGGTCGGCGGCCGGTTCAGCGGCCCCACCGGCGGCCGGCGCGGCAGCCCGGTCGGCCGGTTTAGCGGTCCCACCGGCGGCTGGCGCGGCAGCCCGGTCGGCCATCGGGTCGCCGCCCGGATCCGGCCGCTCCTCGGCTCGGCGTGGTGGCTCTGCTCGGTCGGCCATGCCTCTTTGTACCGCGCCCGCGCCCGGTTCGTACCGCAACGGGTGGGCCCGTCGGCCCGATCCCCGGCCGGAAGCGGCTCCGCACTGCTGCTACCGGGGTGGTACGCACTACGATCTGCGCTCATGGGGGGAGCCCGCCGCACGCGCATCACGCGTCCCATGGCACTGCTGAGTGCCGTGGCGACGCTGTTCGCCGCGCTCTTCGTCTGTCTGGGTGCCGTCAACGGCCCCGCCGGGGACTCCGCCCGGGGCACCGGCTGGGAGAGCCACCACCGCGCCGCCGCCCCCTTCACCCCCGTGAACGAGCCCGTGGCACGGTACAGCTGCCCGTACGACGGCAACGACTGCGGATACTTCCCGCACCTGAGCCCGGCCGTGCTCACCGTACCGCCGCCGGCCGCCCCGCCGGCCGCCGGAGTCCCGCACGCACAGGTCGAGCCGGCGGCCCCCGATAGCCGGCTCCCCCGCCCCGGTGCGCGGGCCCGCGCGCCCGACCTCCACGTCCTTCAAGTACTGCGGACGTAGTCCACGACGCAGCCCAGCCGGGAACCCGGCGCCCCGGCGCGCGCGGGCTCCCGAGATCACCGCCACCCGTCACGTACGTACGCAGTCACCCCCAGAAGGACAGACACCATGGCTTCCAAGTCCCAGTCCGCCGAGCGCAAGGCCCGAATAGAGCAGATGCGCCGCGCCGAGCAGGCCCGCGAGCGGCGCAGTCGCATCATCACCATCTCGGTGAGCGCCGTCGTCGTCGCGGGTCTCGTCGCCTTCGGCGCCGTGATCCTGAACAAGGAGTCCGACCAGAAGGAACAGGAACAGGCCGCCGCCAAGGAGCCCGTGAAGGGCGAGAAGACCTGGGACGCCAAGAAGCTGACCCGTAACCACGTCACCGAAGCGGTCAAGTACCCGATGAAGCCGCCGGTCGGCGGTGACCACAACCAGGTCTGGATGAACTGCGACCGGAACGTCTACAAGGACGCGATACCGGACATGAACGCGGTGCACTCGCTGGAGCACGGCGCGGTCTGGGTCACGTACAACGACAAGGCCTCGGACGACGACGTCAAGACGCTGACCGACAAGGTCGAGAAGACCTCCTACACGCTGCTGAGCCCGTACAAGGACCAGGCCGGCACGATCATGCTGAGCGCGTGGGGCAAGCAGCTCACGGTCGACAAGGCGTCGGACCCGCGGGTCAACCAGTTCCTCACGAAGTACGTACAGGGCCCGCAGACCCCCGAGCCGGGCGCCGCCTGCACGGGTGGAATGGGCGCGCAGTGAGGCTCGGGGTCGTGGCCTCGGTGAACCGTACGCAGTGGGCGGCGATCGCGGCCGTCGTGCTGGCGCTGCTCTTCGCCGGCGCGGCGACGGTGGCCTCCGCCGGCCGGGACGACGGCGCGGGAGGCCCCCGTACCCCCTCGGCGGGTTCGCCGGACGCGGGCTTCGCGCGTGACATGGCGCTCCACCACCAGCAGGCGGTGGAGATGTCCTTCATCGTCCGGGACGGCACGGACGACGAGGACGTGCGCCGGCTGGCGTACGACATCGCCAACACCCAGGCGAACCAGCGCGGGATGCTGCTGGGCTGGCTCGACCTGTGGAAGCTGCCGAAGGTCGAGTCGGGCGCGGAGCCGATGGCGTGGATGCCGATGGACCTGCGGATGGGCACCGGGCACGCCATGTTCACGCCGCACGACGGCGCGCTGATGGAGGGCATGGCCACCACGGCGGAGCTGGAGCGGCTGCGCAAGGCGCGCGGCAAGGCGGCCGAGGTGCTGTATCTCCAGCTCATGACCGACCACCACAAGGGTGGCGTGATGATGGCGCGGGGATGTGTCGATCTGTGCGCGGCCGGTACGGAGCGTGACCTCGCGCAGGGCATGGTCACGGCGCAGGAGTCGGAGATACGGCTGATGGCGGACCTGCTGAAGGAGCGGGGGGCGAAGCCCCGGGCGTGACGGCGGCGCGGTGTCGCGGGGCGGGCGGGGGGCGGACGGGGGGCTTCTTCCTCGTCCGCCCGGCCCCGTACGGTCGCCTGCGCGGTCCTCCGTACGGTCGCGGTCGCGTCATCCGGACCGCCCCCGGAGAATGGTGTGTGGCTCGGGGAGTACGGCCAGGACACGCAGGAGGTACGACCCCATGACCACCGCCAAGGACATCATGCACCCGGGGGCCCAGTGGATCCCCGCCCACGAGACCCTCGACCGCGCCGCACAGCTCATGCGCGAGAAGGAGGTCGGGTCGCTGCTCATCGCCGACGAGCAGGAACGGCTCGCGGGCATCCTCACGGACCGCGACATCGTCGTCGACTGTGTGGCGAGGGGCCACGACCCGTCGAAGATCACCGCGGGCGATCTCGCCCAGGGCACTCCGCGCTGGATCGACTCGGACGCGGACGTGGGCGAGGTGCTCCGGGAGATGCAGACCCACCAGATCCGCCGGCTCCCGGTCATCCAGGACAAGCGGCTGGTCGGGATGATCAGCGAGGCGGACCTGGCCGGGCACCTGACCGAGGCGCAGATGGGCGCGTGGGTGGAGCAGGTGTACGCGCGGGGCTGAGGTCCCCGTGCCCCGCCCGGACACGGCTGAGATCTTCGTACGGTACGTGACCGGCCCGCCCGGCGCGGAGGCGGAACGCCCACCCCCGCCGGAGTGGGACCGGCCACCGGAGTGGGACCGGCCACCCGAGTGGGACCGGCCACACCCGCCCCTCCCCGCACGACATCGCGTCAGAAAGACGATTACACTGACACCGTGCCTCAACTACGCCTCGCTCTGAATCAGATCGACTCGACCGTCGGCGATCTCGCCGCGAATGCCGAGGCGATCGTGCACTGGACCCGGCACGCCGTCGAGCAGGGAGCGCATGTCATCGCGTTCCCCGAGATGGTGCTGACCGGCTACCCCGTCGAGGACCTCGCCCTGCGGTCGTCCTTCGTCGAGGCGTCCCGGGACGCCCTGCGCGCCCTCGCGGGCCGCCTGGACGCCGAGGGCTTCGGCGGGCGGCCGGTGATCGTCGGCTACCTCGACCGGTCCGAGAAGGCCCAGCCCCGGTACGGCCAGCCCGCGGGCGCGCCGCAGAACGCGGGCGCGGTGCTGTTCGGCGGGGAGGTGGTGCTGACGTTCGCCAAGCACCACCTGCCGAACTACGGGGTGTTCGACGAGTTCCGGTACTTCGTGCCGGGCAACACCCTTCCCGTCGTACGGGTCCACGGCGTCGACATCGCGCTGGCGATCTGCGAGGACCTCTGGCAGGACGGCGGGCGGGTCCCGGCGACCTGCTCGGCCGGTGCCGGACTGCTGATCTCCATCAACGCCTCTCCGTACGAGAAGGAGAAGGACGACACCCGCCTGGACCTGGTGCGCAAGCGCGCCCAGGAGGCCGGCTGCACCACGGCGTACGTCGCGATGATCGGCGGGCAGGACGAGCTGGTCTTCGACGGGGACTCGATCGTCGTGGACAAGGACGGCGAAGTCGTGGCGCGTGCGCCGCAGTTCGCGGAGGGCTGTGTGGTGCTCGACCTCGACCTGCCGGCCGCGCCCGCGGTGCCGCCGTCGGGTGTGGTGGACGACGGGCTGGTGATCGACCACGTGGTCCTCTCCGAGGAGCCGCTGCCGGCGTACGAGCGTGAGCTGTCCGGCGGGTACGCGGAGCGGCTGGAGGACGACGAGGAGATCTACTCGGCGCTGGTGGTGGGGTTGCGCGCGTACGCGGCGAAGAACGGCTTCCGGTCCGTCCTGATCGGGCTCTCCGGGGGCATCGACTCGGCGCTGGTCGCGGCGATCGCGTGCGACGCGGTGGGGGCGGAGAACGTGTACGGCATCTCCATGCCGTCCAAGTACTCCTCGGACCACTCGAAGGACGACGCGGCCGAACTGGCCCGCCGTACCGGCCTCCACCTGCGCACGGTGGTCATCGAGCCGATGTTCGACGCGTACATGGACGCGCTGGGGCTGACGGGTCTGGCGGAGGAGAACCTCCAGTCGCGGCTGCGCGGGACGACGCTGATGGCGGTGTCCAACCAGGAGGGCCAGATCGTGCTCGCGCCGGGCAACAAGTCCGAGCTTGCGGTGGGGTATTCGACGCTGTACGGGGACTCGGTCGGCGCGTACGGGCCGATCAAGGACGTCTACAAGACGACCGTGTTCCGGCTGGCGCGGTGGCGCAACCGCGCGGCGGAGGAGCGGGGGCAGACGCCGCCGATCCCGGAGAACTCGATCAGCAAGCCGCCGAGCGCGGAGCTGCGTCCTGGCCAGGTCGACACGGACTCGCTGCCGGACTACGACGTCCTGGACCGGATCCTGGAGCTCTACGTGGACCGGGACACGGGCAAGGACGGCATTGTCGCGGCCGGGTTCGAGGAGGAGCTGGTGACGCGGACGCTGCGGATGGTGGACGTGGCGGAGTACAAGCGGCGGCAGTACCCGCCGGGGACGAAGATCTCGGCAAAGGGCTTCGGCAAGGACCGCCGCCTCCCGATCACGAACCGCTGGCGGGAGTCCCCCTCAACCTGAGCCGGGCCCCCCGCCCGGGCCCACCCGGGTGCGGACTTTGTCCTCAAGCGCCGGACGGGCTGGATGCGGCCGCGCTCACGGCCTGGGGCGGGACGTCTGGCGCCTGGACGTTGGCTGGGGCGGGACGTTGGGCGCGGATCCGTCCGGATACCGGTTCGTCCTCAAACGCCGGACGGGCTGGAGGTGCTGGGAGGTGGCCGCGCGCGGGCTGCGGCGGGGCGGGGTGCGCCAGGCCCGCGGGCGAAGCCCGGGTCCGTCCCCGGTTGCGGTCTTGTCCTCAAGCGCCGGACGGGCTGGAGGTGGCCGCGCACGGCCTTCGGCGGGACCTCTTGCGCCGGGACGTCGGCCGGGACGAGACGTTGAGCGCGGATCCGTCCGGATGCCGGGCCGTCCTCAAACGCCGGACGGGCTGGGGGTGGCTGCGCCCGTTTTCTCGGGCGCGTTTTCAGCCCGTCCGGCGATTGAGGACGGAGGCGGCAGGTGTGACCGCGTCAACTTGACGGGGGGCGCGGCCCCCTGGAGCCCGTCCGGCGATTGAGGACGGAAGCGCCGGGCGTGGCCGCGTCACACTGACGGCCCGGGGGGGACCTTGAAGCCCGTCCGGCGATTGAGGACAGCAGGGGGACGGGGCGTCAGGGCGTGGTGAGGCGTTCGCGGGGGTGGGGGGTGCCCTCCGCCACCACGCGGGACGCGGGCGTGGGATCGGGGGTGTCCAGGTGGCCCGCTGTCAGGGCTATCGTCAGGCCCAGTACCGCCAGCACCGCCCCCACCAGCGTCGGCGACATCCAGCCCCAGCCCGCCGCGATCGCCGCGCCGCCCAGCCACGCGCCGCCCGCGTTCGCGAGGTTGAAGGCCGAGTGGTTGGACGCCGAGGCCAGCGTCGGGGCGTCCTTCGCCTTTCGCATGACCAGCATCTGGAGCGGCGTCGTCGTCAGGAAGCCCACCGCCCCCAGCACCACCACCGTCACCAGCGCCGCCCACCGCACGTGCGCCGTGAAGCGGAACGCGACCAGCACCACCGCGAGCGTGGCGAGCGACCCGTACAGTGTCGGCCGCAGCGCCCGGTCCGTCAGCGGGCCCGCCGCCAGCGCGCCCAGCGTCATGCCGATGCCGAACAGCGCCAGGACCACCGTCACCGACGACTCCCCGAAGCCCATGACCTCGGTGGTCATCGAGGCGAGGTACGAGTACACCGCGAAGACCCCCGCGAAGCCGAAGACCGCCGTGGCGAGGCCGAGCAGCACCTGACGGTTCCCCAGGGCGCGCAGCTCGCGCCCGAGGCTCTGGTGCGCGTCGACCGGTACGTACGGGACGAGCCGCGCCAGCGCGACCAGCGCCACCAGGCCGATCACGGTCACGACCAGGAACGTGGCGCGCCAGCCCAGGTGCTGTCCCAGCAGCGTCGCCGCCGGGACCCCCACGATGTTGGCGACGGTCAGGCCCAGGAACATCGTCGCCACCGCCCGCGCCTGCCGCCCCTCCTCCACCAGCCGCGACGCGACCACCGCGCCGACCCCGAAGAACGCGCCGTGCGGCAGCCCGGCGAGCAGCCGGCCCGCCAGCAGCCAGCCGAAGCCCGGGGCGAGCGCGGAGGCGAGGTTGCCGACGACGAAGAACCCCATGAGGAGCAGGAGCATCCGCTTGCGCGGGATCCGGGACCCGACGGCGGTGAGGAGCGGGGCGCCGAGGACCACCCCGATCGCGTACGCGGACACGAGATGGCCGGCGGTGGGCACGGAGGTACCGAGATCGTCCGCGACGTTGGGCAGCAGGCCCATCATCACGAACTCGGTCGTGCCGATGCCGAAGGCACTCACAGCGAGGGCCAGCAGCGCCAAAGGCATGGGGGGAGAGCCTTTCCGGGGAAGAAGGGAGTGGGTGAGGACGCGTTCGGTGAGTACTCGGCGGACACGCCCTAGTAAGTACCTCGACTGAACAAAGTCTCTCAGACGTTTTCTTCCCGCGGATGAACCGGCCGATGGACCAGCGGATGAACGCCCGGTTCCGGACCGGGGACCAGGTCCGCGTCTCAGCCCGCCCGCAGCTCCACCCGCGCCGCCACCGGCAGATGGTCGCTGTCCGTCCTCGGCAGGGTCCAGGACGCCGTCGGCTCGATGCCCTTCACCATGATCTGGTCGATGCGCGCCATCGGGAACGAGGCCGGCCAGCTGAACCCGTACCCGTCCCCCGCCGCCCCCTGCGTGGAGCGCATCTGGGACGTGACGGCGTTCAGGGAGCGGTCGTTCATCGTGCCGTTCAGGTCGCCGAGCAGGATGACCCGGCCGACGGGCTCGCGGCTGATGGCCACGCCGAGCGCGTCCGCGCTGTTGTCGCGCTGGTTGGCGGTGAAGCCGGCGTGCAGCTTGACCCGTACGGACGGCAGGTGCGCCACGATCACGCCGACCTGCCCCTCGGGCGTGGTGATCGTGGACCGCATCGCGCGGACCCAGCCCAGCCGGATGTCGACGGGACGGGTGCCGGACATCGGGTACTTGCTCCACAGGCCGACCGTGCCCTGCACGGAGTGGTACTTGTACGTCCCCGCCAGCGCCTTCTCGTACGTCGGTACGTCGGTCTCGGTCAGCTCCTCCAAGGCGAGGACGTCCGCCCCGGCCTCCGCGACCTCGCGCGCGGTGCCCGCCGGATCGGGGTTCTCCGCGTTGACGTTGTGCGTGGCGACGGTGAAGTCGCCGCCCCCGCCCGACTTGTCGGCGAGGAGGCCGCCGAAGAGGTTGACCCAGACGACGGCGGGCAGGAGGAGGGCGATCAGCGCGGTCGCGGACCTGCGCAGGAGGGCGAGGACGAGGATCACCGGAATGACCAGGCCCAGCCAGGGCAGGAAGGTTTCGGTGAGGCTGCCCAGGTTGCCGATGCGGTTGGGGATCTGCGCGTGCAGGATCATCAACAGCGAGGCCAGGACGGCGAGAACGGCGAGGACGATGCCGCGCCGCCAGACGTTCCGGCCATCACGCCATCGGGACAGCACGTTCCGGACCCGGGCTCCCGCACCCGCGCGCTGGTGTTCCGCGTCCGCGCCGGTCTCCACCGACTCCGCCGTGTACTCCTGCGTCATGTCCGCTGCCCTCACTGCCTTGCCGTGCACGCCCGCCCCCGACCCTAGGGGATACGCGGGCGCTTTCTCTGCCGTCCGGGACGGCCGTACTGCCACGAGGACGAAACCGGCGCGCGGAGGGGTTCCGATCACGGGCGGATCACGACCGGTTGTGACAGAACCCGCACGATTGTGGTGTTGCGAACGTCACGTGGGCGACCGGCGATCGGGGCGCCGTACGCCGTACCGGCGTCACGCCCCGAGCGGGCCGATGCCGCCCATCGCCGCCGCGATGATCTGCTCGGCCAGATCCTCGGGCAGCGGCGCGTCCGGGCGGTGCAACGTCCGTACGAGCATGGCGCCGGCCAGCAGGTCGTACATCAGGTCGACCGGGACGTCGTCGCGCAACTCCCCCTCGGCGACGGCGCGGTGGAGCACCGCGAGCGTCGCCTCGTGGCGGGGTTCGATGACGAGCCTGCGGTACTCGGCCCACAGCGCGGGCCGGCTCTTCATCTCCGCGAAGACGTTGTGGAGGAGCGCCGAGGAGCGCTGGGCGAGGCCGCGCGTGCGCAGGGACTCCAGCAGGGCCCTGAGGTCCGCGAGGGCGGACGTGCCGGGGAGGGTGGGCTCGGGGGGCTCCATGTCCCGTACGACGTCCACGAAGAGTGCCTCCTTGCCCTGCCAGCGCCGGTAGATGGTGGCCTTGCCGACGCCGGCCGTACGCGCGATGCGCTCGATGGAGAGCGTGCCGAGGGGCACGCCCTCCTCCAGGAGGGACACGACGGCGTCCAGGATGGCCCGTTCGGCCGCCTCGCTCCGGGGGCGTCCGCGCCGGTGCTCGGCGCCCTGTTCGTACTCCTGGTCCCGCACGTACGCCACCTCTCGCCGCCGGGCCCGTCCCCGGGCCCGGCCCAACCCCCGTCCGGCCCCCGATTCTCGCCCACCGGCGCGGACATGGCCGCCGGTCGCCGTACCGCGCGCGCCGACGGCGTCAGCCCCGTACCGCCGCCGTCATCAGCCGCCCGCCGGCAGCCGCGTACCGCCGCCGTCCAATCGCGAACCGCCCCCGGCCGGTCCCGTACCGCCGCCCGTCAGTTGCGGGCCGCCGGCTCCCGGTTCGAGGGGCGGTCCGACCGGGTGGGCTTCTCCGCCGGAGCGCGCCCCGGCAGGAACAGCGCGACCACCGCCACCCCGATCAGCGCCACCGCCGCCGAGCCGAGCGCGGTCAGGTGCATCGCGTGCAGGAACGCGTCGTGCGCCGACTCGACCAGCGGGCCGCCCGCCGGCCCCAGCTTGCCCGCGACCGTCAGCGTCGCCTCGATCGACTCCCCCGCCGCGTCCCGCGCCCCCGCCGGGAGCGCGCCGAGGTGGCTCTCGATGTCGCCGCGGTACGTGGCGGACAGCACCGACCCCAGGACCGCGACGCCCAGCGCGCCGCCCACCTGGCGGAAGGTGTTGTTGATCGCCGAGCCCGAGCCGGCCTTCTCGCGGGGCAGCGCCTGCATGATCGCCACGGTCACCGGCGGCATGATGTGGGCCATGCCCGTACCGAGCACGAAGTAGTCGACGCACAGCACCCACACCGGCGTGCCCGCCGTGAACAGGGCGAACGCCGCCAGGCCGCCGGCCACCAGCACCATGCCCGCCGTGCAGACGACCCGGGCGCCGAACCGGTCGACGACCAGCCGCGCGCGGGGCGCGAAGATCATCTGGGCGGCGGCGAGCGGCACGATCAGCAGGCCGGACTGGAGCGCGCTGTAGCCGCGCACGCTCTGGAGGTAGAACGCCGAGAAGAACGTGACGCCCATCAGCGCGAAGAACACCAGCGCGATCGCGGCCACGGCGGCGGCGAACGCCGGCTTCTTGAAGTACGTGACGTCGATCGCCGGGTGGCTGCTGCGCTTCTCGTGCCACACGAAGCCGGCCAGGACGGCGACCCCGCCCAGCAGCGGCGCCAGCACCGAGACCTCGGTGAAGTCGGCCAGCTCGCCGCCGCGGATGATGCCGTACACCAGCAGGACCAGTCCGATGATCGACAGCACCACGCCCACCGGGTCGAGCTTGCCCGGCCGGGGATCCCGGGAGTCCGGCACCAGCAGCACCATCGCGATCAGCGCCACGACCGCCACGGGCACGTTGACCAGGAAGATCGAGCCCCACCAGAAGTGCTCCAGCAGCAGACCGCCGGTGATGGGGCCGATGGCTATGCCGAGGCCGACGCTGCCCGCCCAGATGCCGATCGCCTTGGGCTGCTCGTCGCGCTCGAAGACGTTCATCAGGACGGCGAGGGTGGCGGGCATCACGAACGCCGCGCCGAAGCCCATCAGGGCGCGGTAGCCGATCAGTTCGGCCGGTGAGCCGGACATCGCGGCGAGCGCCGAGCCGGTGCCGAAGACGGCGATGCCGAAGAGCAGTACCTTCTTGCGGCCGACGCGGTCGCCGAGGAGTCCGGCGGTGAAGAGCAGCCCGGCGAAGACCAGCGTGTAGCTGTTGATCGCCCATTCGAGCTCGCTCTGGGTGGCGCCGATGCCCTCGGGCGCGGGGGCGGCGATGGTCTTGACCGCGACGTTCAGGATCGAGTTGTCCAGCACGACGATGAGCAGGCTGAACATGAGGACACCCAGGATCGCCCAGCGGCGGCGGTGGACGGCTTCGGGGACATGGGAGGCTGCGGCGGCGGCCGGCGCGCCGGAAGGTGTGGACATGACCAGCAGCGTAACGTCATTTCGATACGAGACCGTCTCGTATTGGAAAGTCTTTACCCGAGGCCGCCCGGGGTCCCACTTCCCGTGGACCGCTCCGGGATGCCACCATGGGTGTGGTCCGGGGACGCCGTCAGGGTGCCTCGAGATGACGAAAGGGCCATTGGCCATGACTGCTCAGGCTGCGCACAACCAGCAGGATCAGCAGGAACCGCGGAATCAGCGGGAAGAGCGGGATCAGCAGAACCGGCCGAAGAATCAGGCCGCTCCCGCGGGACGCCCCGGAGACGGCACCAAAACCCTCTACGGCGGTACGAGCTCCCGCCGCGTCACCGTGCACGACCTCTCCGCCGCCAAGGAGCGCGGCGAGAAGTGGCCGATGCTCACCGCCTACGACGCGATGACGGCCTCCGTCTTCGACGAGGCGGGCATCCCGGTCATGCTGGTCGGCGACTCCATGGGCAACGTCCACCTCGGGTACGAGACGACCGTGCCGGTCACGCTCGACGAGATGACGATGCTCTCCGCCGCCGTCGTACGGGGCACGAAGCGCGCCCTGATCGTCGCGGACCTCCCCTTCGGCTCGTACCAGGAAGGGCCCGTCCAGGCCCTGCGCAGCGCCACGCGCCTGCTGAAGGACGCGGGGGTCGGCGCGGTCAAGCTGGAGGGCGGCGAGCGCTCCCACAGCCAGATCGAGCTGCTGGTGCAGGCCGGCATCCCGGTCATGGGCCACATCGGGCTCACCCCGCAGTCCGTCAACACCCTGGGCTACCGGGTGCAGGGCCGCGGCGAGGAGGCCGCCCAGCAGATGCTGCGCGACGCCAAGGCCGTCCAGGACGCGGGCGCCTTCGCCGTGGTGCTGGAGCTGGTGCCCGCCGAGCTGGCCGCCGAGGTCACCCGCATCCTGCACATCCCGACGATCGGGATAGGCGCGGGGATCGAGACGGACGCGCAGGTCCTCGTCTACACCGACATGGTGGGACTGACCGGCGGCAAGGTGCCGCGCTTCACCAAGCAGTACGTGAACCTCCGCCAGACCCTCGGGGACGCGGCGAAGGCGTTCGCCGACGAGGTCGTCGGCGGGACGTTCCCGCAGGAGGAGCACACCTTCCACTAGCCACTGCCGCACGAGCGACGGCCCGCCGATCTTCCCCCGTCGGCGGGCTGTTGCGTGCCCGGGGACGCATGGTCGCCGAGGCGGAACGTTTCTGTCGGCGGAATGTCGGCCGCGCGCCGGGCGCCTGTCGGGAATCTGTCGGCGCGTTGTCGGTGGCACCTGGTCCCATAGGGACATGACGCGAATCGACAAGAACCCCAACGGCGGCCGCAGCGGCAACGCCGTCGAGGTGCGGGGGCTGGTCAAGCACTACGGCGACACGAAGGCCCTGGACGGCATCGACCTCGATGTCCGCGAGGGCACCGTCCTCGGTGTGCTCGGGCCCAACGGCGCCGGCAAGACGACGCTCGTCCGCATCCTCTCCACCCTCGTCCAGCCGGACGCGGGCACCGCCATGGTCGCGGGGTACGACGTGCTCCGCCAGCCGCGCCAGCTGCGCCGCACCATCGGGCTCACCGGTCAGTACGCCTCGGTCGACGAGAAGCTCTCCGGCTGGGAGAACCTGTACATGATCGGCCGGCTCCTCGACCTGTCCCGCGCGGACGCCCGCCGCCGCTCCGACGAGCTGCTGGAGCGCTTCTCGCTCACCGAGGCCGCGAAGAGGCCCGCGATGCAGTACAGCGGCGGCATGCGCCGCCGGCTCGACCTGGCCGCCTCGATGATCGGCCGCCCGGCCGTGCTGTATCTGGACGAGCCGACGACGGGGCTCGACCCCAGGACCCGTAACGAGGTCTGGGAGGAGGTGCAGCGAATGGTCGCGGAGGGGGCGACGGTCCTGCTCACCACCCAGTACATGGAAGAGGCCGAGCAGCTGGCGAACGAGCTGACGGTCATCGACCGGGGCCGCATCATCGCCAGCGGCGGCGTGGACGAGCTGAAGGCGCGGGTCGGCGGCCGTACGCTCCAGATCCGCCCGGCCGATCCGGCCCAACTCGCCCCCATGGCGCAGGCGCTCACCGACAGCGGACTGGTCGGCCTGGCCGGCGCCCAGGCCGATCCGGCCGAGGGGCTGGTGCAGGTGGCCATCCTGAGCGACGAGCAACTGACCGCGGTGATAGGCCTGCTGGGCGAGCGCGGCTTCGGCATCGCCAACATCGGGACCCATCTGCCCAGCCTGGACGAGGTGTTCCTGGCCATCACCGGCCAGAAGACCTCCCTCTCCGACGACACCACCAGCACCACCGATGCCGGCACCGGCACGACACCCGAGGAGGTCGCCGCATGAGCACCACCACGCTGCCCACATCCACCCCCGGGACGCCGGCCGCCGGACCGGGCGACCGGCTGCCGCGCGCCGCCTCGGCCGGTGTCGTGGACGACGCCCGGATCGGACTGCGGGCGAATCTGCGGCACATCGGCGCGCTCGTGCGCCGCAACGCGCTCCAGATCAAGCAGGACCCGGAGTCGATGTTCGACGTCCTGCTGATGCCGATCATCTTCACGCTGCTGTTCGTGTACGTCTTCGGCGGCTCCGTGGGCGCGAGCCTCGGCGGGAGCCGGGGCGAGTACGTCAACTACGTGATCCCGGGCCTGATGGCGATGATGGGCATGAACATCGCCATGGCCGTCGGCACCGGTGTGAACGACGACTTCCGCAAGGGGGTCATGGACCGGTTCCGTACGATGCCGATAGCGCGCTCGTCGGTCCTCATCGCGAAGATCGTCGTGGAGATGGGCCGGATGCTGGTCGCCACGGCCATCCTGCTCGGCATGGGCTTCCTGCTCGGTCTGGAGATCAAGTCCTCGGTGCTCGACCTGTTCGCGGCGATCGGGCTGTCCACGGTGTTCGGCGCCTCGCTGATGTGGATCTTCATCCTGCTGGGGCTGACGATGAAGACGGCGCAGGCGGTCCAGGGGACGGCGATGCTCGTCCTGATGCCGTTGCAGTTCGGCTCCTCGATCTTCGCCCCGCCGTCCACGATGCCGGGCTGGCTCCAGGCCTTCACGGACTACAACCCGCTGTCGAACCTGGCGGACGCGGCCCGGAGCCTGATCAACGACCAGCCGCTCGGGCACTCGGTGTGGATGACGCTGGCGTGGTCGGCGGGGATCACGCTGGTCTCGATGCCGCTGGCGGTGGCCAAGTTCCGCAAGAAGTCCTGAGGCGGGCGCGGGGCGGGGCGGTTAGGGGGACGCGGGGCGGGGCGGCTCCTGAGGCCGGGGTGGGGCGGGGCGGTCGTACGGGGCGAGGCGGCGCGGTCGTACGGGGCGGCCGCCTCCTCCCCCGTCCACCGGCCGCCCGCCTCGCCCCTCACACGCGGGCGACGGCCTCCTCCAGCGAGAGGCGGCCGCCTTCCGCGTACGCCGTCCCGAACGCGTCCTCGTCGCCGAGCGCGGCCAGCGCGGCGAGCACGGCCCGGCGCGAGGCGGCGAGCAACTCCCGTTCCGTCGGGGGCCGGAAGTGACCGGCGGGGGTCAGCGCATCGGACGCGCCGAGCAGCCGGGCCGCCTCGCGGGCCCGCTCCTTGTCGTCCCCCGCGAGGCCCGCCAGCGCCCACGCGGCCGTCGCCAGATAGCCCGCCGCCATGTGCGGGGCGACCATCTGGGACAGCACCGAGTGGGACTGCCGCAGCGCGTTCCGTATCTCTTCGAGCGCCTCCGCGTACCGGCCGTCCTCGCAGTCCAGCCAGGCGTACGTCCCCTGGATGAAGCCCTGGAACACGGCGAGCGTCTCGTGGCGGAAGGCCTCCGAGATCACGCCCAGATGCCACCTGGCCTCCTCCCCGCGCCCCGTACGGCCCAGCCGCAGCGCGAGGAAGAGCCGGGCCGCGATCAGCGACTCGTGCGAGACGTCGTGGCTGTCGTCCAGCACGGCGCGCAGTATCGCCTCGCCTTCCGCCGCGCGGTCGGTCTCGAACATGCTGCTCGCCATCCGGGCGCGCAGCACGGCGACCTGGCTCCGCGCGCCCAGGCTCTCGACGTGGCCGATCGCGGCGGCGAAATCGGCGACGGCGAGTCCGTACTCCCCGCGTCTCTCCCGCGCCTCGCCGCGCGCCGACAGCGCCTCGGCCCTGCCCCAGGCGTCACCGAGGGCGTCGTAGATGCGGAGGGCGCGGCCGGCGTCCCGGTCCGCGTCGTCGGCCCACGCGCCGCGGTTGGCGAGGATGTTGGCCCGCATCTGGAGTGCGCCGGCCAACTCCCAGTCGTAACCGAACCGTTCGCAGGCCGCCACGGTCTCGTCCAGTACGTGCCTGAGCCGTTCGTCGCCCCCGTGCATCAGGGTCGCGAAGAACCAGAGCGAGGCGGGGAACCGGCAGGTCTGGGGCAGCCCGGCCCGGTAGACGCGGGCGACGTTCCGCAGCCACTCCTGCCGTTCGGGACTCTCCCACTCGTCCTCGGCGTGCTCCAGGGTGACCATCTCGACGATCCGCACCTGGCGCCGGGCCTCGATCAGCTGGTCGTCGGCCATGGGCGGCGGGAGGTCCGTGCAGCGGAGGTGCAGGGGCGGGGCGGGTTCGGCGGGCGGGGCGAAGGGGTCGGGGCCGAGGGACGCGGCGGCGGCGGCCCACTGGCGGCCCTCGCCGCGCATGTCGCGCATCGACCAGAACCAGGCGAGCGACAGGACCATGCAGAGCACCTCGTGCTCGTCGCGGGCGGCGACGGCGCGGCGGAGGGCGGTGCGGAAGTTCTCGTGCTCCAGCTGGAGCAGGGCGATGGCGGCGAGCTGGCCGGAGCCGCGGAGGAGGGGGTCGGTGGTGCGGGCCAGCTCGCGGTAGTGGACGAGGTGCCGCCGCTCGGTGGCGGCCCGGTCACCGGCGTGGCCGCCGGCGTGGCGGCCGGCCTGGTCACCGCGCTGGTCACCCACCCCCTCACCCGCCTGGTCGAGGCGCTCGGCGGCGTACTCGGCGACGGTCTCCAGGAGCCGGTAGCGCATGTCGCCGTCCGGCGAGGGGGCGGCGACGACGAGGGACTTGTCGACAAGGGAACCGAGGAGGGCGGGGACGTCGGGGGAGCGTACGGGGTCGCCCGGCGTCGTACCGGCGCAGACCTCCTCCACCGCCGCCAGGCCGCAGCCGCCCGCGAAGACGGACAGGCGGCGCAGGACGGCGCGTTCGGCCTCGTCCAGCAGGTCCCAGGACCAGTCGACAACCGCGCGGAGGGTCTGCTGGCGGGGCAAAACCGTCCTGCTGCCGCTCGTCAGCAGTCTGAACCGGTCGTCCAGGCGGTCGGCGATCTGCCGGGGGGACAGCAACCGGAGGCGGGCGGCGGCCAGTTCGATGGCCAGCGGCAGCCCGTCGAGGCGGCGGCAGATCTCGGCGACGGCCGCCGGGTCGGCGTCCGGGTCGAAGTCGGGCCGCACGGACCGGGCCCGCTCGGTGAACAGCCGGTGCGCGGACCGGGGCGGCAACGGCTCGACGGGGCGTACGACTTCACCCGGCACCCCGAGCGGCTCCCGGCTGGTGGCGAGGACGGTCAGGTTCGGGCAGCGGGCGAGAAGTTCCTCGGCGAGGGTGGCGGCGGCGCCGATCACGTGCTCGCAGTTGTCGAGGAGGAGGAGCATGCGGCGGCGGGCGCAGTGTTCGGCCAACCGTACGAGCGGCTCACCGGCCTGCCGGTCGACGGCCCTGAACTCCTCGGCCCCCGCCCCGCGCAGCACGGTCTCCCGCGCCCCGAGCGAGGTCAGGACGGCGTCGGCGACGGTCTCCGGGTCGTCCACGGGGGCGAGTTCGGCCAGCCAGACCCCATCGGGCCAGGCCCCGGAGGCCCGTTCGGCGGCCTCCTGCGACAACCGCGTCTTCCCGGCCCCACCGGGCCCGAGAAGCGTGACGAGACGGGCACCGGAGAGGTCGGCGCGGATGGCGTCGATGTCCCCTTCCCGGCCGACAAAACTGGTGAGCCGGGCGCGGAGGTTGCCGGGAGCGGGGCCGCTGGGCGCGGCGACGCTGGGCGAGGGCGCGCTCAGCGAGGTGCCGCTCGGCGACGGCGCGGTGCCGCCGCGCTGCCGCCCCTGCCCGTGGCCCGGGCGCCCGCCCAGCCCCTCGCGCGGCCGATCGGGGGCCTGATGGCCCGACACCTGCCCACGCCCGAAGCCCGATCCGCCACGCCCCCCATTCCCATACGGCGACCCGTCGCCACCCGACGGGGCTTCGTCTGCCGGGGCTTCGTCCGCCCAACCCCCGTCCTGCCCACCCTCGTCCAACCGGTCGCCGCCAGACCGCCACAGGTCCGACCGGTCCGCACGCGACCCGTGTCCGTCCCACCCCACGTCGTCCGACCGGTTTCTGTCGGGCCGCCGCTGGTCCGACCAGGGACCGTCCGACGAGGCGTCGTCCCACCGGGCTTCTTCCGACCACCACTCGTCCGAGCCGGCCCTGTCCACCGCAGCCTCGTCCGACCGGGTTCTGTCCGACCCAGACCCATCCCGCCGGGCCTCCCTCGACCCGTATCCGCCTGGTCCGTATCCGCCCGACCCGCTTCCGTCCGGCCGCCGCCCGTCCGAGCGGGCGCTGTCCACCCCGGCCTGACCCTCCCCGGCCTCGTCCGACCGGGTTCTGTCCGACCCGGTCTCGTCCCGCAGGGCTCCGCCCGGCTGCACCTCGTCCGGCAAAGATCCGTCCGGCCGCCGCTCGGCCCACGGGGCTTCGCCCGACCCGGATCCGCCCGACCGGGAGCTGCCCGAGGGGGCTTCGGCCCACCGGGCCTTGTCCGGTCGGGTTCCGGCCGGGCGTCGCTCGGCCGGGTGGGCCTGAGGGTGGACGGGTTCCGGGGACGGCGAACCGTGGGGCTGTTGCCGCTTCTCGTCCCTCCTTTGCCGCGCCCGCCCCGTGTGGGGCTCCGGGCCCGTGTCCGCGCCGGTTGCCGGACCCGGTGCCGTACCGGACGGGCCCGGCGGGCTTCCGTACGGGCCGGGTTCCGGAGCCGGGGCCGTATCGCGACGGGGCGAACCCCGGCGCGGAGCCATGGCCGTGTCGCGTCGGCCGGAGGCCGGCCCGTGGCTCCCGTGCAGCAAGTCCTCGTGCAGCGCACGCAGTTCCGGGCCCGGGTCGGTGCCCAGGCGGTCCGCGAGGACGTGGCGGACCTCGTCGTACGCCGCCAGTGCCTCCGCCGTGCGGGACGCGTCGCGAAGGGCGCGGATGCGGAGCGCCTGGAGCGGTTCGTCCAGGGGGTACTCCTCGCAGAGCGCGGCCAGTTCGGGCAGGGTGTCCTCCGCGCGGCCCAGCGCGAGCGCGGCCGTCAGCCGGGCCCTGCGGGCCTCCAGCTGGCGGGTGTCCCAGCGCAGGGCCTCCGACGCCCGGTCGGGCAGATCGGCGAGCGCGGGCCCGTGCCACAGGGCGAGGGCCTCGTCCAGGAGTACGGCCGCCTTGCCCGCGTCCCCGTCCTCCAGCGCCCGCGCCCCCTCCCCCGCGAGGCGGCCGAAACGGTGCAGGTCCACGTCGTCCTCGTCGGCGGTCAGCCGGTACCCGCCCTCCGACGACACCACCGCGTCGCGCCCCAGCGCCCGCCGCAGGCGCCCGACCAGCGCCTGGAGCGCCGCGACGGCGTCCGCCGGCGGATCCCCGTCCCACACCTCGCCGACCAGCACCCCGACGGGGACGCTGCGCCCGGCCCGTAGCGCGAGCACGGTCAGCAACGCACGCAACCGCGCACCACCGAGCGCGACGGGGGTCCCGTCGTCCTGAAAAGCCTGGGCGGTGCCGAGGAGCCGGTAGCGCATCCCCCCATTGTCCCCGCCCGGCGCAATCCGCGACGTCGGCGGGGCCGCACCGCACCTCGCACCGCCCGCCCCTCGTACCCGCACCGCATCTCGTACCCGCACCGCACCTCGCACCCGCCGCCCGGCGCCCCCGCCCGCCCCGCGGGAACCGCCGTGCCCCGCGGAACGTTCCCCGGCCGTCACGAGTACGGTCGTTCCGCACCGGCAAGCCGCATCCGCGAGCACGCGTCCGCAAGCACCGGCTCCCACTCCCCAGGAGACCCACCCATGACCACCGCAGCCACCCGCAGCAGCGATCGGCGGATCTCCCCGGTCTTCCTCGGGATCGCCGCCGTCATGGCGGTGTCGGGATGGGCCGTGTGGACGGACTTCTCCGCCAACGCCGGGGTCGCCGTCTTCCTCTTCGTCACCGCCGCCTGGGTCGTCTCCCTCTGCCTGCACGAGTACGCGCACGCCCGCACCGCCCTGCACAGCGGCGACATCTCCATCGGCGGCAAGGGGTACCTCACCCTCAACCCGCTCAAGTACACCCACGCCCTGCTCAGCATCGTGCTGCCGGTGCTCTTCGTGATCATGGGCGGGATCGGCCTGCCCGGCGGCGCCGTCTTCATCGAGCGCAACCGCGTCCACGGCCGCTGGAAGCACAGCCTGATCTCGGCGGCCGGCCCCCTGACCAACGTCCTGTTCGCCGTCGTCTGCACCGCGCCGTTCTGGCTGCACGCGCTGGACGGCGTGCCGGCCACCTTCGTCTACGCGCTCGGCTTCCTCGCGCTGCTCCAGATCACCGCCGCGATCCTGAACTTCCTGCCGGTCCCGGGCCTCGACGGCTACGGCGTCATCGAGCCCTGGCTGTCGTACAAGATCCGCAGCCAGATGGAGCCGTACGCGCAGTTCGGACTGCTCGCCGTCTTCGGCATCCTCTTCATCCCGTCCGTGAACGCGGGCTTCTTCGACCTGGTCGACACCGTCCTGAGCGGCCTCGGCATCCCGGCCGACACGAACATCACCGCCTGCGGCCAGAACCTCTACCGCTTCTGGAGCGACCAGAGTCCGTTCTGCCAGCCGCAGTGAAGACAGCGAAAGACAGCGAGGGGCACGGCAGGGAAAGACGGCGCGGCGCGCCTCAGCCCGCCGCCGACACCCCGTCCGCCGCCCGCCGCGCCTTCGCGCGGCGCAGGTAGTACCACGCCATGTTGGACGAGAGCCCGGCCAGCAGCAGCCACACGACCCCGAGGAAGCTGCCCTGGACGAAGGAGACCACCGCCGCGATCACGGCGAGGGCGCAGACAGCGAGGGCGTACACAGCGAGGCGGGGCATGGCGGTCGGCTCCTGTCGGGGGCGAGCGGGGCGGTACTGCGGTACTGCGGTGCCGTACGTGTCGTACGTGTCGTACGTGGCCCAGTCTCCCCCACCCCGGGCCCGCACCCGGCTCCGGGGACCGTCAGACGTCCGTGACCCGCAGGCCCGCGTGCGCCTTGTACCGGCGGTTGACCGAGATCAGGTTCGCCACCAGCGACTCCACCTGGTGCGCGTTGCGCAGCCGCCCCGCGAAGACCCCCCTTATCCCCGGGATCCGCGCCGCCAGCGCCTGCACGATGTCCGTGTCCGCGCGGACCTCGCCCAGCACCATCACGTCCGTCGCGATCTCCTCGACCGCCGGGTCCTGGAGCAGCGGCGCGGAGAGGTGGTGGAAGGCGGCGGTCACCCGGGAGTCCGGCAGCAGGGCGGCGGCCTGCTCGGCCGCGCTGCCCTCCTCCGGGGTCAGGGCGTAGGCGCCCTTCTTGTCGAAGCCCAGCGGGTTCACGCAGTCGATGACGAGCTTGCCCGCCAGCTCCTCGCGGAGGGACGCGAGGATCGGGGCGTGCCCGTCCCACGGCACGGCGACGATCACCACGTCACTGCGCCGCGCGCACTCCGCGTTGTCGGCGCCCTCGACTCCGTACCCCAGCTCCGCCGCCGAGGCCGCCGCCCGGTCCGCCGCGCGGGACCCGATGATCACCTTCTGCCCGGCCCGCCCCAGCCGGTAGGCGAGCCCGCGCCCCTGGTCCCCCGTACCCCCGAGCACACCGACCACCAGACCCGACACGTCGGGAAGGTCCCAGGGGTCCTGGGCGGGGGGCTTGGGCGCGCTGCCACTGTCACTAGAAGTCATACGGCGGAGCCTACTTGTCGCACCGTCGACAACGGCTCCGGCCGGTCCGCGTCCCGTTCGGGTGAGGTGCGGCGGACCGGGGGCGGCGGGGGCGGAGGGTCGGGCAGGATGCGCCCCATGGATGCCGTGCGTGTCGCGCTGTTGCGTGAAGTCCTGGCCGGTACGGAGTGGTTGTCGGCGACCCGGCGGTTCGCGGGGACCCTGCGGTCCTCCGTCGTGCCGCACGGCGGGGGGCTGCTGCTGGTCGGGACCGAGGCGTACGAGCCGTGGCACCTGGCCGCGCATCTGGTGGACGAGGCCGCCTGGTCCGGGCAGCCCGAGCTGAATCCGACGCTCGTACGGCACCGGGTGCGGGACGGGGACCCGGCCCATCTGGCCGTCGGCCTGGGGCGGCTGGAGGCGGCGGGGCGCGGGGAGACGCTGCTGGTGGTGGCGCCGGAGCGGCCGGACGCCGGGCTGCTGGAGCGGGTGCACGACGCGCGGCGGGCGGGGGCGACGGTGCTGTCGCTCGACGGCGGGGACGTGGAAGTGCGCGGTCTGGCGCACGAGGCGCTGACGGTGGCGGCGGACGCGGCGCACGGCGTGGACCTGGACATCGTGCAGCACCTGGTGTCCGCGGCGGCCGGGGAGAACAGCCTGCCGGCCCAGCGGGGGAAGCGGCGCTTCCGCGACCGGCTGTCCCGGCTGGCCGACCAGCTGACGGCGCCGCCGCCGTCCCGTTGGTGAGATCCCGGGCGGCGGCGGGAGCGGAAGGCGGACCGGCCGCCGTAAACCGGTTGCCCTCTACAGGCTTCCGGCCGCAACATGGCCCCCTGTGACCAAGATGTTCGCCGCGCTCCTGCCGGATCTCTCCCCGCTCCGCTCCTCCCGGGACTTCCGGCTCCTCTGGGTCCAGGGGCTGGTGACGAACTTCGCGAGCTTCATGGCGATGATCGCCCTGCCGCTCCAGATCAAGGATCTGACCGACTCCCCCCTCGCGGTGGGCGCGATGGGCGCGGTCGAGCTGGTGCCGCTGGTCGTCTTCGGTCTGTACGGCGGGGCGCTCGCCGACGCCGTCGACCGGCGCAAGGTCATCCTGCTCACCGAGGCCGGGCTCGGCGTGCTGGCCGGGGTGCTGCTCGTGAACGCGCTGCTGCCGGAGCCGCTGCTCTGGCCGCTGTACGTGGTGGCCGCGGGGGTCTCCGCGCTCGCCGGGCTCCAGCGCCCCGCGCTGGACTCGCTGCTGGCCAGGATCGTCCCGCACGACCAGCTCACGGCCGCCGCCGCGCTGAACGCCGTGCGCTGGCAGATGGGCGCGATCGCGGGGCCGTCGCTGGCGGGCGTGGTCGTGGCGTTCGCCGGTCACGCCCCGGCGTACGGCATCACGATCCTGGGCTTCGCCGTCTCCGTACTGATGTGTCTGCGCCTGTCGCCCGCGCCGGCCGCGCACGACGCGCGGAAGCCGTCGCTGCGGGGCATCGCGGAGGGCGCGCGGTACGCGTGGAGCAGACCGGTCCTCCTCGGGACGTACGCGGTCGACCTGGCGGCGATGCTCTTCGCCTTCCCGAACTCGATCTTCCCGTTCCTCGCGGACGACCTCGGCGCGGAGTGGTCGCTGGGGCTGATGTACGCGGCGGGCTCGGTCGGCTCCGTGCTGCTCAGCCTGACCAGCGGCTGGACCTCACGGGTGCGGCGGCACGGGCTGTTCGTGGTGTGCGGCGCGGCCGGGTGGGGGCTGGCGATCACGGCGGCCGGGTGGTTCTCCCACGTGTGGGTGGTGCTGGTCTGCCTGGCCTTCGCCGGGGCGGGCGACATGCTGAGCGGCCTGGGCCGCTCGACGATCTGGAACCAGACGATCCCGGAGGAGCTGCGCGGCCGCCTGGCGGGCATCGAGGTGCTGTCGTACAGCGTCGGCCCCCAGCTCGGGCAGGTCAGGGCGGGTGCGATGGCCGGCTGGACCGGCACCCGCCCGGCGGTGTGGGGCGGCGGGCTGGCCTGCCTGGCGTCGGTGGGCCTGCTGTCGGCGGTCCTGCCCAAGCTGGTGACGTACGACGCGAGCACGGACGAGGACGCGATGCGCCGCCGCGCGCACCAGGAGGCGCTCACACCGCCGACCGCGCCCGCACCGCCGACGGCCCCGGCCCCGCCGACCACCTCGCTGCCCGCGGGGTGAGGGGGCGGGAGGGGCCGTACACGCTCCCCCGCCACCCAGACCCCACTTCGCGGACACGCCCTAGCTGCCGCCGCCCGGCCTGTCGTGCCACTTGGGGTCGTTCTCCCACTCCGTGTTCCGCTCCTTCGCCGTCTCCATCGCGTGCTCCGCCTCCTGGCGGGACGTGTACGGGCCGAAGCGGTCCTTGGCCGGGCACTCGGGGCCCTCCTCGACCTTGCCGTGCTCCAGGCAGTAGTACCACTCGCCCGGCTTGCCCACCGTGCGCTTCTTGAACAGGGCCATGCCCGGCTCCCTTTCTTCTCCGTCGTCGAGGACGTCGTTCGTGACGTCCTCGATGTCGTCGTCCATGTCGTCGTCCCTGACGCCATGCTGCCCCCCGGCCGCCGCCGCGACGCTGGATAGACTCGTTGGCATGTCTGGCCAGTCGCTGCTCGTACCAGGGGAGCTCTCTCCCGCACGTTCCGTTCCCGGAAACATCCGGCGCCCCGAATATGTCGGGAAACCCGCTCCTACCCCGTACACCGGGCCGGAGATCCAATCCGCCGAAACGATTGAGCTGATGCGGATCGCGGGGCGCATCGCCGCGCGGGCGATGGAGGAGGCCGCGAAGCACATCGCGCCGGGGGTGACCACCGACGAGCTGGACCGGGTCGCCCACGCCTACATGTGCGACCACGGCGCCTACCCCTCGACGCTCGGCTACCGGGGCTTCCCCAAGTCCCTCTGCACGTCGGTCAACGAGGTGATCTGCCACGGGATCCCGGACTCCACGGTGCTCCGCGACGGCGACATCGTGAACCTGGACGTCACCGCGTACATCGGCGGCGTGCACGGCGACAACAACGCCACCTACTTCTGCGGTGACGTGGACGAGGAATCGACCCTGCTCGTCGAGCGGACCCGCGAGGCGCTGAACCGCGCGATCAAGGCCGTGCGGCCGGGGCGCCGGCTGAACGTGATCGGGCGGGTCATCGAGTCGTACGCCAAGCGCTTCGGCTACGGCGTCGTCAAGGACTTCACCGGCCACGGGATCAACACGTCCTTCCACTCCGGACTGATCGTCCCGCACTACGACAGCCCGCACGCCACGACCGTCATCAGGCCCGGCATGACCTTCACCATCGAGCCGATGCTCACGCTCGGTACGTACGAGCACGACATGTGGGACGACGGCTGGACCGTCGTGACGAAGGACCGGAAGCGGACGGCGCAGTTCGAGCACACCCTGGTGGTGACGGACACCGGCGCGGAGATCCTCACGCTTCCCTGAGCCTCCGCGGCAGGTCTCCCCGGCCTCCCGGCGGGCCTCTCCGGGCGAGCGCCCCTGGTGGGAGGCGGGTAGCGTTTTACCGACAGGACGTCGGGAACCAGTTGACTTAGGTAAGCCTAAGTAGGAGGATCCGTGGTGGCAAGCCCCCGTGCTGCCACCGTGGGCACTTCCGGTGCTCCCGTCCCCCTCGGTCCCCGGAGGCCCGCCTTGGACGCACGCACCGTCACCGTCGGTACACCGTTCTCCACCCTGATCCGCGTCGCGTCCCACGAACAGCACACGCGGGCCGAGACCTCGCCCTTCATGGGCGACCTGCTGGGCGGCCGGCTCGGGGTGGACGCGTACACCCGCTACACCCAGCAGCTGTGGTTCGTGTACCGCGCGCTGGAAGGCGCCTCCGACGCGCTCGCGGACGATCCGGTCGCCGGGCCGTTCATCCGGCGCGAGCTGGCGCGCACGCCGGAGCTGGAGCGCGATCTGGCGCATCTGTGCGGTACGGAGTGGCGTACGGGCCTCGAACCGCTCCCCGCGACCGCCGCGTACGCGGCGCGGGTGGAGGAGTGCGCCCGCGTGTGGCCCGGCGGATACGTGGCGCACCACTACACCCGCTATCTGGGTGACCTGTCCGGCGGCCAGATCATCCGCGACCGGGCGGAGAAGGCGTGGGGCTTCGCGCGCAAGGGGGACGGGGTCCGCTTCTACGTCTTCGAGGGGATCCCGAACCCGGCCGCGTTCAAGCGCGACTACCGCGAACTGCTGGACGCGGTGGCGGCCGACGACCTGGAGAAGCAGCGGATCGTCGACGAGTGCAAGCGGGCGTTCGACTTCAACGGCGCGGTCTTCCGTGAGCTGGGGGACGAGTTCTCGCGCAGCGCGTGAGGCGTGACGCGTGACGGTGCCGGCCACCCCCGGCCGCGCCTAGCGCTCCTGATGCAGCCGCACCCGGCCGCCGATCTCGATCTCGCCCCGGGGAGCCGGCGCGGTGAGGATCTGCGAGCCCCGGCCCTGCGTGATGTTCAGCGCGCGGCCCAGCTGTTCCGTGAGCAGCAGCGCCGCCGCCCCCGTCGCCTCGTCCTCCACGATGCCGTCGTCCCGGCGCGGGAAGCCGCGCGCCCTGACCCGTCCCGCCGCCTCGTCCTGCCACGCCCAGGCGTAGAGCCAGCCCTCGCCGGGCGGCGGGGCGGGCAGGGCGTCGACCTCGGCGACGGAGCCGTACTGCCGGAGCTGCCGCGGCGGCGCCCATTCGGGGCGGGCGGTGATCCAGGTGAACTCGCCGTCCTGGCGCACCCACACCTCGCCCGCGGGCGGGTTCACCGACTCCAGGTCGAGCAGCCAGGCCGTCCCGACGAGGGGGTGGCCGGCGAACGGCAGCCGCAGGCCCGGGGTGTAGATGTCGACCACACCGCGCTCGGGGTCGTCGACGAACACGGTCTCGCTGTAGCCGAGTCCGGCGGCGATCGCCTGCCGGTCGGCGCGGTCGGGGTGGTCCCGGCCCTCGCGCACGACGCCGAGGGTGTTGCCGTGCCGGCCGTCGGCCCCGCAGAAGACGCTGAGTACGTCGATGTCATTCACCCGCGCGATGTCAGTCACCCGCGCATTCAAACACCCGGGGCCCCGCACTTTCGAACAGGACATCGACGCCGCGGAACGGCCTCGGTGAACGGCACCTCGAACCAGGCGAATCGGACTCCTTGACCTCCGCTTGACCCAACCGTGGGCGGCCCGTGGAGCACCCGTGATCCCGCCGTGTCCGGGCGCGGGGAGTGAGATCCGAATCACTGGACGAAGGGGGCAAAGCCAGGTAAGCCTTCGTTAAGTTAGGTCTGCCTCACCCACGTCCCGTCCCTCGTCACCACCCTTGTGGAGTCCCGCATGCGCCCTGCCCGCCTCTCCGTCGTCTCCGCGATCGCCGCGGTGGCCGCCCTGACCGCCGTCACGGGATGTGCCGACAAGAGCGACGCCAAGGCCGGCGGCGACGCCGTCCGGGTCACGGCGAAGGACACCTCCTGCGAGGTGTCGAAGAAGGAGTTCCCGTCGGGCCACGTCGAGTTGGCCGTCGAGAACAAGGGCTCGAAGGTCACCGAGGTCTACCTCCTCTTCCCGGACGACCGCATCGTGACGGAGCGCGAGAACATCGGGCCCGGCACCAAGGCCACGCTGACCGCCGAGGTGAAGTCCGGTTCGTACGAAATCGCCTGCAAGCCCGGCATGAAGGGCGACGGCATCCGCCAGAAGGTCACCGTCACCGGCGGTACGGCCGTCGCGCGCAGCCCGGAGAAGGACGCCGCGGTCGCCGCGTACCGCAAGTACGCCCAGGAGCAGGCCGATGCCACGCTGCCGAAGGTGAAGGTCTTCACCGACGCCGTGCGCGCCGGGGACCTCGAGGGCGCGAAGAAGGCATACGCGCCCTCCCGCATCGGCTGGGAGCGCACCGAGCCCGTCGCCGAATCCTTCGGTGACATCGACCCGTTGGTCGACACCCGCGCGGACGGCCTGGAGAAGGGCCAGAAGTGGACCGGCTGGCACCGGCTGGAGAAGGAACTCTGGCAGGACAAGAAGCTGAGCCCGGACGCCCCGGCCCTCGCCGACGAGCTGGACAAGGACCTGGCCGACTGGCAGAAGCGGGTCGGCAAGGCCGTCATCACGCCGACTTCCATGGCCAACGGCGCCAAGGAACTGCTCGACGAGGTCGCCTCCGGCAAGATCACCGGCGAGGAGGACCGCTACAGCCACACCGACCTGGTCGACTTCAAGGCCAACGTCGAGGGGGCGCAGCAGTCGTACGAGCTGCTGAAGCCGGTCGCGGGGAAGAACGACGCGGCGCTGGTGACGGAGTTGGACAAGCAGTTCGCCGCGCTGAACACGCTGCTCGACAAGTACCGTACGGGCGGGGCCGATTCGTACGAGTTCGTCTCGTACGACACGGTCCGTGAGCCGCAGCGCAAGGAGCTCTCCGACGCGGTGAACGCGCTCGCGGAGCCGCTTTCCCGGCTCGCCGCCGCCGTCGTCAAGTAGTCGGGCCTCAGGCATCAGGCACGGAAAGGGAACGGGTACGCCGTGAACGACCAGACGACCGAGAGCTCTCCCGAGCCCGAGCGCGGGCCCGGACCCCAGAGCGAGCGCGGGCCCGCCGCCCGGGCGGCCAACGCCCCCGCGCCCTCCCGCCGTTCCCTCCTCGGCTGGGGCGGCGCCGGGCTCGCGCTCGGTGCCGTCGCGGCCGGCGGCACCGTCGCGGCGGTGCGCGGCGGGGACCCGACCGAGCCCGCCGCGGAGAGCGGCGCGGCGGTCCCCTTCCACGGCACGCACCAGGCCGGGATCGCCACCCCCGTACAGGACCGTCTGCACTTCGCGTCGTTCGACGTGACGACGAAGGACCGCGCCGAGCTGGTCCAGCTCCTCAAGGACTGGACGCGGGCCGCCGAGCGGATGACCGCGGGCCAGGCGGTCGGCGACGGCGCGTACGGCGGGCTCGCCGAGGCGCCGCCCGACGACACGGGCGAGGCGCTGGGGCTCAAGCCGTCCCGGCTCTCCCTGACCGTCGGCTTCGGCCCCTCGCTCTTCGCCAAGGGCCGGTTCGGCCTGGAGGGCAGGCGGCCCGACGCGCTGGTGGACCTGCCCGTGTTCCCCGGCGACAACCTCGACCCGGCGCGCACCGGCGGCGATCTGTGCGTGCAGGCGTGCGCGGACGATCCGCAGGTCGCCGTGCACGCCATCCGCAACCTCGCCCGCATCGGCTTCGGCAAGGTCGCGGTCCGCTGGTCCCAACTGGGCTTCGGCAAGACGTCGTCGACGACTCCGGGCGCCCAGACCCCCCGTAACCTCTTCGGGTTCAAGGACGGCACCAGCAACATCGACGGGACGGACACGGCCGCGCTCGACCGGCACGTGTGGGTGTCGGCGAAGGACGGGGCCGGCTGGCTGGCCGGCGGGTCCTACCTGGTCGCGCGCCGGATCTCGATGCGGATCGAGAGCTGGGACCGCACCTCCCTCCAGGAGCAGGAGGACATCTTCGGCCGGGACAAGGGCGAGGGCGCGGCGGTCGGCAAGGCGCACGAGCACGACAAGCCCAACCTCAAGGCGATGCTGCCGACCGCGCATGTGCGGCTCGCGCACCCGGACTCCCATCACGGGGTACGGATGCTGCGGCGCGGCTACTCCTTCACCGACGGTACGGACGGGCTCGGCCGGCTCGACGCGGGCCTGTTCTTCCTGGCCTACCAACGGGACGTGCGGGACGCGTTCATCCCCGTACAGCAGTCCCTCGCGCGCTCCGACGCGCTCAACGACTACATCCAGCACGTGGGTTCAGCGGTCTTCGCGATCCCGCCGGGCGTCCGGGACAAGGACGACTGGTGGGGCCGGACGCTGGTCTCCTGAGCAGAGAGAGCAGAAGGGACCCGCCGTGTTCGGCAATTACCTGATCGGTCTGCGAGAGGGCCTGGAGGCCAGTCTCGTCGTCTGCATCCTCGTCGCGTACCTCGTGAAGACGGGCCGGCGCGACGCGCTGCGGCCCATCTGGATCGGGATCTCGGTCGCGATCGTGCTGGCGCTCGCCTTCGGCTTCGGGCTCGAATACGGCTCGCAGGAGCTGACGTTCGAGGCGCAGGAGACGCTGGGCGGTTCGCTGTCGATCGTCGCGGTGTGCCTGGTGACGTGGATGGTCTTCTGGATGCGGCGTACGGCCAGGCACCTCAAGGCGGACCTGGGGGCGAAGCTCGACGCGGCGCTGGCGATGGGCACGGGCGCGCTGGTCGCGACGGCGTTCCTCGCGGTGGGCCGCGAGGGCCTGGAGACGGCGCTGTTCGTCTGGGCGTCGGTGCGCGCGTCGCAGGACGGCACGTACGAGCCGCTGGCCGGCGTCCTGTTGGGGCTCGCCACCGCCGTGGTGCTGGGGTGGCTCTTCTACCGGGGCGCGCTCCGGATCAACCTGGCGAAGTTCTTCACCTGGACCGGCGGGATGCTGGTCGTCGTCGCGGCGGGTGTGCTCGCGTACGGGGTGCACGACCTCCAGGAGGCCGACCACATCGGCGGCCTGTCGGACAAGGCCTTCGACATCAGCTCCACGATCCCGCCGGACAGTTGGTACGGCACCCTCCTCAAGGGCGTCTTCAACTTCCAGCCGGATCCCACCGTGGTCCAGCTGGTCGTGTGGCTGCTCTACCTGGTCCCGACACTCGCGCTGTTCCTGGCCCCGGTATGGTTCGGACGGTCAGTTGGAGGCGGGGGCGGGGCCGAGGAGCAGAAGGCGACCGATGATGAGGCCGATGCGGGCAGTGGTGGGGCTGGCGGCGGTCACGTCGCTGTCACTGACGGCGAGCGGGTGCGTGACGGTGCACGGGGAGCTGGCGGTCGTACCGTCGGCGACGCGGAGTGAGGCCGCGCGGGCGCTGAAGGTCTTCACCGACGCGTACAACGCCTCGGACCTGGCGTTCGATCCGGCGCTGGACGCGGAGCAGGTCACGGGCGCGCTGGGCGCGATCAACCAGGCCGGGCTGAAGTCGCGGAGCGTCACGGATCCGGGCGGCAACCCCCGGCACGTACCGCTGGAACTGACCGAGGCGAAGTTCACCATCCCCAAGAAGGCGGGCTGGCCGCGGTTCTTCCTCGCGGACACCGACAGCAACCGGGACGTGGACGGCGGGCCGCAGGACAACAACTGGGTGCTGGTGTTCGTACGGAACGCCAAGGACCGTCCGTGGGAGGTCGCGTATCTGGCGATCCTGTCCAAGGGCGCGGTGCCGGCCTTCAAGACCGACAAGGACGGCTGGGGCGAGGCGATATCGCCGGAGGACTCGAACTTCGCGGTGGCGCCGAAGGTGCTGAGCACCGAGTACACCTCGTACCTGCGGACCGGGCGGCCCGCCCACTTCGCGCCGGGGCCGCACACCACCGAGTGGCGGGCGGACCGCCAGAAGCGGGCGCGGGTACCGGGGTTCACCCAGCAGTACGTCGACCAGCCCCTGAACGGCGGGGACTTCGCGCCGGTCGGGCTGGCGACGGAGGACGGGGGCGCGTTCGTCTTCTTCGCCACGCGCTTCTTCGAGCGGCAGACGGCGGCGAAGGGGCTGCGGCCGCAGGTGAGCCCGGACGTGAAGGCGCTCATGACCGGCACGGTGACCAACACCGTGACGAAGGAGTGGATGTCGAACCAGGCGGTGGTCGTCCCGCGCGCAGGGGCGGGCGGGACGGCCTCCGGCCAGGTCGACGTCCTGGGCCGCTTGCAGGGCGTGACGGGGGCGGTGGGCTCGTAACGCGGCCCGCCGGCGCGGTCGTTCAGCGGCCCAGGGGCCAGGCCACCGCGTGCGGGTCCAGTTCGCCGTTCTCGCCCGCGTACCGCGCGCACGCGTCCGTCAGGGTCTCCAGCAGCGTCAGGGGATCGGGGAGCGGCAGCTCGGGGCCGCGGATCCAGCGCACCGCCAGGTCGCCGGGGAGCCGCGCGGGCGGTACGAGGACGTAACTGCCCCGGCAGTGCCAGCGCAGCCCCGGGTGCTCGTCCATCGTCTCGGGGTGGCAGTCCAGTTCGCAGGGCCACCACTCGTCCTCGTCCTCCGGGGTGCCCCGGGTGGCGGTGAAGAAGAGCATGCGGTCGCCGCCGGAGTCGGCCACCGGGCCGACGTCCACGGACCGTTCGAGGAGCCGCTCCAGCGCCCGGCTGCCCGCCTCCAGCGGTACGTCCAGCACGTCGTGGATCATGCCGGTCGCGGTGATGAAGTTGGCCTGGGGCTGGTTGCGGGCCCACCGCTCGATCTGGGCGCGGTCGGTGGTGGACTGGGTCTGCCAGGCGAAGGAGATGGGGTGCCGGGCCGGGGTCGGACAGCCGATCCGCTCACAGGAACAGCGGTAGCCGACGGGATGGGCCGCGGGCGAGACGGGCATACCGGCGTCGGCCACGGCGAGCAACAGTGCCTCACGATTGGCCGCCGCCCCGTCGAGCGCCTCGGCGCTCTTCTTGGCACGCCTGCGCAACCACTGGGGAATCCTGCTGTCCGTGCCGCGGTAGCGGCCGAAGTCGTCGCCCATCTATCCCCTCACACACCTCACGCCGGCCCCTGCGGCCTCTTCCATGGTCGCACCATCCTGCCTCCCGGGTGGCCGACCTCCCCAGCCGGGGGTCGGCCACGGACGAGCCGCCGGTGGTCCGCCGGGTCGTCGCCGGTCGTCCCCCGGTCAGCCGCGCGGGGCGAGACCGTACAGGGCGTAGTCGGCGACGGCGTCCGCGTAGGCGTGGGTGAGCGGGAGGGTACGGAGCAGCCAGCGGTGCGCGAGGGGGCCCGCGAGGAGTTCCAGGGCGATACGGAGGTCGAGGTCCCGCCGTACGTCACCGGCCTCCTGACCGGCCCGCAGCCGCTTCACGTAGAGCTGGAGCTGGGGTTCGAGGAGCTTGCGGGCGAACTCGGCGCCCAGTTCGGCGTTGACGATCCCCTCGGCGGCGAGCGCGCGTGAGGGGAGGTCGAAGGCGGGATCGTTCATCTCGTCGACCGTGGCGCGCAGCACCAGCTTGAGGTCCGCGGCCAGGTCACCGGTGTCGGGGATCTCGTACGTGGCCGCCCCGTCGGCGGCGGCGCGGGCGGCCTGCTCGGTGAGGTCGAGGAAGGCTTCGAGGAGGACGGCGGCCTTCGAGGGCCACCACCGGTAGATCGTCTGCTTGCCGACTCCGGCCCGGGCCGCGATGCCCTCGACGGTGGTCTTCGCGTAGCCGACCTCGGTGACCAGGGCGAGCGCGGCGTCATGGATCGCCCGGCGGGACCGGTCGCTGCGGCGGGTGGAGTCGGGTGCCCTGCTGTCGGCCATGACGTGAATCTACCAACGGGAGGAGGCGAGACGTATCGTCTCACCACCGCCGGGACACCGACCGAGGGAATCACCCGAACGAATCACGACCGAAGCGAGGTGTCCGCCTATTCGCCCTGCTTGTTCTACTCGCCCTGCTCGTGCGCGCCACCGGCCCCGGGGCCGGGCGGGGGCCACGCGTCGCCCCACGCCGTGTCGCGAGCCGCCCGGTACAGCTCGCCGTGCCGCTTGGTGACCGTCTCGCCGCGCAGCCCGTCCGCCGGGGTGCACAGCTCCAGCAGCACCTGACCCTTACGGATCTGCGGCTTGCGGACGACCCGGTTCCGCACGGGCTGCGGCTCGAAGC
Organism: Streptomyces sp. NPDC088261; assembly: GCF_044740805.1. Lineage (NCBI taxonomy): Bacteria > Bacillati > Actinomycetota > Actinomycetes > Kitasatosporales > Streptomycetaceae > Streptomyces > Streptomyces sp. NPDC088261. The sequence continues at coordinate 170,831 of NZ_JBIURL010000017.1, forward strand.
GAACCGCCGCCACATAGCTGAACTTCTCGTCCTCGTACGGCAGCGAGCCCCCCTTCACCTGCCGGTGCAGGGAGGAGCGGGCGACCCGGGCCGCGAAGTGGCACCAGTCCGTGCCCGGTTCGATCGGGCAGGCGCCGTCGTGCGGGCAGGGCGCGGCGACGCGCAGACCCGCGCCGATGAGCTGCCGCCGGGCCTCGATGATCCTCAAGTAGCCGTCGGGGGTGCCCGGTTCCACGATCACCACGGCCCGCGCCGCGCGCGCCACGTCGGCGACGAGCGCGCTCCGGTCGCGCCCGGTCAGTTCGTTCAGGACGTACGAGACCGTGATCAGGTCGGTGTCGGGCAGGGCGAGCGGGGTGCCGATCCTGGCGCGCCGCCACTCGACGGTGCGCAGCGCGGGGAGGCCGGAGCGTTCGGCCAGCTCCCGGCCGAGCGCGAGGGCGGGTTCCGCCCAGTCCAGGACGGTGGTGGTACGGGGCTCCGCCCACGTCGCGTCCGCCGCCCACACGGCCGCGCCGGTGCCGCCGCCCACGTCCAGGTGGCTGGCCGGCACCCAGCCGGGCGCGGCGTCCGCGAGCGCGTCCAGCGCGGCCCGTACCGCCTCGAACGTCGCGGGCATCCGGTACGCGGCGTAGGCGGCGACGTCCGAACGGTCGCGCAACAGGGGCGTGCCGGTGGGGGTTTCCCCCCGGTAGTTCGCGATGAGCCGCTCCACGGCTTGCGCGGCGGTCTTGGGCGGGAGGCCGTCGAGGAGCCCGGCGAGGGTTGCGCGCAAGGTGTTCGTGGTGGAGGAGGTGTCGGCGTTCACCGCCAAATGGTACGCACCGCCGCGAGGTGTCCGTGGCGCTCACTGTTGTCCTCGCGCCGGACGGGCGTGTGCGCCCCGGTGGGGGGCGCGGCCCACTGCTTGTCCTCAAGCGCCGGACGGGCTGGGTTTGTGGCGTCTGCCCGGGGCGCGGGCGCGGCTTACTACTTGTCCTCAAACGCCGGACGGGCTGGGTGTGTCGTGGTGACGGGGGGCGGGGCCTCCGGAGGCACGTATGTCCGGACTGCATGTTTTACGGCGCGTGCAAGGTCTTGTTTTGCGTAACGGTAGCCATGCGCCACAAAACACGCTTTACGTCCGGCCACACGCACCTCCTCCGACCCCACCCCCCTCACGCCGAGGGTGAACTGAACGACCCCGCCCGCCCCCGGGGTCCTGCGGTCCGTTGCGCGGGCCCGGCTCACTGATAGTCCTCAAACGCCGGACGGGCTGGGGGTGCGTCCGGGCGGGCTGGATGGTGCCCCTGCGCGGTGCGCCGGTGCGGGTCAGGGATGTCCTCAAACGCCGGACGGGCTGGGGGGTACGTCGGAACGGGCTGGAGAGGGGCGTCCGGGCAGGTCGGGGTGCGTCGGGACGGGCTGGAGGTTCCTCCGGGAGGGCCCGGGTTGCCCCCGGGCGCGGGGCACTCGGCTCCGCCCCTCGCCCGACGGGCCGTCGGTTGTCTTGTGCGCGGGCCTGGAAGGGGGACGGGCAGGGGTCGTGTCCGGAACGTAAAGCGTGTTTTGTGTCGCATGACTACCGTCAAACAAAACGAGGGCGCGCACGCGACGTAAAACATGCAGTGCAGGACACGACCCCTGCCCGGCCCCCGGCAACAACCCGCACCGGAAAAGACGGCCCGCAGCGGGCACCACCAAGCCCGTCCGGCGATTGAGGACATCAGTAAGCCGCGCCCGCGCCCCGGGCAGACGCCACAAACAGAGCCCGTCCGGCGCGAGGACAAAGAAGGAAGCCGCGCCCCCCACCGGGGCGCAGACGCCCGTCCGGCGCGAGGACAAAAGGCGAGGACCACGCCTACGCTGACGAACGCCGCCCCCGCCGCACCCGCGGCCCCGCGGCCGATCTCACCCCGGGGGAACCATGAGACAGCGGGCGTTACGCCTGTCCTTGCTGGCCGGCGCCATCGTGGTGGCGTTCGTCGTCCTCCTCGCCGCCTACCGCGACGGCGCCAGAGAGAACGGCATCGAAGCCAAGGGCGCCCGGGCGGACCGGAAGCCGGGGGCCGGGAGCGCCGCACCCCTGGCCCGGCTCACCGTCCCGCCCGCCTACGACCCCGCCCACGGCTGGGAGATCGCCGGCGCCCCGCCCACCGACGCGCCCGCGAACGCGCTCCCGTACGCGCTCGCCGGCTCCGGCACCGCGACCCGCCTCGCCCACCTGGAGAGCGCCGGAGGCAACCGCTTCCGGCTCCGGACGCTCGACCCGGCGTCGGGGAAGCGCGGTTGGGACGGCGCGCCCACCCGCCCGCTGTTCGCCCCCGGCCTCGCCCCGCGCCTGCTGAACGTCACCGCCGCCGACGGCCGCGCCTACTTCGTGACCTGGTCGTACGGAAAGCTCGACGCGACCGCCCCCGCCCCCGCCCCCTCCGACACGATCGTCTCCCTCGACGTGTACGACGCGGCCACCGGCGCCCGCCACCGCGTCGAAGTGCCCTGGCCCGCCGCCCCCGTCGTGACCACCGCCGGCTCCCGCGTGCTGATCAGCGACGGGAAGGCCACCGGCGCGGTGGTCGACCCGGCGACCGGCGCCGTGTCCCGGGTGGAGCCCGGCGCGCTCGGCCGGCCGAAGGGCTGCCGGGAGTGCGGCCGGCTGACCGAACTGCGCGCCGTGACCGAGCAGGGCGTCCTCGTGGGCGGCGCGGCCGAATTCTGGGTGCGCGGCGGCTGGTTCAGCCGTACCGTCGCCCCCACCGGCACCGCGCCCGCCTCCGGAGTGCTGTCCTCCGTGGCACCGGGCCGGATCCTCGCCCGGTGGCAGGGCAGGAAGGGCGCCAAGGACACGGCCACGCACGAGACCTGGGCGGTCCACGACCTGACCACCGGCAAGGTGCTGGCCCGTACCCGCTGCCGCAGGCCCGCGCTCGCGCCCGTCGACGCGCCGCAGCCCGCCCTCTCCCCCACCGGCCGCTACCTGATCGCCGGCCGCCTCGCGTTCGACCTGGCGACCCGGAAGGGCCACTGCTTCGAGGAGGCGGACGGCACGGGTCCGCTGACCCTCACCGCCGTAACAAACGAGGGCACGGCGTACGGCGCGGCCCTGGCCCGCTCGGTGACGGACGCGCTGGCGGGCGGCGGCAGCCCGGTCGTGGTGGACCTGACGGCCGGGGAGCCCGAGCCGGTGGCGCTGGCCCCCAACGTACGGCTGCCGGGCGGGAGTACGGCGGGCATGGGGCTCTTCCCCTGGACGGACGCCCGCGACCGGCCGCACCTGACGGCGTACCCACTGCGCGCCTAGGGCGTGTCCGCAAAGTGGGGTCGTCCGCCCGGAGGGCGGGGCTCGCGGCATCTGGTGCGTGCGATCGCAAGGCGGAGGACCCACCCCGTACTGGACGTACGGGGTGGGTCCGACAACGCCGCGAGCGCGCGTGCCAGACGCCGCGAGCCAGACCCCACTTCGCGGACACGCCCTAGCGCGTCGGCCGACGCCAGGGCCGTACCAGCCCCAGGAAGCAGCCGATCGCACCGGCCGCGCTCACCACCTGGACCAGGGCCATCGGCGCCGCCGTCCCCTCGCCGCCGATCCCGACGAGCGGCGAGGCCACGGCCCCGATCAGGAACGACGACGTACCGATGAGCGCGGACGCCGAACCGGCCGCGTGCGGAGTACGCATCAGCGCCTGCGCGTTGGTGTTGGGCATCGCCAGGCCCATCGCGGACATCAGGACGAACAGGCCCGCCGCGACCGGGAAGAGCCCCACCCGGCCGAACACCCCGGTCGTCATGAGCAGCAGCGCCACCCCGGCGAGCAGGATGACCGCCAGCCCGAAGCCGAGCACCCGGTCCAGGCTCACCCGGCCGACGAGCAGCTTGCCGTTGATCTGGCCGACCACGATCAGCCCCACGGAGTTGACGCCGAAGAGCAGGCTGAACATCTGCGGCGAGGCGCCGTAGATCTCCTGGACGACGAAGGGCGAGGCCGCGATGTACGCGAACAGCGCGGCGAAGGCGAGACCGCCCGCCAGCATGTAGCCGGTGAACACCCGGTCGGCGAGCAGCCCGCGCATCGTACGCAGCGCCTCGCCGACACCCCCGCTGTGCCGCTTCTCCTCGGGCAGGGTCTCGTGCAGCCACTTCCACACCACGAACGTGAGCAGCGCGCCGATCACGGTGAGGACGAGGAAGATGCCCCGCCACTCGGTGAGCCGCAGCACCTGGCCGCCGATCACCGGCGCGATGATCGGCGCGACACCGGAGATCAGCATCAGCGTGGAGAAGAACCGCGCCATCTCCACCCCGTCGTACAGGTCGCGCACCACGGCCCGGGCGATGACGATGCCCGCGGAGCCCGCCAGCCCTTGGAGGAGGCGGACGCCGATGAGGAGTTCGACGTTGGGGGCGACGGCGCAGAGGGCGGTGGCGAGGACGTAGACGACCATGCCGAGGAGCAGCGGTCTGCGTCTGCCCCACCGGTCGCTCATGGGCCCGACGACGATCTGGCCGAGCGCCATGCCCATCAGGCAGGCGGTGAGGGTGATCTGGACGGTGGCGGCGGGCGCGGCGAGCGAGCCGGTGACGTCGGGCAGCGCGGGGAGGTACATGTCCATGGAGAGCGGCGGAAGGGCCGTGAGCCCGCCCAGGACGAGGGTGACGAGGAGCCCGGCCCGGCGGGCGGTGGTGGGATTCTCCGTGAGCGGATGCGCGTCCTGGGGAGGTGCCTGGCGCTGTCCCGGCAGCTTCCCCGCCGTCCCGGCCGGGTGCGAACCCGCCTCCCGCGGCGGCCTCTTGGCCGCGTCCGGCAGGAGTCGCGCCGGTCCTATGTGGCCTTCTCGTCCTTCGGTGGTCCGCCCGCCGTCAGGCATCCGCATCTCCATGTCGTTGAATCCTTACCTATGCTCTCAGCTCAGGCGGAGTGGTCAGGACCTCTTTGTCCGGGATCCATGCGAAACCCGTGAACACCTGAACCCGTGAACACCTACGAATGAGGCGGGCAGCACATGACAGCCGAAGCGGAACAGCCCATACCCGCGACACCGGGCGCGCGGGCGACACCCGTGGCGGCCGGCCGGGCGGTGCGCTGGGGTGTCCTGGCGACGGGCGGCATCGCCGAGCGGTTCGTCACCGAGGTCGGTGCTCTGCCGGACGCCGAGATCGTGGCGGTCGGCTCGCGCGGTGACGCCTCGGCGAAGGAGTTCGCCGGACGGCTCGGGATCCCGCGCGCGTACGGCAGCTGGGCGGGGCTCGTCGCCGACGAGGACGTCGACGTCGTGTACGTGGCCACCCCGCACTCCGCGCACCGCGCCGCCGCCGGGCTGGCCCTCACCGCCGGGAAGCCGGTGCTCTGCGAGAAGGCGTTCACGCTCGACGCCCGGGAGGCGGGCGAGCTGGTGGCGCTGGCCGGGGAGCGGGGGCTCTTCCTGATGGAGGCCATGTGGATGTACTGCAACCCGGTGATCCGGCACCTGGTGGAGCTGGTACGGGACGGGGCGATCGGCGAGATCCGTACCGTACAGGCGGACTTCGGCCTGGAGGGCCCGTTCCCGCCCGAACACCGGCTGCGCGACCCGGCGCTGGGCGGGGGCGCGCTGCTCGACCTCGGCGTCTACCCGGTGTCGTTCGCCCACCTGCTGCTCGGCGAACCGGACCGGATCCAGGCCGACGCGCTGCTCTCCCCCGAGGGCGCCGACCTCAACACGGGGATCCTGCTGGGCTGGGACGCGGGCGCGACGGCGCTCCTCACCTGCTCGGTGACGGCCGAGACACCCCGTACCGCCACCGTCACCGGCACCAGGGGCCGGATCGAGATCCCGGCGGGCTTCTTCGCCCCGGACCGCCTCGTCCTGCGGCGGACGGGCGCGGAGCCGGAGGAGATCACGGAGGAGCGGCTCACGGGGGCGGGCGGGCTGTGGGGGATGCAGCACGAGGCGGCCGAGGTGATGCGCTGCCTGCGGGCGGGCGAGACGGAGTCCCCGCTGGTGCCGCTGGAGGGCACGCTGGCGGTGATGCGGACGCTGGACGCGGTGCGTTCGCTGATCGGGGTGCGGTTTCCGGCTGTCGCCGGGGGGTGACCGTCCGCGATCGCGGGGGCTTCGTGCCGGACGGGCGTCCGCGGACCGGTGGGGGCGCGGCTCACCGATGTCCTCAATCGCCGGACGGGCTGGAGGGCCGGCGTAATGGGCGGCGGACTGGAGCAGCAGCCGGTCAGGCCGGGGTCAGGCCCGGGCCGCCCGCCTCCGTCACGAAGGACGCCGCCGTCCTGACCGGGCTGTCCGGCGCCGTGACCACGTCCACCGTACGGAAGTCCGCCCTGGCGCGCGTGAGGCCCAGCTCGACGTTCACGTAACCGCGCCGCCCGCTGTAGAACTTCATGTGCGGATTGGCGGCCATGAAGGTCTCCCAGTCGGCGGGCCGGTCCCGGCCGTCCCTCCCGCTCGTGACGGACGTCGCCACGATCTCCGTGCCCAGCGTGCGGGAGTCCGGGTCGTCCCAGTCCTTCTTGAGGTCGTACGCGTGCCCCGTGTGCACGTCCCCCGACAGCACCATGAGGTTCGCGAGACCGGCCGCCTCCGCCCCGTCCATCAGCCGTTGCCGGGACGCCGGATAGCCGTCCCAGGAGTCCATCGACAGCTTGTAGCCGGCGGTGGGGGCGGTACGGCGCCGGGCGAAGGTCACCTGCTGCGGTACGACGTTCCAGACCGCCGTCGAACTCCGCCAGCCGTCCAGCAGCCAGCGCTCCTGGGTCTCGCCGGTCAGCGTGCGCGAGGGGTCCTCGGACTTCGGGCCCGGCACCTGCCAGCCGTCGCCGTACGCCTGGTCGGAGCGGTACTGCCGGGTGTCGAGCACGTCGAACTGGGCGAGCCGCCCGTACTGGAGCCGCCGGTAGAGCCGCATGTCCGGGCCCGAGGGCGCCTGGAGGGGGCCCAGCGGCTGGTTCTCCCAGTACGCGCGGTACGCGGCGGCCCGGCGCAGCAGGAACTCCTCCGGGGACACGGAGTTCTCGGGGATGTCGCCGGCGTAGTTGTTCTCGGTCTCGTGGTCGTCCCAGGTGACGACGAACGGGTGCGCGGCGTGGGCGGCCATCAGGTCGGGGTCGGACTTGAAGAGGGCGTAGCGCAGCCGGTAGTCGTCCAGGGTCACCGTCTCGCGGTTGAAGACGGCGGGCAGGGTGCGGTCGGTGTAGTCGCGGGCGCCGCCGGCGGACGACACGGCGTACTCGTACAAGTAATCGCCCAGGTGGAAGACGACGTCCAGGTCCTCCTCGGCGAGGTGCCTGAACGCGGTGAAGTAGCCGTCGTGGTACGCCTGGCAGGAGACGGCGGCGAACCGGAGGCGGCTCACCGACGCGCCGGGCGCGGGGGCGGTACGGGTCCGGCCCGGTGGACTGATCCACGTACCGGTACGGAAGCGGAACCAGTACACGCGGTCGGGGTCGAGCCCCCGTACGTCGACGTGCACGCTGTGGTGGAACTCGGGATGCGCGGTCGCCTGGCCCCGCGCCACGATCCGGGCGAAGCCCGCGTCGGCGGCGACCTCCCAGCCGACGGGGACACGCTCGGGGGGCAGACCGCTGTCGGGTACGTACGGGTCGGGCGCGAGCCTCGTCCAGAGCAGGACGCCGTCGGGGCGGGGGTCGCCGGAGGCCACGCCGAGGGTGAACGGGTCGGCCGCGACCCTGCGGGCGTCCAGCTCGGCGGCGCCCGCGACGCCGGCGAGGGGGAGGCCGACGGCGAAGGCGAGCGCGGCGGCGCCGGCGAGGAGGCGGCGGCGCGGAAGGCTTCCGGCCCGCGCCAGGGCCGCGAGGCGCTGGGCGGCGGCCCTGAGTTCGGGTGCGTGGCGGTCTGCGGCTGTCATGTGCCCCTCCCCTGACGGCTCCCCCGGCGACGGTCCGTGCCTCGCCTATCTGTACCTCAACTACACTGCGGGCCCATGAACGCCATGCGGGAGATCAACTCCAAGCACAAGATCGCACTAGTGACGGGCGCGGGCTCGGGCATCGGGCGCGCGGTGTCGCTCGCGCTGGGCGGTGCGGGGTGGTCGCTGGTGCTGGCGGGCCGGACGGCCTCTTCGTTGACGGAGACGGCCGAGGGGGTCGCCTCCGCGGCGGGCGCCTCCGCGGCGGGCGGCGGCGTCCTGGTCGTTCCCACGGACGTGACCGTCCCGGAGGAGGTGGACGCGCTCTTCGCGGCGGCGCGGGAACGGTACGGGCGGCTGGACCTGCTCTTCAACAACGCGGGTACGTTCGGGCCCGGCGGCGTGCCCGTGGACGAGCTGCCGTTCTCGGCGTGGCGGAAGGTCGTGGACACGAACCTGACGGGCACCTTCCTCTGCGCGCAGGCGGCGTTCCGCCAGATGAAGGCGCAGGATCCGCGGGGCGGCCGCATCATCAACAACGGCTCGGTCTCGGCGCACGCGCCCCGCCCGGACTCGATCGCGTACACCGCCACGAAGCACGCCGTGACGGGCCTGACGAAGTCCCTGTCCCTGGACGGCCGCGCGTACGGGATCGCGTGCGGCCAGATCGACGTCGGCAACGCGGCGACGGACATGACGGAACGCATGCGGAGGGGGGTGCCGCAGGCGAACGGGGAGGTGGCGGTGGAGCCGGTGATGGACGTGGGGGACGTGGCGGGCGTGGTGACGCACATGGCGGAGCTGCCGCTGTCGGCGAATGTGCAGTTCGCGACGGTGATGGCGACCGCGATGCCGTTGATCGGGCGAGGCTGAGCTTCCGCCCCGGTGGTGGGCGCGGCTTCCTTCCGCGTGGCGTCTGCCCGGTGCGCGGGCGCGGCTTACTGATGTCCTCAAACGCCGGACGGGCTGGGTGTGTCGTGGTGACGGGGGGCGGGGCCTCCGGAGGTACGTATGTCCGGACTGCATGTTTTACGGCGCGTGCGAGCCCTTGTTTCGTTAACGGTAGCCATGCGCCACAAAACACGCTTTACGTCC